>NZ_JAHUWN010000020.1 GCF_019219025.1 Bacillus sp. sid0103 | reverse complement strand
GCGCGAAGCGCGCGAAATCTTGATGGTTTGGAAGGGGGTACCCCCTTCCAAACCATCAAAATTCATAAAAGCTGAAAAACATTGTAACCATAGGAAATACAATTTACACAAAATATAGGACTTGACTGACAACATGAAGCAATTTCCAGGTAAACCTGTCTGAATAGGCCCCGCATTCAGACAACATGAAGCAATTTCCAGGTAAACCTGTCTGAATAGGCCCCACATTCAGACAACATGAAGCAATTTCCAGGTAAACTTGTCTGAATAGGCCCCGCATTCAGACAACATGAAGCAATTTCCAGGTAAACCTGTCTGAATAGGCCCCGCATTCATCTTTTCCACACATAAAAATAAATTCAAATGCAGCTATTATTTCGCATCATGAAAAATAATTCCTAATCCAAAACGGGTACCAGATGTCACCGTACTGACGCCATGCCTAACAGTCGCCCGATAATAGCCTCGGGTTCCTTCGATTGGACGATGATTCGTTGGGAAAATGAGTCCTTCACCCTGATCAAGAGTAATGACATGTCCTCGGCTTTGGGCACGAGGTCTTTGCTCAACAAGGATGGATTCACCGCCGGTATAGTCTTGATCCCGTTGATTTAGCACAAATAGTACTTGGAATGGAAAGTATACATCACCATATATATCTTGGTGCAAACAGTTATATCCTCCGGTTTCATACTTAAGAATTAATGGTGTAGAACGAGTTTGCCCCTGGGCGTGACAATGTTCAAGAAATTCTGATAGGCTGGGCGGATAAATGGGTTCTTTTTTTAGTTGCTGTAACCAGCGGTTGGCAGCTTTGGCGAGTTCCGGGTAGAAGTCAATGCGAAGTTGTTGTAGTAATGATGGGAAGGGAGATTGATAATATTTGTATTCTCCTTCCCCGAATCGATATCTTTTCATATTAATGGTGCTCCGAAAATTGGATGGATGCTCATATGTACGGATCATATCCTGGCATTGGTCAGGTTCCAATAATGGGGGAAGCTTTGCAAAGCCCTGAGTATCTAGGATGAGGTGCACCTCATCCCAGTCTAATGATGAAATCCTATTTGGCATATTTGTTCATTCCTTTCATGTGGGCAGGTACTTTTTCCAATTCCAACAGCTTTTCTTTCATCTCCAATCCGCCCCGAAATCCAGTGAGCTTGCCGTTTTTTCCAATCACACGATGACAGGGCACCGTGATTAAGATTGGATTAGCCCCAATCGCTGAGGCAACAGCACGGACCGATTTAGGTTTTTGCAGAATTTCCGCGATTTCCGAGTAAGTATGTGTACAACCGTAAGGGATTTCATGTAATGCGTTCCAAACTGATTGCTGAAAAGGCGTCCCGTAATAATCGATTGGAAAGGTAAACAACGTCCGCGTTCCGTGAAAATATTCGGCGAATTGGTCAGCATATACCTGTAATCGGTGATTATCCTGTTCTAATTGGTGCTGGGGAAACTTTTTCTGCACCCAGTTCATTAATTCCTCAAAGCCCTTATGATTCGAGCCAACATAACAAAGTCCTTTTGATGTTGCTGCCAGGTACATTTCCCAAGGTCCATCAACAAACAATTTCCAAAAAATTTTTTTATTTTCCATCATAAAAACTCCTTTCTTTAGTTCTTCCGCGACATTTGCCGATATCCTGAAGGTGTATAGGTTGTAATTTTTTTAAAAAGCGTCGCGAAATGAGTTGGATTTGAGATCCCCACATCTATACTAATGTCGTTTATTGATGTATCTGTTGCAGCTAGCAGCTGTTTAGCCTGATTAATTCGTGTCTCCTGAATATATTGAGCCGGGGTTACCCCCTTAATTAGCTTAAAGGTCCGTTGCAAATGATATGGGCTGCCGTGACAAATATCTGCCAAGCTTTCGAGTGTTAATGGTTCGTGAAAATGTGTGTCGATGTACCCAGCAATTTGTGCGACCCATTCTTCATTTGGGAGTCGCAGTCCTTTCGGCTTGCACCGTTTACAGGGGCGGAAATGCTCAGCTAGTGCATGTTCAGTATGAAAAAAGATCTGGACATTTTCCATTTTTGGAGCTCTGGATTTGCAGGATGGCCGACAGAAAATACCTGTTGTTTTAACGCCATAAAAAAATTGATCATCATAAGAAGAATCATTCTTGATAATCGCCTGCCATCTTTCTTCAGTCAGACCGTTACTATCCGGACGAACCTTCTGTGGTGTTTTTACCCTTTTCACCTTATCACCTCGGTAATCAGTATACCTCTATTTAAAGGGGGAAGTAAGTGATTACGAATATTAAAGCAAGATTACAAAGATGAATGTAAGCGCTAAATAATCGTTAAAGAAATATTCACAGGTTTTTAGAAGTATTTGTTATAAAATAAATATGTTAAGTATTTCACAAACCATAAGAGCATTCAGTTTATTGACGAAGGAGTATATCTAATGGGATACAGTAAACCCGAAAAAATCATGGAAATTACCATTGAAAATGGAGTGAAAAAATCAAAGTACCCGCCTTTACAGACATTGATATTGGGGTTTGAAGCAGGTGCCTTCATCGCTTTTGGTTATTTACTTTTCATCCGCGTAACAGCAACACTCACAGGAAATTTAGAAGGGATGAGCAGTTTAATTGGTGCGTCTGTTTTTCCAATCGGTCTTGTCCTCACATTACTCGCTGGTGGAGAACTTCTAACAGGGAATATGATGGCTGTGCCGCTAGCTCGAATAGCGCAGAAGATCAGCACGAAAAAGGTTATTCATAATTGGTTTCTCGTAACGGTTAGTAACTTTCTGGGGGCACTATTTGTCGCTTACTTTTTTGGACATTTGCTTAGACTTACGGAAACAGGACCATTCCTGGAAAGAACGATAAGTGTTGCTGACCATAAATTAGAAGCTACATTTCTCCAAGCCTTTATTTCGGGAATAGGCTGTAATTGGCTTGTTGCTTCGGCTGTGTGGCTTTCGTATGGTGCTAATGATATGGCCGGGAAAATTACTGGTATCTGGTTTCCAACGATGGCATTTGTCGCGATTGGCTTTCAACACGTGGTGGCGAATATGTTTGTGATTCCAGCGGCGATCTTTGCCGGACATTTTACTTGGGTCGCGTATTTAGAGAATTTTGTCCCTGTTTTTTTAGGAAATGCTGTGGGTGGATCGGTATTTATTGCTATGGCATACTGGCATGCTTATAAGAAAAAGGAACGGACTGTAACGGAACCGAAAATGATTCATCCCATGATGAAAAGTGGTGTTAGATAGATAGCCGACAGTATACAGAACATTCTTTATTAAACTCCTTATTCAAAAGGAGTTTTTTTATATAAAAATAAAACTTATCACTCATATTGCCATGTTCAAGTGAATAAAATCGGAGAATGAATGGATTTCATTGGGAGGTCCTAGGTCACAGCATGAAAATATAGGATAAGAGGTTGGGGAAATGAGAAAAAGCTTGTTTGTAATTTTATTTTTAGTCATCTGCAGTTTAATGGGGTTGGCTGGTTGTACAGAAAAAACAGTGAAAGAAAAGGCGGTTGGGGAAAAGGTCACAGAACCAAAGCAAAAACCAGTTCAAATACCATATGAAGAAAAACAGAAGGAAGAAGTACCAAAAACGATTACGGTCAATGTACTGGATCCAAATACGAAATCGATTATCAAAACCTTTCTTCCAGTTGATATGGGATTTGGAACAGATAACGAAGCGTATAAAAAGGAACTAGAGAAGTGGGCAAGCGACTTGGCAAAAGGAACGGAAAGTAAGAATGGCTATGATCAACGAATGGTTCTGGATAAGATTGACTCCAAAGGTCAGATCATTAAAGGGAAACCGAGGATTATTTTAGAAGAATCAGAGTTGGTTGAAAAGGTAATTGCAGCATCGGCCAATGGAGGAGATGTGGAACTGCCTCTTTATGTGACCGAGAGCGGGTATAAGTCGGAGGATGTGAACCAATTAGGAGAAGTCGTTGTGGCAACCTATACGACAAGATTTAATAGCGGGGTTGTCGGCCGTTCAAAAAATATCGAATTGTCAGCAGGAGCGATAAATAATGTGATTGTAGGCACAGGAGATATTTTCTCTTTTAACACGACAGTTGGACCAAGTGATGCCGAGCACGGATATCAAAAAGCGAAGGAAATTGTAAATAAACAATTAGTTGATGGAATTGGCGGTGGGATTTGCCAGACTTCTTCTACCTTGTTTAATGCCGTAGACCAATTAGGTGTTAGTTACATTGAAAAACACCACCATTCTTTGTCAGTTGGTTATGTCCCTGCAGGCAGAGATGCCACCGTATCGTATGGCGGTCCCGACTTCAAATTTCAGAATACAACTGGCGCACCATTTCTCATCAAATCCATCTACAAAAAAGGTTCCTTAACGATCGAAGTAAGAACATCAGCAGCCTTCCAAACTTTAATGGCAAAACATTAAAAAGTGTCAGGCACCATATTGGATGGTGCCTGACATCGTGTGAAGAAACATATATGAGGAGGGAGGATTATGTGGTTGTTTTCGAAACGAGAGTTTACGATTGCTGAAGAGGGAATTGATTTGGTTGAAAAGATAAGGCTGGGCGGAGTGGATCAGTTTGTCCTTATCCAGGGGGATGATGTTACGAAGCCTGTATTGTTATTTGTTCATGGCGGTCCATGTATGCCGGTTCCTGGCGTGGTTTCTCGAGGTCAGAATTATGCCGTGTCCATTTCCACTAAAGAGCTTGTTAAACATTTTGTTGTGGTATTTTGGGACCAGCGAGGGGCTGGGAAAACCTATCACAAAAATACACCCAAAGAGTCTTTTCGCGTCGAGCAATATATTCACGATTGCTATGAATTAATTGACATCTTAAGGAATCGTTTTAATAAAGAAAAGGTATATTTAGCTGGTCATTCATGGGGGACCATTATCGGATTATCGGTTGCATCCAGGCACCCGGAAATGCTTCATGCCTATATTGGCATATCGCAAATTATTAATTGGCAGGAAAATGACATGATTTGTTTTGACTGGTTAAAGGCCAGGGCCGAGAAAGCCAATGACCGGAAAACATTGAAGAAATTAGAAGAACTAGGACGACCACCTTATCTATTACTGAAAAAATGGACCGATTTCCGACGCCCCCTGATCAAATACAATTCGATGGTTTATGAAAGCGAAACAGTGAAACATCCAGGCATGCTAGGTGCTTTAAAGCTCTTCTTAAATAGTTCAGAATACTCCATGAAAGCTATCTTCCATACACTTTACAGCTCCTACAATCAAACCTACACCCAAGAACTAGTTGAAGATTTTGCAAAGGTAAATTTTAAAACAATAAAAAGAATAGAGACGCCGCTTGCCTTCTTACACGGGGCAAAAGATGTTCATGTTGACGGACGACCTGTGGAGCAATATTTTATCGAACTAGAGGCACCGTTTGGGAAAGAATTGGTTTGGTATGACAATTCCGGCCATATGTTTCATCCTGACGATACGAAAAAGATTGAAAAATTTATCATCGAATATGCGGAAAAAGTTTCAGAAATGCTGGTCGTATAGTGTGATAAGGTTCAATATTAAAAGCCCGTTATTATCTTTTCAACGACTGAAGTTGAAGAGATAATAGCGGGGCTTTTTTAATGATTTTAAATGTGTATATTTATTCCTTGGTAAACAAAAAATACCATTGGTCATCGATAAAAATGTAGGAGGATTTGCATGGAATGGTTTAAGAAATCGTTAATTTCTTTTACTCTAATCATATTATTAGGAGGATTAGGTCAGCAAAGTGCAGCAGCTAAAGACCTTAAAGTTACTATTCACCCTGATCCATCGAACGGTCAAATGAAGTCGATAGAGACGAGCAGACAAAAGCCAACCAAAGCAAAAAACCAAGGATTATCGAAAGATTATCATGGACATAAATCCAAACGGCCGGAAACGAATAATCCAAAAAAGAAAAAAGCACCCTCAACGAATAATCGTTTTATTCCGATTCAATTATTAGGTATTAATGACTTGCATGGACAATTAAATGTAACCCGAAACGTAAACGGGAAGCCAGCTGGCCGGGTTGATTATTTAGCTGCCTATTTAAAAGAGCGAGAAGCAGAGAATAAAAATACCCTTCTTGTTCAGGATGGTGATATGGTAGGAGCCAGCCCTCCTGTTTCTGCACTTTTACAGGATGAACCAACAATTGAAATCTTGAACAAACTAGGTTTTGATATCGGAACCGTCGGTAATCATGAATTTGATGAAGGGTTAACGGAACTGCTCCGCCTGATAAATGGTGGAACGCATCCAAAAACTGGAAAATTTGCAGGCTCCAATTTTCCATGGATCGTTGCAAATGTCATCAATGAAAAAACAGGAAAGACAATCCTGCCACCCTATCAAGTTATCAAAGTAAATGGAATGCCGATTGGCTTTATCGGTGTCGTGACTACCGAGACTCCGATGCTAGTTGTCCCTAGTAATGTAAAGGGATTAAAGTTCACAGATGAAGTAGAAGCCATAAACCAAAATGTAACGGAGTTGAAAAAACAAGGGGTAAAAGCGATTGTCGTCTTAGCTCATAATCCGGGTACTTCCGGTCCAAATGGAGAAAATCCAAAAGGGCAGTTAGTCGATATTGCTAACAGGGTGGACGATGAAGTGGATATCATTTTTGGCGGCCATAATCACGCCTATATGAACGCAATGATTGACAATAAATTAGTAGTCCAATCCTATTCTTATGGCACGGCCTTTTCAGATGTGGATATCGAGATTGATCCACAAACTAAGGATATCGTCTCAAAATCGGCAGAAATTGTAACTACGTTCCAGGAAGGTATCAAGCCAGATCCAGAGATAAAACGAATGATTGAAGGATATGAAGCAAAAGTGGAACCCATTGTTAATCGGGTGGTCGGGTCTTCAGCGAATAGTCTGACCGCTAAGCAAAATGAGAATGGTGAGTCCGTCCTTGGTGATTTCATTGCAGATGCGGGGAGGAAGGCGATGAATACCGACTTCGCCTTTATGAATCCTGGCGGAATCCGAGCGGACATCGACCCTGGTGATATTACCTGGGGAGAAGTTTACACAGTTCAGCCCTTTAATAATGACCTTGTTAAAATGACAATGACTGGACAGCAGATTAGGGCACTGCTTAACCAGCAATGGGGTCCAACCAAAACCAATATGCTGCAGATATCTGGTTTAAGCTATAGCTGGGATCCCAATAAATCAATCGGTCAAAGAGTAGTGAGCATTAAGTTGCCAGATGGCACGGAAATAGATCCAAATAAATCCTATTCAGTAACAGCGAATATCTTCCTTTCTGGCGGCGGAGATGGATTTACCGTATTTACTCAAGCCCAAAACAAAGAAGTCGGGCCCGTTGACCTTGATGCGTTAGTGAACTTTATCTCAGCCCAACATAAACCATTCACTTATCAAATTCAAAACTGTATCCAGAGGGTTCAGTAATAAAATAGGGTGTCAGGCACCAATTGGTGCCTGACACCCTATTTTTAGTGTAAAGCTTCGATAGTCAGATCTTTGGCGGGAAGGAAGTCTTCGCCGGTGTCCAAGTAATGGACGGTTACTTTATCACCTTCTTTTAAGTAGATAGCGAGTGGGGATTTTTCCGAAGAAACGATAAAGTTTTGGCGGTTGTTTAATAAGAATGAGACAACGGTGAAATCCCCGCTTTTTTCCTTGTAAACTCGCACAACAGTTCCGCTGATTTGCTTTTCTTCCGCCTTTGAATTTCCATCAACAGTGCCCTTGCCCCTTTGTAAAGCTGTTTTATATTGTTTAAGGGCCTCATTTGGGGTGCTGGCGTACACAGAAATTTCTGGATTAGCTGCTGATACAATAAAGTAATTTTGGAGAAATCCGTTTGAATCCAATACGGGTGTTAACCAACTAGCTTCCCCATAAAAATTATAAAGAATCGGCATTTGCCCAAGCCATTTCTTTTCAATAAATTTCTTCTCAATGATCTGCAAGGCACCTTGCGAATCCATATATGACTGCTCTGGATTTCCAGTATAGAATGTTGCTTTACCTGTCCGTGAGTTAGTCAGCGAGTACCCTAGCATGGAATCAACCCCTTCTTTAGGACTAGTGAAATCAGTGAAATAATACATCATTCCATTTTCATCAAAGATTGGGCTTACGTTTGACTCCGTTCCTTCATCGGAGGGCAGTTTCACATCAGACTTTCCGAATACACTATTCCAAAATCCATGAATGAGGTTTCCGTAATAGCTGTTTTGCAAACTAACAGCTTCAGGGGAGACTGCACCATCGATAAATTCTGGAACATTTGATAACGGAAATTCTTTCATTTCGCCACTTTTAGAATCGACGACGACAACACCCTTTGTATTAAATCCATTACGGGCGGAAATAAATTCACCGTAGGTACGGATATAATATGGTTTTCCGTCCTCGTCAATTTCTAATTGAACGTCGCCATAGAAAATTTTCATCGGATATTTCATGCGAATATGACGCTCAATATTTTTATTAAAATAAGAGGAAGGGGTATAAATCATTTCTGACTTAATGAATTTAGGATTAGCGCTAGAATCGGTTGCACTTAATGTAAAGTAGCCTGGTGTACTTTCTCCTTTCCACCATTTGAAAAAGCCCGAGAATTCAACGGGAGCGATGTATACATAATCCCCGTTCAGTTTTTGAATTTGCAGGTTTCCAAGCTCGTAGTAACTAGTGTTCGGTACCTGCCCAAATGCCTTTTTCATTTTGTTGCGGGCAAACTGCGGCGGAACGCTGGCAGGAGTTTCTTTCTCATCAAAGGTTTGAATCTCTACCTTTTCATCCATCTTGGCGACTTCATATTTTTCATCAGCATTAAATATAAACGCAGTTAAAAAATAAATCCCAAGGGCCACACTTGCTAGAAAGAGAATACCTTTAATCTTTCTTTCTGCCCCTTTAGAAAATACGGCTCCAGCAGCGGTAAGAACAATACCTAAAGGCCAAACCGAGGTGAAATTTCTATCATGATTACTTAAATAATAGAATAAAAACACAGCTAGCATAAGAATGGCTACAACTGTAATGAAGAGCCTGATTTTCCGTTTTTTTCCGTCTTTTTTACTTGACTGTTCATGTTTAAACATTGGGATTAGTATAACTGCTGCGGCTATCCCAATAATCAACGTAAATAGAAATATGCTCCCCATAAAAAATGCCCCTTTTCAACTAAGTCTTTCTACATTTACGGATATAAATCCAACAAGGTTTCATTTTTATTTTATTAATAGACTTGAAATACTTTGGTGACTATACTATTATATAATTTAATTGATTCACTATATATTGGTTCAATTAAGATTATTAAAACTACATATTGTGTTAGCCTTAAGAGATGATGCCATTGTGGCTTAATAGGGAATCTGGTGTAAATCCAGAACTGCCCCCGCAACTGTAATTGCTGACGAAATGAACAAACCACTGTATAAAACTGTCTAATTTATTAGGTACTTATATGGGAAGGGTTCAAAGTAGGTAGAAGCATGAGTCAGGAGACCTGTCTTTCTTAAGATGTTTCAACTTCTTCGGGGATTGAGAAGATGAACGGTGGCGACAAGAGGCATTAGAATATTGTTTATTTTTTTCCTTTTGGCATGTTATCGTTTCATCCGCTCAATGACCCTTGAGCGGATTTTTTTATTTTAGGGGGAAATGAATCATGATTAATGAGATTCTATCAGAACGTAATTATGTTTTAGAAACGATGGAACAAATTACAGGACAATATCAGATTGATACAAGGGAACTTAAAAAACAAATAAGCGAAATGAATGTATCGGAGCTAGAAGCAAACCAGCAAGCATTAATCTATGCAGTAAATCATATTGCTATGGACCAGCCGGATTGGACATATGTTGCAGCCCGTTTCTATTTAAATGAATTATATGGAAAATCCGCAATAAGTAGAGGTTATCACCATTCATTAAAATATGGTGACTTTTATCAATTAATAAAAGAATTAACCGATAGAGGGATCTATTCTAATGAATTATTAAGTTTATATAGTAAAGATGAAATCGATCAATTGGCAAAAGAGATTAATCCAGATAAAGATTTTTTATTTAATTACATAGGGTTATTTTTACTGGCGGATCGCTATCTTGCTCAAGATCATAATCGCAATGTGTATGAACTCCCGCAGGAACGGTTCATGATTATTGCGATGACACTTATGAAGTATGAAAGGCAGCCTATCCGCCTCCAGCTTGTAAAGGAAGCTTACTGGGCATTAAGTAATTTATATATGACGGTTGCAACCCCGACTTTAGCGAATGCAGGCAAAAGCTATGGGCAACTTTCTTCCTGCTTTATTGATACTGTAGACGATTCTCTTGATGGTATCTATTTAAATAACTGGGATATTGCCCGGTTAAGTAAAGATGGCGGAGGGATTGGCATCTATTATGGCAAAGTCCGCGCCCTTGGTTCCGATATAAAGAAATTCAAAGGAAACTCTTCTGGTGTGGTGCCGTGGATTAAATTGGTAAATGATACTGCGGTCAGTGTCGATCAGTTAGGTCAACGTCAAGGTGCCATTGCTATTTACCTGGATTTGTTTCATAAAGATATCATGAATGGGTTTCTCGATTTGAAAACAAATAACGGGGATGAACGCCGTAAAGCCCATGATATTTTCACTGGTGTCACCATACCTGATTTATTTATGAAAAAATTGGAAGAGAAAGATGAACAGGGCAGAAGTATTGGACAGTGGCATACATTTTGTCCCCATCAAGTAAAACAAATTATGGGTTGGAAAGATGACCAGGGGAACCTTCTCGGCCTTGAGGATTTTTATGATGAAACGGATGTTAAGTATTTTTCCGAGAAATATGAAGAGGCCACAAATAACCCGCTACTTCCTCGAAAAACCTATCGTGCAATGGATATTATGACACGTATCATGGTTGCCCAATTAGAAACAGGAACGCCATATATGTTTTATCGTGATGAAGTAAACAGGCAAAATCCAAATAAGCATGTAATGGGAAAGGGAAGGACCTCCATTTACTGCAGTAATTTATGTACAGAAATTGCGCAAAATATGTCCGCAACAACAATTGTTAATGAATACCAAGATGAAGACGGCAATATCGTCATGGTTCGGAAACCAGGTGACTTTGTAGTTTGTAATTTATCATCTATTAATCTGGCAAAAGCAGTACCTTCAGAAGGCATTGAGCGTTTAATTCGGATCCAAGTTAGAATGCTCGATAACGTAATAGATTTAAATACTATCTCGGTTGGACCAGCTCAATTAACAAATAAAAGGTACAGAGCAGTAGGGCTTGGTACGTTTGGCTGGCACCACCTATTAGCGCTAAAAGGAATACATTGGGAATCTGAAGCCGCAGTAAAGTATGCAGATCGTTTGTATGAGGAAATCGCCTATTTTACGATCCGTTCGTCCATGGAACTGGCAAAAGAGAAAGGGGCATATAGTAAGTTTAAAGGTTCGGATTGGCATACTGGATTGTATTTTGAGCGGAAAGGATACAAATCAGAAAGGTGGAATGAGTTAAAGAATGATGTAGCTAAGCACGGCATAAGAAATGGTTGGTTAATGGCCATTGCTCCGAACTCATCAACTGCCAAGATAGGAGGTTCCACAGATGGAATCGATCCAATTTATGCTGTTGAATATGCAGAGGAAAAGAAGAACTTTAAATTTAAAGTCACTGCACCTGATTTAAACCATATGACGTATGACTATTATCGTCGTTCGAGACATTCATTAGATCAACTTTGGAGTATTAAACAGAATGCAGCACGCGGACGGCATATTGATCAGGGGATTAGCTTTAACCTTTATGTTAGGCATGATATTAAGGCCAAGGACCTGCTTAACCTTCACATGGAAGCTTGGAAGCAAGGTTTGAAGACAACTTATTATGTAAGAAGCACTTCGCAAACAGAAATTGATGAATGTGAAGCATGCCATAGTTAACATCTTTTTAAGAATGAGTGGAGGAGAAATCCAAATGGATATTCATTTACCAATGTCAAAAATAAAACTGTTAAATCCAGAGTTTCCTAATAAATCAACTGGGATTATTAACGGACAATCATCTGGACTGCTTAATTGGAATGATATTGCCTATCCGCAAATATATGATTTATATCAGACATTATTGTCCAACTTTTGGAAGGCGCAAGAGATTAATATGCAGGATGATATTAAACAGTGGGACCTGCTCAGTTCAACAGAACAAGATGTTTTTTTGCGCATTAATACACAACTCGCTTCATTAGATAGCCTACAGACACCTACCATGTGTCAGGTGATGGACTATGTGACTGATTCTAGTTTTAAAGCAATATTTGCGGTTATTGCCCAGCAGGAAGCAGTTCACAATGAATCATACTCCTATATTCTAAGTTCACTTGTACCTTTAAGTGAACAAAATGATCGCTTCAATCAAGCAAAAAGTGATCCCATAGTGAAAAAACGAAATCAACTCATTTTAGATTCTTATGAAAGATTTCGAGAGAATCCCACACCTCAAAATCTTTTTCAATTAGGTGTAAATTCTATTAATCTTGAAGGTATTTATTTTTATGCAGGCTTTGCTTTTTTCTACCATCTTGCCCGTCAGCAAAAAATGCTTAAGACAAGTACAATGATTAGTTATATCCAACGTGACGAAATGCAGCATGCATATTTCATGGCCCAGTTTCTACGAATTCTCTTAACAGAACATCCGGAATTGAATACAGACGCGAATATTGATTATGTGTATAAGACAGTTGGACAAGCTGTCCAGCTTGAGAAAGAATGGGCCCATGTAATTTTGAAGGATATAGAAGGTATTAACTTGAATGAGTACGAAGAGTACACAGAATACCTTGCAAATAAACGTCTGCGCCAGCTTGGATTACCAAACTTATTCAGCGAAAGGATCAATCCAATGCCATGGATCCATGTTTTCAGCGATGAAATGATAAATGAAACAAAATCCGATTTCTTTGAACAGAAGGCGAGGACCTATGCAAAGGTAACCCAATCAAATGGCTTCGATGAATTATGAGGATGGCTCTTGTTTATTCCTCAAAAACGGGAAATACAGAAGAGGTAGTTCATTTGATTCGGCAGTTATTTTTAGAGGAAAAGATTGATGTCACACTTTTTCGAATCGAAGAATTTCCTGTTATGAATGTAATTCACTACGAGGCTGTTGTGATTGGTACTTACACTTGGGGAAATGGAGAAATTCCTCTAGAAATGATGGAGTTATATCGTGCTTTCGAAAAGTTGGATGTAAAGGGAATCCTTACAGGAGTGGTTGGCACGGGAGATAGTGGGTACCCGAAGTTTTGTGGAGCTGTTGATGAATTTAAAGATATGCTGTTCGTTCACACAAATTTAATGGTGACACTGAAGATTGAGCTAAGCTTACAAATGAATGATATTCTTAAGTGTCAAATGTTTGTAAGTAGTCTTGTTAAAGGTTTAAAGCGAAAGAAAGGAAAAGGGTAGTCCATCTACGGATGGACTACCCTTTTAATGTTGATCGTATCCCCATTAATATTTCACCTGATTTTACTGATAAGACCGTTCAAGTTCCTCAATCAATGACTCAACATATTCAACCGCTTTCCGAATTGGATCAGGTCTCGACATGTCGATACCTGCATGTTTCAATAACTCAAGTGGTTTCATTGTTCCACCCGCACGAAGGACATCGAGCCACCTTTCGACTGCTGGATGACCTTCTTCCTGAATCAGTTGAGCAATTGCTGTCGATGCCGTCAATCCTGCTGAATAGGTATAAGGATATAAGCCCATATAGTAGTGAGGCTGGCGCATCCAGGTTAGGCTGGCACCTTCATCGATTTCAACCGTTTCACCCCAAAACTCGGAAAGGACTGCACCAGTAACCTCTGATAATGTTTTAGCAGTAAGGGCTATGCCTTCCTCCGCAAGACCGTAGACTCTGCGCTGAAATTCTGCCTCGAGTAAATGAGTGACAAAGTTATGGTAGTAGGTTCCAAGCAGCTGTAGGACTACCCAGCGACGCATCTGTTTATCTTCCGTTCCAGCAAGCAAATGGTGGCCTAATAACATTTCATTCATTGTTGAAGGTGCTTCAATAAAATACATAGAAGGACGAACATTCATGATGCGCTGATTTTTATTCGATAAATAAAAATGCCCAGCATGACCGAATTCATGTGCTAAGGTGAAACATCCGCGCATGTTATCCTGCCATGTGATGAGAATATATGGGTGGGCCCCATAAGGGCTGGAACAGAAGGCACCCGTTGATTTTCCAACATTGTCAGCAAGGTCTATCCATCTCTCCTTAAAGCCCCTTTCGATGATCCCGACGTACTCAGGTCCCAATACTTTTAGTGATTCTAAGATTACTTCACTAGCTTCTTTAATGGTTATGGTTGGATTGAAATCTGGGTCTAGTGGCGCTTTCAAATCACAGAAAAGCATTTCGTCGAGTCCTAAAACTTTCTTCTTTAATTGGGCGAAACGGCGCATATGCGGGGCCAATTCTTTATATATGATATCGATCTGATTATTGTACATTTCCAGAGTAACTTGGTGCGGTTCTAAAAGCATTTGCTCTACGGATTCATACTTGCGCAGGCGAGAGAGTGTTACTTGCTTTTTCACCTCTGTCGAGTATGTTGCTGCCATCGTATTTCTATATTGTTTAAGAGTAGAAACGAATGAGTCATAAGCTTTTCTGCGAGTATCAGTATTAGGTGAAAATTCATGCTTGCTCTCAAATAAGGCAAAGGATACAGGCTGTTCGTTGCCTTCTGAATCATGAATCGGAGTAAACTCCATATCTGCTAATTTGGTCATTTGATAGATTTGATAAGGGGCTCCTTGCAGTTCACCAAGAGCAGCCAGTACTTCTTCCGTTTCTGGTGAGAGCATATGTTTTTTCGTCTCAAGTAGTTCTACAAGGTTTTTACGGAATGGTTCCAGCTCTTGTTCTTCTCGAAGGTATTTTTCAACTGTTCCCTCTTTAAGTGCAAGGATTTCAGAATTAATGAAGGATAAGACAGCCATCCCTTTTGTGCGTAAAGCAGAAAACTTAGCGGAATTTGCCTGATTCACTGGGTCTGTTCCGTCAGCTGATTGTTTTAGATTTGCATATGTCCAGGCTTTTATTATTCGCATTGAAAGCTGTTCTTGTGCGCTTAAACAGTCTAATAAAGCTTTTGAACCTGTATGTAAGGTGCCTTTAAATTTAGCAAACTGCGCTATTTCTTTCTCAATCACATATAATTCATCTGCCCAGGCTTGCTCAGAAGGAAATAAATCAACTAGATTCCAAGTCAATTCTTCAGAAACCTCAGAGCGGGTCAACCGTTTCCCAACTGTTTTTTTCATTAAATCTCCTCCTCAAATCTTTCGAATTTACTAAATTTTATCATAGATTTTTAGAAAATTGTGTCAAATGATAGTTGGTGTCAGGCACCGACTACAGAATTCTCAATATTTGGTCTATTGGTTGACCGCTTATTTTTTTTGATGGTATTATTTATCTGTTAGATATTGAAATCGTTTTCAATATGCGTGGAGTGAAACTTAAGTTCTAGATTTACTAAGAAAAGTATAGGGGGAGATCTAAATGACTGAAGAGGTAGTTAATGCAATTCAAGATGAGTATCCGGCTGATTTTGCTTGGTGTTATGGCTGTGGTCGATTGAATGAAGGGGGACATCATTTTCGAACTGGCTGGCAGGGTGAGCAAACAGTAACTCTTTTCACACCAGAAGCAGAGCATCTAGCACTTCCAGGTTTTGTTTATGGCGGCATTGTTGCCTCATTAATTGATTGTCATGGGACTGGTTCGGCAGCACTAGCCCTTCATCGGAAAAATGGCCATGAAACTGGGGATGGAGCGGAGCCTCCAAGGTTCGTAACTGCTTCCTTAAATGTGAATTTCCTCAAGCCCACTCCACATGGTATACCTTTAAAAGCAATTGGAACCGTACATGAAATTCACCCTAAAAAGTTTAAGGTTGAGACGGAGGTTTACGCCAATGATGTAATTTGTGCTCGTGGAGAGGTCGTCGCTGTTGTTATGCCTAAATCCTTTTTTTAAATAGGAAATTAAATAAATTCAGTTTTAGCCGGTCCTACTATTGGGAATCGGCTTTTTTTACTTCATGAAGGGTATCTCGAAAAAAAGTAAGTTTTACTAACATGTATTAAATCAATTTTATAAAATTTATGTTAGAAACCATTCCACATTTACAGAAAAACTTAATAAGGTATGCAATACTGACGTTAGAGAAATAAGTGACTTCATTTGTCAAAAAATAATGGGTCATTAGACTAAAAGCAGGGGGGTGAGCCAAATGGTTCGTACTATTGCTCAGTTTCTCACAATATTAGTAATATATTTGATCGGAACAAGGCTTGTTACTTGGCTGGATCTTCCTGTCCCAGGAAGTATTGTTGGTATGGCCCTCTTATTCATTGCATTGGTGTCAGGTGTTTGTAAGCTCAAATGGATTGAAGCATGCGCCCAGTTGCATATCAGACATATAACGCTTCTATTTATTCCCTTTATAGTAGGTGTTTGGCATTTTGCGGGGATTTTTAGAGCAGAAGGAATAAAATTAGCCATTACCCTAGTAGCAAGCAGCCTGGTCGTTCTTCTTGTTACAGCTTTTATTGCTGAGTATTTAGAATCTAAAAGAAAAAGGAGTAAACAAAATGGGAACAATGATTTCTAATATATTGTTATGTACCAGCATTACTGTGATGAGTTATGCAGCAGGAAATAAGGTGTTTAAAACGTATAACAAGGCATGGTTAAATCCGTTATATACTGTAACAGTGTTCATCATTTGTTTATTGACGCTTTCTCATGTGCAATTCGCCCAATATTCTTCTGGAACAGGAATATTTTCACTTTTATTAGGAACTGCCACTGTATCACTCGCTGTTCCCCTATATAAACATGTGAGAATTATTCAAAAAAATTTCTTAATTATTTTCTGGGCGGTCATGCCAGGCACATTAACTGGTGTAATTTCAATTGTCTTATTGACGAAGTCTTTGCACATGAATAAGGAAATTATGTTGTCGCTTATCCCAAAATCTGTAACTGCTCCAATTGCCTTATCAGTATCCCAGTCATTAGGGGGTATTCCGTCACTTACGATTTTGTTTGTATGTATTTCTGCTGTTTTTTCATTAATGATTGGACCATTTCTTTTAAATTTTACTCGGATTAGAAGTAGAATTGCTAAAGGATTAGCGTTAGGAACCTCAGCCCAGGCAATTGGTGCCAACCGTGCATTTGAATGGGGTGAAATCGAAGGGGTGATGGGGAGCATCGCGATGATTACTTCCGCATTGATTATGTCTATTATGATACCTTTATTATTACATCTTTACCTTTTTTAAAAAACTAATAATCCTAATTAAAAAATTCAATAGCTCATATTAAAACAATTTTAATGAAAATGAAATATTTTTTTCGAAACCAAAAATACCCATCCGTCGTCAAATTAAATAGAAGCAGATAAATAAGGAGGCGAAGGGGTGGAGGGGATTAGAAAAATGGCCGTTACCCTCGTGATTGTTTCAGTCATAGGATGTGGTCTAGTTTTCAGCAGTTTTGGATCTGCGCTTTTTCAGGAGGGAAATCCAATACCATTAATTATTTCTGCATTGAAACTTCACTTTTCCGATTCTGAATTTGAACTGTTCTCAAAAACAGAAAAACGTAGCAGGTTCTTGTCGGAAAGGAATGGAAGTAGCAGCTACAATGTGGTAAATAAATATATGAAATCAAAAGGGTGGAAGTTTCAAGAACAAATGGGTTCAGGGTTAATATTTACAAAAAATGGTGAGGATGCAATTGTAGTGGTAAAACCATATTTAAAGAATTACTTTATTTGGGAAATTCAGCAACGCTTTTCAAATAATAAAAGCCTTACATACACAACCCCCTAATCCATGGATTAGGGGGTTGTGTCTATCGACTCTGTCAGACTATAGAAAGACTCAATCAATTCATTAAGCTGCCCGAGCTCTTTTTTCCAAAGTGTAGCGGGGTTTTGCTTTAAAGATAACAGGGCACTTTGAATAAGATACTTTCTTGGTGATCTAGTATGGATGATTTCTTCTTGAATAAAATCCAAAAGTTCATTGTATTTGTTTTGTTCTTCTACTTCCTGAATGCTCTTCGTTATCGATGACCGTAACGTTACCGTTATTTTCATCAACTGGGTGATTATCTCTTGATTGTTTATTTCGCAGCCAGGAACCCATTTTTCTAAAGTTTTAGGTTCAATTAATTGCTCGCCTGATTCAGAAACCTCATCAACCATTTTAACTATTCGCGCCACACTGTAGCGGACAACACTGCTTATTTTTTCACCAGATTCATGGGCCATTCTATTGTATTGAACATTATGTTGTAATATCCCCTGAAACATAATCGCACAGTCTAACAGGAATGGCTTTTTCCCTTCGCCGAAGATGTCGATAAACCGATTGAAATACCAACGAAGCGCATTTAAACGACTCCGTTGGACAAATTGTTTGAGGTCAGCATCATTAGAGGACAATACTTCCTCGTAGAGGGCAATTAATTTATTTTTCCTATTAGAAATCATTTGCATTTCCACTTGCTTAATGAAAATCTCAATACTTGAAGGGTTTTGACCGATTAGTAAATCGTTTCGATCCTTTTCCAGCTTCTTATAAATTGTTTTATAAATCGCGATTAATAATTCACTCTTAGATGAAAAATAATTATAAAATGTCCCTTTAGAAATCCCGCTATAGTCTAAAATATCCTGTATAGACGTTGCTTGGAATCCTTTATCGATGAATAATTGATGAGCCATATTTACTACATGCAGTTTGCGGTCATTCATAAAATCACCTTTATTTCAATTTGTACTATTAGTATAAAATTATAGTACATTATTTATAGAATGATTACAAACCCATAATTTTG
This sequence comes from Bacillus sp. sid0103, assembly GCF_019219025.1. The sequence goes on along the minus strand of NZ_JAHUWN010000020.1, from coordinate 102,949 downwards.
TAGGTTTTTTTAATTGCAAAAATTGAACTCTGCGTATATTATTATGTAAGTGTGAAATAGGTGTATAAAAAAATGAACATATATTATAGGGGGAACTTTAATGAATCAAACCATAAAAAAGACTGCAGGCCCACCGTATGGCGTTCTTGCCGTACTGATAATCGGCGCTTTTATTGCATTCTTAAATAACACATTGTTAAATATCGCACTGCCTTCGATCATGGCAGACTTAAAAATTGAACCATCAACTGGTCAGTGGTTGATAACCGGTTTTATGTTAGTGAATGGAATACTGATTCCATTATCAGCATTTTTAATTCAAAAATTTTCTGTCCGGCAATTATTCCTAGCAGCCATGCTTTTATTTACGTTAGGAACGGTATTAGCCGGCTTTGCTCATACCTTTCCATTATTGTTATCTGGTCGGATGATTCAGGCTTCTGGATCAGCGATTATGATGCCCTTGTTAATGAATGTAATGTTAACAAGTTTTCCAGTTGAAAAACGTGGATTAGCTATGGGGGTTTTCGGGTTAGTATTAATGTTTGCTCCTGCAATTGGCCCGACTTTATCGGGTTGGATTATTGAACACTATGACTGGAGAATGCTGTTTCATTTTGTCACACCAATCGCGATTCTCGTCGTTTTGCTTGGCTTTTTCTTGCTTAAGGATAAAAAAGATAAGGTGGATATACGTCTGGATTTCTTATCTGTGGTGTTATCCAGCATAGGTTTTGGCGGTATCCTTTATGGATTTAGTTCAGCTGGTAAAGAAGGATGGGATAGTCCTCAGGTTTATGGGACGCTTGCTGTTGGTCTCATTTCATTGGTAACATTTATTTTGCGTCAATTAAGACAAGAACGGCCACTCCTTAACTTCCGGATTTATAAATACCCAATGTTTGCTTTATCTTCTGCAATATCCATGGTAGTTACAATGGCGATGTTTTCAGGTATGCTTCTTCTGCCAATTTATGTCCAAAATATTCGCGGAATTTCCCCGATAGATGCGGGTTTAATGTTGTTGCCAGGGGCAATTCTAATGGCCATTATGATGCCGATTACAGGTAAACTATTTGATAAGTTCGGTGGTCGTGCTTTAGCTATTATTGGTTTAGCAATTACCGTAATAACAAGTTACTTATTTAGTAAATTAACACTGGAAACCACATATCCTCATTTAATTATTTTATACACGATCCGTATGTTTGGTTTTTCAATGGTAAATATGCCAGTTACGACCAATGGCTTAAACCAATTACCGGCACGGTTTTATCCACACGGCACAGCGATGAACAATACGATGTCGCAGGTATCCGGTGCGATTGGTACAGCGTTATTGGTAACGGTAATGACCACCCGTGCGAAAACACATGCTACTGAACTAATTGCTGCTGCAAAGAAGGCTGTACCAAATCCATCAGTCAAAATAACGGAAGCAATGCAATTAAAAATGCAGCATGATATTCAAATGAAAGCTACGTTAGAAGGTATTAATGATGCTTTCTTTGTTACCGTCTTTATCGCCGGTCTTGCTTTGGTGCTTGCCTTATTTATTAAACGGGCGAAGCAAGCGGAAAATCCAGGTGAAGTAAAACCTTCTACACATAAGGTAAAAGCGAAATTAGCGGAGAATTAAATTGCACGAGAAAGAGGGGACTTAAAGAGTCGCCTCTTTTTTTGATTATAAACATCTTCACATTTGCTTTTTTATAAATAAACAATCAAAATTAGAAGCAGATAAGCGATTCATAGGAGGATATTCTGATGTTAAAAGACAAAATCAAACAGTACATCACTGAACAGCAAAATAGTTCAAATGGAAATATAACCATTTTTAAAGAAGAAAAAGAATATGTTGAAAAGAATCAGTTAGCAGATCATATACAATTTTTGGAGAAGGATAAGAAGGCGCGCTTCGCTGACGCTTACATAGAGAGATGTGATAAAGAATCTGAAAACATGATCAAAAACGAATCATCATCCTTTTTAAATGAGCCGCTTGATTTCTTAAAAAAGCATAAAAGTGAATTTATCTATGTGGAATCGAATTGGTTTGAAATCATTAGTGTCGAAGCTGTTTCTTTAGAAGCAGATGATGTGTTCGGGACTTATGATGTTATGTTAGGTTTAAAACTCCAAAAGAAATTTGAAAAAACGTTAAAGGAAAATTTGAATTTCCTCTTACATGGGGATGAAGCGAAATTTGATTTAATGTTTAGTTTAGAGGATGGCTTATGGAATTTGAATTTTGCCTTAAACTATGTCGATGGTTTTAAGGAAGAGATCACAATAGGTGAGGCGTTCCAGCTCATTTATCAGTTTTTATTTCAGTTGGTTGAAGCGGTGGAAGGGGAACGCAAGTAGCATTTGTCAAAGACGCATGGATAATAATCGATCCATGCGTTTTATGATTCATTCGCTTTAACTAGAGGAGAGATGTTAATAGATGCGAGTCATTTCCATATGCCCAAGTAATACGGAAGTCATCGAATATCTGGGTTTAACACACTTACTAGTAGGAGTGGACGACTTTTCCGATTGGCCAGCCTCAATCGAAAGTCTCCCTAAGTTAGGTCCAGATTTGTCCATTAATATGGATTTAGTTGAACAATTGCAGCCAGACATGGTCCTTGCATCCCTAAGTGTTCCAGGGATGGAAAAAAACGTGGAAGCTTTACAGAAACGTGGGATTCCCCATCTTGTTTTAAATCCGCAATCACTAACTGATATTGAAAATGATTTAATGACAATAGCAGAAGCACTAGGGGAACTTGAACGGGGAGTAGATGCGGCCCGGCAATTTCATTTCCGTCTGGAAAAAGTAAAACAGCGAAGTGCAAATCTTAGTTACAGGCCAAGTTTGTACTGGGAATGGTGGCCAAAGCCGATATTTACCCCAGGAAAAGTAAACTGGCTTACAGAGATCTCCCAGGCTGCTGGAGCAGTGAATATCTTTCAAGATGTTGAATTAGCTAGTGTTCAGACGGATTGGGAGGATGTAGTAAGTCGCAAGCCCGATTTTATTTGTCTTGCTTGGGTAGGTGTAAGGAAGGAAAAGATTCAAAAAAGCATCGTGAAAAAGCGGTCTGGATTTGAGAAATTAGGATTTTCAAGTGATGAGCGAATTCTGATACTTGAGGAAGAGCTTTACTGTAGACCCTCTCCACGGCTCCTTGATGGATTAGAGAGGTTAGTAGAGTTAATCCATAGAAATCAATGACCATGCAATGATAAAATGAAAAGGGAGGGTATCACCCTCCTATAAAAATTAATTAATATCCTGCTCAGAAATCGAAATCGCCGAACCCGTTGAGGTGTGCGCGTTGACCCATCCAAGCGAGGTTTCTGACACATTCGTCCAATTTGGAATTTCATCCTTATGCTGTTCCACCCAGCTCATACAATATTGCGGGTCAATATTATAATCGAGGCACTGGGCTAGAAAAGCTTGGATAGTTTCTTCATTACAATTCTGCCAAGACCCACATGTATTGATCCACACATTTTCCATTTTCGTCTGTAACGAAACCTCATTAATAAAATTACTAAATTGGAAATCGTTAGGCATCTATGTTCCTCCTTTAAAAAAAATTTCACATCCTTCAGTATGTCCAACGAGAAAATAATTGAACATAAAAAACAAATTAATTTCAAAAGTTTATCATTACTAAGGTTTATATCGCTTTGTCTTCTTCACTTAAAGGTGAAAATTTATTTTTCTTACTTAACCAATAAGCTCCCATAAATATCGCGATTTGAATAGGGACAGAATAGATAAACCGCCAATGTATAGGGTTGTATACCTTCAACCATGCGAAAAAAGGTTCGGCTATATTGGAACTAAGGAGGGCGAAGAATATCGCTTTAAGCAATGGATTTCCTTTTGGACGAAACTGTAATAATACCATAATTGTTAAGGGCATAAGCGTAACGTCCCAAGGAAAGTATGTTGGAAGAACGGGGATCACATGGTATCGATAATGCCATAAACCTAATTGGTCTCCGATAATATCAAGCATAACGGAGATAGACATGACATAAAAACCCACATACATCAGTAGGTCGGTACTTTGCCTTTTTCTAATCATGAACCAAATCATCCAAGGCAAAATGGAAAGAGCAACTCCCATCCACCATAATCCTGAAAAAAGGACATGTTCTTTCCAAAGATCAATTTTAAGATCAATTAAATCTTCAATTTTATCCACGTTTTTATCTAGTATATTAATAACTTTATCGTTATTTTCCATATTTACCTCTTTAGTTCTGGATCGTTCTTTTTAGGTTTTATACAAACAAGGGAAAATATACTTCTGAGGATTAATATTCTTCATTATTCCTGGGGATTATGCCATAATCTAAATGTAGTCGATTCATCAATTTTTTTATAGGAATTGAGTTAAATGGTTGGATCGAAAGGGGACTAGATGTGAATAACAGGAAAAAAACTGCCCTGATTCTAGGTGCTACCGGACTAGTAGGTAATGAATTAGTAAAAATACTCACCCAACAAAAAAATTATGAAAAGTTACACTTGTTAGTTCGAAGACCGATTGAAAGCAATAATGCTGTATGTGAAGAGCATGTTGTTGATTTTGAGCAGCTTCATACATACCGAGAATTATTTCAGGTAACAGACGTCTTTTGCTGTTTAGGGACTACAATAAAAAAAGCAAAAAGCAAAGAAGCTTTTCGTAAAGTAGACTATGAATATCCAATCGGGGCAGCCAAAATAGCAAAAGTGAGTGGGGTAGAGAAATTTCTCATTATAACCGCGATGGGTTCAAATCCAAAATCAAGGATTTTTTATAATCAAGTTAAAGGTGAAGTTGAGGAATCTCTTGGTAAGTTAGATTTACCATCCGTTCATATTTTTAGGCCATCATTATTATTAGGGGAAAGATCAGAATTTCGTTTTGGTGAAAAAATGGCAGCAAAAGCAAGTGCTTTCTTCAATGTATTCATGGTTGGTCCATTACGTCCTTATAAAGCAATTGAAGCTAAAACCGTAGCAGCAGCAATGGCCGCAGTAGCCGAATCTAGTAAAAGTGGAGTAAATATTTATCCATCACATACGATTGATCAAATTGCGAAAGAAAAAAATAAAACCATTTAATAATTTAGTCTGAGAGGTAAGTAAAATGGAAAAAGGCTTGACAGGAAAGCGAGTCGTCATCTGCGGATCGCGCAAGATAGAAGAAATAAGTACCTTAATTAAAAAACAGGGAGGTATTCCTCTCGTTCGACCCCTTCAAGGGACAGTATTTTTGGCAGAGAAAGAAGTAGAACCAGATTTAAAGGAATTCGTGGAAAATGGTGCAGATTGGGTGATTTTCACCACTGGGATTGGCTTTGAAACCCTAGTCGATCTAGCAGGAAGACTTGGGATACAAGATTCATTTTTTAAGAATATTCGCCAAGCAAAGATTGCATCGAGAGGATATAAGACCTATTCTGCCCTTAAGAAATATGATCTTCAGCCACTCGTGGTCGATGAAGATGGCACAACTAAGGGATTAGCGCTCGCGCTCGAAAAAGAAGATTTATCTGGAAAGAGGGTGATGGTTCAACTACATGGTGAAACAGCTCCATCATTAACAAATTTTTTAAAAGAGCGTGGGGCAACTGTAAAAAAGATACTTCCTTATCAACATATACCCCCTGAAAATGAGACAGTCGACCAGTTACTTCATGAACTGAAATTCGATAAGTGTGATGCGGTTTGTTTTACCACGGCTACACAGGTTCATTCACTTTTTGACTATGCACGTAAACAAAGTATCAATTCAGAAATTGTGGCCCTGTTTAAGGAAAAGGTGGTTGCTGGAGCTGTTGGGAAAGTGACTGAAGCAGCATTAAAAGATGAAGGAATAGAAAGAATTGTTGTTCCTGAAAAGGAACGAATGGGAGCAATGGTTATCAAGTTAGCTAAATTTTATCTAAGTTAAACTAGTATTCGTGTACCTGCATGACGTTTGGTACACTTTTTTTATAAGGCTGTGTTAAACGATATTGTTGATATTTCACCTGTGTTGATTGGAGCGGAAATCAACATGTAAGTTTTACACAACCTTTTTGAAAACGGGTGAATGTCATAACTGTAGAAAATGTCGAGAAGTTTTTAACAGAATTATATCGAAATTTATGTTTTTCTAAGTGAGACGAAGTCCAAGTAAATAAGTAATGAAAAGGGTGAGTAAACCTTCCAGCGTGTATAAATAAAGTATGGAAGATTATTTGACAATTCGATATATTTTTACAATTTTTTTGGTATTATTATGTTAAATTGAAAAAGTATTCAGAAAAGAGTACATGAAAAGTAAGTCCTCTGTAAAGTCTTTATCCAACATTCCCTATCAATGCCAACTTACATCAATGTTCCTCTAGGATTCTACATTCATTGGCAACAACTTTCTTTTTACATAATGGTTAATTTATTGCATGCATCATTTTACAGATTGTCAGGTGAAATGCCTATTTACAGTCTGTAAAATTATTATAAGATGCAGAATTTTCTGCGAAATACATAAATGCGTTAAAGGAGTTGGTCCCTTTTTGGTAATATCAGTTTATTAAAGCGCTTACATTTTAGAGTTCAAAAAAAGCAGGACAACTTTAAAAACCCATAAGTATTGAAAAATCCATATATATAAAAGGAGGTTTCTCTATGGCGAATGAAAAAATGCAGCGTATTTCCTTATCCCATCTTGAAAAGAACTTTCTAGAAGTGGAAAAGGGGCTGACAAACCGAGAAGCTGTTGAAGAATCTAATCGTTGCCTCTATTGCTATGATGCTCCATGTATTAAAGCCTGTCCGACAGGTATTGATATTCCTACCTTTATTAAAAAAATTGCCTCAGGAAACTTGTTAGGATCTGCCAAAACAATCATGTCTTCCAATCCTGTGGGTGCAAGTTGTTCGAGGGTTTGTCCAACCGAAGAACTTTGTGAAGGGGCTTGTGTCCTAAATCACTCCACCAAGCCAATCATGATTGGCGACTTACAAAGATATGCTACGGATTGGGCAATGGCAAATAATCAAACACTGTTTCAAGCTGGTCAAGCAAACGGAAGGACAGTGGCTGTTATCGGTGGTGGTCCGGCAGGATTATCTTCAGCCAGAGAATTGGCAAGATTAGGGTACGAGGTAACGATCTTTGAAGGAGCCGAGAAAGCAGGCGGTTTAAATACGTATGGTATTGTCTCATTCCGATTACCGCAAAGGGTATCTTTCTGGGAAGTAGAGCAAGTCGAGAAATTGAATGTAGAAATTAGAACGAACACGTTAGTCGGCAAGGATATTTCAGTTGAAGAAATTACTGAAAAGTTTGATTATATCGTCCTGGCGGTGGGGATGGCACATGTTCCAAACCTTGGAGTGGAAGGAGAAAACCTCGCAGGTGTCTATGATGCGATCGAATTTGTTAAGGCAACAAAAAGCGGTCAGTTATCCGATGAATTTGTTGGTAAACGAGTAGCTGTGATTGGGGCCGGAAACACCGCGATTGATGGTGCAACCTGTTCTGTCCGCTTAGGAGCTGAAAACGTCAAAATCTTATATCGAAGAACAGAGGAAGAAATGACCGCGTATGACTTTGAATATGAATTTGCTAAACAGGACGGAGTGGAATTCCGTTGGTTAACAGCACCAAAACGAATTATCGGTGATGAATCTGGAAAAGTAACGGGAATCGAGTGTATCAAAATGGAGCTCGGCGAGCCTGAACTAGATGGCCGACGCCGCCCTGTAGCCATTGAAGGGTCTGATTATGTACTTCCTGTTGATGCCGTGGTAAAAGCCATTGGACAAACCAGACACCTTAAACTGATTGAAGAGTTTGGTCTTGAGCATAATGGTGGTGTTGTCAAGGTAGACTCAGAATCATTCCAAACCTCCAATCCAAAAGTATTTGCTTGTGGTGATGTCGTGTTTGGTAAAGGAAACGGAGACGCCATGGTCGTAACGGCTGCCCAACAAGGAAAAGATGTGGCTTATGCGATTCACAAACAATTATCTGTTGTAGGAACGGTAAACTAACTTCTTATTTGATAAAGGGGAGAAATATAGATGGCTGATTTACGTATCGATCTTGCAGGGATTAAATCTCCTAACCCATTCTGGCTGGCATCGGCTCCGCCAACCAACTCTGGTTATCAAGTGCAAAGAGCCTTTGAAGCAGGCTGGGGCGGGGCTGTCTGGAAAACATTAGGAGATCCGATATTAAATGTATCTTCAAGGTTTGCTGCGGTAAGTTTTAACGGACAAAGAGTAGCCGGTTTTAATAATATTGAACTTATTACTGACAGACCATTAGAGGTCAATTTAAAAGAAATCTATGAAACTAAGAAACGGTTTCCAAACCATGCCATCATTGCTTCGTTGATGGTGGAACCGAAGCAGGAAAAGTGGCATGAGATCGTTAAACGAGTCGAGGATGTCGGTGTTGATGGACTTGAGTTAAATTTCGGCTGTCCTCACGGAATGGCCGAACGTGGCATGGGAGCAGCTTCAGGTCAGGTGCCTGCCCTTGTTGAACGTCAAACCTATTGGGCGAAGGAAGTTGCCAAGACACCTGTCATTGTAAAATTAACACCAAACATAACCGATATCACCGCTACGGCTGAAGCTGCCTGCAATGGTGGTGCTGATGCAATAAGTATGATTAATACGATTAACAGCCTAATGGGCGTCGACCTCGATACCTGGAATACGATTCCACATGTTGCAGGAAAAGGAGCACACGGTGGATATTGCGGACCTGCAGTAAAGCCGATTGCCTTAAATATGGTCGCAGAATGTGCAAGGCATCCACATATTAATGTCCCAATTTCTGGGATTGGCGGGATTTCTGACTGGAAGGATGCCGTTGAATTTATGTTAATGGGTGCAACAGGAGTTCAAGTTTGTACAGCTGCCATGCACCATGGTTTTCGAATTGTTGAGGACATGATTGAAGGTCTTAGCAATTACCTGGATAGTAAAGGGATTGCTTCCGTTTCTGAAATCATGGGGAAATCTGTACCTAAATATTCGGATTGGGGTAATTTGGATTTAAATTACAATATCGTTGCAAAAATCAATACGGATGTCTGTATTAATTGCAATAAGTGCCATATTGCCTGCGAAGATACTTCACACCAATGTATTGATATGGTAACAGACGAAAATGGAAAGAGCATTCTTAAAGTTAGGGAAGAAGATTGCGTCGGCTGTAACCTATGCTCAATTGTATGTCCTGTCGATGGGGCAATTGACATGGTGGAAATCCCAAGTGAATTGATGCCGATGACCTGGAACGAGCGGCAGGCTGCCTTAAGTGGAGTAGCCGTGACTAAAGCAGATATTACCAAGTAAAAGATACGGAGGGAATTGTAGATGAAAAAAATTATCAAAAATGGCACGATCGTCACTGCTTCTGACACCTATCAAGGAGAAATATTAATTGAGGATGGGAAGATAACACAAATCGGCACGAATTTAACAGCGATTGGGGCAGAAATTATCGATGCAAAAGGCTGTTTTGTTTTTCCGGGCGGGATTGATCCACACACCCATCTCGACATGCCTTTTGGTGGAACGGTAACGAAGGATGATTTTGAATCAGGAACCATCGCAGCTGCCTTTGGTGGTACGACAACGGTTATTGATTTTTGCTTAACGAATAAGAGTGAGCCACTAAAGAATGCCATTCAAATTTGGCATGATAAATCAAAAGAGAAAGCGGTCATTGATTATGGCTTCCACTTGATGATCTCAGAAATCAACGAGGATGTCCTTAATGAACTGCCGCAGGTTATTAGTGAAGAAGGAATTACTTCTTTTAAGGTATTTATGGCCTACAAAAATGTCTTTCAAGCGGATGATGAAACATTGTTTAAGACCCTTATTTCTGCGAAAGATCATGGAGCCTTGGTTATGGTCCATGCAGAGAATGGGGATGTCATCGATTACTTAACGAAGAAAGCCCTTGATGAAGGGAATACAGCTCCAATTTACCATGCTTTAACAAGACCGCCTGAATTAGAGGGAGAGGCTACAGGCCGTGCCGCAAATTTCACCGGGCTAGCCAATTCCCAACTGTATGTGGTCCATGTATCTTGCGCTGAGGCTGTTGAACAAATTGCTAAAGCACGAGCTAAAGGCTTTGATGTCTGGGGAGAAACATGCCCGCAATATTTAGTCCTTGACCAAAGTTATTTAGAAAAACCTAATTTTGAAGGAGCAAAATATGTATGGTCCCCGCCGCTAAGAGAGAAATGGAATCAGGATGTACTTTGGAATGCGTTGAAGAGCGGTCAGCTGCAGACCCTTGGATCAGATCAATGCTCGTTTGATTTTAAAGGCCAAAAGGATTTAGGAAGAGATGACTTTACTAAAATTCCGAACGGCGGCCCAATTATTGAAGATCGATTATCGGTTTTATTCTCTGAGGGGGTGAAGAAAGGACGGATAAGTCTAAATCAATTTGTTGATATTACTTCAACGCGGAGCGCTAAGCTATTTGGTTTATTTCCGAAAAAAGGAACAATCGCCATTGGTGCAGATGCGGACCTTGTAATCTTTGATCCTAACATCGAACGTGTAATTTCAGCTGAAACACATCATATGGCTGTGGATTACAATGCGTTTGAAGGAATGAAGATTACTGGTGAGCCTGTTTCCGTGCTGTCCCGTGGAGAATTTGTTGTCCGCGATAAGCAGTTTGTAGGTAAACCTGGATCTGGTCAATATTTGAAGCGTATGAAATATAATAAAAATGCTCTCGTAAACCAAGGCGAAACTCTATCAATCTAACCTTTATAGAATAAAGCACAAATACGATAAGAAATATATGAATGAAAAAGGGGGGAGATTGGATGTCAGAACATCAGCAATTTTTAGATGAAAGAGACAAAATTGATTTTCTCATCCAAAAAGGGTATCGGATTAGTGGTGTCAAAGAACATCTTAATGGGGCTACAGTTGAATTTGCACATCCAAAAGGAAATGTAACTGAAATTTTGAAAATTGGAACGGCAAATGCCCGTAAGTATTTTGCTAGTCTCCTATTAAAGCAAAACCACTCAAGATAGAACAGGGTTAAAAATAGAGTAAAAAGGGGGTGGGAAGTATGGAATTTTCTTTAAGATCCAAAGATAATGCCTATCCTTGTGAAGTCACAATTGACGAAGACAATGGCCGTTATACGATTCGAAAGTCCGATTCGAGCGGAGAATACTTTAACTCTGCGAAAGAATTAGTAGTTTGGATTTTGGAAAATTGGCACTCTGAGGATTTTCTTGATCGAGTGGAATTTGAATCAATGCTTAGCCAAATAAAAGTATACTTCCCAATAATCCATTAGAAATAACTGAAAGGATTGGTTGAAAGGCCAATCCTTTTATCAACCATTATTTCTGTTCAAATTTTTCCAAGGAGAGTCAAATGATCAAAGACCATTTTCATTTAACAGTGGCAGATATTTTAAAGCGAAAAAATTTTGAAAATGCACGGGTTATTGCCGGGGAAAAAGGTATCCAACGCTTTGTCAAATGGGTTCATGTTGTCGAGGTCACCAGTATTCGAAATCTCCTTAATGGAAATGAACTTATTCTCTCTACTGGTGTTGCCTGGAGGGAAAATACCGATTTATTTGTCTCGATGGTAAAGGAATTTCTTGAAAACCAAGCTGCAGGTTTATGCATTGAAATGGGAACATATATGACGGAGATTCCAACTGAAGTCATTGAAATTGCAAATGAACATCAATTCCCTATCATTATTTTTTCTCAGGAAGTTCCGTTTGTACAGATTACTCAAGACATTCATTCTATGATCATTAACCAGCAATACCAGAAGATATCTGATTTAGAGAATTACTCTCAAAACCTGAATAAACGACTCCTAACGATCGAAAGTTATGAAGATATTTTGCAATGTATGTATTCTGCTTTGGATTTACAGATTATTTTTCGTTTGAAAAATCAAGAGTATGAATTTGTTCCACACATCAATCAACATGATCAAAAATCTATGATTATCCAGCTCAAAGCACTCAAAACACACCCATGTGAAAACATTGCCTCATCCCCAATTTTCTTGTTTGAGCAAGAATGTGCAGAGTTATTTATTTATTCGAAAGATCTTCCGATAAGTGAATACGATTTATTGATTTTAGATCGGACCGCTACAGCAATTGCCCAACATTTATTAAGGGATATGTATGTCGAAGAAAAAAAACGTGCAGAAGAGTTTGAGTGGTTGTATGGCTGGCTTGAAGGTGAACATTCACCCGAAGGCATTAGTGAATATTTTGTGCAGAATGGAATCAAAACAAAAACCAACGAGGCCGTTGTCTTAATTGCAAAACTTATTCCCCTCAAAGAGAAAATAACTCAAGATGTCACCTATCTCAAATTATTATTTCGTTCTGTACTTGAACAAAATGGCTTCACGGCATTATCGGTTGAAAAAAGAAATGAAATAACCTTCATTCTTGTAAACAACCGGGCAAAAAAGAATGTAAAGGAACGCATTAAAACGGCAATCGAATCGATAATCGAATCCGAGTTTATTAGGAAACAATGTTCAGCGAAAATAATGATTGCTGCTGGGAGTTTTATCGGGAATTTACATGATGTACATAAAAGTTATCAATCAGCAAAAGAAACTCAGCGAATCCAGCAAAAAATGTCTAATAAAGCAGACTATTATTTTTATGAAGATTTGCATTTATATCGTCTAATCTCACAGATGAGTAAACATATCAATCTTCAAGAGGTTGCAGCTGAGTATTTACAGCCAGTTATTCACTATGATCAAAAATATAATGGCAAGCTGTTAGAGACATTAAAAGTCTATTTAGAGTGTAATGGCTCAAAGCAGGAAGCAGCAAGCAGGCTTTATATCGTCAGGCAGACACTGTACCATCGTTTGCAAAAGCTTGAAAACATTCTTGGCGAGGACTTTATGGAACATGAAAAACGTGTGGCTATCGAATTTATGCTGCTCGTTCAGGACTATTTAGCATCGTCCTAATCCAATGTAAATAATAACCAATTTCGAAAACTGGAATAATCGTAGATGGTTGCTCATATCGTCAAAGAAATGCCGCACCTCATTTTACAGAATGTCTAATGAAAGCAGCTTCTAGATACGAGATAATGAGGTTACAAGGATTACAATATTAGAAAATTCAAAACAATAGATAACAATTAGGAGGTTGAATATATGAGTGTAACGAAAAAGGAAACGGCAGTTTTAAAAAATTATATTAACGGTGAATGGGTGGACTCCAATAGTGATCAAACCCTGGATGTACCGAATCCTGCCACGAATGAACTGTTAACCAAGGTTCCTGTGTCAACGAAAGAGGATGTAAATCTAGCTGTAACAGCAGCTAAAGCAGCCTTTAAAGAGTGGAAAAATGTCCCTGTCCCAAAACGAGCAAGAATTCTTTTTAAGTATCACTACCTGTTAACTGAAAACCATGAAGAATTAGCTAGATTAATTGTTTTAGAAAATGGAAAGGCATACAAAGAAGCATACGGAGAGGTCCAGCGCGGCATCGAGTGTGTTGAATTTGCCTCGGGTGCACCAACGCTAATGATGGGCGAAACATTATCAGGAATTGCTGAAGATATTGATTCTGAAATGTTCCGTTACCCAGTTGGGGTTGTCGGCGGGATCACCCCGTTCAACTTCCCGATGATGGTCCCGCTGTGGATGTTCCCGCTTGCGATCGCTTGCGGAAATACATTTGTACTAAAACCATCTGAACGCACACCAATACTAGCTAATCGATTAGCAGAGTTGTTTACAGAAGCTGGAGCACCAAAAGGCGTGTTAAATGTGGTACACGGAGCTCATGATGTTGTCAATGGTTTACTAGACCATAAGGACATTGCCGCGATCTCATTTGTAGGCTCACAGCCAGTTGCCAAGTATGTTTATCAACGTGCTGCTGCCGAAGGAAAGAGAGTTCAAGCTTTATCTGGCGCTAAAAATCATCATATTGTAATGCCGGATGCCGATATGGATAAGGCAGTTCAACATATTATCAGTTCCACTTTTGGTAGTGCAGGTCAGCGCTGTATGGCTTGTAGTGCAGTCGTAGTTGTCGGTGATAATGTGCCATTTGTTGCTGCACTAAAGAAAAAGGCGGATGAATTAATTATCGGAAACGGAATGGATGATGAGGTGTTATTAACACCAATTATCCGCAAGGAACACCGCGAAAAAGTTCTAGAATATATTGAAAAAGGGCTTAATGAAGGTGCTGACTTAATTAGGGATGGACGGAGAGAAATGGATGAATTGCCTGAAGGAAATTTCTTAGGGCCAACGATTTTTGATCACGTCACACCGGAGATGACGATTGCAAAAGAGGAAATCTTTGCACCGGTGTTAAGCTTGCTCCGTGCCAATGATTTAGATGAAGGATTGGAATATATCCGTAAATCTAGATATGGAAATGGAGCGACCATTTATACCAACAATGCTAAAGCTGTCCGTCAATTCCGTGAAGAAGCAGATGCAGGTATGCTTGGAATTAATGTTGGTGTTCCGGCAACCATGGCATTCTTCCCATTCTCAGGCTGGAAGGATTCGTTCTATGGTGACATGCATGTAAACGGAAAAGATGGTCTGAATTTCTATACACGGAAGAAAATGATTACTTCACGCTTTGATGGTTAGAAAAGGGAAAACGCCCTTGCAATGCTAGACAATAGAAAAACGAATGTGCCTGAATACCTTTTGGTGTCAGGCACCAATTTTAAGAAATGGAGGGATGAGGATGGTGCAAACAAGTCGATCCCAAGAAACGTTGTTAGAGCAGGATGATAAATATGTATGGCACTCGATGAAACCATATAATCCAAATGCGACGTTAGTGGCAGCAAAGGCAGAGGGTTCCTGGGTAACAGATGCCGATGGAAAACGTTATTTAGATGCGATGGCCGGCCTTTGGTGTGTGAATATTGGTTATGGCAGGGCTGAACTTGCAGAGGCAGCTTATGAACAATTGAAGGAAATGGCCTATTTTCCACTCTCGCAAAGCCATATTCCAGCAATAAAACTTGCCGAAAAGTTGAATCAAATGTTAGGTGATGATTATGTCATCTTTTTCTCTAACAGTGGATCAGAGGCCAACGAAACAGCCTTTAAAATAGTTAGGCAGTACCACCAGCAAAAGGGTGCACATAACCGCTATAAAATCGTCTCACGCTATCGGGCTTATCACGGGAATTCAATGGGGGCACTTGCTGCAACTGGGCAGGCACAGCGTAAATACAAATACGAACCACTTGCACCAGGTTTTATTCATGTCTCACCACCTGATTCCTACCGGGATGATATAAATGTATCAGATCCGAAGGAATTATCCTCAGTAAAAGAAATTGACCGGACGATGACATGGGAGTTGAGCGAAACCATTGCCGCTATGATAATGGAACCGATTATTACAGGGGGCGGTGTCCTCATTCCACCGGACGGCTATATGAAAGCTGCAAAAGAGGTTTGTGAAAAACATGGAGCGTTGCTTATTGTTGATGAGGTCATTTGCGGGTTTGGCCGTACCGGTAAGCCGTTTGGATATATGAACTATGGTGTGAAACCTGATATCATAACCATGGCAAAAGGAATTACCAGTGCCTATCTGCCGCTTTCTACCACAGCTGTACGCAAAGACATTTACGAAGCATTTAAAGGCTCGGAGGAATACGATTACTTCCGCCATGTTAATACATTTGGAGGGAATCCAGCAGCCTGTGCACTCGCCTTAAAAAATCTCGAGATTATGGAAACGGAAAAATTATTTGACCGTTCACGTGATTTGGGTGAGCAGCTATTAAACGATTTAAGGAATCTGTTGCAAGACCACCCATATGTTGGGGACGTACGCGGGAAAGGCTTACTGATTGGAATTGAATTAGTTAAGGATAAGCATACCAAGGAACCGTTAGAAAATGATCTCGTCAATCAAGTAATCTCCAACTGTAAGCAGGAAGGGATTATCATCGGAAAAAATGGGGCTACAGTAGCTGGATTCAATAATGTGTTAACACTGGCACCACCATTAACGATTAAACAGGTTGATTTAACTTTCCTTGTTAAAACACTTACCGAGTCCCTCCAGAAGATCATTTAACCAAAAAAGAACCCATGTGATTTACATTTGTAAACCACATGGGTTCTTTTTTTCATGGGAAAAATGCGACTATTCTACTCATTTCAAGGGTTGCTTAGAATCTAGTAAATTAATGTCGAAATCTTTTGAAAGAATGATTGACAGATGGTTTCCGTCGGTTATAATAAAATTAGCAAATGTTCAATGTGACTTTACATATTTTCACGAAACAAAAATACTTATTGCACAAATGCGAATTTTAATTTTTACACAAAGTTGTAACCGTTTACTTTTTTGAAACTCTGTTCATTATTGAATTTTTTCAAGGTTGATTTGAGCGGAAATCAAAATGCAAGTTTAACAGAGCCTTTTGTAAAAAAAAAAAGAGTTTGATAACTTAAAAAATTAGGTGAATGAACAATGGCGGATGAAAGGATTTCGCGCTTGGTGGAAGTGGCTAAAATGTACTATCAATTAGACTACAGTCAACAGGAAATTGCGAAAAAGTTAGGTATTTCCCGCCCCACCGTCTCTAGGCTTCTAGTCCAGGCTGTTGAAGAAGGAGTAGTCCATATAAAAATTTGCGATCCCGCAGAAGATGTTCAGGAATTAGCATTGCAATTAAAAGAAAAGTTTCACTTAAAGGATTGCATTGTCGCATCGATTCCCGAATATAAAGATGAGCTAATAAAGGAGAAGCTGGGGGAGGTTTCAGCAGATTATTTATATAAGATTGTTCAAAGCGGCGATACGATTGGGATTACCTGGGGAACAACTTTATATCAACTAGTGAAACAAATTCAACCTAAGAATGTAAAGGATGTAACCATTGTCCAGCTAAATGGTGGGGTAAGTTACTCAGAATCGAATACGTATGCATCAGAAATCATTAACGGTCTTGCTAATGCATTTCATACGATCCCACATTTTCTGCAGGTACCTGCAGTCGTTGACCACATTGTTGTCAAGCAGGCGATCATAGCGGATCGGCATGTTAAAAAAATCTTGGAATTAGGCAAACAGGCAAATATTGCTATTTTTACTGTCGGGGATCCAGGTGAACAATCAACACTCATGCATGCAGGATATTTTTTAGACAGCGATATTGAAATTCTGCGGGCAAATAAAACAGTTGGTGATATATGTTCAAGATTTATTGATATCAATGGGCATATTAGTCATCAATCATTGAACGATCGGACGATTGGAATCGAACTCTCTCATTTAGCGGAAAAAGAATACGGCATCCTCATTGCAGGTGGTAACTCAAAGGTCGAAGGGATATATGGAGCTCTTAAAGGACGTCATGCCAATGTCCTCATAACAGATCAGTATACGGCCAAGGCACTACTCGATTTTGGGGGTGAACACAAAAATGAATAAAGACAAGATTAGAGAGATTGTCGAAGAAATGGTCAAAAAGTCTCTCAAGAAATCTAAAATGGTTCCCATTGCAGCATCTAACCGGCATATTCATTTATCCACTGAACATGTGGAGCGACTGTTTGGACGCGGCTACGAGCTTACTAAGTTAAAAGACTTGTCACAGCCAAACCAATTTGCTGCCAAGGAAACCGTAACACTTATCGGTCCAAAAGGGAAAATAGCCAATGTCCGGGTCCTCGGACCTGCCAGAGGCAGTACACAGGTAGAAGTATCATTATTTGACGGTTTTACCTTAGGCGTCATGCCGCCCATTCGGAATTCCGGGGATATTAAGGGGTCAGAAACGATTACCATTCAAGGGCCGAGGGGGCAACTGACGATTCGCGAAGGATTGATTTGTGCCGCTCGCCATATTCATATGCACACAAGTGATAGTGAGACATTTGGCGTACAGGATGGAGACCTAGTTCAAGTAAAAGTGGATGGATACCGCGGGGTCATTTTTTCAAATGTCTTAATCCGTGTTTCTCCAAAATACAAGCTTGAAATGCATATTGACCTTGATGAAGCAAATGCAGCCGGGATCAAAAATGGGCAATTAGGTGAAATTATTGCCGCCAAAAGTCCAAATCAAGTAGGTGGGGAGTAATGCTGGTGGATATTAAAACGCAGGTTAAAATGCTTGTCCAGCAGGTCGTTGAATCCTACTTAAAAGATGAAATGAACATGAAAAAGGATGTTCCGATAGCGATCCTATTAGGCTATCAATCTTCTAATCCAGCCACTGTTTTGGAAGCGGTTACTCCACTTTTGGATACCTATAATGTTACCTTCCTATTAACTAAGGAATGGCTGTCATTTCAAGAACAAATGAAAGGGCTTTCCTATATGCTGATTGAGAATATGTCACAACATGAATTGACTGCCATAATCCAACAATCGTCTGTTCTTGTCATTCCTCAAGCTTCGTATAGATTGCTTTCAAAACTAGCATTAACGATGGATGATGAGACAGCAGTGTGGGTGGCTGTCCAATATCAATTACAAGGAAAACCGATTGTGATTGCAAGTAACGGGGTTGAACCAACTGTGTATCAACAAATCCATGCCCCGCATACTGTCCAAGAACGTATCCAGTCCTACATAAGGAGGATTCAGGCCGATCAGGTTAAGTGGGTACCGCTTAGCAAGTTGGTTAAAACAGTGGATGAACAATATGCAGCCTACTTTGATAAGCAACCTCTCATTCTAGCAAAACATGTCGAAAGAGCTTATCAGGAAGGACTCAAGCAAATTGAAGTTACTGAAAAAAGCCGGATTACACCTTCTGCAAAAGATCTGGCAAGAGAATTTAAGATTCAAATTAAACCGATCGATTCCTCGAAAGGAGGGACGCTATGATCATTTGTAAAGTGGTAGGTTCCATTGTTTCCACTACTAAAGCAGAGAAATTAAAAGGAAAAAAACTCATGATTGTTCAGCCGCTTGATATGAAGAGCATCGAAGAAGAAGGGAAACCGCTCGTTGCGATCGATACGGTTGGATCAGGTGTGGGCGAAGTGGTTTTACTTGTCAGCGGAAGTTCGGCTAGACAAACAGAAATAACAAACGGTGTCCCCGTTGACGCAGCAATCGTAGGAATTGTTGATCAAATTGAAATCCAAGGGACCTTAACCTTTAATAAAGGAGGTAACTAACCTTGCAAATAAATGAAACCGATATCAAAAAAATGGTTGAACAAGTCCTCAGCCAACTAGGACAGAACCAAACAGCAATCACCGCTGACACCCCTGCAACACAAAATGATGTCAAGTTAGGCAATGGCGTGTTTTCAACGGTTGATGAAGCGGCAGCTGCAGCACGACTGGCCTGGGAAAAGCTTCGCAAACTACCAGTATCAATAAGAGAAAAAATGATTGAAAATATGCGAGCTGTGAGCCGGGAGCATGCCGAAGAGTTAGCAAAACTTGCTGTCGAAGAAACAGGTTTAGGAAAAGTAGAAGATAAGATTGCAAAAATTCTGTTGGCTACGAATAAAACACCAGGTATTGAAGATTTAGTCAGCACTGCCTATTCAGGTGATGATGGATTGACGTTGGTCGAGTTTGCCCCAATCGGTGTATTTGGTTCAATCACGCCTTCAACAAACCCGGCAGCGACCGTCATCAATAACTCGATTTCTCTATTAGCAGCTGGAAATACGGTTATTTACAATCCTCATCCAAGTGCGAAACGGGTTTCCATTCAAACGCTTCAACTTCTTAACCAAGCGATTGTAGCTGCAGGCGGACCTGAAAACACACTCACATCTGTGGCAGCGCCTAATCTTGAAACATCGGCTCAAGTAATGAATCATCCGCAGGTGAATGCACTTGTGGTGACGGGAGGCGGTCCTGTTGTTAAAGCAGCAATGGCAGTTGGTAAAAAGGTCATAGCTGCTGGTCCTGGCAATCCACCAGTAGTTGTGGATGAGACGGCGATTATCTCAAAGGCTGCAGCAGATATTGTCAAGGGGGCTAGCTTTGACAACAACGTATTATGCACGGCTGAAAAAGAAGTGTTCGTTGTGGACAAGGTTGCCAATGCCCTGAAAGCAGAAATGGTCAAAAACGGTGCAATTGAACTCAAAGGCTTCCAATTCGAAAAACTGCTTGAGAAAGTACTTGTGAAGAAAAACGATAAGTTTTATCCAAACAGAGACTTTATCGGGAAAGACGCTGCTGTCATTTTGCAAGCAGCCGGCATTCATGCAAGCCCAAATGTGAAGTTAATTATTGCTGAAACCACTAAGGATCACCCATTGGTGATGACAGAGATGTTAATGCCAATTTTGCCAATCGTCAGAGTTCCTAATGTGGATCAGGCCATCGAGCTTGCGGTGATTGCAGAAAAGGGAAACCGACACACAGCGATTATGCACTCACAAAATATTACGAACCTAACCAAGATGGCGCAAGAAATTCAAGCAACCATTTTTGTGAAAAATGGTCCATCAGTATCAGGATTAGGCTTTGAAAGTGAAGGATTTACTACATTGACAATTGCCGGACCGACAGGAGAAGGATTGACCAGTGCCAAAACATTTACACGTCAGCGCCGCTGCGTTTTAGTAGATGGATTAAGAATCATATAGTGAGGTGTTAGGATATGGCGAAAGCAAAAGAAGAAAAAACAGTCACTTCACAGGAAGAACAATTGGAAAACCAAGAAAAACCAAAATTAGAGGTTACTAGAGGAGGAAATAAAATGGGTCAAGAAGCTTTAGGTATGATTGAAACAAAAGGTTTAGTAGGTGCCATTGAAGCAGCAGATGCGATGGTTAAAGCTGCAAACGTTGCATTAGTAGGCAGAGAATTAGTAGGGGCTGGCATCGTAACTGTTATGGTCCGTGGGGATGTTGGTGCAGTGAAAGCAGCTACTGAAGCTGGAGCGGAAGCAGCACAGCGAGTAGGTACTCTCCTATCTGTACATGTCATTCCACGTCCTAACGGCGATGTAGAAGGTATTTTACCGAAAGCAGAATAGGTGAATGTAAATGGAACAATCCATTGAAAGCTATATCAAAAATCTTGTTAGAGATGTTATTGGTCAAAGTATAGGTGGACTGCAGCTCCAAAATGATCGGCAAACATATGTGATTGCTAATTGGAAGATGAACAAGAACCTAAATGAGACCGCTGAATTTTTTCAAAAAATAAACAGCAGCCCTGATGTGTCAGTAGTGATTTGTCCACCAGCCCAACTGTTATACCCGTCCCATTTAATGATCAAACAATCTGGTAAGCCGATTGGATTAGGCGGGCAAAATGTTCACTGGGCTGACAAAGGTGCTTACACTGGAGAAACATCAGCTGCTATGTTGACAGATGTCGGCTGTGAATATGTGATTATTGGCCACTCTGAAAGAAGACAATACTCTTTTGAAGATGACGAGTTAGTCAACAAAAAGGTTCTGCATACGATCAAGTCTGGGCTTACCCCGATCATCTGTTTCGGCGAAACACTAGGACAAAAGAACGCAATGCAGACAGAACAGGTTTTATATAAGCAACTTTGCGGTGCTTTAAAGGATATTGATTCAAGCCATTTTATTCTTGCGTATGAACCAGTTTGGGCGATTGGAACAGGGCAGTCAGCTACAGCTGAACTAGCTCAAGAAACACACGCGTACATTCGTTCCGTGTTAAAACAAATACTGGGTCAAAGAGCAGAAAGTATTTCGATTTTATATGGCGGATCTGCAAATGAAAGCAATGCAGCTGAATACAGTGCAATGCCTGATATTGATGGTGTGCTGGTTGGTGGTGCGAGCTTAGACGCAAAAGTCTTTGATGCAATTATCAATGTATTTGCCGAAGGAGAACAAAATTCATGAAAAAAGTTGCGATAGGTTGCGACCATGGTGGATACGAACTAAAAGAAAAGTTAAAGACCTATTTAACGGAATTAGGCTACGAATATTTAGATTTTGGCTGTAAAGCAAATGAATCCGTTGATTATCCGGATATTGCCTTTCTTGTTGGGGAGACGGTCGCAACGAATGATAGCTATGTAGGCATTATGATTGATGGTGTCGGCATTGGCAGCGGGATGGTATTGAATAAAATCCCAGGTGTACGTGGTGCTGTATGTTGGGACTTATCTTCTGTTATTAACAGTAAAGAGCATAATAATGCAAACGTTTTATCAATCGGTGGTCAATTTATTGGTGAAGGCCTTGCCAAGCAATTAGTTAAGACTTGGTTGGAAACAGAGTTTGCCGGCGGCCGTCATGATCGCCGTGTGACGAAAATTATGGAAATCGAAAGCCGTTTCTTAGGGCGTAATTAGCACTAAATCTGAGATTCGCTGATAAAACCTTCAGTTTCGCTGATAAAAATGATTTATCGCTGATAAAAGTAAATTACCGCTGATAAATGGTTGAGATTCGCTGATAAACAGTTTAGATAGAAAAATAGGAGCGTTTAACTCAGAGATATATAGATAAGAAAGCAGGTTTGAAAGATGTTTGTAGCCAAAGTGATTGGAAATATGGTCTGTACACATAAAAATGAGAATCTTATAGGTTTAAAGCTGCTGATTGTCCAACCAGTAGATGATCAATTGAAAGACAAAGGCAAACCACTTGTGGCTATAGATACGATTGGACAATCAGGAGAAGGAGAACTTGTTTACTTAGCAAAAAGCAGGGAATCTTCCTTACCGCTTAATAAAGATTTGGTTCCATCAGATGCTGGAATCTTAGGGATTATCGACTACTATAATGTGACGAATCGAATGGAGGAAATATAATATGAACAACGCATTAGGAATGATCGAAACTAAAGGTTTAGTAGGGGCAATTGAAGCAGCAGACGCTATGACAAAAGCAGCCAACGTTACATTACTAGGAAAAGTGAATGTGGGCGGCGGGTTAGTATGTGTGATGGTTCGCGGTGACGTTGGTGCGGTAAAGGCAGCAACTGAAGCAGGTGCTGATGCAGCGCAGCGTGTGGGCGAATTCTTATCTGTTCACGTTATTCCAAGACCACATTCTGACATCGAGAAAATTCTTCCTGTTGCAAAATAATGAAACTAGCAAAAGTGGTTGGAAATGTCGTATCAACGATAAAAACACCAAGTCATCAATATAAAAAGCTCATGGTTGTCATCCCTGTGGACGCATCAGGCAATGAATGCGGTGATTCAATGATTGCCTTTGATCGTTTTTCAGCAGGGATCGGCGATTATGTTCTGATACTAGAAGAAGGTGGATCAGCAAGAGACATTTTAGAAGACCCCAATGGTTCTTTTGATGCTGTCATTGCCGGTATTGTTGATCGATTATATTAATGTGAGGTGAGCACGATGCAAATTGAAGCATTGGTAGAACAAATTACAAATCAAATTATGCAGCAATTAACAAATAAAGATGAGTTGAAAGAAGTTAAGCCTGTAACTTCTGGAAATGTGACTTATAAAGAAGGAACATCATCCAATATTATTACTGGTCCATCTGTGGCGCGTATGATTGATCATACGTTATTGAAGCCAGAAGCATCCAAAGACCAAATTGTAAAACTCTGTGAAGAAGCAAGAGAACATAAATTTGCAACAGTCTGTGTGAATCCTTATTGGGTTGCTACAGCTGCTAAAGAATTAAAAGGTTCTGGAGTAGGGATCACCACTGTTGTTGGTTTTCCACTTGGGGCAACGAGCACATTTGTAAAAAGTGCGGAAACTCGTGATGCAATTGCAAACGGTGCAACGGAAATTGACATGGTCATTAACATTGGTGCCCTAAAATCCGGCGACTTCGAGACTGTGAAAAAGGACATTGAAGGTGTTGTGTTAGCGGCGAATGGTCACGCACCAGTAAAAGTCATTATTGAAACAGGTCTTCTTGAAATCGAAGAAAAGAAAAAAGCTTGTATTCTAGCAAAAATGGCAGGTGCAGACTTTGTGAAAACATCCACAGGTTTTGGCCCTGGATGTGCAACGGCCGAGGACATTAAACTTATGCGTGAAGCAGTAGGTCAAGACATGGGTGTGAAAGCGTCTGCGTGTGTGAGAGATTTAGATACTGCTAGAAAACTAATCCAAGCTGGTGCAACAAGAATTGGTGCAAGTTCTAGTATTGCCATTATTACTGGCGGTCAAGGTACTGAGTATTAATAGGAGTATTATCCTGTTTCCAAGTTGATTTTGAGTATTTCATGTAGCAATCAATGCAAGATGAAATACTCAGATTTCTTTTTTCCTCTTCTATTAAAAATGTTGTAAAATTTTTAATAGTTTATTATAATAAAGTCAACAAAATGAAATCGCTTACATAATGAGGGGGCTTACTATGAATCAGATTGGACATCAACTAAAAAAAATGAGATTAAATCGTGAACTTGATATAGAAAAATTGGCTTTGCTTTCAGGATTAAACGCGGGAACGATTGCCGCTATTGAAGAAGGAGAACTGGATGTACAGGTTTCTATTTTAGCGAAGATTTCTGATGTCTTGAATTGCTCTTTCTCAATTGGAGACGTATCGATTTAATAATAATATAATAAAAAATCGCCGTGTTAGGCGATTTTTTTTTTAAGTTATCTATTTTTTCTCCTCCGAAGTCTAAAACGGAAATTGTCACTACTTTCAAAATCATCATATTTGTTTACAATTGGAGCAGCATCAACAAATTTATTTTTCACTCTTTCAGGTTTCACATTTGCTGCCTCAACTTCTGCTTCAACCTCATTAACCACATCCGCAACTACCACTTCATTTTCCGGTACTTGCTTTTCATCCCCAGGATTTCCTGAATCATCCAGAACAGCTTCAACTTCAGTATTAATTGTTTCAACTTTTGGACTAAAAGTTTTAAAATCATTACTAAAAGTTTTAACATCAGGACTAAAAGTTTTAACATCAGGACTAAAAGATTTAAAATCAGTACTAAAAGTTTTAAAATCAGAACTTAAAGATTTTAATTCAGAATCAAAAGATTTTAATTCAGAATCAAAAGATTTTAAATTAGAATCAAAAGATTTTAAATCAGAACTAAAAGTTTCGACTTCAGCACTTACAGTTTCGACTTCAGCACTTACAGTTTCGACTTCAGCACCTACAGTTTCGACTTCAGCACTTACAGTTTCAACTTCAGCACTTACAGTTTCGACTTCAGCACTTACAGTTTCGACTTCAGCACTTACAGTTTCAACTTCAGCACTTACAGATTCGCCTTCAGCACTTACAGTTTCGACTTCAGTACTTACGGTTTCGACTTCAGGTACTGGCTCTGTTATTTCATCAAATTCCTCTATCACATCAACAACCACTTCATCATCGGAAACACTTTCCTCATTTTCATTAAATAATTCCGATTCATCATCAGTTACATCAGCCATTACCTCATCTTCGAGGAAAGAATCTTGTTTTACTTTTTTAATTTTTCCAAGTGCAATTGTCCTCTTAACAGCGATTCCAATTACTTCATCAATTAGTTCAGTGAATTGATCGAAATCCACATTATTTTCGCCGCTATTTTGGATGACATTTAGAAAATCTTGATGAAATAGATTAAATTCTTGCTCGAATTGATCGCGGTCCATCTCTCTGAAAGAGGTCCCTTTAATACGAATAAATCCATAAATTAATTTACTCAATACCTTGGAAACTGCTTGTAATTCCAACGGGCTTAATTCAGTATCATTCGTTAGATAATAATGGACATCCCGAAGTGTTTGATAATAGCTCTTAAAATTCCTGCTTATTTCTAAGAAATCTAATTTACTCATTAGAAATATCCCTCCCTATTTATTTAATGTATAATATTTGGAATTAGTGCATATCTCCTTTTTTTATAAGGATATGTAGGGAATATGCATATAGAAGGGATTATTTTTATGAAGGTGATAAATTTTATTAAAGAATGGCAGAGGGCTCTACAACATGAAATCCTCCATTTGAAAAAATATGGCAGTAATAAATTTCTTGTTTCTAATGGAAGGCTTTTATCCACAGAAGGATCCTATACATACTATTTCGATACCGCTCTCTCTCTCCGTATACCAATTGGTTCTCAAGTACGACTCGAATGGGGAAGTATGAAACAAAATGGACGAGTCCTTTCTTCTGAAGGTAAAGGCGTAATGCTTGCCATGGAGCAATCTTTTGGAGATTTAATTGGTGAAGCGCAGCTAATTCACGATCCATGGGAACTGCTCGAACAGCTTATAGAGCGCCTCGATGAAATGAAAAAAAATAAGCAGAAACGAATCAGAGTAAAAAGGTTGATGGACCCATCCATGCCTGCTAAGCATCCGGTTGAAAAAATGAAAAGCAATGTTCATGAACTTGTTTTACGATCGAAATACAACCCTGTTACCTTTGTTTGGGGCCCGCCTGGAACAGGGAAAACCTATACTTTGGCACGAGTAGCCGCTAATAAGTATTTTCAGGAAAAGAAAGTGTTGATATTATCACACAGTAATCAAGCAGTAGATGTTCTGATAAGTGAAATATCTACTTTTATTCAAAAGAAAGACCGTTTCCGTGATGGGGATGTGCTTCGTTATGGATTTAATACAGGGGAGCAGCTCGAACATCATGAAGCAGTGACCACAAGTCAACTTCTTCAGAAAGACAATCCCCAGCTTGCAGACGAGAAAGAAATGTTACTTGAGGAACGACGTAAACTGAAGCAGGATATTGCCCGTTCCTTTAGCAAAAGGGATACTAATCAATTGCTAGAACTAGAGACCAAAATTGCTAAGATTCTTGACAAGATTCGCCAGAAGGAACTTGAATTTATCCAGGATGCGTTTATTGTCGGGACAACACTAGCCAAAGCAGCAGGTGATGCGGCGATCTATGAAAAAGAATTTGACCTTGTCATCCTCGATGAAGCCAGTATGGCTTATGTTCCACAAGCTGCTTTCGCTGCTACACTCGGTAAGCGCGTCATTATTTGTGGGGATTTTAAACAATTACCACCGATTGCATCCGCTCGTGATCCATTAGTCACCATGTGGTTAAAGGAGGATATCTTTCATCGCGCAGGTGTTGTCGACTGGGTTAATGACGGAATGCTGCATCCGCATCTTTTTTTATTAAAGGAGCAACGCAGAATGCATCCAGATATTTCTGCATTCACGAATCAGTACATCTATCATTCACTTGTCGGTAACCACGAAAGTGTTATCAAAACCAGAAAACCTATTGTAGATCTTGCACCCTTCCCAGGCATGGCTGCAGTACTTCTCGATACCAGTCATCTTGGGGCCCATTGTATATCAGAAAAGGGGTCACATTCGCGCATGAATTTATGGCAGGTGTTATTGTCTTTTCAATTAATTCATGAATCCTATTTGGCCGGGGAACGATCGATTGGTTATGTTACCCCATACCGTGCGCAAGCGGATTTAATGGAATTAATACTTGCGGATTTATATGAAAAGGAACTCTCAACGGCTGATATTATCGCTGCCACCGTGCACAGGTTTCAAGGCAGTGAGCGTGATGTCATGGTCTTTGACACGGTGGATAGTGAGCCGCAGACACGGGCAGGGATGCTCCTAACCGGAAAGGATAGTGAGCGATTGATTAATGTTGCCATCACCAGAACGAAAGGAAAGTTCATTCATGTCAGCAACCAATCCTTTATTCGAAATCATGTTTTTCATCGTAAAACACTTCGACAGCTGGTGGAACATCAGGTAAGGAATCAGCAAACAATTGGAACAAAGGATATTGGAAAATGGATTAAGAATCAGCACCCAAGATTAGATTGGATGCATGCTCGTAAGTTAGAGAAAGTAATCCGAGATATTGAGTCTGCTAAAAATTCGATTCTTCTTTCTTTACCGGAGCAAACAGTCCTAGCTGAGCAATGGAAGGTTCAATTGCAAAACCGGAACCAATCCGTCAAATTAACGGTTTTGGCTGGGGAATCATGGGAAGAGTTACAGCCGGATCATATCCTTTCCGTCAGCTTGTCGTTTCCATTTATCATCATCGACGAGCAGCTCTTGTGGCTTGGCTTACCTTTAGAGGCGACCAAGGGTGTCCATCCCCCCTATATTGCCGCTAGACTCCAATCGGAAAAGGTATGTGAGTATTTGATCGGACAGTTCCAAACGAGACAGTAGTTCATTGTACAACACAAAAGTTTCTCCAGATAGACTAATTTGATGATAGTTTGACACAATAATCTAACTTAATTAAAATTAGATTATATAATCTAATTTTTGTTAAAGGGGAAAATAAATGAATGCTCCGATATCGATTTTTATTCTAGATGTAAGCAATTCCAGTGTCGGAAAAATGGCGGAGGAACTTACCATTTATTTGGATGAAGTAGTCGACTGGATTACTTGTTGGACAAAGAATATTGGTCCAATCCAAATTAAGCATCGGGCCGGTGATGAAATTATTTTTGTCGGTCCTGGTTATTCTACTGCTTATACCATTGCCTTTTTTGTCAGCAGAGTGTGGAAATACAAAGATCATATGCCTTATTTTGGCTTGGCATTTGGTGATATAGAAAAGGAATTAAAGGAAGTCGATATTGAAAAATGGATCCACCCTTTGGTCAAACAAGCTAGATATGCGAATGATTTAATAAAACAAGAAAAAAATAGAATGCTCTTTAAGTTTGAACTCGATCAGTTTTACCCAATTGAGACCAATCATTTGTTACCGTATCATCAGTTCAGAAATGAATTTGAAACACTAATCAATGCATTGTTACATTTACAGTTGAAATTTATTCAAAATCAAACGGATATACAGGAGCTTGTATGTTCCCTTTTCCTTATATTAAATCAGCAAAAGGGGGTTGCAAAAATCCTTGGCAGAACGGCTCCAACAATATCGAGTCATTTTAAAAAGGGAAATAGTGAAGAAATCCTAGATACATTTACAAAAATAATTAGTATACTGCAGTCATTACAAGAAAAAGCATATCCTGGAAATGCAATTAGTCCAAAAGATACCAGCGAGATCCTAACAACAAGCATTCGGAATCATTTAAAGTCGATACTGAAAACATTAATCGATTCTTAGATTCCAGCATAAAGAGAGAGGAGAAACCATGTTATTTTTCAGTCTAGTCCTTGCCCATTTAATAGCAGATTTTTATTTACAAACAGATGACATGGTCATTGAGAAACGCAAAAATCTACGGAGACATACCATTCACCATTTCTTCATGACTGTAATCGTTTTAATCGGATTCTGGGTACACGAGTTTCATTTTAAGAATGTCCTTACTAATCTATTCATTCCTTTAATCGCGATTGTCATATCGCATTTTATCGTGGATTATTTTAAGATTAAGCTGCTAGATAAAATGAAGATAACGAACGAGGAAAACATGAAGCGGCTGGGTTACTTTGTTTTTGATCAGGGACTTCATCTAGGCGTCATTTTATTTGTATGCATGTTCTGTTTTCAGTTTGAAATAAAAGGGTTATTCAAGGATGGGGGTTTAGGTTTTATTGATTCTGTTTTGTTTATCATCATCATTATCATTTTAGCCACAACTGTAAGCGGGCATATGATCAAGATTCTCCTAGGGTCCTTGCCAAATCAACTATTAACCTTTGAGGGGAAGTATTCTTTTAAAAATGAGCGCAATGAAACTGAGATTATACATAAGGGTAGAAAGGGATTAACAGAGGAATACAATTATACCGTTTTTAGTAAGCATGATCTTTCACGTGGAAAATTAATTGGCTATATTGAGAGATTACTAGTATTATTGTTAACATTTTATAGTTCCTATCCAGCGATTGGGTTTATTGTGGCAGCCAAGTCTATTGCCCGCTTTAAACAAATGGATGACAGGGACTGGGCAGAATATTTTTTGCTTGGAACACTAACCTCGATGTTCTTAGGAATTACCCTAGGTATTTTATTAAAAGCTGTCCTAACATAAAGCAGATTGAGACAAAGCATCCAGTGGGGTGCTTTTCTAATTTGTAGAATGGATTCAAAGTAATTGACGAGATGCTAAAATAGTATTACTATTATCTCGTATTCGAGATAATTGGATTTAAGATATTTAATCATTTGGACGGTTAGGAAATGATAAAGTATCGAACAATAATTGTAAGGTGCATTTAGAATGAGGAAGGGGATGGACAACATGAAACATATTTTTCAAAAGGGGAAAGACACATCGAAACCAACTTTTTTATTGCTGCATGGGACGGGCGGAACGGAGTTAGATTTGATTCCACTCGTAGGTAAAATTGATGAGGATGCTTCTTTTTTAAGTGTGCGTGGAAATGTCCTTGAGAATGGGATGCCGCGATTTTTCCGCAGATTAGCAGAAGGTATTTTTGATGAAGAGGATCTTATTTTTCGTACAAAAGAATTGTATGAATTTCTAGACGAGGCTTCACAAAAATATGAATTTGATCGAAATAATGTCATCGCGATTGGATATTCCAATGGGGCTAATATTGCGGCGAGTTTGTTGTTCCATTATCAAGATGCGTTAAAAGGAGCCATTCTTCATCATCCAATGGTCCCTTTAAGAGGAATTGAATTACCAGACTTAACAGGGATATCCGTATTTATTGGCGCAGGGACAAACGATCCGATTTGTTCACCATTGGAATCAGGTGATCTCGAAAAATTGTTGGAAAATGCGAATGCGAAGGTCCATCTTCACTGGGAGCATAATGGACACCAATTAACCTATAGCGAAGTCGAAGCAGCAGCGGCTTGGTATAATAAAATTAATAAATAAGACTATCTTTAAGAGCTAATCCGATTGTTTTCGGTTAGCTCTTTTTCTAAAATTTTAAATATTCTATTGACTTTTATTCATTTTCTAAGGATAATCAAAGAAATTATAAATCGAAAACAGTTTGGGATTAGTAAATCTTTGGAACGTGTTAGAGAGTGAAACCCATCGGCTGAAAGGTTTCTCACGGAAAAAAGTTTGAACCTGCCCTTACACACACTGCTTATGCAAACATAAGCCGTCACCCTCGTTACGGGTTCAAAGTGGGTGCATGGCATCAATAAAGGTGGTACCGCGGAAACGACTTTCCGTCCTTTTTTTAAGGACAGGAGAGTCGTTTTTTTATTTTTTAAAAGAAGGGTTCGAGGGAAATGAAAAAACAGTTGGTGGTTGTAAAGATTGGGAGCAGTTCGCTTACGAATGCCTCAGGGACAATTTCTGAAGAAAAGATCCGTGACCATGTAGAGGCGCTTGCTTCTTTAAAGGAGCAGGGGCATGATGTCATCCTAATATCTTCCGGAGCAGTTGCCGCGGGATTTGGCTTACTTGGTTATCCAACACGTCCCAAAAGTGTGGCAGGGAAGCAGGCCGCCGCAGCTGTGGGACAAGGGCTCTTAATGCAAAATTATATTCAGTTGTTTAACGAGTATGCGATAGTACCAGCACAGATTCTCTTAACTCGTGAAGACTTTTATAGCCAAGTCCGTTTTCATAACCTCTTTAATACCATTCAGGAGTTACTTCAAAAAGGTGTCATACCGATTATTAATGAAAATGATTCGGTGGCGATTGAAGAATTGACTTTCGGCGACAATGATATGCTGTCCGCTTTAGTAAGTGGCTTTTTACATGCGAACGCATTGATGATTTTAACGGATGTCAATGGTTTATATGATGGAAATCCAAAAACGTCTAAGGAAGCTAAGAAATATCATTTTATCTCTGAAATATCTGACAATCTCTTAGGAGTTGCAGGAGAAGCCGGTTCCTCGGTAGGAACGGGCGGAATGAAATCGAAATTACTAGCTTCAAAAAAAGCTCTCTCCCTTGGGGTCAGTGTATTTGTCGGTACAGGAAAGGGTAAGGAAAAACTGGTTGATATTCTCGCTGGTAAAGGGGATGGGACGTATATTGGCGGACCATTCCAAACTCAAATGCAAATGAGAAAGCAGTGGATTGCTTACCACTCACAAGTAGGTGGTGTGATTGAAATTGATGACGGGGCGGAGAAGGCTGTGTTGTTCCAGGGAAAAAGTTTATTGCCTGTTGGAGTGACAAATGTAATAGGTGAATTTAATGCTTTAGACGTTGTCGTGGTCCGCAATCAAAAAGGGAGAATCGTCGGGAAAGGACAAAGCTACTATTCTTCTAAAAATCTACTAAAAGTAAAAGGTATGCCAAGTGAGCAGTCAAAAGATTATTCGATTAATAAAAAAGCAGAAGTGATTCATCGTGATAATTGGGTCACGATGCCTAAGGAGTGATAACAAATGAGTGAGTTACTAGAAAAAGCCGGCAAATTAAGGAAAGCAGCCAAACAATTGGGAATGCTGTCAGCAGAGGAAAAAAACGAAGCACTATTGATGATCGCTGACCATTTATTGAAGGGAAAAGAATGGATCATTGCTGAAAATGCCAAGGATATTGAAGCAGGAACGGAAAATGGATTATCCGAGTCGCTGTTGGATCGTCTGCTGTTAACAGAAGAAAGAATCGAACAAATTGTGGATGGGGTTCGTCAGTTAATTGAATTGAAGGATCCAATTGGCGAAACAATTGAAGCATGGGACCGTCCAAATGGGTTAAAAATCGAAACGATCCGAGTTCCGCTCGGAGTGATTGGAATGGTGTATGAAGCTCGTCCCAATGTTACCGTTGATGCAGGAAGTCTTTGTTTAAAAGCAGGGAATGCTGTTCTTTTAAGAGGGAGTTCTTCGGCGATTCATTCGAATAAAGCGCTCGTTCATGTCATGCGCAAGGCGCTTGCAGAAACCGCTGTACCAGCGGATGCTGTTCAACTTTTGGTGGACACAAGCCGGGAAACGGCTTCAGAAATGTTTAAATTGAATCAATACCTCGATGTCCTTATCCCGCGCGGCGGTGCAGGGTTAATCCAATCGGTCATCCAAAATGCAACTGTGCCAGTTTTGGAGACAGGTGTGGGTAATTGTCATGTGTTCATTGATAAAACGTCCAAAGAAAAGATGGCCATCGACATCGCGATCAATGCGAAACTACATCGTCCATCGGTTTGTAATGCAGCAGAAACCCTGCTCATTCACAAAGAATGGCCGTATGCAACTGAAATTTTACAAGCCTTACATGACCAAGGGGTAGAACTGCGTGGGAATGAAGAATTAGCATCCGACTATCCGTTTGTGAAGCAGGCAACGGAAGAAGATTGGTGCAGTGAATTTTTAGCTCCGATTTTGGCTGTAAAAAGGGTGAATGATGTGAAGGATGCGATTGACCATATTGACCTGTATGGGACAAAACACTCCGAGGCAATTATCAGTGAAGATCCAGATAATGTTCATTTGTTTTTCCAGGCAGTCGATGCAGCGGTATTATATCATAATGCCTCGACTCGATTTACCGATGGAGAACAGTTTGGCTATGGGGCAGAAATCGGAATTAGTACCCAAAAGCTTCATGCCCGTGGACCAATGGGGCTCCGTGCACTAACAACGACAAAAGCGATTGTTCGTGGTTCAGGACAAATTCGTTCATAGGAACCAACATACAAAACAGGTAAGGATGCTCGTTCATCTTTACTTGTTTTTTCATTTTTGGGGTCAGTACTATCCAATCAAGTGGAAAATTTGCTATAATTAATAATAAGGCAAACATATATTCTGGTTATGATTTTTTAGTAAGTTGGTGATTTAGTGACTGATGTTATTTCTATATCCGTAAGAACTCTCGTTGAACATGTATATCGTAGTGGCAGTATTGATTCACGTTTCCGGTCACAATCCACGCTCCTAGATGGAACAAGGATTCATCAAATGATCCAGAAAACGTATCAAGAATCCGATCGAAAAGAAGTATACCTCCGCGCTGAAGTCAAGGCTGAGGATCTTTCCTTCATTATTGATGGCAGGTGTGATGGGCTGTTGTTTCGTGATGACGAGGTGGTCATCGACGAAATCAAATCGTATTCACTGCTATCCGAGCAGATCCAAGAAGGCGGCTATCCTGTTCACTGGGCACAAGCGAAACTGTATGCCTATATGTATGCAAAGGACAATGATTTACAGGAAATTTCTGTTCAGCTTACCTATGTCCAGGTTGATACACTTGAAAAGACATATTTTAAAAGAAATTATCTCTTCGCAGAGCTCGAAGTCTTTCTCGGGCATATAATCTTGGAGTATTCTCCCTATGCAAATCTTCTCCATGAACATCGCCGAAACCGGAATAAGAGCTGTAAAGAGCTTGCTTTCCCATTTGATACCTACCGTGAGGGACAACGGAAATTAGCTGGAGTCGTGTACAAGACGATTTTCGATAAAAAAAATATATTTGCTAAAGCGCCAACAGGAATAGGGAAAACCATCTCGACACTCTTTCCTTCCGTAAAAGCAATCGGAGAAGGTCATTTGGACAAAGTATTCTACCTGACAGCTAAAACGATCACCCGGACAACAGCCGAAGAGGCGTATAAGAAAATGCGTGCTTGCGGTCTTTGTATGAACACCGTTACGATAACGGCTAAAGATAAAGTTTGTTTTAAGGACGAAACCAATTGTCAAAAGGATTACTGTGAATTCGCCAACGGTTATTATGATCGGATTAATGGTGCGATTCTTGATATATTTTCGAATGAAACGGCGATGACTAGAGACGTAATCGAAAATTATGCAAAGAAACATACCGTCTGTCCCTTTGAATTTTCGCTTGACCTTGCCTATGCAGTCGATTGCATCATTTGCGATTACAATTATGTATTCGACCCGCGCGTCTCCTTAAAGCGTTTGTTTGAAGAGCAAAAGAAGGCTGCTGCTTTATTGGTAGACGAGGCCCACAATCTTGTGGATCGGGGGCGGGAGATGTTTTCATCGTCAATAAACAAAGATCAATTTCTTCAATTGAAAAAGGAATTTAAAGGAATCAATAAAGAGATAGTTGACGCTGCTGGTAAACTAAATGCATGGTTTCTAGCACTGAAAAAAGCAAATCCGGAGAAACATGAGTTTACGATTGAAAATCTGGATGAAGAATTGTTGGAACACTTGATCCAATTTGTAGAAATGACAGAACGAGTTCTTCCCACCGAAAAGTCCCAGACACTTTTAGAAGCGTATTTTACGGCCAATCATTTTTTGAAAGTGGCAGAGTTTGTTGATGAACACTATATTATTTACGGGGAAAAAGTGAAAAATGATTTCACGATTAAGCTTTTTTGCATTGATCCATCAAAGCTTCTAAAACAAATGGGAAAGGGATATCGGTCCAAGATCTTCTTTTCAGCAACACTTTCACCATTATCCTACTATCAAGATCTCCTTGGCGGTCAGGTAGATGATTATGCGCTATCTATTCCTTCGCCATTTTCAAGTGATCAGGTCGACGTCCATATCCATCCATTGTCCACCCGCTACCGGGATCGAGACAAGACGAAGGAGTCGATTGTTTCGGTCATTCAAGCATTGATTAAAAGCCGGCCAGGGAACATATTAATTTTTTTTCCATCCTATCAGTATTTATTGGCTGTTTATGAGGAGTTCAAGCAACAGGACGATGAAACAAAAACGATCATTCAAGCAGCTGGGATGACTGAAGCGGAAAGAGAAGCCTTTTTGGATGCCTTTTTGCCTAACCAAACAGAATCCTTACTGGGCTTTGCTGTTCTTGGCGGGATTTTTTCAGAGGGTGTCGATTTAATAGGTGATCGATTAAGTGGGGTCGTCGTTGTTGGTGTAGGCTTGCCGCAACTTTGTTTTGAACGGAATCTCATTAAGGATCATTTTTATCAAAGAAACAAAAATGGTTATGACTATGCCTATGTCTATCCTGGCATGAATAAGGTGCTTCAAGCAGGGGGACGTTTAATTCGCTCGGAAGAAGACCATGGAACGATTGTATTAGTCGATGATCGATTTTTACAACGACAGTATCAACAGCTTCTGCCGCCTGAATGGCAGCAGTATACGCTTGGTTCTCCTAAACACGGATTAATCCTGTAAAAACCCTTATGGAATCTTTTCCATAAGGGTTTTGATGGTTATATAAGAAATGTTCCAGATACCATAAAGCTAAACAAGGACCCAAGAATTAAACCTGTTGCCGCAAAAAAGGTTAAGAAAGCACCGTGGACCTGACTGCGCTCACAGAAAGTCATAATTCCCATGAATACTGCCCCAACCCCAAATAGGAGAGGCATAAAGACAAGTGAAATAGCGAAGAACAACCAGCCCAAGATGACATAAGTTATTCCTTTCTTTTTACTAGGGGAAGATGCTTCATGCTGAAACGTAACACTCCCGCAAGTTTGACAAATATTTGAGTTGACCGCCTTGTAGGATCCTCCTGAAGAATTAAACATTTTACCCACCCCAATCAATATTTTTTAAAAAGACTGAATATTATAAAAATTAACTTCAGATTACCATAATTTTATAAAAATACAAGTGATAAAGATTATACCTTTAAATAAAAAGTGGCCTCTTTTCCTTTTTTTTATGAAAAAAGTCAAATTTCCAAACACTGTTAAAATATTTATTTTTGCAAAATAGGAGACATTTTTAGATTTTTTACATATAATTAAAGAAAAGTTGCACACGGTAAAAACTTTGAAGGAGGGGAAAGAGAGATGGATAAACCTAATATTATTAAACTGGTGAATGGCCAAAAAGGAAATTTGATAAAAATAACTGATATAAATCTAGAGGGTGTCATGAGAAGACGATTATTGGATTTAGGATTTGTGAATGGAGCACTCGTAGAGGTTATTCGCAAAAGTCCGTTGGGAGATCCAATTGCCTTTCGTGTCAGTCAAACAACGATTGCCCTCAGAAGAGAGGAAAGTTCAAAAATAGAAGGGGAGCTGGTATCTAATGGGTAATGAATATCGAATTGCCTTAGCTGGAAATCCGAATACGGGGAAAAGTACCTTGTTCAATGCCTTAA
Source organism: Bacillus sp. sid0103 (assembly GCF_019219025.1). The sequence continues at coordinate 66,090 of NZ_JAHUWN010000020.1, read as the reverse complement.
CCGGCCTCAGACAGCATACAGGAAATTGGGCAGGAAAAACCGTTTCACTTGCACAAGGGACTGTTCAGCATAAAGATAAAACGTTTAATCTTATTGACCTTCCTGGCACCTATTCACTTTTCTCGAATTCAACGGATGAAGAAGTTGCGCGAAATTATATCGTTTTTGAAAAACCAGATGTGACGGTTGTGGTACTAGATGCGACCTCATTAGAGCGGAATTTTAATCTAGCGTTGCAGGTATTAGAGATGACAAAAAATGTTGTCATTTGCATCAATTTAATTGATGTTGCGGAAGAACAAGGAATTCAGATTAATGAGCGATTGTTGACCAATCGGTTGGGGGTTCCTGTCATCAAGATTTCTGCCAGGAACAAAAAGGGATTTCCTATGCTCTTAGATACCATTGATCGCATTGTGACAGGGGTGATTGAATGCAACCCGGTTCAGGTGTCCTATCCTGCGGAGATCGAAGCTAAGATTAAAATAATTGAACCTAAAGTACGTGAATTTATTGGAGATCAATTATCCTCTCGTTGGGTTTCTTTGAGATTGCTAGATGGAGACGAAACATTACTGAATGAAATTAGTAACCGATTGGTTGCAGGAGGGGGTTTAGAGAATGAGTATTCACAAGCTTTATGCTGAAGCTCAGGAGCTGTCGACACCAAAGCTGAGAGATGACATTGTTCAAAACCTTTACGATCGCAGTCATAAATTATGTCATGAAGGAATTACCTATACACAATCAAAAAGGGATACTCGAACCGAAAAACTGGATGCGGTTTTTACATCACCAATTTTTGGTTTTCCCATCATGATTATTATGTTAGGAGTTCTATTTTATTTAACAATCGCTGGAGCAAATATCCCATCCTCCATGATAGCTGAGTTTTTTGGATTCTTAGAGGGGTATATTACATCATTTTTTACTTTCCTGCATGCACCCGATTGGTTGCACGGAGTCCTTGTTCTCGGTTTATACCGAGGAACAACATGGGTGATTAGTGTTATGCTCCCGCCGATGGCGATCTTTTTTCCAACATTTGCATTATTAGAAAATTATGGTTATCTTCCAAGGGTAGCCTTTAACATGGATCGGCTCTTTAAAAGGGTAGGTGCCCATGGGAAGCAATCATTAACAATGGCGATGGGATTTGGCTGTAATGCGGCAGCGGTTATTTCAACAAGGATTATTGAATCACCAAGAGAGCGGATGCTGGCCATCCTTACAAACAACTTTGTTCCATGTAATGGACGATGGGGAACTTTAATTGTTTTAGCATCGTTATTCATGGCTGCCAATTTTACAGGTGGGGCAGCATCACTTGTTACCACAGGGGTCGTTGTCGGAATTGTTTTATTTGGTATAGTGGTTACCTTTTTTGTTTCTTGGGTTCTGTCGAAAACGGCCCTTAAAGGAGTACCAACTCATTACACATTAGAACTACCGCCTTACCGTAAACCGAAGATATTTGATACCGTGATTCGCTCATCTTTAACAAAGTCCTGGTCTGTGTTAGTTCGCGCCGTTAAAGTTGCCGCTCCAGCAGCGATTTTGACTTGGGTGTTCGCGAATATTTACATTGGAGATACCAGTATTTTGATGTATGCTGTTGAGTTTTTGGACCCATTTGGAAAAATGCTTGGCCTTGACGGTTACATCATGATGGCGTTTATTTTAGGGTTACCAGCAAACGAAATTGTTCTTCCAATCCTATTGATGGGTTATTTATCAACAGGATCTTTAACCGAAGTTGATAGCATGGTTGATTTGAAGAAAATCTTTCTTGATCACGGTTGGACGTGGCTCACAGCATTGAATATGATGTTATTTTCGCTGCTTCATTATCCATGCGGCACAACCTTGCTTAATATTTATAAAGAAACAAAGAGTAAGAAATGGACATTTCTTGCCTTCTTGATTCCGACTGTTATCGCAATTCTTGTTCCACTCATTATTACACAAACGGTTAGATATTTTGGCTTACTATAAAGATTGAAAAATGGGGCTGACACTTTGTCGTCCCTTTACTTTTGAGGGTTAATAAAAAAAGGTAAGTCAGTGTTTTTACTGACTTACCTTTTGCCGTTAGTTAGATAGGGGCTTGGTGGGATTTGAACCCACAAGACACACTGCAATCAACATATAGGACTACAGGTTGCTCTACCACTTGAGCTACAAGCCCTGATTTTATTTTGACCATATTCCTCGAAAATATCCGGTTCATTTTAAAGAATTAATCTACAGTCCCAGTTTGTTTGATATTTACCTTTACATGTACATGAACTTTTGCTGTAGGATAGAATCTCTTCCATTTTTTTTCATTAAAACCGCGATCCTGCTCTCTATATTTTGCACCTAGACCTAAAGGGTCCACGTCATGCTTTTGAAACTTTTTGATGAGTTTTAATGAGTGCTCTTCTAATTGCTCGGCAATTTCCTTTTGGATATGTTTTTTATCCAATGCTACCCTTTTTTTCTTTGGAGATGTGAATTCCTGAAGCCTTGTTTTCAACTTAAGATTAATCGTAAATTCCGGTCGGCCTTTTTTTATTTTTACTTGATAGTGTGCTTTAGAATGAAGATTATCTAGAACGACCCTTTCACCATTTTCTAAAGTGAAACGCTGTAAGCCTTGTATATATTTATCAACTAAACATTTAAATGTGAATGCATCTTCCATAAAAATAGGAAAGATATATCGATCATCTTTTAATATCGCCAGGCCAATAATTTTAATATTATCTTCTATCTGTTTGATTAATGGCAAATAGGGATCCTGTCCATTTTGGTTAAATTGAAATGAATATGTTTGTAAATTTGATTCAGGAAGATTATCTGATTTCATGGATTGATCCAGCATTTCTTGTACAAACAACGAAACATTTTCTGTTTTGAATTTCTCCATTTTAAGTAGTTCACTGGCATCCCCATCGACGACAGCCATTTGAATAACACTGCCTATGGCTGGGTCACGGTTTAGGGTGTCAACCACATCAGTAATCCCTTTTTTTGCTAGTGATTTCCCGAAAAGTGCAACCCGTAATTGACCGCTGACTAATGGATACCGTGACTCATTATTTATGTTGCTCCGAATTTCTTTACTCGTTTCACCTAAGGATATTTTGACTTCAGTGGTAGAGGGCTGATCCTTCTTATAAATTGGATAGGTGATGGATCCTTTTATCATTTTCTTTCCGGCCCAATCATATCCTACCCCCTGCGCCATATTTATTTGATTGACAATGTTGGTGGGTATCAGAGAACAACCGGATAATAAGAAAATAGTAACCCCTATTCCTATTAAGGTTCGATTAGCCATTTTGTTTTCTCCTTCTTAGTATTGTGAAAATTATTAGGAGGATTGGGATGTAGCCGTAAAAGATCCATAAATTTAGTTGGGTTACGTATTTATCCAGTGTTTCTTTCCATTGTTCGTTTATTAATTGAGATATAACGACACTGAGTAGGCTTAAAATGATTAAAAAGTTCTTTTGTTTCTTTTTAAAAATTCTCTTTAGACCTCTGGTAGTACACCATAATAGTAAAGCGATCAATGCTGAAACGATAATTAAATACATAGAAATATATAGGTATTCAAAGCGTTCTAAATAAGATAGCCGGATAATTTTTATTAAAGTTAATTCTGGCCAAATGATTTCATTTAACTGTCTTTCACTATAATACGTAAATGATACAATCGCAGAAAGCGTATATAGTAAGGTTGTAAACAATACAGCTAAATGAGCGAACTTTTTTGATGATTTAGGATCTCTTATAAATGGATAGAACATGAGTAACGTTTCTGTTCCTGCTAACGTATACATAGAACTTTTGACTGCATCCAGCATATCCAAAAAAGAATGATTCATGATTGGCAGTAAATTGGAAAAATGAGCAGCTTTCAATGGAAAAATATAAAGGACGATTAGGATGATTTGCGGATAAATAAATGACAAAAAAGAAACACCAACAACAACCCGAAATCCTCCAGATACACAATAATAAACTAAAACTAAGATTAATGAACAAAGTATCCATGAGGGTAGTGTAGGGAACATCCAAACTTGAATAATCTCAATAAATCCAAGTAAGACCGATAGACTGGCAATCCAATAATAAATCATAATGATAAAACTAAAAAAATTACCAAGAATATTCCCAAACAATTTTGAATGGACATCAACGATATCTCCATCGGCTTTTTCGAGCAGTTTATACATCATCCATATGAATAGTTGAACTAAACACCCTGCCAAGAGTACACCAATCCAAGCATCATATCCTGCTTTCGCAGCAATAGTTCTTTGGAATCCTAATATGCCAACCCCAACTTGTGAATTATAAATAATAAAGAAAACTAAATAGGGAGAAACTTGATGCCTTTTATTCACTTGCACTGGAATACCCCTCTACGATTTATTCATAAAAATCGTTCACTGGCTCTGGGTTTTCTCGATTCCCAGTTGCTTTTCTTTTCTTTTGCGGTCTAAGAGTGGTCGGATTTTCTTGCTGTTTGGAAAAAGGAAGTCTAAACCAAAGATCTTGAAAGGATGTTGATCGTATTGGGTATAAGCTTAAATAAGGACGCCCGAGAGAAGTTAACCGTAATAAATGGATTTGTGTAAATTGCCATCCTAAAAACACCCCAAACAATCCAAACCATTGGGAAAGAATAATTACTGGAAACTTAATAAACCGAACAGTGTTGCTAAATTTATAAACCGGCGACGTATAGGAAGCTAGGGTACCGAGCCCTACTAAAATAAGCAATACATTACTAGTTAACCCCGCTTCAACGACTGCCTGTCCGATAACAATCCCACCCACAACCCCAAGAGATTGCCCGATTTTAAATGGTAAACGAATACCTGCCTCTTTAACCATTTCAATCATGATTTCTAACATTAAAGCCTCTAAAAAAGGAGGAAAGGGAACAGTTGCCCTTGAACCAACTAGAGTTTCGAGCAATGGGGCAGGAATCAATTCATAATGATACGTCATGATCGCTACATACAAGGGAGTAGCTAGCCCAGAAATGTACAAAGTAAAAAAGCGTATGAGTCGAAAGAAATTTCCAATAATCCAGGAATAACTATAATCTTCCATCGCAATAAACGATTCAATTAAGGTAACTGGAACAAGGACTAGATTTGGTGAACCATCCACTGCAATGATTATTTTTCCTTCTGTTAGCCCTGCTGCCACACGATCGACTCGCTCAGTTGATATCGATTGTGGGAACAAGGAATTCGTATTGTCCTCAATCATTGAAGAAAGATAAGCACTGTCCTGGATATGATCATATTGAACATCGTTTATTCTTTGAACAACCGTGTTTACATTTTCCGGATCCGCAATCCCATCCAAATAGATAACGGCAACATTGGTTTTTGAAAGTTCGCCGACTTTCATTTCGATTACAAGCAGTTCAGGGACAGGTAATCTCTTTCGAATAAGATTAATATTGGTATCTAATTCTTCAATAAAACCAACTTGTGGTCCGACAGCCGAGGATTCCATCATTGATATGCTAACATCTCGAAATTTACTATTAGCAATATTAATTAATAAACATTCTTTATCTTGTCCATGCCTTTGAAGTGCCAAGAATCCCCGCATTAGGTTTTCAATGATTACCTTAGGATCATTTGTACAAAGAATTTCTTGTACAGGTATAACACTTTTTAATTCCTCTAAGGATAGATGCTCCTGCAAAAAGGGCAAAACATCCTGATGGAGGATGTCAGATGAAATCAGAGTCCGATAGTACGAAAGCCAAAAAGGATTCTCCTCTTTAATGGAAGTGTGCTCATGAACAAAGTCATTGGATTTTGATAAACGTTGGAGCCAATTTTGATCGTCATCGTTTTGTGGGTTTTCTTCCTTGTAAGGAAGATCTGCATTTGGTTTCATGATACACCCTCAAAATAATTTTTTTCTTATTTTGTGTAGAAAAGGGAATTTTATGCAAATCATCCTGTGATTATAAGGTTTATGGAAGGAAAGATAATGGCAGGGAAGAATAAACAAAAGCAAAAGATGAGAAATTAACAGGGTAGCAATTTGTATTTTGAATCGAATATTAGTGAAAGTTGGTGAAAAGCTTGAGAATATTCATGATAATTTTACTTTCTATTTTTTTAGGAGGCTGTTCAGCTGGAAATTTAAGTGACCAAAATCAAGTTCAACCCTCTTCACCATCCAAAAATGAAGACAGTACTTATCATAAAGATAAAAAAGGAATGATGAATTTTCTTTTAATAGGGAGTGACTCAAGAGGGGAACCTCAATCTTTCTCTGATGCCATTATAATAGCCCAATATGTTCCTAAAGAAGGTAATATCAAGTTAATTAGTTTGATGAGAGACAGTTATGTCAAAATTCCTGGCTATTCTAAAGGTTACGACAAACTCAATAAGGCATACTTTATCGGTGGCAATGAATTATTGAAGAAAACGATATATCAAAATTTCGGAATGAAAGTGGATCACTCCATTTCTATTGATTTTGAAGGATTTGCTAACTTTATTGACCTTATTGCACCGGAAGGAATTACTGTTAATGTTAGTCAAAAGATGATTGATGATTTTAAAATGGACGTGAAACCTGGAGAAAATGCCTTGAAAGGACGAGAATTGTTAAAATATGTCCGCTTTCGACATGATGCCGAAAGTGATTTTGGCCGAGTGAAACGTCAACAGGAAGTGATCGTCAAGGTAAAGGAACAATTAAAAAATAAATTTAGTCATATTGAGTCGTTAGCAGTACTGCCAGATTTTGTGGAGGAAAGTTTAAATCATGTGGATTCAGACATGGACAAAGGAGAGATTTTATCAGTTTTATCTAAACTGGTTTTTTATCCGATTAAGAACATCGATAGTTTACGGATTCCGGTCCAAAATAGCTACGTAAATAAAACGTATCCGCATTCTGGTGCAGTCCTGGAAATAAATTTGGAGGCCAATAAAGAAGCATTAAAGGATTTCTTACTTAAACCTTCACCCGTTAATAGAGAGTATCATTATTAAGGAAAAAGCAGACATAAGCTCGGGATTATGTCTGCTTTTTTACTATATCAGCCCTATTTGTTGGTAAAAAATGTCTAATTGCACAAAACACCTTAAATTCGGCACAAAACTCATGTGAAATAGCACAAAACTTTAAAAATTCGTACAAAACCAGCCAAAATCGCCACAAAACTACTCCAAAATGGCACAAAACTTATTTTTTCAGTTTGTTTATTTCTTCTGTAACAACAAAAGCAAGATCATCATTGCCAAACAACGATAACACACCAAGTAGTGTTTGGTCACCGACTTCTCCAGCTTCTTCTTTAGGTACAGTTAGCTCAATTGCCTCTCGTAATGCAGGGTTAGATCCCTGATGCGGATAGGCTCGCAAATATAACTCTTCCGGATTAAGATCATGATTCACGCACCATTGAGCAAATACAAGAATCATCATTTTCTCTTCACCACGATAGTTTTCGATAATCTTTTCTTCTAACTCTTTTTGATTCATTGGGATTCTCCTTAGAAAGCATTATGAACTAATTATATAAGATTTTTGTCGAATATATAGTGGAAATACATGTTTTCGAATTAAACTCCTTTTTTTTAGGGATACTGTGGGAATAAAATACTTTTTAAAGAAAGGTGAAGGTAAAATGAGTAAAGTAGAAGTCCAAGAAATTTTTACCATTACAGATGCAAACGGGGAGGAACAAGAAGTTGAAGTCCTGGGGGTCATGACTATAGAAGGAACGGATTATGTTGCTGTCGGATTTGCAGACGACATCAGGCAGGAATCTGATGAAGATATTGATATCTTTTTTATGAAAGTTGATGAAGACGGTGATTTAGCTGCCATCGATAGTGATGAAGAGTTCGACAAAGTTTCTGAAGCGTTTGATGCCATGATGGATGAAGAAGAGGGAATGGAAGAGTAATCACACGGTCGAAGAGGGATGATGTAATATCTCTCTTTTTGTTTGGATTTATTTCAATTGGGAAAATTATGTATGTATAAAACCATTCTAGGCATACTACATATGAATAAGATTTTAAAAGGAGTAATGTAATGTTAATTGAAGAAGGTACAAAATATCAAATATCGCAAGGGGTTAAAAGTTTTTTCAATTCTGCTGAATCCTTAACTGTCAAAAGTTATAATGGGGTTACAGTTCAATTTACGCTTGCTGATAGTAAAGGTCATGGTTCCATGCCAATTGATCACTTAGAATATTTATTGAAAAAATCAAATTTAACACTAATCCCAAATAAAAGAATATTACTAAGCAACGATAATAGCGAAGAGCAAATTAGCTGAACAAACTCTGGGGTGATGCCTGTATGGAAATGAAGAAACTCATGGTTCAAGAATCATCGGTGGCGTATATAGATAGTGGGAAAGGGAAACCAATCGTTCTTCTCCATGGCTTTTGTGGTAGTTCTAGTTATTGGGAGTTTGTTATCCCAGCGTTATCAACTGAATACAGGGTGATTGCTCCCGATCTTCCTGGACACGGACAGTCTGAGCCTTTAAAGGGAAGCAGTTCGATTGAGGATATAGCGGATCAAGTGAAAAAACTGCTGGATGCATTAAATATATCTGAGGTAACAATGTTTGGTCACTCATTAGGCGGCTACATCACATTAGCCTTTGCCGAAAAGTACAGCAGCAAATTAAATGGTTATTCTTTGATTCATTCCACCGCATTCCCTGATTCGGAGGACGCGAAAAAAGGCAGATTAGCTAATATTGAAAAAATAAATAAGTCCGGGATTTATTCGTTAATCGATGGCTTGGTACCGAAACTATTTTCTCCGGAAAACCAAGATGAGAATTATGTGGGGACGGCAATGGAAATAGGCTATTCTACTTCCGCACAAGGCGCGATCGATACCCTCCATGCGATGAAAGACCGGCCAGACCGAAACCGAGTATTAGAATCCTCGACATTGCCTGTTCTGTTAATTGCCGGTGAGGAAGACCAAATCATCCCAGTAGAAAAAACATTTTCCGTCAGCAAGGCCAATATTAAGCAATCATTAATAAAAGAATCGGGCCATATGAGTATGTATGAAAATCCCATGGAACTTATTTCGGAGCTACAGGGATTCTTAGCGCCAATTTAAGGTCGATGATAGGAACCAATTAGGTTCCTTTTTTTTATAGATATATTCCAATATAGAACATATTTATATATTAAGAAATAATTGTTGACAATCCAACTAAACTATTGTTATTCTATAAACAACAAAGATTCACATTAGAAAACAAACAAGCTTCTTATTTTTTTATCTCTTTGTTTCCTTATATGAATTTTTTTTATTTATTTGTATTAATTGCTGTTACAAAAATCTTATCTTCATTTGAATTTATGTTAAGAATCAAAAAAACAGCCAACCTAATGATATAAGGTTTGTATTAATCAAAAGAAAGGATGATGGTAATGAATTCACCAATGATTTATGAACTTCGTCGACCTGCACAGACTGAACCAGGTAAATCCTATCCTGCGTTGTTTTTAATGCACGGGATTGGCAGTAATGAACAGAATATGCTGTCGCTTGTAAACGGATTAGAAGACCGTTTTTATATTTTTAGTATCCGTGGCCATCTTCCACAACCACCAGGTTACGCATTTTTTACCATTGAAGGATATGGAAAACCGCATCGGGAAGTGTTCGATGAAGGTATCCTTAAACTGACTAGCTTTATTGACTTTGCCTGCGCTGAATACCCAGTGGATGAAAGTCAGCTATTCTTACTTGGCTTTAGTCAGGGAGCAATTTTGTCGATGACGCTAGGGTTAACACTGGGCAGCCGAATAAAGGGGATTATTGTACTAAGTGGATACATTCCTGCTTTTGTAAAGGAAGAGTATAAGGTAAAGCCAGTTGATAAAGTTTCATTGTTTATTTCTCATGGTGAGTTGGATCAGGTGCTTCCATTTGACTGGGGCTTGGCAAATAATGAGTATTTTCGAAGGCTAGAGTCAAATGTAACCTTTAAAACTTATCCAGAAGGACATACCGTTTCGATGGAAAACCATAAGGATTTCATGAACTGGTTAATAGAAAAAGTAGAACAATAAAAAAATCACAAAAAAGGGGAAAATAATTATGTTAACAAAATTTGAAGCGAGTACCTTACTTATAAGAGTCATATTAGGGATTACATTCTTTGTTCATGGGGTAGTAAAATTTCAAGGCGGAATTGAGAACATCGTTGGCTGGTTTGACAGTATTGGTTTACCAGGATTCTTAGCATATGGGGTTGCAACGGTTGAAATGATTGGTGGTGCTGCAATAGTTCTTGGATTAGGTAGCAGAATAATTTCAGGATTATTGTCGTTGTTAATGGTTGGTGCCATCGTAAAAGTGAAACTAGCTGTAGGATTTTTAGGGAACGGACAAATGGCTGGTTACGAATTGGATTTAGCTTTACTAGCTATGGCTGTGTTTATTGCGATTAATGGTAGTAAAATGTTTGCACTCGATCAACTCATTTTCAAAGGACAGAAGGAAGAAACAACCTCATTTTCAAGAAATTAACCTAACTAAATAGGGGGAAGTTAAAATGCTGCCATCTTTTTTTATTGCTCATGGAGCACCATTATTAGCAATTGAGAACAATGAATATACTCAGTTTCTAACTCAGCTCGGGCAAACACTGCCCCGGCCCAAGGCAATTATATTATTTTCGGCACATTGGGAATCATCTATACAAAAAGTAAGCGAAGTGGATACCTATGACACGATCTATGATTTTGGTGGATTCGACCCAGAACTATACACGATTAAATACCCGGCTCAGGGGAACGAACAGATTTCTAAAGAAATTAAAGATTTGTTCACGAAAAACGGTGTCCCCTTTGATGTAGAGACGAAACGCGGACTTGATCATGGGGCATGGGTAGTTCTTCGCCTTCTCTATCCTAATGCAGATATTCCAGTCATTTCGATGTCAGTTAACCCAAATCTTACACCTTCAGAGCAGTATAACATTGGGAAAAGCTTAGCATCGTTACGCGCAAATGATGTTTTAATTATTGCGAGTGGAGGAACCGTCCATAACCTGAGAGCTGTGAAATGGACAGATAATTCCATTGACCCATGGGCGCTTGAATATGAGAATTGGTTGACTGAACACTTAAACAATTGGGACCTCGATGCATTATTTAAATACGATTCACTTGCACCTAATGCTGAATATGCCGTACCGCGTTATGGAAATGAACACTTTATTCCACTTTTCTACGCATTGGGAGCAGCAGATGATAGCCAGAAAGCAACATTGCTGCATCGCAGTTTTCGATATGGAAATTTGAGTCATAGTGTTTGGCAGTTTGGGTGAGTTAGAAATGAATAAAAAAACCTTCCACGTTGGAAGGTTTTTTTATTCATTATAAAATACTTCAACTGGCAAATGATCAACATAATGACCATTAATAAAAAATGCAATCTCAATAGAACCTGCTTGCGTATAAAAAGGGACAACAATTAAAACTGCATCACCAAGTGTATGATTGACCTCGACAACGATGTTATCTTTACCTCTCCAGTTAAATCCTGCATTTGTAATTAATTGTTTTGCGTTCTTAAATTCCTGACTACTTAATAAATCTGCGACAAACTTATTCTTTTCCGATCCAATAGCTGTTGTAACATCGCAACCGCAATCATGGTCAGTTGTGGGTAAACCAGGTTTCGCGGCTGCTTTAGCGGTATTGCCAGTAGTCACAAACAACGATAATGCAATAATGATTCCACCTAAAACGGTTAATACTTTCTTCATCTTTTCTCCTCCTTTATTTAACCTCCTTAACTTCATTCTCTTTTTTTCGACATACTCCTTCAATAATTTTGGAAAAATATTCGACAAATACCATTTTTTATTACAATTTCGTGTCAAATTGGGTGTCAGGCACCTAGATGTTGTCGTTTTTCCATAAATAGGGTCTAATAAGAGTAAAAGGTAATAAGGGTGGCAATGTGTCATTAGACCCGACATCGAGCAATAAAATGAATTTATATACCTAATTTTACAAGGCTTAATACTATTGCAGATTGGTTTATTGGGGGGGTAATAGGTTAATGAGTTATAAGTTCTGTACGGAATGCGGAACGAAGGTGGAAAAGCATTACCGCGTTTGTACAAATTGTGGAAAGCAGTTTGCTAATGTTCAAGACAACTATGATCAGAGTGAGGCGGGCATTGCTTTAGGAGGAACAACATCGCAAAATTTTCCGGAAATAAAGGAAGAGTTAGGAAACAATACAAGGTCAACCAAACAAATTTCACGAAGAAAAAAATTATTTCTTACGATTGGGGTAATTCTTGTAGTGCTTTTATTTGGTGGATATTATCTAGGGTCCACGCCGACCAGTAAGAAAACAGTGATTCAGAAATTTGAGAAGGCATTACAGGAACAAGACACGACTGTCCTAGCTGGGATAGTAACTACGACCGATCCGAATCTGAAAATTACTAAGAAGTCCTTATTTCCTTTCCTTTCATACATAGAAGACCAACCACAAAACCTTACTTTTTCAGGACTGGAAAAGATGGGATTTGTATCCATTCATCCATCAGGGAAAAAGTGGCTCTTTTTCGATCATTATAAAATTTATATTAAGCCGTTTTATCCGTTTATTTCATCCAATTTTGACGGAACAGAAATTATTATCAATGACAAAAAGGTTGGAAAGATTAATCGGGGTGAAGGGAAAACGTTTGGACCTTACCTGATCGGAGAATACAGACTTAAGGCAGTCTACAAAGGGAAATACGCAACTATAGATAAGGAAGAAGTAATCGACCCTCAGAGTATTACGGGTAAGAAAATGGAAGTTAATTTGACCCTTCCCGAAAATTATCTTTCCATTTATTCTGATCGCGAAGATGCCTTTCTTTATGTAAATGGCAAGAATACGTATCAACGGGTAGGGGAAATGGATCGGTTTGGACCTGTCGTATTTGATGGTTCTATTACGATCCATGCTGAAACAGAAATCAACGGAAATGTGATAAAAAGTAATGAAACTACATTGGTAGACGAGGATTTCAGAGATATTGGCTTGCTATTTAATTATCAGAAGGAAAATACTCCTGTAGAAAGTAGCAAAGTGACTACCGAAGAAGAACCTCCATCTACTGAAGTGGTTGCCTCTGATGAAGATCTTTCATTTATTAACGTTGAAGCTGAAGTGAAAAAAATTAGGACAGAATATAATAAAATTAATAAGGTGCAAAAAGACTACACAACAATTAAGCAGAGTAGAAATTTTACTCAGTATATTAATGAGAATGGAATTATTAAGAAAATTGTGAAGCACGAAAATGGATTAACGACTGAATATTATTTTTGGAATGATGGTTCACTGTTTTTTATTTTTACGACCACAGCTAAACCATTAGAAAACCGCTACTACTTTAAAAATAATCACATGATTCGCTGGATTGATTCAAACGAACGGAAAATCGATGTTAATAGCATCAAAGTGAACCAGGCATTTAAAGACTGGGAAAACTATCGGGTGAATCAAATACTTAGTTCAGTAGATTAAATCAACTAGTTCCGGAATGGATTGAATCGATTCCTGCAACAATCAGACAGGAATTAGAAAAACATTTATATGATTTTTTGGATAGTGATGAAAAGATTGGATATTAAGTTAGAGAGGTGCATTCTGGGGTACCGAGAATTTTAATTAATTAAAAATAGAGGTTATTTTAGTGGAATGTTTAATTTTGAAGCAGAAAAATAAAAAACCACTCAGAGTGGTTTTTTAATCTCGCATTGCTCCTGCTTCTCGTGAAGTCATTGCACCTTGTCCTTCGCTTACATCTTTTTGAATTTCTTGTTTTACTTTTTGTGCATCAGTTCCTGAAAATTCTGGTTTCATAATAGAACCCAAATTCTCTTTAGCTTGTTGATCCTGTTGCATACAAGTCCTCCTCAATTTATTGTTTAACAATCTTATTATTTACAAAAAAACACTCGGTATATCCCGAGGATTGAGCGAATTTCACTTAGAGTAAAGGGGGCTTTCTTTGAAAAATTGGGTTGCTGCGGTAGCCCCTTTTTCTTTTTCGACTAACCCCTGAAACATGTTTATTAAAGTAGGGGGTGAACAGTTTAGCTAAAGGAATCAAGTCCAAAGGGGGCGACGTTCTACCCTGACTACCGTAATCATATGACCATTTAGAAATAGGTTAAACAGAAAAATCTGGCTAACCTTATATTACGAACGAGGGCTTTAATTAAAGTTCCTAATTTGAATTTAATACATACATCCATGGAAGCAATGGCATTCTAGAATCATGTTCAGAATGAAATAGTTAAATATTTCATAATAAGTTTAGGAAATAAGATGAATAATAGGAAAAAAGGACAAAAAAAATGCAGAATAAGTTAAGATTTATTTCCATCGTGTACATCATTTTGCTTTCTGTGGGCTTGTTTGCCCATGTTGAGATTATTCCTTTCCTGTTAACGACAGCAAAAAGAGATTCTTGGATTAGTATCCTAGTAACGCTCATCATTCTACCTTTATGGATTTTTGTTCTTTATAAGATTGTTGTCATAGTAAACAAGAGATCCATCATTCAGCTTTTGAAGGATCATGGGAGCCCGCTTAGTTATTACCTCCTTCTTCTACCCTTAGCCATATATATGCTGATTGATGCTTTTGTGACGGCAAAGGATATCATTTATTGGTCACAATTGAGCTACATGCAAGGGTTTAACAGTTTTACACTGGCGGTTGTGCTGCTTTTATTTTGTTTGCTATGTACCGAGTCTGGTTTGTTTTCGATTGGACTCTTAAGCAGTATTCTTTGTCCTATAGTCCTTTTCTTAGGCTTTTTTATTTCGTTTGCAAATATGAAGAAAAAGCATTTTGAACTTTTATTCCCATTGTTTACGGATGGCTATTTACCAATGACTAAGGGGCTTATCTATACTTCTTTGCCAATTTTAGAGTTATTTATCGTCATATTTTTAACTCCTGTATTACAAAAGGCTGTTTCAAGAAAGCAATTATTCGTTGTTGGATTGGTTATCATAGGGTTAATGCTAGGACCTACAATCGGAGCGATTGTCGAGTTTGGACCTGAGCAGGCTTCGGAGTATCGATATCCCGCATATGAAGAGTGGCGCTTAATTTCCATTGGAAGATATTTTTCCCATGCGGATTTTTTTGCGATTTTTCAGTGGCTTTCAGGTGGAGTGATTAGAATCAGTTTATTTGTATTCATCGCATGCCGAATTCTTACCAAAGGAATGGCGAATGTAAAAGTAGTAAGGATCCTATATGCTTTCCTTTTTATCGCATGTATCTATCCATTTGATCAAAGCCCATTCTCTACCATTATCTATGGATATTTCAGACCTCTGTCGTTCATTTTATTAACCATACAAATCTTAATCTTGGCGTTATACATTGTGAAGAATAAACAGAAGTGGACAGGAGGCAAGATTTAACATGAACGGACATCTTCTCTCTATTGAAAACTTGCAGCGACTTTTCAACCATTCGTCTGATATCGAAATAAAAGAGGAGCATACTTCAATCTTTGTGTATTGTAAGACCATAACAGATACTAGTCTGATTCCCTCGTTCATATTGCCCTCTGTTGAAACTTCCAGCTCCATATATCAATCTTTAAAGATGGAGGTTATCAGCAAAAAGGATATCGATGCTGAAAAAATAGAGAAGGTTATTTTCTCGGGGAAGCTAATGGTCATACCTGCTGGAGAGAAGCTGTTTTTTTATGATATCAGTAAATCTCCCGCAAGACAGCCTGATGAGTCTGTGGCAGAAGTTTCGATTCGCGGCCCGAAGGATGGATTTGTCGAGGATATCACGACGAATCTTGGATTAATCCGCAAAAGGTTACGGACGAAATCTTTAGTAGTAGAAGATTACACAATCGGCAAAAGAACGAATACAATGATTTCTCTTCTTTATATAAAGGATATTATCAATGAAGATATTTTAAGAGATATACAAGGACGTCTTACTGCTATAGATGTTGATATCCTGACAAGTACCTCGATGCTGATAGAACAGATAATGGAACACAAATTCTCACTTATTCCTCTAATAGACTATTCCGGTAGAGCTGATTTCGTCTCAGAAGCCATCAATCAAGGGAGGTTTGCCATTATCGTGGATGGAGCTCCCACTGCGTTGATTGCACCGATTGATCTTCCTTTTCTTTTTAAGACTCCTGAAGATGAAAACACGAGTTTTTATTTTGCCTCATTGGAAAGAACATTGCGAATTATAGGTCTCTGTACGACGACTTTTTTGCCAGGCTTTTATGCGGCGCTAATCACACATAATGTTGGGCAATTACCCCTTCCTCTTATTGCAACGATTGCGGTTTCAAGACTAGGGCTGCCATTTTCACCATTATTAGAAATTCTAGTTATGCTTATCATGTTTGAGCTATTTAAAGAAGGTGGAGCACGCTTGCCGAAGGGAATCGGACAAACCGTTGCCGTTCTTGGTGGTTTGATCATAGGTGATGCAGCCATACGCGGAGGAATTACATCTCCGACAACTCTTGTTGTTATTGGGGTCACCGCCATTTCCAGCTTTACTCTTGTCAATCAGTCTTTATCAGGGAATATTTTTTTTATCAGAGTGTTTGTTTTACTTTTTTGCTACTTCATGGGGATTTATGGATTTTTCACCAGTCTGTTATTCGTTTTTCTTTACTTAACAAGGTTGAAGTCTTTTGGAGTTCCTATTTTAGCAGATATCTCTTCTCCAAATGGGAAGGATATTATGTTCGCTTTTTTCCGCATTCCTTTTTCATTCATGAAAAAACGGAAGGCATCTTTACAAATTAAAGATGGCACAAGATCAGGTGAATAGATGAGGAAATTTTTATACATTGTCCTACTATTTTTTGTTTTAACAGGATGTACGAAAATTAATGAAATTCAATTCCAAGCCTATGCAGTAGGAATTGGAATTGACTATCAGAATGATGAATATCACGTCATGCTCCAGTTCTTAGATTTTTCAAATGTAGCGAAATCGGATCAGGGGAAAAGTGCTGAACCTAGCCCGGTCTGGATTGGAGAAGGAAAAGGTAAAACTCTGGAAGATGCGATGAATAAAATCTATCATGGTATTCAAATTCCCGTCAATTACGACCAGTTAAGTGTGTTTGTTTTTGGAAAGTCAGTCTTAGAAAAAAGATTAAGCAAAACAGTAGAGGCGTTAGATACGAATTTCAATATACGTCTAACAGGATGGGTTTACGGTACAGAGGAACCGATTGAGAAGATTTTCACCACAAAGGTTCCGTTTTATTATGCCTACTCAAACGCAAGAATTGTTCAGCCAGAATACATGCAACAACAAGATTCCTCCGTTCCAGCTTTATCACTGCAGGAACTAATTTATAAATATAATGAGAAAACAAAAACGATCCTAGTGCCAAGTATATCGACGAACGATGAAATCATGAAGAAGGATCAAGAGAAATTGCCTGTAACCATTATAAATGGTGCCTATCTCATGAAAGGGGCAATACTGAAGGGGCATTTAAAAGAAAAAGATCTTGAGGGTTTTATT
This sequence comes from Bacillus sp. sid0103, assembly GCF_019219025.1. Next base: position 48,481 of record NZ_JAHUWN010000020.1, on the reverse strand, counting down.
CGTGTGAATAACAAATCAGTCCGATCACCTCTCATTGTTCGTGGAGGGGAAGAGGAATTTGTTCAAATCGAACTATTGAACCCAAAGGTCAAAAGAATGGTGAATAAAGACGAAAATGGGATACAAATTGGTTTAGATATAAAAATCTCTGCCATTGTCAGAGAATCAAGCAAAGAGATTATCTCCCCTAAAATTAAGAGACAAATTAAAGAAAAATTAAGAAACGAAGTATTTACAGCATATGAAAAAGGTCAAAATATTGGTGGAGATATTTATCAATTTGAGGATTATATATACCGATTTATGCATGATGATTGGAAGTCATTTCAAAGCAGAGGGAAATTCCCTATATTAAATAAAAACAATATTCATATAGAAATAGCACCATTAAAAAGCATAAGTAAAATCAATGCCGGGATTAATACGCTTCTTAAAAATGGGAAATGATACCAACTAGCCATCTTCTTTTGACGGATGGACAACAACAAAGAGCAAATTTTTATACAGAAACAACTGATGATAGACATTTCAGAACCAAAATTGGATTATAGAAGTAACGGGCAGGTTAGCGGAAGAAGGCATTTAGTAACGAAGTATAGAAATAAAGGGGTATAAAATGAAAATTCAAAGGAGAGGAATGAGGTTAAATGTAAACGTATTTAATGAGTGGACACTATCATGCGTTTTTGTTGACAGTGTCCTTCATTTTCAACTACCCTGTGAACCACTATGCGTGAGAACTTTAAAAACTTAATCTTGGAAGGTATTAGAAAGATTTCGTAGAATCCTTTCCAATGTGGATAACAGAACTGATACATCATCTTATAAAGATGTTTTTTGCGAAGTTCCCTTAGGGCTACCTGTAGGTTGATTTTTATTTTCACTCTAATCGTTTGATTTTTGACGTGACACATGTCCTCGTGACTAATGGTCTTCGGATTCAGCCTTTTTAATTTTTACTCCTATAACTAACATTATTAACGTGGAAGATGGGAATGCGAACGAGTTCCTCATTGGCGACCAAATGAACAAAATCATCTTTTACCTCACAGAGTACTCCCTTAACCACTTCAGAACTGCCACGATTAATTTTTACCCAATGATATTTCAATGATTTAAGTAGGTCTTTGAATTTCTCAGCTTTTTTAAAATTCTCAGGAATTTCAACGTCGAAATCCCACTTCCCCTTCATATTTTCTGTAAAACTTTTAATGTGATGAGTTTTGTAATAAACGACTCCATCCTCTTCTGTAAGAACGGCGATATAATCATGCCCTTCATCCAATAACTTCCCAATTTTGGATTCCGATCCGTCTCGATTAACCTTGATTACTGTATCTTTAAAATATTTCATGAGGTCATCACTCATATAAAAAATCTCCCCTTTGAGTTATTTAATTACACTGCATCATATGTATAACGGGAGAAACTTGTCCTAAGCAAATGGCCTGTCTTTGTTCCAATCTTATTAAAAAGACTTAAGTTAAGGCACCTGTAGGAATTGCACGACGAAACGAGACTTATTTTCGCATTTAAACGAGAGGTACTAGGATTAATTCTCACATGTAAATTGCCTGGGGCAAATAATTTTCCCTTGTTAGGTGATCATTTAAGTGGGGAAGCTAATTATTTTAGGAAATGATTAATTGAATTAAATGAAGTTAAAATGAACCCTCTTCTTGATGCCATTTTTAAAGAAAATGTCTTCTTCTAAGGATGGTTTCGTGATTTATTATGAACTTTTACGAAAAGAGTCTTTATTTTTGAGAATATCAATCTTTATAAAAGCAACCGTAAAAAAGGTTAAAGAATCTTTTCATAATTAATAAGAGTTAAGTATTCGTTAACTTGTTGCTCCCCTGTTTTTTTATAGCCAAATTTTTCATAAAAATGGCGATTTCTACGGTTTTCCTTAGGGGTATCAAGTGACCACTTTTTAACTTTAGGGAATTGCCTTTCCAACTCCTGTAAAATTTTTGATCCCAATCCTTTATTTTGAAATTCAGAACCAAGGAAAATTCGATACAAATAATTATGATCTTTTGTTTGCTTTACAAGACAGATTCCTCCTGCAATCCTGCCATCAACGTAAATAGAATAGTGCAAAGAATTTTGCATTCTAAAAAAAAAGTAATCCAATGATTCAGTTGCAGGACTTGTATGATAATCCTTATATTTGATTAAATCTGAATGAAACGCTTCTTTTTGAATCTTTAACAATTCGTATGCTTCCGCATGCTTTGATGGTATTATCTTAAATTTCAATTTCCCCACCTCTTACACCATTTCTGTCATTATATGAACATCTGCCATATTTGTTTAATTAAAAGATACAGTTCCTCAGTTATCGCAAATAAGGACTTACGCTCGAAAAATGTGCTTCTCTTTTTATAATAATTCTTCTTTAACTAACTGGGAGTTTAACAAGAAGACAGTAAATCGGTGCCTGATGCTAATTGTCTTGTTAACACCAGAACAATGAGGACTTATGACTATACCGCAAATAAAATAACAGCCAAGAAGACACTTACAAATAGGCAAATATCTATTCCTCTTTAAAAATGGACACATACACTATTTTTGAAACGAGATGAGGAGGAGATATAAAATGGAAAGAGATTTCTTTGGAAGCGGTATGGGTTATGGAGGTTATCCTGGTTATGGCATGGGTTATGGCGGTTACCCATTCCATCATGGTTATGGTGGTCATCCAATCCATCATGGTTATGGTGGTCATCCATTCCATCATGGATATGGTGGCTATCCATTCCATCATGGATATGGCGGCTATCCATTTCATCATGGATATGGTGGCTGCTGTTAGAGATCGTTCTTGCTAGACTCTTTAATTAATATTAGTTAATTTTGCACATGACGTTGTTTTAAAAATGAACATTTGTCTTATTGGGGGATTTTTCCACTATTCCTGCTATTTATGTCGGGAAAAACCGTTTTAACAAATGTACCAGTAGTGCAAAACGGCGATAGGGTTTTGGATGTGGAAAGAAGATGTTAAGATCAAGGTAAACGTACAAAATAGGTGCTAAATGGGTTAAAAAGGCTAATCAATAATATGAAAAAAGAGCAAATGGGATTAGCCTGTTTGCTCTTTTTAAGATTCCCAACTGCAATTTTATATAACTGACTGTTAAGTTAACGAAGAGCCAGTGCTGTCGAAGTGGCAGCTTGTTCTTATTATGCTAACGGGCAGGTTTGGCGAAGAAAGAAAAAAGAATCTTTTGTTGAATATTAAGTTCAATTCGAAGAAAGGAGAGGTTCATCTATTCATGGAATTTTCAATGTCTCAATTATTGGCTTTAGAGAATATTACAAGGTATGCAAGGAACCATAAATGGTTTTACCAAAAAGGATTTGTGTATAATAAAGGCAGTAAAAGTTTGAACACAAAATAGGGAGATTATATGGCGGTCAAATACAAAGATATAGCGGATGGTTTAGAACAAGAAATTCATGATGGGAAATTTGATCATACGAAGAAGTTACCGACTGAAGATGAGTTGATAAAAAAATTTGAAGTGAGCCGAAATACGATTCGAAAAGCAATTAATCAGCTGGTCAATCGCGGTCTAATCTACCAGGTGCAAGGCAGTGGCATGTTTTTACGGGAAAAGTCTGAAACGGATTATATCAATTTAGGCAGCCTTAGAGGATTAACAAAAGATTTGACTGCCAAAAACATTGAGACGAAAATTTTGGCCATCGATGTGATTGAAGCAGATGAATTTATCGCGAAACCATTGCGTTGTGAAGTGGGGGCTAAACTTTATTATATAAAGCGGCTGCGAATCGTCGACAATGAACCTTTTTCGATTGAAATAAGTTACTATAAAAAAGATATTGTGCCCTATTTAAATGAAGATATCGCATCGAGCTCTATTTATAGTTATCTTATTGAGGACCTGAAGTTACAAATTGGTTTTGCTGACAAAGTGATCAACTGCGAAAAAATCGATGAAGAGAGTGCGAAGTTGCTGCATGTTCATCCGTTAGATCCAGCATTGATTATTGAAAATACTGTTTGCTTAACGAATGGAACCATCTTTGAATTTTCTAAATCATTATTTCATTATCAAAAAGCAAAAATCTTAAATCGAATTAATTTTAAATAAAAACCGGAAAAGACTTCGCGTCTTTCCGGTTTTTTGCGTGGGCCCAAATTGTTTTTTAACTTACTCGTATGTGACATGCGCCCCACATCATACATTTTTAAAAGGGAATTCATTGTACTTCATAACGATTTTCACCAAACTAACGCACCTGCTGCTAGAAATAGGGAAGAGCAAATGAAAAAACAGGAGGGGCTGAGTATGAAATTTACGATACAGTACATTCCTCTGGAAAAAATCAAACCTGGCCTATCGATGAAAATTACAGAGCACCTTAAGAAACTTCAGAGAGTTATGTGGGACTGCATGTTTGTTTTGGTGGTCAAAAAAAATCGGAAGGATGGCAGTTACATTATTGTTAGCGGGCAAGATCGATTCGAATCCCTTAAAAAACACACCAAAAATATTTATGCGCCCTGTATTGTTGATAAAAGTAGTCGTTCACCTGGAATGCTATCGTGGTTTCATCGATTTCGGAACAAACAACCTCTTGATGACTTTCCTTTGATGCCGGCCAGCTGGTCAATCGTTCGCTCCTTTTTAAAACAAGAACCACGTTTTAAACATCTTTCCCGTTCCGAGCAAATAAGAGTGCTCCTTATAGCAGCCCATTACAAAAAAACGGTTATTTTTTCCATGAAAACAACCGTAAATGATATTCTAAGAACTAAAAATTGATTTTTTTAGCAAAACGTAATGCCGCCCGATTTTACTACATAATGAAGCGAAATCGGGCATCCCGTTCCAAAAATCAAAAATAGGGTGCACTGTCATGGACTGTTTTTGATGAAATTTGGGAGTGAAGGATGTTACATAATGTGGTAACTCCCTGTTTTAATAATGACTCATTCATAAAAGAGTAACTTATACGCAAGTGATGATTTTCGTGCTCTACCGGGTAACAAGCTGATCCGGGCAAGAAGGTTAGTTGCTGATTTTTTGCTTCTAATAGCACTTGATTACTATCCAGCCAAGGTGGAAGACTGACCCACACGTTTAATCCCCCTTCTGGGATTTGCCATGATACCCCCTCAGGCATATGTTCTGAAAGTAATCCAAGAACTAAATCGCGCCGAATCTTTATTGCCGTTCTCAATTTTTTATAGTGATCCATCATATTTTTCGAGTTGATAAACGATAGAATGGATTTTTGAGTGAGTAATGGACTCCCAAGGTCAGTATTAGCTTTGGCAGCCAACAGACGATTGAAGACGGTGCCTGAAGCAGCCAATATGCCAATTCTAGAACCTGGTGCCAGTGTTTTGCTTAATCCTTTCAAGTAAATCACATGACCGTTATGATCGATACTTTTAATGGGAGCCGGCGGCTTTTTCGTAAAATAAATCTCACCCCATGGATCATCTTCAATAATAAGGCTCTGGATACCTTGTGCAATATCAAGAATTTGTCGGCGGCGTCTAGATGTCATCACAGCACCGGTTGGATTATGAAAAGTTGGAATCGTATAAATGATTTTGGGTTTATGTTTATCACATAAATTTTGGAGGATATCAACGCGCATTCCGTCCTTATCAACCGGCACGGTAAGAATTGTGGCTCCTCTCCCTCGAAATACATCAATTGCTCCTGGATAGGTGGGGGCTTCCATGACCACCACATCTCCCGGCCCAACAAATGTACGAGCAACAAGATCAATCCCTTGTTGTGAACCACTCGTAACTAAAAGGTTCTCAGGAAAAGAAGGAACTCCTGAACGTTTCAAGTACTCACACATTGCCTTTCTGAGTTCTGTGTCGCCTTGAATCTCTCCGTATTGAGACAATATCCTCGGGTTTTCGGAAAGCATTTGGTGAATCTCACGTTCTAAATAGCGATTTGGTAGAAGCCCGGGATCAATCATAGAGGAGGAAAGGTTAATCTTTTCAGGGACAAGATGAAATCGGCCAAACTGTGATCTTGGTAAATAATCTTGAACTGATAGCTGCCAATCAAACGAAAAAGTCTCATCTTTTCTTTCCTCATCCGCTTTTCGTGCCTCTTTTACAAACGTTCCTTTTCCTTGGACAGAAGTGATAAAACCTTCATGCTCCAATTGCCGATACGCCTTGACTGCTGTAACCAAACTGACACCAAGCTGTTTAGATAGCTCGCGCACGGAAGGTAATTGGAGACCTTCTTGCAAAAGTCCTGATCGGATGCGATCGACAATCGCTTGATATATTTGCTTTGATAGTGAAACCTCTGCATTTCGTTGAATTTCGATTTGCATCATGAATATCCCCTTAGTGTTATACTTCCGTATTGAGTGTTATACAGTGTTCAATATAAACTATTCGTAATTTAGTTGGTTTACATTATAACACTTAGGGGGAATATGGATGAAATATTATGTAGTGGATGCCTTTGCCGAAAAAGTTTTTGAAGGAAATCCTGCCGGGGTATGTGTAATGGAGAAATGGCTTCCAGACGAGATCATGCAGAAAATTGCGATAGAAAATAATCTATCGGAAACGGCATTCGCGGTAAAGGAGGAAAAAATATATCGGCTTCGCTGGTTTACACCGGGCGGGGAGATCAACCTTTGCGGTCATGCTACTTTAGCAACCGCGTATGTCATAATGAACTATATCGACAAACAAGTCGATACCGTCCAATTTGAGACGATGAGTGGAGTACTTACAGTAAACAAACTAGGGGAAATGTATGAATTGGATTTCCCAGTCGTTCCATCAGAAGAATTGACTGTTACGAAACAGATGATTGAAGCTTTGGGAGTTACTCCGCTAGAAAGCTTTATTAATAGAGACCTAGTGTTTGTATTAGAGTCAGAAGAGGCCGTGAAACATTTCAATCCTAACTTTTCAAAAATAGAAAGACTACCAGAAGGTATTGGCGTTTGTATTACCGCAAAAGGAAACGAATGTGATTTTGTTTCGAGAGGATTTTTTCCAAAATTAAAAATCAATGAGGATCCGGTGACGGGTTCCTTACACTGCAGCTTGATTCCATTTTGGTCGGAGAGGTTAGAAAAACGTGAGATGGTGGCGAAACAGTTATCCAGTAGAGGTGGTACGCTATATTGTAAACAGGAAGGGACACGGGTGAAGATGGCCGGAAAAGCCGCACTTTATTCCATTGCGGAATTATATATTGGGAAATGACGATGTGAGATTTCCAAATTTAGAGATGAGAGGCGGCATTTTATGCCGCTTTTGTACATAGCATTCCAGTCTTGACAACTAGGATGATATTGATTTATTCTGAATATTCATAACAACCGGAGGCTGATGACTTGAGACGGATTCATTATAGTTGGTTTATTTTAGGAATCACATTCCTTTCTATTATTGTAGCAGGGATTGTTCGCTCCTCATCAGGAGTGTTAATTGTTCCATTTGAAGAAGCATTCGGTTGGGATCGGTCATTAATCTCCATTGCGTTTGCAATGAACCTTCTTCTCTATGGGATTTCCGGCCCATTTATGGCCGCACTGTTAGAGGAAATTGGTTTAAAGAAAATGATGGTTTTAGCGATGACAACGCTGTTGATTGGTGTGTTACTTACTCTTTTCATGAAGGAACCTTGGCAATTAATGATCATTTGGGGAGTGATCATCGGCTTAGGTTCTGGGTTGTTTTTAACGATATTAAGTCCTTATGTTGCGAATCATTGGTTTGAAAAAAAGAGAGGACTTGCGGTGGGCATTTTGACCGCGAGTACAGCGACAGGACAGTTAATCCTTTTACCGTTGTTAGCCATGATCATCGATGCGTATTCATGGAAATGGGCGATTGGTTTCATTCTGATCCTTAGTTTCATTATGGTGGTCATCATCCTATTATTTATGAAAAACTCACCAAAAGATATAGGGCTTCTACCATATGGACTTGACAAAGAATCACCTGTAAAGGAAGTAGTCCAAAGAAAAAATCCCATTCTTATCGCCTTTCGTACTTTATTTGAAGCGGTAAAAGTGAAGGAATTTTGGTTATTAGCAGGTAGCTTTTTTATATGCGGACTTTCGACGAGTGGATTAATCGGTACTCATTTCATTTCATATTGTATAGGTTTTGGATTTACGGCGGTTACTGCTGCGTCCATGCTATCGTTTATGGGAATATTTGATTTAATTGGAACCACTCTTTCAGGCTGGTTATCAGACCGATTCGATAATCGCTGGCTCCTGTTTTGGTATTATAGTCTAAGGGGTGCCTCACTTGTATTTCTTCCTATTGCACTAAATGAAGGCTCGATTACACTGCTTATTATTTTTTCTGTTTTTTATGGATTAGATTGGATTGCGACCGTACCGCCAACAGTAAATATTTCACGACAAATCTTTGGAATTGAAAAAAGTGTTGTTGTCTATGGCTGGATCTTTGCTGCCCACCAATTAGGTTCGGCTGTGGCAGCCGGTGGAGCCGGGATTATCTATAATCTCTTCACCTCCTATACATGGGCCTTTGTACTTGCAGGAATGTTTTGTTTGTTAGCCAGTCTATTTGTGATTGTAATTAAAAAACAAGAAATCAAAGTGGATGTTAGTCAAACGTATAAAGCCTAGACGTATTAGAATACACCATTTTTCAAAAATAAGAGGCTGTTAGCGCAGCCTTTTTACTAAGTTTATTTGGGTATATCATTTACTTCGTTTGCCACTTGGATTCCTGATTCAATTGCCCCTTGGATCCAACCGTGGGTAAGTCCGGTATGCTCACCCGCAAAGTGTACTCTTCCCTCAGGTGTCGATATATAAGGATAAAGCTCCACATCCTGACCAGGTTCAAAAGCGGTAAACGCGCCACAAGAATAAGGATTTTTACTCCAGCTAAAAGCAGCCCCTGTAACGAATTCTGAATAAACTTGATACCCGAAAATTTCAGCCAAGTTGGTTAATGCATATTGGATCAACTCTCGTTCAGAAAGGCAATCCAATGTTAAGGCCTCATCTGCCCATGTATAGCTCGCGATCACAACCGCAGGTCCATTCGTACCAATTCCATAATTTGGGTAAAAGGTAAACCGAATCGGCAGTTCGGTAATGGATTTGCCGCCAAGTTGCCCTGCTTTTTCCCAAAATCTACTTTTAAACTCGATGGCGATCTTAGATGAGGCCATATAATTGAGTTCTCGAATCGCGCTTCTTTTATAATAGGAAAAAGACTCGTACGGTTCGATTTTCACAAATCGTAAGGTCGAAAAAGGGATGGTCACGATCGCTAGGGCACCAGATATCATGATATTCTCACCGGTTTGTTGATGCCTACAATGAATAGTTACACTGTTTTGGTATTGAGATATCTTCACCATCTTTTGGTTGAACAGAATATTCTCTTTTAATTGTGGAAGAAAGGAAATCGGCAGCCGGTCCATACCACCCGTTATTTCATAGAAAGCCTTAGTGGATGTTAGGATGATGATCTCTCGTAATACTTCAACAAAGGTCATCCCCATAAATGCTTCTAGATCTAGAAGGACACCAATCATATCAATGGCACCGATTGAAAAATGTGCGTTTAAGAAGGTGCCAAAAGCGATACTTCTATATTGTTTTTCTATTATCGGCCAATTCTTATCTGGATCTTGGTTAATAAAATCAATAATGGGTTGGACCACAGAAAGCAAAAGTTCCTCAGCCGTTTTTCCTCTTTCATTCGGAGCAACAGGATATTTTAAAACGCTGGGATTACTTTCGTATTTATTCAGACGTGTTTTGATGCCGTTAGCATAAAGGATGTCATTTGGTGTCCGGTTAATAAAAGGATTTGTAGGCAACTTAAATTTTTTAATATATTCAAAGGTTATCTTATGCTGGTCAGGTATTCGCATCGCTCCGGCATTGAAATATAAGGGATTACTAAAGGGAGTGCGTATCGTGTAAACACGTCCTCCAATTCTATTAGAAGCTTCCAAAATTGTGATTTGATGTCCGCTTTCCTTTAGTAAAGATGCAGCAACGAGTCCAGCCATGCCTGCACCGATGATAATAATCTGTTTAGGAGCTTGTGATATCTTCAAACCATTTTGAATGATGGCGAGCATTTGTTGCTCCGTTAATGGGGAATTCATGCTATAGGGTAACCTCCCTTACTTTCCCAAAAAATGGCTTATTGCATTATATACAGTTAAAACGTTGACTATGTGCTATTTTCCTGTTGGGATTGTTGGGAAAACTTGTCGTTTCATTCATAAGAAAATTATCCAGTTATTGTATTTCTTTTACTGAACGTATGTGCTATAACAGATTAGAGAAGGGACATCTAGGATGGGGAAATAGTCCTGTTAAAAGGGAGGGCATAGTTATGAGAGTGGATCAGACAGAATATGAAGTTCATCCATTACATTATGTGATAAGGTCTGCAACGGAGAAAGATGCGAAGAACTTGTCTGAATTAAGACTGCAAATAGACGGCGAGACAGAGAATCTAGATCGAGAAAAAGGAGAAGCCTACATAGATGAATCAGGTTTCAAACAGATCATTAAGGATGACACAGAAAACGCTCGTAACCTATTTTTGGTTGTTGAAGTGAATGAGAGACTTGTAGGTTTTTCAAGATGTGAAGGATCCAAATTGAAAAGATTTGCTCATAAAGTAGAATTTGGCATCTGTGTGTTGAAAGAATTCTGGGGATATGGGATCGGCAAAAACTTATTAATAGAAACGGTTCAATGGGCAGATTCAAATGAAATTAAGAAAATAACGTTAACTGTTATCGAAACCAATGACAAGGCAATCAAACTTTATCAGAAATTTGGTTTTGAAGTGGAAGGTATTCTAAAAAAAGACAAGAAGCTATCCGATGGGCTTTTCTATAATACCATCGTGATGGGAAGGTTTAATGACTAATAATAAGGAGAAGTTGATGAAAAATAATATTTTGTTTGACACCAATAAAATCGACAGAGAGGCATTGCCGTATTATTATGACTATGGCAAAATCGTTGCTACCCTTCAAGAAAAATTAATCGATGAAACAGGCATCGATTTTCATATGTATTCAGATGAAGATACCTCAAATGAGATTTGGGACATTCTGGAGGAAGATTTGAAAGAGGAATCTCCAGAAGTACAACTTATTTGTCATATTTATAAAGAAGGTGAGACAAAGACCATCTCATCTAACCATACCGATAAAACGTTGGAGCTAATTGTAAAACCACGCATAACCAACGGTCTTTTTTACTATTCAAGTTATCAGGTTGCCCTTTCGAGGTTGGTTATTTATCAAAGTGATGGGGAAATGACACATGATTTTATTTTTGCGAAAAATGATGCTTGCTTAGTAGCCTTTTTGAAATATGTACTTAAACGAAAAAGAGATTATATTAAGAACTATGTCACTGTATTTACGGATACAGAAGATGGCGTAGAAACAGAGATTGATAGTATTACTACCTTGGTTAGAAGAGAAGATGTATTTTTAGAGGATTCTTTAAAGCGGGAAATTTATCGCTCGATTGACGAATTCTTCTTCGAAAGCGGGCAGTTTTTTAAAACCTATGACATTCCCTACAAACGCGGGATTCTTCTCTACGGAAAGCCAGGGAATGGAAAGACCACACTCGTGAAATCGATCGCAAGCAGCATAAATGCACCGGTAGCTTATTGGCAGATCACAGAATTTACCTCGAGTTATACCATCAAAGAGGTATTTACGTCTGTTTTAAAACTAACACCCTTGGTACTAGTCATTGAAGATATTGATTCCATGCCTGCTAGTGTCCGGTCTGTTTTCTTGAACATTTTGGACGGAGCCACTTCGAAGGAAGGGATCTTCATCATTGGAACGACGAATTACCCTGAAAAAATTGATCCCGCTCTTATGAACCGGTCGGGACGGTTTGACCGCGCCTATGAGATTCATGTACCGACGAAGGAGCTTCGTTATCAGTATCTAGTAAACAAGAATATTACTCGGATTTTATCAGAGGAGGAGCTTCAGCAAGTCGTAGATTCGACAAAGGATTTCTCTTATGCCCAGCTCAATGAACTGTATACATCAATTGCCCTTGAATGGCATTACGAACAAAAAGTGGATGTGAAGAGACTTTGTGCGGACTTAAAGTCGCTGCAGCAAAAACAACAAAAACAAGAATGGGACCAAGCCCTTTCATCTGCCTCGATCGGATTTTCCGGGTTTGGCGACGATTAATCCTATTTATCCAGTAGAAAGAGAAGATGGTTTATGAGAGTGATAGGTATTGACTTATCAGGTCCGAGTAATCACAAAGATACTGTCATGGCGGTGTTTGAAAGAGAAAATGGCCGCTTGGACTTTTTGAAATTACTCAGGAATATTGGCGATATGGACATTTTAAGGGAAATAGAGGCTCAGAGCCAGTTAGATGAGGTTGTAATCGGGATCGACGCACCCTTATCATATGAGGATGGAGGAGGAGACAGGGAGGGTGATAAGCTGCTCCGTCAGTTTATTGTTTCGATGGGAATGAAGCCTGGATCCATCATGCCCCCAACCTTCAATCGAATGGTCTATCTTACCCTAAGAGGAATAAAGATTACTAGAGAGATAGGGAACCTTACTACCAGGTTTCCGATTTCCATCGTAGAAGTTCACCCTGGTGCCGTGATTGGATCAAGACTTACTCGGTGCGATCTGGAGAATGTGTTGAGCTACAAACAAAGTCTATCATCAAGAACCTGGATTCGCGACTGGCTCGGGGAACAGAACTTAATCCAGCTACCTGTTTTTATTGATGAGGAAAGTCATTTAATCGATGCCTGTGCTGCAGCATTAGGGGCCTGGCATTGGAAAGATCCATCATTCCAGCCCAAGTGGTCATTCCCAGCGAACCCGCCATTGCATCCTTATAGTTATTGTTGTTAAGTGATAATAATGATCTGCCACAGTATTAGTTTCTGTGGTATTTTTTCGTTGATGAGAGTGGGGGATGGAGACCTAGTTTTGTGGTAAGCGACTGAAATTATCAGAAAAAGAAGAGAAGGGTCGTCAATATGGGTTCCACAGACTACCTTTTTTAGTTCACACAGGATGAAGGACAAAACCCACCGTAAGAACCAACGATATGTCCATCATAAGCTCGATGAAGGACAAAACTCACCGCAAGAACCAACGATTTGTCTATCATAAGCTTGATGAAGGACAAAACCCTCCGCAAGAACCAAAGAATTGTCCATCATAAGCTCGATGAAGGACAAAACTCACCGCAAGAACCAAAGAATTGTCCATCATAAGCTCGAATCATTGGGTTCTAAGGTGAATTAGTATTTTGGAATGAGATAAAAAGGGTTTCACGTGTTGATATTAAAATTTCGTAAAAGATTTATATTTTTACCTCTTGTAAATTCTCTGAAAATTACATATAATTTACTTTACCACTATCTCTAACTTGCTTACAGCAGAAGATTATGTTATTAGAAAAAATGAAAGGAGTGCCCCATTTCGGGACACTCATCTTTAGCACTATAAATCTAAGATTAATTTGATCTTTCTACTAACCAATCGGCTATGGTAGGATACGTAATTTTTGTTGCTTGGCTGCCAAAAGTAATTGAAGTATGCCCAACTGGTAATACTTTAAATTGTTTATCCTCACTTGAAATTGCATTCATCAATGCCTCAACTTGATGAGGAGGGGCTATGAGGTCGTTTACCCCAGCTAAATTGAGCACATTAGCCGTGATATTTTCAAGTTTAACCTTCTGACCACGAATAACTAGTTCGCCTTTTATCAGTTTGTTTTTTTGATAGAAGTCTCTTATCCACTGGCGGTAGGCTTCACCAGGGAATAAAATACCGTCGTTTAACCATTTTCGCAGTAGTTTAAAGCTCTTTATGAAATTTTCATTATCAGCACGCTCAACGAGACTAATAAATGGTCCAAAGTTGGTTCCCATCGGATTAATCATTTTGTTTCCAAAGTCTATCATTTCTGGTGGAATAACACCAAGGGTTTCTACCACATTATCAATATTAAAATATCGCTCATCTAGCATCGCTCCATATGCGCCGCTATTTTCAAAATTAAAAGGACTAGTCATAAAGATAAGGTTGCGGATTGGCAATTCAGGGTGTAGTGCCGCAAATGCAGACGTAATCGTACCACCCATGCAATAACCAAGGATCGATACTTCCTCAGCTTTAGATCTTCTCAATACCTTACGAACAGCACGTGGTATATAGTCCATAATGTAATCATCTAGTTTCATATGTCTATCTTCGTAACCTGGTGTACCCCAGTCAAGGAGATAAACATCAAACCCACGTTCAACTAAATATTCTATTAAACTGCCACCTTTTGTTAGATCTAAAATATAGGGTTTATTAATTAGCGCATAAACCAAAAGAAGTGGAGTTTTATGCTTTTTTGGGTGATCGGAAATATACCGATAGAGTTTCGCTTTATTTCTAGTCCAAACTACTTCTTTCGGTGTAGGTGCTACTTCCGGTTCGGGATCGGTTGTTAACACTTGACTTGCCCTCATTACACGTTGATACATCTCTTGATATTTTTGAGGTGCCAATTCGAGCACCTCATTCCATTCTTTCATAAGAACGTTAATGACTGTTCACTCCTTACATGATTTTTTTACTCTTTTAATATATAAAGAAATTCGTTCCTTCATGACACTTACATGTAAAGTCCACCGTTAATATTTAATTGCTGACCAGTAATATAGTCACCATCTTTACATAAGAAAACCACACCACGAGCTATTTCTTCTGGTTTGCCTAAACGTTTTTGCGGTACTTTTTCAACGATTCCTGCAAGAACTTTTTCAGGAATGGCTTGAACCATCTCGGTTCCAATAAATCCTGGGCAAATCGCATTCACGGTTACTTTACTTTTAGCAAGTTCAAGAGCAAGAGATTTAGTGTACCCAATTAGTCCTGCTTTTGCAGCAGCATAGTTGGTTTGTCCAAAACCGCCAGCTTGTCCAATAATAGACGAAATGTTGATGATGCGACCTGCATCTGATTCAAGAAGGTAAGGTAGAGCGGCAGATGTATTATTGTAAACACTGTTTAAATTAACATCGATTACTTTTCTCCAATCTTCTTCGTTCAATTTTTTGAACGTGCTGTCTCTTGTAATTCCTGCATTATTAATTAGGATATCTAATTTGCCATAATGGTTGATGGTTTCTTGTACAAGATATGCCGCTTCATTACTTTCTGAAACATCTGCTTGAACTGCGTATGCATCTCCGCCAAATTCATTTATTTCTGCAACAACTTTATCTGCTAGTTCTTTGCGGATATTATAGTTAATGACAACTTTCGCGCCATTTTTAGCCAGTTCCAATGCAATCGATGCACCGATTCCTCTGCTGCCGCCTGTTACTATTGCTACTTTATCTCTTAATTCTGTCATTGTTGTCCACCCCATCTATTTTAGTTGTTAAAAATAATCCTGCTAGTTTACTAAATTACTTGGTTTTACATGCATTATGTAATCCGTTTCTATTTCGTTTTTTCTGGTGTTTTTAATACAGTCAAGATTTGATTCAATTTATGATCTAAATTCTTCATATCCTTTTTTAAATTCGACAATTCTGTTTTAAATGACTCCTGATCTCCCTGATTATCGAATCTTTCTTCTAATCTTTCTTCTAGATCATCCACTTTTGCATCTACATTCACAATCAACGACGAAATGTTGGCAATGTCATTTCGAGATGGTACATTCATAAATTCTAAGTACTTTAACGTTGATTCATCAATCATTTTTTTAAATTGAAGATTCATCTCCAAAATCTGACCCATGCCTTGAGAAGGGAAATCCTTGCCGATTTTTTCATCGAAAAATTTACTTGATTGTGAATATAAATCCTTCCACATATCATAAAAATTAATGTTTTGACTCATCTGTTCTCCTCCTAAAATACTTTTGTTGTTGACCTACTCATCATACTAACTTGCTGAAAATTTTAAAAGGTAAAAGATTAAAAATTATCCAAAAACAATTCTTCATTTTTTGACAAAATTCTCACTTTGATGCAATATCTTCACGAATTAAAGAAAAGTGATAAATAGGGATAATCCATCATAAATATGGGTATAAATGGTTTGTTCCTGTGATCATAGTATTGCACCAATGACATTGTTTGTAGTGGATTTCTTTACTCATTTGCCTAGGGATGATGTTGTACCTAAATGTCTTTTTTGAAAAGAAAAAACGAGGTGATATTATTGCAGTATAATGAAAAAGTCGTGTTAATTACTGGTGGGGCACAGGGGATTGGAAAAGAAACTGCTAAACAATTTCTACAAGAGGGTGCAAGTGTCGTAATTTGTGATTATGATGAGTCGGCTGGACAAACCGCATTAGAAGAATTTAATAGTGAAAAGGTAGATTTTTTTAAAGTGGATGTAACAAATAGCGTCCAGATTGAAGAGATGGTTCGTTCCACAGTAAAAAAGTATAACCGAATTGATATCTTAATTAACAATGCTGGAATTACACTTGATGGATTTCTAACAAAAATGGAGGAATCCGAATGGGAAAAGGTGATTTCTGTAAACCTATCAGGTGTTTTTAAATGCACAAAGGCGGTGGCACCGATTATGTTAAAACAGGGGTCAGGTGTCATTCTTAACGCATCTTCTGTAGTCGGTTTGTACGGGAATATTGGCCAAACTAACTACGCTGCGACAAAAGCTGGGGTGATCGGGCTGACCAAAAGCTGGGCGAAAGAATTTGGCCCCAAAGGGATCAGGGTCAATGCAGTCGCTCCAGGCTTCATTGAAACAGGTATGACTGCAGCGGTACCAGATAAAGTACTTCAAATGATGAAGGAAAAGACCCCGCTTAAGAAGCTAGGAAAACCAGAAGATATTGCCGCAGCGTACGTATTTTTAGCTTCAGATAAGGCTAGTTATATAAACGGTACGATCCTAAGTGTGGATGGCGGTTTAGTCATATAAACAATAGTACAAAAGCTAAGGGAGAGAATAATAATTTTCTCTCTATTTTTTTATTTTTAAATAATATTGAAAATTAATTATCAAAATACTTTTCTACAAAATCTGGCATTATATTCTAAAGTTCAACATGAACAATCTACCATATCCCATTGATTTATTTTTTTACGTTTTACTGCATATCCATTGCTGTTAGTTGATTTTCTTACTCATTGCAAATAGAGATTACCAGCGAATTTAGCATAATGAAATGTGATGGTAAAAAATAGATAACTCTGAATTTGTCGAATAGTTTGTCGCAAAAAGTACGGCTGAATGTAGTAATATTTGTGAGGAATTATTATTTGAATACATAAATAGGTTGGAGGAGATTAGGATGCCAGTAAATGACGTAGTAATTGTAAGTGCTGTAAGAACACCGATTGGAAGTTTTCTGGGGAGTTTAGAAAGTGTTTCGGCTACCCAGTTAGGTACTACTGTAATTAAAGGAGCCATTCAAAAAGCTGGAATTAATCCAAATGATGTAGACCAAGTCATTATGGGGAACGTTTTACAAGCAGGATTGGGCCAAAATCCAGCAAGACAATCATCCCTCGCCGTAGGTATACCTCAAGAGGCAACAGCAATGACGATAAATATGCTTTGTGGTTCAGGTTTAAAAGCGGTTCACTTAGCTACCCAAGCAATTCTTTCTGGCGAAGCTGAAGTAGTGGTTGCAGGTGGAATGGAAAATATGAGTCAGGCTCCATACTTGTTAAAAGGTGGCCGTAATGGCTTTAAAATGGGAGATCAGAAAATCTTAGACAGCATGCTTCAGGATGGTTTAGTGTGTGCGGAAAACGACTACCATATGGGAGTTACAGCTGAAAATCTTGCAGAAAAATATGAAATCTCGCGTGCTGAACAAGATGAATTTGCAGCATGGAGTCAGCAGAAGGCACAAGCAGCGATTGAATCCAATCGTTTTGCTGATGAAATTGTCCCTGTCGAGGTCCCTGGCCGTAAAGGACAAGTGACATTATTCAGCCAAGATGAGTTCCCTCGGTTTGGAACGACAGCAGAAGGATTAGGTAAACTTCGTCCTGCATTCAAGAAGGATGGGACAGTTACTGCCGCAAATGCTTCAGGAATTAACGACGGTGCTGCTGCATTTGTTGTCATGAGCCGTAAAAAGGCAGAGGAATTAGGAGTTACACCTTTAGTATCAATCAAAGCGAATGCTACCGCGGGTGTGGATCCAAGTATTATGGGAATCGGACCTGTTCCAGCTGTGAAAAAAGCTCTAAATTCAGCGTCTATGTCCTTAGAAGACATTGACTTAATTGAAGCAAACGAGGCATTTGCCGCTCAATCTATTGCAGTGGATCGAGAGCTTCACTTTGGGAAAGAAAAGTTAAATGTAAATGGTGGTGCCATTGCACTTGGTCATCCAATCGGTGCGAGTGGAGCAAGAATTTTGGTGACTTTAATTCATGAAATGAAGAAAAGAGAAAACCGCTTTGGTTTAGCTACATTATGTGTCGGTGGAGGACAAGGTGTAGCAACGATCATCGAAAATGTTAAGTAAATAATCATAAAAATGGCTGGAAGGTAAACTCCCAGTCATTTTTTTATTGGTTACCAAGAAACGGGTTTAGCCATAAATGTAGATTTATGTATTTATAAACTTTATTTGTAATATACAATGTATCCTTACAATTACAAGGTGACCAAGTAATTCGGCACAAACTATATTTTATATCTTTATTTGTAAATTTAATCTAAAAAGAACAAGGTAATGTAAGTAATTTTTACCTTAAATAAAAATGAAAAGTGGGGTGATGATATAGAAGTAATTTCAATACAAAAGGAGAGATGGTCATGACTCAAATTGATGTAAACCAACTAAACCAAGCAAAGGCAAATGTAACACTCACGCAAGAATTATTAACAAAAGCAATTGAAAAAGCCAATTCCGATCCAACACTGGCGGAGGAAGCCATTAAACAAGCTTCAAACGAAATTTCGTCTGCCCTAACAGCGGTAACTCAAGTCCAAAAATCAACTCAAGCCCAATCAACTGAATGATTAAGTAGTTTTTCGCGACAGTACTGAAACACTATTAAAATCACCTGAAATGGTTGATTCTCCAAAAAACAATGACCACCCCATAGAAATTCTATGGGGTGGTCATTGTCAAGTCATCTGAATCATCCTTCGACTTCATGATGTTGAAAGCCGTTTTTGGTGGCATACACTTCATACCATTTGTATTTCGGGGATTTGAACCACTGATACTGTGGCAAATAGATCAAATATCGTACATTACCATCGGCATCAAACATCGTTTTAAATATTTTTACTGGTCCAATTCCAAACGTTTGATCCAAATAGCCCTCCATTCCATCGCGGACCACATTTTTTTCAGCTTCCATTTCTTCCTTATATAGCTTCATTAGCCCATCAATAAAGATACTCAACAACACCAAGGTAATAGCAATCAAAACGAAAATCAATA
The DNA here is from genome assembly GCF_019219025.1 of Bacillus sp. sid0103. The sequence goes on along the minus strand of NZ_JAHUWN010000020.1, from coordinate 28,990 downwards.
AATTGAACAATAGAACATCCTCCTACGGTTTTTTTAGATTCATATGTATGCTTACTAGACTGTTAAACTGCTAACCCTCTGAGAACACCTCAACTCCTTTGCTTGGAAGGATTCATAATGATTGTACATCCGGCAGGGCAGAGAAGATGTGATGAAAAATACACCTCAGAGGATTTATAAAAGTAAAATTCATAATCTCTCAAGAGGACAATCTTATCCAAAATATTGACGTAAACTTTTTTATATATTAATATTAATCTTCATTTGTTTTTTTTTTTTTTTGAATTATCGAAATATTATTACCGATATACGGGGTGAAATTGAGAAGGGACTGCTACCGGTAGCAATCCCTTCTTTGTTATCCCCAATATCGCTGATATTGAGGGACATAAGGTGTTTGTGAGTATTGTGGAATATATTGGGGTTGTTGATACTGTTGATTTACAGATTGATTTGTTGAATTTCCTATTCCCTGGTTACATTCCTTATAGGGACCAATATAGGTCGACGGTTTAACGGGTGCAATTACTTGTTTCCATTGATTCTCATCCAGACAATAGGTATGTGACATGATATTGGCAGGAGTAAATTTTAAGATATCTGATCCTAAAATTACTTCTGGAGTGGGTGCATTAAAAATCGCCAAAAGATGAGTGTTATCAACTAAGGCGATCTCGTAATGCCACCAACCTTGCGGAACATTCGCCACCTGTCCAGGTGTAATCGTGAAATTGAGTATCTGTTTTGTAAATGGATTCAGAATGGATACCGTAGCTGAACCAGAAATACAATAAACCAGCTCAGCTGCATTTTGATGATAATGCGGTTCCACGACATTATTTGTACTTAAGAAAATATCCAACAGAGACACATTTTCCAATGTATTTAATTGTTTAATACCTAATACATTTATATAGTTTTGGTTGTCTTTTTTAAAGAGAGGGCTCTGATTAACGTCAAATGTGAATTGAGTGGATGGGGATGTATAATCCATATACGATACCATAAATATTCTTCACCTCTTATTTTGAAATTAGCACATAGGCATGTTATGCACGTATAACGAGTTGGGTGTGAGTAGTATTAATTATGTTCTAGATCGATGTTGTCAGAGAAGATATAATCCTTGTTCAATGCTATACTTTTTATAAAGGAGTGAATTACATGATATTGGAAGCAGTTATGCTTAAAGTAATACCTGGGATGGAAGCGGAATATGAGGAAACATTTCGAAAGGCCTCAGACATCATTGTGTCGATGAAAGGTTACATCTCTCACGAATTGCAGCGGTGTATCGAAGTGAAAGGAAAATATTTATTACTGGTGAAGTGGGAAACATTAGAAGACCATACAGTTGGATTTAGGCAATCAACCGAGTATCAGGAATGGAAAATACTGTTACATCGTTTCTATGACCCATTTCCAACTGTAGAACATTTTGAGAATATTCGGCTATAATTTTAAATCAACATATAAGTTTCCTGTTGTATATTATGATGAGTATATCTACAAGTCAGGAGGATTATTATGTTTAACGGTGGTACTTTGTTTGCATCAGAAGGAGCGTTTGTTCTATTAACTTTTTTGCCAATTTTCTTTTATTTAGTTATTACTGTTTTTGGAATTTATTTTGTTATTAAAGTAATAAAGTTTATGAATGCGAAAACAAAATCAGATCAAGAAAGAAATGAAAAGATTGATGAGTTAATTAAAGTTATCAATCAGAGTAAGAAGGATGAATCATCCTGTCTTTAATACATATTTATTATGATTTCGTGTGGCATTACTCATAACTAGTAATGCTTTTTCTTCTTCAACTAACAGGTGCTTGGTTCGAGAAGGGGATGCTGCGGCGATCCTATTTTATATGCATTGTTCTAAAAGCCTTATTGCCAATGACATTTTTAAAGTACACCTTAAAGAAAAAAATAAAAGTCGACAAATTATGATAACTTTAAAGTATAATAGGGAATAATTACTAATATGCTTACTTAAAGAATAGATGTTTGTATGGAAAAGGAATAAACATAATGAATTTGAATATCGTCCTTATATTGAAGGATTCAAATATCGAACAGAAAAGGTAACGAAGATGAGTATAATAAAGGATTTTTTGCTGCAACTAACGTTTATGGTAATACCCATATTTATCTACTATACATTTCTTACGGAGAAGGTAAAGAGTGATAAAAATAGAAAAGTAATAATGTCCATTTTGTGGGGAATATCAATATTATTTTGCATGTCCTTTCCAGTGAGTTTCGGTGAAAATGCTCGTTTGGAGTTAAGAATTATTCCTCTATTACTCGGAACGCTTTACGGCGGATTTTGGCCTGGGATCTTCTTATCAGCCCTTATCATACTTTATCGTCTTTATTTTGGAATCAGTCTAGGTTTTTACAATACTGTTCTTGTCTTATTATTTTCATTGCCTATTATTTTGTTTTTACAAAAATCGTTTGCAAGTTCGAATAAAAATAAAAGGATGAAGATTGCGGTTGGCCTTTCCTTTTGCTACTGTCTGATTGGCCTTACTTTTTTTGGTATTCTAAGAGGCTTTTCCTTAGATGATCTGAAGGTACAGATCATTCATCTTATCTTTGTAGTGGTCGTTACTTGGTCCTTCACTATGTTAATTGAAAGTATCAGGGAGATTCACAAACTCCGATCAGAAATGCAAAACTCGGAGAAATTACGAGTGATTAGTGAGTTAACAAGTGTTTTCGCTCATGAAATTAGAAATCCAATGCAAGTGACTCGGGGCTTTTTGCAACTTCTAAACGAGCCTGATTTACCTAATGAAAAGAAGGAATATATCCAATTATCCATCGAAGAACTAGATCGTGCAAATGAAATTATTAATGATTTTTTAGCTTTTGGAAAACCTTCCATAGATAACAAAAAAAGAATCAACGTAGGTTATCAGTTACAACGTGTAGTCAATATCCTTCAAAGTTACAGCCGGAACCACAATGTTGAGATTAAAACTGATATTCTTGAAAATTGTTGGATTTATGCTAATCATCAAAAATTGAACCAGTCTTTAATTAATATTTTGAAAAATGCGATAGAGTCTATGCCGAATGGTGGAATTGTTTGGATTGCATGTACTTCAACAGATGATGGATATATAAAAATTAACATTAAGGACCAAGGAATTGGTATGACAAAAAAGCAAATTGATAGACTTGGATCTCCTTTTTATTCCTTAAAGGAAAGTGGGACAGGACTAGGCATGATGGTAAGCTTTCAAATTGTCCGTTCTCTCAAAGGTAAAATTCAAGTCAACAGTGAAAAGGATATGGGGACAGAATTTATTATTCTTTTACCACAGATAACCTAAAGCGATATCTTTACTTGTAGTTCTTGCTGCCACATATGCAACTTTATGCTTTAGGAGTTAACCGGTGCAGTTTTGTTGAACAAGAATTTAAAAATAAATTCCTTTTAAAAGATAATCTGCTGTTTAATAAACAGATTATCTTTTAAAAGGGCATATTAATTAATTTAATGGATTAAGTTTAACACTCCTTTAAGAGACAAGCTTTAGTCCTATTGCTACACCTAAAACCATCGTAGTAAAAATAACTCTTCTCCAGTCTTTTAACTCATCATATAAATGCATTCCTAATATCGCCCCTCCAGATGCACCAATTCCTGTCCAGATTGCATATGCTGTCCCCATAGGCAGTGTTCTCATTGCGTAAGCAAGAAACAGAAAACTTCCTCCAAATCCCAAAAATAATGGAACAAAAGATTGCCAATTACGTTCTTTATGCAATTTATTAATCATAGCAACACCAAACATAACCCAATAACCCAAAAAAATTCAAAAAAAGCAACAATAAATACTTTAATTCAGGTTGTATTCATTTAAAAATAACCTCCATTTTTTTTTTTTACTAAAAAAAAGCCCAAGAGATAACTGTTAAACAGTTTCTCCCAGGCTTTTATCCCTCCGTGACACAGCATAGATGTGAGTTTTCTCTCGGACCAGACCAAAACTCTTTTTGCGGAACCCTAGAAAACATTTTACCTATACAATTACAATAAATTATCCACAAATTTAAAATTTATACAGGAATGAGGCATCGGTTTTTGTAAAATAGATTAGGAAACACACGGGTTTAGACACGAATGAAAATTCTAATACTAAAGATAACTTTAATTCGGTTGGGGCGTTTGATAAGGTGGAGAATTTTTAAGGAGAGATGCAAATTTGGAAACATTTTACCGTACATTTATTGTTTTTGTGGTTGGATATTTGTTCTTAAGGTTTACTGGGAAAAAAGCAGTAGCTCAAATGCACTCTTTCGATTTGTTATATATTCTTGTCCTTACGAACATCATTAGTTCCCCCGTAGAGGTTAATGACATGGGAAAGGCCATTACTTACGCTGGAATCACAGTAATTCTATATAAAGTCTTTATACGTTTATCCCTGCATAATAAATTAAGATGGATCTTATATGAAAGTCCAACGGTATTAATTCAAAACGGAGATATTGATAAAAAAGGGCTGAAAAAGGTCCGTATGCCTATAAATGAATTATTGTCACATTTAAGAGAAAAAGGGTACACCGATACTCAAAACATTGCCATTGCTGTGATGGAGGGAACAGGAAGTATTAGTGTTATCCCCAAGTCGGAATACCGACAAGTTCAACCCAATGATTTACATTTGCATGTAAAGAAAGAATATCTTCCTATCCCACTGATAATGGACGGTCAAATTGTTTACCATAATTTAAAATATCTGCAATTAGACAATAATTGGCTAAATGAGGAACTCAAAAAAATGGGTGAAAAATTAGAGAATATAACATTAGCGACTTTTTTAGAAGATGGAAAGTTATTTATAGATAATAATGAAATAATAGAACATAAAAACGATCCTTATTACTATAAGCCAGGGCGAGATAATTAAATTAAATAGGATTTAGATACCTTGTCTTCCATGTAGAGTTGAAGATCGAATCGTTTAATAATAGGTAAGGAATAAAAACGATTTTTCTGTGGAAATACTTTTATTAAATTTTATATAGGAGTGTCTACATGGAACAAACACTGTATGAAAAAGTTGGTGGAGAAGAAGCGATTGCAAAAGTTGTGGATTATTTTTACTCCGAGTTGGTTCTTAAGGATGATACAGTTAATCATTTTTTTAAAGAAACGGATATGGAAAAACAACGCCGCCATCAGACAAAATTTATTAGTTTTGCATTAGGTGGTTCAAATCAATATACTGGGCAATCTATGGCAAATGCTCACCAAGGAATGAATCTCCAACCAGCCCATTTTAATGCTATTGCAAAGCATCTGCACGATGCTCTTGCTCACTTTGGAGTGAATGAAACAGACATAGATACCGCTTTAACTAAAGTAGCTTCACTTAGAGACGATATATTGTATAAATAACTGTTATTTAGCTTACGGATCCTAGTAGGGAAGATCATGCTGCCATTAAAGGCAGCTTTTTCTATTTAATCTAAAGTGCTGGTTTACTAAAATAGGGTGGGTAATTCAATAAAAGGTCATAGAGAGCCTTTTTAAATTTTTACTCAATAACTAATACTTTTAATGTGGGACATGGAAAGGCGAATGATTTCCTGATTATGGATCAAAAAAACATAATCCTTATTTACATCACCCAGTACCCCCTCTAACTTCTCAGGACCGCCACGATTAATTTTTATCCATTTTAATTTCAATGATTCAAGCAGGTCTTGGAAATTGGCAGCTTTCTTAAATTTGAAATCTTTAGGAACTTTAATATTAAATTTCATTTGCCCCTTCATATTATCGGTAAAACTTTTAATATGTTTTATGCTGTAGTAAACAATCCCATCATCGGCCGTGAGAAGGACAATAAGATCGTCACTTGCATCCAGTATCATGCCAATTCTGGATTCTGGTCCACCTCGACCAATCCTGATTACTTTACCTATAAAACATTTCATAATGTCTTTATCCATAAAAAATTCTCCCCCTGAAATTAATTAAATATATTTGTACTGCATCTATATGTATCATGGGAGGTTGTTGTCCTAATAAAATAGCCTGTTTAATGATAATTTAAGTGAAAAATAGGCAATTAAAGTGATATGATACAAGACCATCTACCTAGAAATAGTAATGGGAACAAGCTGTGCTTGTATTCGTTTTTACGTGATAAAGAAGCTGATTGATTAAACAAAAGTACAGAAGATGTGTTAAAATGTGTGAATATTATAACTAATGGGAGGAGTTAGATGATGATTAATTACAATGGACGTAAATTTGTTTCTGTCGAAAATACAGCAAACGGAGAGGTTTCATCCAGTACATTTTTTGAATACAAACAAGAGGGAAAAATACTTTCAGCAACTTATAGTGGTGGCGATATCGTAAAAGGCACACTTATTGGGATTGTTGAAGAAAATGGGAGGTTACAGTTTAGATATAACCACGTTAATACAAAAAACGAAATAAGAGGCGGACAATGTTCCTCTACTCCAGAAACTCTACCAGATGGAAGAATTAGATTATATGAGAAGTGGAAATGGACAGATACTGATCAAAGTGAGGGTGAATCTATTATTGAGGAAATTAAATAATAATAAATAATTGTAGGTGTTTATATGGAAAATTCAATTCTTATTGATAATATGCTTGAAGAGGATTGGGATCAAGTTCGCGAAATTTACCAAGAAGGAATCTCTACTGGTAATGAAACATTTCAAAAAGAGGCCCCAACGTGGGAAGCTTGGGATATTGGGCATATCTTGGAGTGTCGTATTGTTGCAAGGTTGGATGACAAAGTTTTAGGATGGGCAGCGTTAAGCTCTGTCTCCAGTCGATGCGTTTATGCTGGTGTGGCCGAAGTTAGCATCTATGTTGGTCAAAGTAGTCAGGGAAAGGGAATTGGTAGTAAACTATTACATTCATTAATTGAAAAAAGTGAACAGAATGGATACTGGACATTACAATCTGGAATTTTTCCTGAAAATGTATCCAGTCTTAAATTACATAGTAGGTATGGGTTTCGGGAAGTAGGAAGGCGTGAGCGCATTGGACAATTGGATGGTGTGTGGCGTGATACGATTTTGTTAGAAAGAAGAAGCAGCGTAGTTGGAAATGATTAGAATGTCCCACAAAACCGGCTGGTGTGGTCCGTATTTTACTCGTAAAAGCGGTAGGATCTGAGATATTTATGGGTGCGTAAATAGGCAGAAACTAATTGAACGAGGTGATTGTCGATGGCAATAAAAGGTCTAAATCATTTTTTATTTTCTGTTTCTGATTTAAAGAAATCTATTGAATTTTACCAGCGTGTCTTTGATGCTAAGCTGCTAGTAAAAGGTAGAAGCACAGCCTATTTTGATTTAAATGGGATGTGGTTAGCGCTTAATGTAGAGAAAGATATTCCTCGTAATGAAATACATCAATCCTACACCCATATAGCTTTTTCTATTGATGAAGCAGAGTTTGACCGTATGTTTCAAAAACTACAAGAATTGAACGTTACTATTTTATCAGGTCGTCCACGAGATGAAAAAGATAACAAGTCTATCTACTTTACGGACCCTGATGGTCATAAGTTTGAGTTTCATACCGGTACTTTGCGAGAACGATTGGATTACTATAAACAAGAAAAAACACATATGGAGTTCTTCAGTTAACTATTTTGTTTCCACCAGTCTCAATTATTGGTGGCTTTTTCTTTTTTGCGGACTTCCACCTATTTTTTGCGTGTTTTATCGACCCCAACTCCATTATAATAATTATACAAGACTTAACTCGGATGTAATCTTTTGGAAAGGAGTTGCGCGATGGCCCCAGTTATAAATGTAATAAAAAGTGCGCAGCAAATGCTGCAAAAAATGCCTGATCCCATGTACATCATTGGCCTAGATAATAACGTTTTATGGGTAAACGATTCTTTTCAAAAATTATTTGGTTCGGAGCAGAAACGATGGGATGATGAATTAACCCATTTAATCTTTAATGTAAAGAAAGAAAATGCACCTTGCATTGTATATTGTAAAGATGGTTTGACTATCACCGTGACCCTGAAACTAATCCCTATCAATGAACACGAATCCCCAGCAATTGCTTATACGGGGATTATACAAAAGTCCACCATAGAACAACTATTTAATGAAGACATACGGTATAAAATTGTTGCCGACAACACGTCCGATGTGATTGTGCTCGTTGATAATAGGGCTGTTGTCCGTTATGTTTCACCATCCATTCACGAGACAATTGGTTATACGGTTGAACAATACGAAGAGATGGATGCATTTAATATTATTCATCATGAGGATCGTGAACGTGTTCGTTCCCTGCATTTAGAAGTGATTCAAACCCAAACGGAGGTTGATTTGGAATATCGTCTAATCCATTCACAGGGTACAACGCTTTATGTAGAAACAAGAGTCAAACCTGTTTTAGATAGTTTTGGAAATGTTAAGTATGTGGTGGCTGTTGTCCGTGATATCACATCGCGGATCATGGATAGTATCGAGCAAAAACGTTCGGAGTTAGCATTAGAGGAGAGCGAACAAAGGTATAAATCCTTATTTGAGAACAATCTGGATGGAGTTTTCTCGATTGATTTAAAAGCTTATTTTGTCAATGCCAATCAATCATTTGAAAAAATAACAGGAATCAAAATAGATGATTTACCTGATCGTTGTTTAATTGGGTTGATTTATGATGAGGACCATTTGTCGATCTATCAAGTACTTTCAGACGTCATTGCTACCCATGAATCAAGAGATCTTGAATGTCGGATTGTTCGCTTTAGGCAACGAAATCCACGCATTGTCCATATTACCTTTGTTCCGATCTTTCTTAATGGAGAACTCATTGGGGTTCATGGGATGGTAAAGGATATTACCGAGCGAAAGAAAGAGGAGCTTGAATTAATCCAAAGTGAAGAAAGATATAAGACACTTCAGCATAGTATTACTCGTTTCTCCCATGACCTTGCGAACGTCATGAAAGTTTCTGAGCTCGAAATGCGCTTAATGGAAGAGATCATGAGAGTATTACCTGTTAAGAGTGTTACGATTGAAGAAGTTCCTAGAAATCTAGAATCTACTTTAAGTGGCGTGAATGTGAAATGGGTCAAAATCGCCGATAAGGAACTGCCTGTCTACTTAAAGATTGACATCGATCAAGCTTTACAAAAAATAGAGGAAGAATGGCTGGAAACAGCGGTTCATTATGTCATGATTTTATATGATAATCTGGAGTTTATTGAAAATCTGATGAAACGAATTGAGGACATGGTAAGTGTTAACGAGACCCCAAAGTGGATGCTGAGGCTTTTGTTTAGACTTTCGGAAAAGGAAAGGGCTTCTCTATCCAGTGATTTACATGACTCAGTTTTACAAGATCTAATTATATGGTACCGTAAGTTGGAGTCCTTACGCTCTACCTCTATATTAAATGAGGGAATACAGGAGGAAATCATGCAGATTGAGGAAGGACTGCTGGATGCCATTCATCAAATTCGGATTACCTGTAATGAACTGCGCCCTCCGTTTCTATTAAAAATGGGACTAGTAGAATCCTTAAAAAGCTTGTTCTCGTACGCCCGGATGTTTTCAAATTATGAAATTGATTTTTCAGCGACGGAGTTGATTCATCCTCTAAATGAAGATCAAATCCTGGGTATGTATCGAATTGTCCAGGAGCTATTAAATAACGCTACCAAACATTCGTACGCATCTAAAGTTACGATGTATTTGACCAGCACTCAGGAATCGATTCAATTTTCCTATGCGGATAACGGAGTCGGGATCGATTTAACTTCGTTTGGCGGCTCGTATAGACACATGGGATTAGCAGGAATCGAAAATCGTGTCCTAAGTTTAGAGGGGAAAGTGGAATTCCATTCTGCTCCTCAGGAAGGATTTCATATGGAAATTACTATTCCAACAATAACAACGCAAAAAGGTGATCAATATGGAAATTTTATTGGTGGATGATCATAGGTCCGTCGTCGAAGGAACAAAGATGTTAATTGAGTCAGAACCCGATATGAATGTCACCATTGAAACGGATGTTTATCTGGTCACTGACTTGGTTCGACTAAAGAGTTTTGACGTGATCCTGTTTGATCTATATATGCCTAATATCAACGGGGCTGATTTGGCGCGAAAGGTGCTTGAAAATGTTCCGGACGCGATTATTTTGATTTATTCTGGATTTGACATTGCCCCTCATTTTAATTTGCTGATGGAATCAGGTGTGTCAGGCTTTGTTGCGAAAACGTCTACCCGCGAGCAACTTGTTCAAGCGATCCGGTGTGCTTCACGGAAAGAGGCGATTATTCCGATGCAACTCCTCAAGCAGTTGAGACGTCAGGAGATTGTCGTTCAAGGCGGAAAAACAAACGAAAAAACAACCATTGGCAAAAAAGAAGAAACGCTTCTCCGAGAATTGGCCAAAGGACACAGCAATAAGGAAATATCCAAGACAATGTTGATCAGTCAGCGATCATTGGAATACAGTCTGACAGAATTGTTTCAAAAACTAAATGTGAATTCACGGGTGGAAGCCATCAAAAAAGCCAAAACCCTGGGGATTCTGCCGACGGAGGATTTATATTAAATGACAAGAGAAGGACTGGCATATGCCGGTCCTTCTCTTGTCATTTAAAAGAATGAGATTCGGGAGATGCGCATTTTTTTGCGGTATGGCCTTTAATGTTTGCGGGTAGGAGGCTCTGTATTTAAATATTTTGCTTTTGGTCGTGGTTATAGTTGGAGGCATCGTTATTACACTTTTTTTGAACAAGAGGAACATACAAAGCAGGTAAGACCTTAACACATAGAGTTAAGGTTTTTTTGTTTTAACTGGAGGTAAAGATTTGTGATCCACCAGTAAAAATAGCTCTCGCCAGTAAAATAGGGCTATCCGTCAGTAAACCCGGGCTATCTGCCAGTAAGTCGGAGTTATCCGCCAGTAAACTCTCCTCATCCGCCAGTAAAAGTGGCTCTCGCCAGTAAACTCGCCTCATCCGACAGTATTGCCTCCTACCCCAAATCACCGCCCAACCAAAACCCATGCGGGCCTACCACAAAAGTCTGCGGTGGTTCTCTCAAAGTCTGCGGTTTTGATTGGAGTGAAACTTCGTACAATGAAACCATCAAATACAAAAGAAAAACCTTATACAAAGTAATGACTGATCTAAATAAAAATACGGGAGGAAAGACAAATGAATAAGAAGAGTAAAAAGAATTGAGAAGTATTTAGAAGATGGAAAAACCATTCAAAAAAGTGAGGTAATTATAATGAAAAAAGTAGAATTAAAAGTAATCGGTATGTCATGCGGACATTGTGCTATGGTCATTGAAAACAGTGTTGGAAGTCTACCTGGGGTAGAAAAAGTACTTGTTGATGTGAAAAATGGAAATGTAGCCGTGGAGTTTCATCCCAATTTGGTTTCCTTTGACAAAATTAAAGAAACAATCGATGACCAGGGATATGATATTGTATAACGGTGTATAAAACATGCTTTTAGTTATTGGCACGTTTTTTTCAGCACCATGAATTGTGAGGATTACAAAATAATTGCGGAAACACGAAAACATCTTGCGGTTTGAAAATGATTATAAATTATAAAATATATATATATATAAAGAAAGGCTTTATTTCGTTTTTGTTATACAGTACAGGGGTATTGTACTGTATAACAAAAAAAGAATGTGGGAGTGAAAGGTGATGGAAAATGCTTCACAAAAGAATGTTACTGAAAAAACAGAATTCGATGTAGTCGGGATGACTTGTGCAGCTTGTGCAGCCAGGATCGAGAGAGGGCTAGGAAAACTGGACGGAGTAAAAACAGTAAATGTCAATTTAGCGCTCGAAACCGCCGTCGTGGAATATAGCTCTTCCCAATTAAACATAAATGACATCGAAAAAAAGGTTGGAAGTATCGGTTATCAAGCCATTCCTAAACAAGCTGAGAAGATAGAAGAACACCGGGAAAAAGACTTGGAAAAATGGAAAGGACAGGTGATTTTTTCAATTATCCTTGCGACACCGCTGTTATGGGCTATGGCCACTGATTTTGAATTTACTTCATTCATAAAAATTCCTGATATGCTCATGAATACTTGGTTTCAATTGGCACTTGCCACACCCGTTCAGTTCATCATCGGCTGGCAATTTTACAGAGGTGCTTTTAAAGCTCTTCGCAATCGGAGTGCCAACATGGACGTATTAGTGGCATTAGGCACATCAACTGCTTATTTTTACAGTTTGTATCTGTCCATTAAATCGATTGGACCGGAATCCAATATGTTCGACCGTTACTTTGAAACGAGTGCAATCTTAATCGCGTTTATTGTGCTTGGAAAACTATTTGAGATAAAAGCAAAGGGAAAATCATCTGATGCAATCAAGAAGTTAATGGGATTACAGGCCAAAACGGCAAAAATTATCCGCAATGGGGTAGAGCAGGAAATCCCCTTGGAGGAGGTCATGATTGGAGATATTGTACTGGTCAGGCCAGGTGAAAAAGTACCTGTTGACGGTGAAATCGTTGAAGGGCACTCTTCCCTAGATGAATCGATGCTGACGGGGGAAAGTATCCCTGTAGAAAAATCAGTTGGCGATCATTTCATTGGTGCTACCATTAACAAGAACGGTTTTTTAAAGATTCGAGCCATCAAGGTCGGTAAAGATACAGCTCTTGCTCAAATTATTAAAATTGTAAAAGAAGCACAAGGATCGAAGGCACCAATCCAACGTCTGGCAGATAAAACTTCTGCGATCTTTGTACCGGTAGTAATCGGAATTGCTTTACTCACATTTGTCCTTTGGTATGTTTGGATCAGTCCTGGCGACCTTTCCGGTTCGCTTGAAAAATTAATTGCCGTGCTTGTGATTGCTTGCCCTTGTGGTCTAGGGCTAGCGACTCCCACCTCCATTATGGCGGGAACCGGTCGTGCTGCAGAATTTGGGATCCTCTTTAAAGGCGGAGAACATTTAGAAACAACTCAGAATATCACCACCGTTCTCCTAGATAAAACAGGAACGGTAACAAAGGGTGAACCAACGTTAACCGACATTCTCATAGAACGAGGGGTAAAGGAAGAGGAATTTCTTTTCTTGGTTGGTACTGCAGAATTTCAATCGGAACACCCTTTAGCTGAGGCAATTGTTACGGCGATAAGAGAAAAAGGAATCGAGCTGAGCGAAGTCAGCCACTTTGAAGCGATTCCAGGGTTTGGGATTAAAGCAACGGTGAAAGGAAAAGAAGTATTGGTCGGAACAAGGAAGTTAATGAGTTCAAACCAAATCGATATTCAGGGAAAGATCAACCAAATGGAAGAGTTCGAACAAAATGGCAAGACTGCTATGCTCGTTTCGATTGATGGTGTATTTTCAGGTATGATTGCTGTTGCCGATACCATAAAAGACACTTCAAAAGAAGCCATCAAGCGACTTAAAAGTATGGGACTTGAAGTCATCATGATAACTGGTGATAACCAAAGGACAGCCAACGCCATTGCAAAGGATGCTGGGATTGACAAAGTCATCGCCGAGGTCCTCCCGGAAGGAAAGGCTTCTGAAGTGAAGAAGTTGCAGAATCAGGGTAAAAAGGTCTCGATGGTCGGGGACGGAATTAATGATGCACCGGCCCTTGCAACAGCGGACATCGGCATGGCGATTGGTACGGGGACGGATATAGCGGTGGAGGCGGCTGATATCGCACTGATCCGCGGGGATTTAAACGCGATTGCTGATGCCCTATTTATGAGCAAAAAGACTATGGAGAATATTAAACAGAATTTATTTTGGGCATTTGCTTACAATGCGGTAGGTGTCCCGTTTGCCGCGGCAGGTTATCTAGAACCTTGGATTGCAGGAACAGCAATGGCATTTAGCTCTGTATCGGTTGTGTTAAATGCACTGCGTTTACAACGAATAAAACTACAGGAAGCGAGAAATTTCATCAATAAAGGAGTGACAGGAATGAAGAAATGGGCAATAGCTGGGATTCTTTATGTGACAGTCGTCATTTTTGGATTCCAAGCTTATGATAAATGGATTGCAAAGGATCAAACCAAAGCTGCAGAGACAGAAAGCCAAATGGCGATGGGAGACAACAAAAGCAAACAAGAAATGAATGGAGATCATCAGGAGGAAGAGAAGGAAAGCACTCATGGGCATGAAATGACTTCAGGAGACCATGAAAGCAGCGAGGTCAATGCATTTGTCCAAAATGATAAAAGTAAAATCAAGATATTTTTAAAAGACAAGGCAGGTAACCCGATTGACGAGTTAGAAGTGAATCATGAGAAAGAACTTCATCTAATCATCGTCGATGAACAACTGCAGAAGTATTACCATGTGCATCCGGAACGAACTGGAAAAGGGGAATTTACGATTAAAAATAACCTTCCAGCAGGATTTTATAAGGCGTTTATCGATATTAAGCCGACTGATTTTGCTTACAAGATAGAGCCGGTTCCGTTTGTTGTAGGCAACCCAAGCACTGCAGCACACAGCCACGAACTAGTTCCAGACACGAAATTCAGCAAAACTGTCGATGGTGAAACCGTAACATTAAATGTTAGTTCTTTTAAGGCAGGCGAACCGGTAACATTATCATTCGATTTAGATCAAACCAATTTGACGACTTATTTAGGAGCTATGGGTCACGTCGTGATACTTGACGAATATGGGAAAGAGTTTCTTCATGTACATCCGTCAAATAATCAAGAGCCCATTTTTAAAACCACCTTCGAAAAGCCTGGTATTTATAAAATCTGGGCTGAATTTAAGCAAAACGGGAAAGTACGAGCGTTTCCGTTTGTGATAGAAGTAAAAGAATAAGGATGTACTTCTCCTGCCTATTAAAGACAAATCTCTTGTTTCAGTGGTGAATTTCGTCCTTCATATTATTTACGAAAGACAAATCTCTTGCTCCAGTGGTGAGATATGTCCTTCATACTGCCTATGAAAGACAAATCTCTTGCTCCAGCGGTGAGATATGTCTTTCATCCTGCTTATGAAAGACAAATCTCTTACTCCAGCGGTGAGATATGTCCTTCATTCTGCTTATGAAAGACAAATCTCTTGCTCCAGTGGTGAGTTTTGTCCTTCAAACTGCCAATGAAAGACAAATCTCTTGCTCCAGTGGTGAGTTTTGTCCTTCATACTGCCAATGAAAGACAAATCTCTTGCTCCAGCGGTGAGTTTTGTCCTTCATCCTGCTTATGAAAGACAAATCTCTTGCTCCAGCAGTGAGTTTTGTCCTTCATCCTGCTTATGAAAGACAAATTTCTTGCTCTAGCGATGAGATATGTCCTTCATCCTGCTTATGAAAGACAAATCTCTTGCTCCAGCGGTGAGTTTTGTCCTTCATCCTGCTAATGATAGACAAATCTGTTGTTCCAGCAGTGAGTTTTGTCCTTCAGCATTTGAAATCAGAATAATTTCTTAGAGTTAAAGGGAGGTCTTTATGCTATATGATGTGGTTGTCATTGGCGGGGGGCAGGCTGGATTATCGATAGGGTATTACCTCAAGCAAACCTCGTTATCATTTATTATTCTAGATAACCAAAAGGCCGTGGGGGATGCTTGGCGGAAAAGATATGATTCGCTTGTCTTGTTTACTCCACGGGCATATAGTTCATTACCTGGCTTGGCATTAAATGGAGATCCTTCAGGATTTCCAACCAAGGATGAAATAGCAGATTATTTAGAGCATTACCCAGAGACCTTTGATTTGCCTATTCATCATAGTCATGTACAAAAGGTTCAAGAAGAAAACCAGCTCTTTACGATCACAACGAATGATTCTCTTATAAAAACTAAGAAAATAGTGGTTGCAACAGGTCCATTTCACACTCCTAGAATCCCATCGTTTGCAAAAGAACTTCCAACAGAAATGGTCCAACTTCATTCTTCCCAATATAAAAACCATACGCAACTTAAAGATGGTGCTGTCTTAGTAGTCGGCGCCGGCAATTCAGGTACACAAATAGCAGTGGAATTATCAGAGCATCACGAAACCTATTTATCAATTGGGCAAAAGATTCGTTTTCTTCCTTTAACTGTAGCAGGAAGGAGTATATTTTGGTGTTTTGACAAACTAGGAATATTAAAGGCAGATCGAAATTCGTGGATAGGGAAGAAAATTCAAAGTCAGGCTGACCCCATTTTCGGTTATTACCTAAAAGAGAAACTTAAGAAAAAGCGCGTCACCCTAAAAGGCAGAACCATTTCAATTAATAAAGATGAGATTCATTTTGAAGATCAATCCTCCGTTAAAGTCGAAAATATCATTTGGGCAACTGGCTTTCTTCCCAATTACTCCTGGATCGATATACCGCATCTTTTTGATGATCACGGCCATGTCAAGCATAATCGAGGTGTAACTGAAATTGAAGGACTTTATTTCCTTGGCTTGCCCTGGCAGCAACGCAGGGGATCTGCACTTCTTTTTGGCGTTGGGGACGATGCTGAGTTTTTGTATCAACATATTTCCAATCTCCAGGAATGATCCGCTATTTTACTAATTAATAAATTGGCGACCAGTGAATGGCACTGTTCGCCTATTCATTATTAGTTAGAAAAATGGAAGAAAAATCTATTTTTACCTACTTTCACTGGTCTGAATCGTACACGGCGTTTTATTAGCTATTACAAATCATTAAAACATTGCCGTCTAAGTCATGAAAGTTAAAATATGCAAACTCGCCTATACGTTCTATTTCTTTGACAATTGTTATATTGCTAGCCTTTATGTATTCGTATGCTGCATCAATATCTTTTGAGTAGAAATTGAATAATACATGATTGGAAGGTTTGAACTTGAAATCTAAGTCAAATGTATGGTCATCTAACGTTAACCCTGTTTCGCTTGTTACCGGAATATTATATACAGGCGACTCAATTTTATTTAGATTACATGGTATTCCAAGAAGGTTATGATACCATTCAGCTGATCTTTTAAGGTCCTTAACATGGATGAAAACATTGTTGACTTTGCTTTTAATTGGAGATTCTATTGATTTCATTATTTTTCCACCTTTCTCTATTTTATTTATGAATTCAACAATATTAGCCACATCTCCTCTAATAATCTTTAGATAAAAAGGTAAATTTGAATTCTGAAAATCCGTTAATCGGCGGTTTTTTTTTGCGTAAAAACCTGCAATAGTCTCGCTTTAAATAAAACTGACGCGAGCGGTACTGCCATTTGCAGAGGCGCTTTATTTTTTAATAAAAGACTACCAAACTCTTTACCATGCTCGAACCTAAAAAAGAGCCGCTAAATCTAGCGGCTTTTAACCTACGATAAAGTCAGGTTCATTTAAACCTGATACCAGGGCATCACGGGCTGCTTCTAAACTTAGCTTAATGAAAAACAACTGTCCATTAAGTCTTTCATTTTTACTGCTTAATAAAATGGCTTGGTCAATAGAATTAATGGTATCTTCCGTTCTATCTAAGGCTAAACTGATCCGATTGTCGGAAAGAATAATAAGGTGTTGGTTATCTTGGCTTTGGGCCACGATTGGGGCAATGGTAATAACGGGGTCACTCGGAAAATACGTATCAAAAGGTAAATCTTTAATGGCAAGATAGGCTTCAGTGAGATGATCGACAACATCTTGGTAGAATTGAATTTTAATTGGATTCGGCGGTAGAGGAAAATCAGACATTTCCAGGAAGAGCATTAAGGCATTATCAGCATAGCGAATGGCTTGTACGGTGTATGCCAGGGCTGTTCTTACATTTGTAATTAAGTTAGAGGACATTTTTTTTCACTCCAAACGGATTAATTGTTTTAGTGTATGTAAGATAGACGTGCCCGTAAAGGACAATCCGGCAAATAAGTTAAATTTACGCAAATGTTCAGGCGGATAATTATTTTACCATAATAAATTTGTAAATAATTAAGAAAAATATATACATATTATGTAAAGGACGAGTGATATGGAACAAAACCGTATTCTACTAACTGCTCCGGAAATCTCAAGTTTATGGACTCAATATATGTTCGATTCCATGTCAATTTGTTTTAATAAATGATTGAAAATGGATGGTTAGAGGAGCCGCCAAAAGCAAGTGATCGGAGAGCATTATCTAAAGGGAAAAGGGAAGGAATGGATAGTTAGGATTCTTGAGCGTTATCAGGTGACCCACCTGGTTTTTTTTGCATTTTTTTGCTGGTTTTGATAATAGAGGAAGATATAATAGTAGATAGAGCCATTCATTTATATTGTGAAGATAAACGATGCGGCCATTTATTATCGCCCAAATGATCGGAGGATTTTATGCTGGAATTTAGTATAAAGAGAATAACAAACCTTTCTACGATTGATGTATCTTATATCTTGAACGAAAGCAAAGAAGATGGTTTTCATTTTATTGATAAGTTAGTTAATGATTATAAAAGTGGTACCAACACCTTTCAAAAAAGAGGTGAGGGCTTATATGGTGTTTTCAATGAAAAAGGTCTATTAATTGCAATTGGAGGAATTAATATTGATCCTTATTCTCATGAACCTGAAATAGGCCGTCTAAGAAGGTTTTACGTGTTAAAGGAGTATCGTAGAAAAGGGGTGGGCAGGTTCTTAATAAATAAGATCCTTTTTGATTCAAGAAGAGTGTTTAAAGAGGTAGTACTCCATACAGATACTAATGACGCCGATTTGTTTTATACCTCACTTGGATTTTCAAAAAGTAGCCGTAATCCAAATTCTACCCATCATATCAAGCTAAAATCATAAACTTTCATTGACCTAATAAATAATTTGGATAGTAGGAGGAATGATAGGATGATAAAGATAAGAAACGTAAAAATAGATGATTTATCTCAACTGGTGGTCATAGAGAATCTTTGTTTTTCAAGAGAAGAGGCAGCTACGGAACATGCATTTGAAAAACGGATTGAGTTGATTTCAGATAGTTTTTTTGTTGCGGAGGCAGATGGTGAAATCGTAGGATTAGTTAATGGTCCTGTGATTGATACAGCGTACATAACCGATGATTTATTTAGTTTGACCAAGAAAAATCAAGATATTGGCGGTCATCAAAGTATTTTAGGTTTAGCGGTGTCGCCCCTTTTTCAGAAACACGGTGTGGCAGCGGCGTTACTTGCACATCTTGAAAAAGAAGCAAGAACAAACAAACGAGAAACGATTACGCTTACATGTAAAAAGGATTTAATTCGCTTCTATGAAAAGTTCGGCTACCATAATAAGGGTGTTTCAAGTTCCAAACATGGTGGAGTCACTTGGTACAACATGTGTAAAACAATTCACAAATTTGATTAAAGAAAACGATTCGAAAGCTGGATCGTTTTTTGTTTTTTCTCCGAAAAAATTCACATCTGTCATCTCTCATCAATGGACGTACCTAAATTTATGACATAAAACTACTGCTTTCTAAATAAAATTTATGTAGATAAGCAGTAAGTCCCATATCTGAATTTAGTTTCATGGTTCTGGTTTTCCGGTTTTATTTGCATTGAAAAAGTATAATAGGAGGGATTTGTTGGTGAGTGATTTGCAAACAAAACTTGGAGGCGGATTGAATCTCCTTCAGGATTCGCTTCAGCAAGGAAAGCAGAAACTCCAAACAGTTCAGGAAGTAAGCCAATTAAAAAAACTTATTCAGGAACATTCTGAAAAACGGGCTGAACTGCTTCTTCACCTAGGAGAAGAAACCTACCAAAGAATTCGGTCAGGAAAATTGGAAAATCCAGAATTGGGACAATTCTTTGTGAAGATTGCTGAACTGGACCAACGTATATTTCAAGCCCAAAAGGGATTGGAACAAATAAATAAGAAAGAGCATGCACGGGGCTGCTCTAATTGCGGCAGTCCAATTACTGCAAATGATAAATTTTGTGGCTCATGTGGCCAACGACAAGAACATCTGGCTAGTAGCACGGAGTCTTTGGATACAATCGCTTGCTCAACTTGTGAAGAACACGTCCCGGCACAAGCCAGTTTCTGCGCTTGTTGTGGAAGCCGTCTGGTTTTGTAAAGGGGGCTGACAGATGTTTTGTAAAAATTGTGGGACGGTGAATCTTGCTACTGCCAATTATTGTATAAATGACGGAACCTGGTTGAAACGAACTCCTGTGAAATTTCGATTGAAGGAATATAAAGCATCCTTTTGTTCCCATTGTGGGGGAAAAACAACACATGGTTATAACTATTGTACGGAATGTGGGTCAAGTAACCTTCAGTACAGCCATGACAAAGGCTTTTCCTCGCCTAAGGAATTGAAAAATCGGGCGGGAGTTCTTCCCAAAAATCTGCCGGGCTTTCGGTTTACATATTTTAAAAATGCCCTATTGCCAGCACTAATTGCCATCCTTATTGTTTTTGGATTATCATTTTCCGTAATGAAAACTTCGGAAAAGGTTTTTAACAGTTTAGTAGGGGATAGTCTGGACGAAATGGATATGGATGGATTGATGGATGAGGTTCCATTTGAACGGAGTGCAGATCTGCCTAGGCTTGATAAAATGTATGGTATATCTGACATCGTAATGGCTTCCATCCTCCAAAACCCTGTCATTACAGTTGCTGTGGATGGTGCAATTAGCGGAGACGCTGAACAAGCAACGGTTGAAGCTGAGGCAAAGAATGGTTTCATCATCTATCTTCTTATTCCATTCATCGGATTATTTGTAGCTGGAATCATTGCCTCAAGGCGAAAACTCAGTTCAAAGCTGAAAGACCATTTGATCAATGCAATCGGAATAGCCGTTATCTATGCATTATTTATGACAATCTTTTCTCTTTTTGCTGGGTATTCCTATGACTTCAATACGGACCAGAAAAATTTTGAATTGAGTCTTGAGATAAGTACCGACTATTCTTTTTTTAGAACCTTTATGATGACATTGATTTTTGGTTTCTTTTTCAGCGGTCTGGGCAGTTTATTTGCTGTAACCTTCCGGAAGACAACAGGTCTCCTAGCAGAGTGGATTCCTTCAGGTGAAGCCATTCATCAAGCCATCGTTATTCCGATTCGCGGCATTCTTCTTTTCTCCGTAGGGATATTTGCTTTCATTTCTAGTAAAATAGGAGAATTAAAAGAGGTAGGGTCGTTTTTTTCCGATACGCCGTTTGAAGAATTAATTGACAAAAGTTATATGCTAATCGCCACCGTTTCTGTTCAACTTGGCAGTTACTTATGGAATATATTACACTTCACACCCATCACGCTTACACATACTGAGTCAGGAGTGGAGGAGTCTTTG
Organism: Bacillus sp. sid0103; assembly: GCF_019219025.1. The sequence goes on along the minus strand of NZ_JAHUWN010000020.1, from coordinate 7,752 downwards.
TCTTATGGAATCTTCTCAGGGGTTGAACCTGAGGGGAATGCATTATTCATTGATGATATGCTGGCCGGGACGGATTTCGATCTTTATTTAATGCTTGCGACACTGATACCGATTGCCTTATTTATTTGGGCGGGCTACAAGATTGCAAGAAATCCAGATATGATTAAGAATCTCGTCATCTTTAGTGTGGTTTATGCTGTTCTAATGTCATTACTTGCTGCTTTCACTGATTTAGGTTTTTCCCTCAGTGGAGAAAGAGAGAGTGTAAAAAATACGCTGGAGATGTCGTTGGAACTTGGCTTTGGACCAGTTGGAACCTTTATTAAAAGTCTCATCTTTTCATTTGTATTTGCCCTTGCAGGGACTTTCATCCATAAATTGAAAAAGAATCATTAAATTGTTCCCCTTGTCTCCTTATGTAGGCAAGGGATATTTTAATAGAATTTACTTTGATAAAGGAGGGGGTTCATCAGTGGGGGATTTCTGTACAAATTGTGGAAAGAATGTAACCGAGGGAGAACTTTTTTGTACTGGTTGCGGGGAGAAACTGTCAGTGATCATGGAATCGCCGGTTTTTGAGGAGGCACCGTTAACTAAAGAGGGAGAGACCCGTTCTGTACATAAAAACCATCATAAAGGATTCAAACTAGCCTTTTTCTCATTGTTAGGGATTGTAATAGTCGGCCTCGCGGCGTTTTTCATAATAAATAATCTGTTGGATACCACACATAAAGTAACCCCAGTAAATACTACAAAAAAAGAGAATACACCCAAAGCTGCTTCTAAAAACAAAGAAGATACAGATAAAACAGAGACGACAGAGGCGGGAATAGAGGAAGATGCTCAAAGTAAACAGGAAGAAGTGGTGGTAAATAGCGAAGAATCGATCATACGTTTCTACACCAACAAATTAAATAACCTACGGATTTTCACCTCTGGCAGGGAATTATCGGTCGGAGAATGGAGTGTTACCCATCAGGATGGCAGTGTGCTCTTATCAGCTTCGGCTATTCCGTCTCGGGATTTAGCACGTATTTTTGGTCTATTTGATGAAGGGAATTTGCTGCCATTAAAAACATGGGCTAAAGAGGTATATCAAATTGCCGATACTTTATCAAAGGAACTACATGCTGATTGGGTTATTGGCGTCGGTAATAATTGCGTGGGTGAATATCCTGTCACCCTTCCACAATCGGACATTCTAAATTTCTCAGGGTCATGTGGGTATTCGATCCCTGTGTTAGAAGGATCAAGCAAGGATAATTTAACACTTGTCATGCATACAAACGTTTTTGGTACTTCAACTAGCAAGCCACCTCGGGATTCTTCAAGTGAATATATTTTTCCAGATAGTGATTTTGTCAGATTAACAATGAGTGAACTAGTGCCACTAACTCCTCGGCAACTACGCTTAGCCAGAAATGAAATCTATGCCCGGCATGGATATATTTTTGAATCGGATGATTTAAGGATTTATTTTTCAAATACATCATGGTATTTTCCAGATCCATCTTATGACGGCACTACGTTGAATGCAGTTGAGAAATACAATGTGAAGTTAATCCAAGATCGAGAGAAGGATTTCAAATAATCTTCTAAACATAAGCTGAGAATATCCAGGTTTATAGATTCGTTGGATATTCTCAGTTTATTTGCTTTTGCTGGTTATGGTTTTGGTTCATTTATTCTAAACCCTTACATACATTTAAATGAGGAAGTTTAGGACAAGGCCACCAGTAGTGCAGTAATTTTTGAGGGACAAGCATAGAATCGTTTTATCCTATTAAGGATTTTGAAATAGGTCAAGAAAATAAAGCGATGGAAAGGGAGGAAAAATGGAGTTTCTACATGAAATTATCAATAGCTATAGTACATTTTTTTCACTAGATGCGTTAGAAAAGGTTTTTACGAACCCAGCGAGCTGGGGAGTGATCGGGACACTGGTTATTCTTGAAGGTTTACTATCCGCTGATAACGCCCTCGTATTAGCAATCCTAGTGAAAAATTTACCTAAGCACCAACAAAAAAAGGCGTTATTCTACGGGATTTTTGGTGCCTATCTATTTCGGATATTAGCGATTGGGTTAGGGGTTACTTTAATCAATATTGGCTGGATAAAAATTGTAGGTGGCCACTACTTACTCTGGATTGTGATTCAAAACTTTATCAAGAACAATGATGACGATGATGAAGTTCAAAATAAGAAAATGGGTTTCTGGAGAACGGTTCTAACTGTGGAATTGATGGATATTGCTTTTAGTTTAGATAGCGTGATTGCGGCCTTTGGTGTCTCCAATCAGGAGTGGGTTTTATTTATTGGTGGTGTGATTGGGATCTTAATGATGCGAGGGGTAGCTCAACTATTCTTGGTTTTAATCGAAAAAGTCCCAGAAGTCGAAATCACTGCCTTTGTGTTAATTGCCATTATCGCTATAAGAATGATTGTCTCTGCATTTGGATACCAGTTAGATGAATTTGTTTTCTTTTCGATCTTAATTGCTGTCTTTTCAGGAACATTCCTTGTCCATTTCGTCAGGAAAAGTTCAGGGAATGAAAAAACACTTTAATGTTTATTTTTACAGAAACCATCCATTCATTTGGATGGTTTTTACTTTTTGAACAGGAGGAGTGAACATTTGGATAGATAAAAATTGAAATAATAGTTGAAAAATTTCTGTATACGAATATTTCGGAAATGAAAATAATTTACCAGTATGTTATTATAGACCATATTAAAAACGGCTAAGCGAATAAAGCTTTGGGAGATGGAGCAGCATGCTAAACTGGAAACGTAATTTGTGGGTGCTTTGGATTGGGGTCTTTTTTACAGCGGCGAGCTTTTCCATGGTGATTCCCTTTTTGCCAATTTTCCTTTTGCAAATTGGTGTACATGAACATACAGAATTTTGGGCAGGGTTGTTATTTAGTGCAGCATTTTTTTCAGGAGCAATTGCCTCACCGTTTTGGGGCCGGATGGCTGATAAATATGGACGGAAACCAATGATTATCCGCGCTGGATTTGTCCTTTTTGCCATCTATACGTTAATGGCTTTTGTTACTAATCCATATCAAATATTAATTCTACGAATCTTGCAGGGGTTATTGAGTGGATTCATACCTGGTGCCATCGCTTTAATTGGTACCAATACACCTGGTAACAAGGTGGGCTATGCACTTTCCCTTATTTCGTCTGCCTCAGCTTCAGGAAGTATTCTTGGTCCCTTGTTAGGTGGGGGGATTTCACATTTAGTAGGAAATCGCTGGGCCTTTGCCAGTGCGGGAATAATTGTTTTTCTTGCCACTCTCCTGATTGTTTTTTGGGTAGTGGAGGAGAATTTTACGCCAAGTAAGGTTCGGGGTTCTATTAAAAATGACTTTAAAATAGCCCTGACGAATCGCCCATTCTTTCTCGTCCTCCTCCTCACTGTTGTTACAAGTTGTTCCATCATGACGATTGAACCTGTCCTTCCGTTATATATCGTGAAATTGGGGGGCTCGTCTGAAAATGCCTCATTATTAGCGGGAATTGTGTTCTCGTTACCTGGAATCGCAAGCGCCTTGTTTGCTCCATATTGGGGGAAATGGGCAGATAAAGTCGGCTTTCAACGCGTTTTGTTTATCGGGTTACTGGGCGGTGGAATAGGAACAATTTCTCAAATATTATTCAGTGAAATCTGGGGATTTTCCATTACCCGCTTTGTGTTTGGAATCTTTTTCTGTGCCGTCTTCCCAGCGCTTAATGGTCTTGTTGTAAAGGTAACACCTGAAGATTTCCGTGGCAGGGCATTTAGTTTGAACCAAACAGCTAACCAAATCGGTGGGATGATTGGTCCAATAATAGGGGGATTACTCGGCGGAATATTCCCTGTACACAGTGTTTTTATCGTCACTGGTATTTTATTATTAATTGCATGCGGTATGGCCTATTGGAATGGAAAGATTTTAAGCAGCCGTGCTCTTAAAAGAAAAGCGATAACCTAAATACTAAAAACACCCTTTTGTCTAATTATTCGGATGAGAGGGTGTTTTTGTGTTATTTTAGTAACATGTGTTGTTGATTATTGGGAGGGGTAGGAATGTCTAATCAACTAATAGACAATAAAAATAATAATAGTTTACGAGCAGATTGTATCAATTGCTTTGGTTTGTGCTGTATTGCTTTGCCATATACAAAGTCGGCTGATTTTGCGTTTGATAAAGAAGCAGGTACTCCTTGCCGAAATTTACAATCTGATTATCGTTGTGGCATTCATAAAAATCTTAGAAAAGAAGGATTTAGAGGCTGTGTTGGATATGAGTGTTTTGGTGCAGGTCAAAAAGTTTCGCAAGTTACATATAGTGGAAAGGACTGGCGAAACCATCCTGCTTTAGCTAAGGAAATGTTTGAAGTATTTCCGATAATGCAACAACTTCATGAGATGCTTTGTTATTTACATGAAGCTCTTAGCTTAAAAGATGCTCAGCCAATCTATAAAGAATTGCAGTCTGCATTTGACGAAACGGAGAAACTGACAACGCTAAGTCCTCAATCGATTTTAGCGTTAAATGTTCCTGCTCATAGAGCAATCGTAAATGATTTACTTCTCCGGACAAGTGAGCTTTTCCGTGCTAAAGTGTCAGCAAAGAAAAACGTTAAAAAGAGAGACTATATAGGCGCAAATTTAAAAGGTGCTGACCTAAAAGGAGCTAATTTAAGAGGGGCATTATTGATAGCGGCGGATCTAAGAAAAGCCGATCTGCGCGTGGCAGACCTGATTGGTGCGGACTTGCGAGACGCTGATTTACGAGGAGCAAATTTGACAGGAAGCTTGTTCCTGACTCAAGCTCAAGTCAATTCAGCAAAGGGCGACCGTACTACTAAAATACCGCCTGCACTAAGAATTCCGGAGCATTGGATGGAAAACTGATAGTGGAAGTGGTGAATGGTAGTTTGTGAGGGTCTTGGTGACTGAAAACGTTGAAAAAAGGGTGTAAAGGGAATCAATAGCGGGTCTTGGTGACCGAAAGCGTTGAAAAAAGGGTGGGAAGGGAATCAATAGCGCGTATTGGTGACCGAAACCATTGGAAAAAAGGATAGGACGGTCGTCTATGGCTGTTATAGACGACCAGTAACCAATCAAACAAATCCTATAAACAATGCATTTCACTTTCTGCTTCTTTCCACGGCACGGAATAGCCTTGTCCTTTGGAGCAGAAGATGGATGACGAAGTATATTCCGGATCAGCATCTTTATTGTATTGGATTTTTTCCATAACCTCATTTGGATTATGGCAAGGGTAATAACCTCCAACAACTAGATTTAGTTTTCCTTTTCCTTTGGTAATTGAGGCGAACTCAGGGCCATAATTCATAAAGGTAGCGACTGGTACTTTCCCGATTACTAGGGTTTTGTTTCCCACGGTTGTCGGAGGGTTAAAGCTGCCGTGTGCATTTTGAATATCGGTTAGAATTTTTCCCATATGTTCTAAATCGACGTTGATTTTATATTCATAAAAAGGTTCCAACAAGATGTTATTTGCCTTTTCAAGACCTTGCCGCAATGCTCGGAAAGCTGCCTCCCTAAAGTCCCCGCCAGAGGTATGTTTGACATGGGCTTGTCCTGTTAATAAGGTAATCTTCAGGTCGGTGATGGGCGACCCAGTAAGTAATCCATGATGGTCCCTCTCAAAAAGGTGATTCCGGATGACATTTTGCGTCCCGACCGGTAAATGATCAGTATGACAGATACTTTCGAAAGAAATCCCACTATTTCGCTCACCAGGCGCTAATTTAAGATGGACTTCCGCGTAATGTCCAAGGGGCTCAAAATGGCCGTACCCCATTACTTCTGAACCGATTGTTTCTTTATATAAGATCTCTGGTTCCGCAAACGATACCTCAAAAAGAAAGCGCTCCTTTATTATATGTTTAAGAACCTCAAGTTGGATTACCCCCATGACATGAATATGGATTTCCTGGGTGCGTTCCTCCCAGGTGACATTCAAGGCTGGGTCTTCGGCATCTAGCATTTTAAAATACCGCAGCACTTCTTTTACATTCATTGTTGGGTCGAAAATTACTTTAGATTTTAAGGCAGAAAGCATCTCGTATTCGGCTTTTTCCTTTAATGTCCCCAGACCATCCCCAGCTGAAGCGGCAGATAATCCTGTTACGGCAAAAATATCGCCTGCGTCTACTTGATCGATCGTTTTAAATTTACTTCCATTATAAAGTCTGATCTGTGTGATTTTTTCGCAGAGAAGATTTTCTTCCTCTCTATAATTTAATTCATCCCTTACTTTTAAGGTCCCAGACAATGCCTTGATAAATGTAATTCTTGTTCCTTTTTCATCATAACGAATTTTGTAAACACGGCCTTCAAAAGGGGCGTCACATTGATAATTGGTAGTGGTTAATAGGTCTAATTTTTCAAGAAAGCTGTAGACGCCAATCTCTTGCAAAGCGGAACCACTTGCACAGGGGAAGAGCTGCTTTTCTTTTACTAGCTTGCTCATTGTCTCTAACCAAAGTTGTGGTAGATATCCAGTTTCCATGTATGTATCTAAAAGGGCCTCATCACGCTCTGCAATAAATTCAATCAGTTCTTCACTCATTTGCCCATGGGACAAAGTCTCTGTTATATCAAATACTTCTGTGGTTAAGTTGCTGCGAATTTCGTCTAAGATCATTTCAGGATCGGCACCGACACGATCAGTTTTATTGATAAAGAAAAAGGTTGGAACCTCATGCTTTTGTAAAAGTCTCCAAACGGTTTCCGTATGTCCCTCGATTCCTTCCACCGCACTAATAATGACAATTGCGTAATCCATCACTTGAATCGCTCGCTCCATTTCAGGAGAAAAATCGACATGCCCGGGCGTATCGATCAAATAATAATGGGATTCGTTATAGGAAAACATGGCTTGATCGGCAAATACGGTTATGCCTCTTTGTTTTTCTATGTCATGGGTATCAAGGAATGTATCCTGATGGTCGACACGTCCTCTTTGTCTGATCGTTTTCGTATGGTAGAGCAGTTGTTCTGCCAATGTCGTTTTTCCTGCATCAACATGAGCAAACATTCCTATCGTTTTTTTCATGGTGCCACCTCTAATGTTAACTAAGTTTATTTCTAACCTATTATATCAAATGGGTCACCCATGTAACGTGAAAATGCTAGTGATAAGAGGGGGCATATTTTATATGATTATTTGGATAAAATTTCTATTGTCTCTGGTAGGACAATGATGTTATTATATGAGAGTTCCCTTTTGAGGCAGTCAAAAATACAAAATATTTATTGACAATGATGAAGAGAATATGCTATATTATTTTTTGTCACTTTTTAAATAGGTCTTTTCAAAAAAATGTCGTTTGGAAAGGGTATTTTTTTAAATTGATATTTTAATAGAAAAGCGATATTATAGATTTTGTCGCTTCTTTACTAAGTGATCTTGTTCTTTGAAAACTAAACAAACAAAATCGTGCAATCAAACAATAAATTTTAGTTTCAAATAAGAAACTAAGCCAACGTAACAAAATGAGCTAATCAACTTTCTTGGAGAGTTTGATCCTGGCTCAGGACGAACGCTGGCGGCGTGCCTAATACATGCAAGTCGAGCGAATCAATAGGAGCGCAGCTCTTTTGGTTAGCGGCGGACGGGTGAGTAACACGTGGGCAACCTGCCTGTAAGACTGGGATAACACCGGGAAACCGGTGCTAATACCGGATAATCCTTTTCCTCTCATGAGGAAAAGCTGAAAGTCGGTTT
>NZ_JAHUWN010000001.1 GCF_019219025.1 Bacillus sp. sid0103 | reverse complement strand
GATGAGGTTGATTATAAAGATTGTGAGAGTTTAGGTGAACTAAAACAGTTAGTGGATTCATATATCGAAGAGTACAATAATGATCGTTACCAGTGGGGATTAAATAGGATGACCCCGGTACAATACCGAGGTCACCTGTTAGTTGCATAGGCTCTTTATTAAACTGTCCATATTATGGGTTACAGTTCATTATTAGGAATCGGTCTTCTTCTTTTTAGTTAACGGCACTATAAACCTCGAGCGATGGGCTTTTTTTCCGCGTCTATTTTCAGGAACAGAGATAAAAAGCTGATCCTTGGCCCGAGTCATCGACACGTAAAATAATCTTCTTTCTTCTTCAAGTGCAGTAAAGTCGCCATTTCGATAAGCTTCTAGAGCAAAATCGTGCGGCAAACTGCCATCGACGGCACCGATAATATAAACAATTTTGTATTCAAGTCCTTTCGAACGATGAATGGTACTAAGATGAATGGCTTCATGAAAATGTTTACTTAAATTTTTAATTTCTTTGTTCATAGCTGACATATGTTCGGAATGAGCTAGAAACGATTCAATTTTGTCGAAGCTTTTTGCAGCCACTTTCAAGTCTTTAAGATCGTCAGAGCCTTTTTCAATCTTATTCGACTCATTCCCGCGTTTTTTTAGGAAATCAAGAAAGCCAATATCTTTTTCGACTTTTTCAAGTGCTGTGTATGGTGAGACATGCTTTAAGCCGCGAATTATGGTGACGGCTTTTTTTAATTTCTTTTCCTGAAAAGCATGCGCAGTGGTTACATGTGAAAGAGCCTCAAGTAGACTACAATCCTTAAGGATGCTTTGAGCTTTTAATTCTTTTAGAACGGCTTGCTTAAGAAATAACAATGGCAAAATGTCAGACATTGCCTGTGGGTCATCTTCATTTAAGCTGACTTTTAAAAAGGATAGAGCACTTCTCACGATATAACGGTCGTAAAAGGCTTCTGCATCCAAATCAATCTTAAAAGGAAGGTTGGAGCCAGCCAATCTTTCAAACACCGCACGCGAGCCGGCATTGGTCCGATAGAGAATGGCGAAGTCGGAAGGGTTTGCTCCAAGGGATATCCGCTCTTGTATGTCAGTGACAATCATCGTTGCTTCTTCCTCTTCATCATAGGGAAAAAATAACTGCGGCAGTATTCCTGAAGAAAACTGTGCCTTCATTTTCTTCGTCCGTCTTATTTTATTTGCAGCAATCATTTGGTTAGCAGACGAAACAATTTCGTGAGAGGATCGATAATTTTGATCAAGTGTAACCATTTTTGCATAAGGAAAATCTTTTTCAAACTCTAGCAAATAGCTAGGGTCACTGCCTCTAAACGAATATATGGCTTGATCGTCATCGCCAACTGCACAAACATTTTTATGTTTTGCGGATAATAGTTTGATGAGTTCATATTGGACCTTATTAATATCCTGAAACTCGTCAATTAAAAAATAATGAAACCGATTTTGATACAGCTCCAGTAAGGAAGGGGTTGAGGAAAACAGATGATAACAGCCAATCAGCATATCATCAAAATCAAATAAACCCTCGTTTTTCTTGTAATCTTCATATCTTTTATATAGAAAGACTGTTTTTTCTTCCCATTCTGAAGTGGGCTTCACCGCATCAGGCATGAGCAGAGAGTTTTTCCATAGACCGATTTGTTGAAGAGCCAAATCATAAGCGAATTCTTTTTCTGATAAGTCAAGTTCTTTCCCTGCTTCTTTCAGGATTTTGTCTCTCTGCCATTCTTTTTTTAATAGTTTGCTAGATGACCAATTATGTGAGTCGTGGAACATCAGAATGCGATAAAATATGCTGTGAAAGGTACCAGTAACAAGTTGATTAATTTGATCTCGCTGTATGTGCGGATAGGTAAGGAGGCGGTTCTTCATTTCAGCAGCTGCTTTTGATGTGAACGTAACGAGCATAATCGTCCTCGGATCGATCAGTTTGTCTGCCAGCATATACGCTGTTCGTGCTGTTAACACCCGAGTTTTCCCACTCCCGGCACCGGCTAGCACTAATAGAGAGCCTTCTGTCTCTTTGACGGCGGCAGCCTGACTATCATCAAGTACAACTCCATTATCTGCAAGTTTTTGTAAAAAGGGTGAAAGTTCCAACAGTTTCTCATTCATTGCAGGAGTAAACGGAACTGTGTATTCAATTGTTTTGGCGGCTTTGAAGTAATCAATATGTTGCGGGGTTTTTGTAATGGTTCTACCCTTTGGGATGCTAAATCCATTCAATTCAGAAGATGTTTCTGATTCTGCTTTATCCAGTATGACAGAGGGCTCTGGACAATCTAGTTCAGGTGAATGTGTATGGAAAAAATGAGGTTCTTTGTGAATACCTAAAAACAAACGAACGTTTTCGTTGCAGATAGGACAATTCAATTGATCATTTTTTCCAGCGAGAAATATTTTCTGATATTGGTCCCTGCTTAACTGCTCAAGAACAATAGTTTGACTTTGATAAATTGCTGTTTTCATAATTTTTTATCCTCTATATCCAAAAATCAAGACATGTTCTATCATATCAAAACCAAAGGGGAACTGAAAGGGGTTCATCAACATTGATGGAATTACCAAAAAAGCACTTGGAGCGCCAAGTGCTTTTTAAGGTTATATTTTTTTTACCATTGTTTTATGAGGAATTCCTGCATCCATAAATTCCTCGGAAACAACCTCATATCCAAGTCCAGCATAAAAAGGAATCGCATGGGTTTGGGCATTAAGCTTTAATTTATGAATATCATTTTCACGTGCAAAGTTTTCAATCGAATCCATAATAGCTCTTCCTGCACCAGTTTTTCTTGCCTCTTTCAAGACACAAATTCGTTCAACCTTCCCATAGCCATCAACGAGACGAAAGCGGCCCGCACCAACTGGAGAACCATCGTGATACATGATAAAATGTTTAGCTTCATCCTCGTAAGCATCGATTTCCTCTTCAAGTGGAACTGCTTGTTCTTCAACGAAAACGGTTTTCCTTACTGAATAGGCATCTTCAAGTTCTTTTTGGTTTTCAACAATCTTTACGGTCACTTAAACTATTCCTTTCCAAGACGAAATGTTTCATAAACGGTCCAGGATCCATTTTCTAATTGATAAAGAAGATGGAAGCGGTCAATCGTTTCTTCATGATCAATTTTGGTCATACGTAATGAGCCAAATACATCAGAGTGCTCATCATTGGATAGTTTTTGCCCAATGGTGATATGTGGAACAAACGCATAGTCTAAGTTTTGCTCTGTAAATTCTTGATTAACTTCGTTATGCAAAGCAGTTAGTTCGTCTGTCTTGTCCACTTTAAAATAAATCACATTATTTACAGGCTGAAAGGAACTGATTTTTGAAGTTTTTAATGTAAATGCATGATGATCAGCTGCAACTCTTCGTAATTTATCAGCATATTCTTTCGCTTCTTCTTCGGACGCCTCAAAGGAATTTTTCAATGTAAGGTGAGGCGTAATTAAAGCGTAATGCGGGTCATAACGTTTTCGATAGGAATTAGCTAAATCCTGAAGTTTTTTTGATGGAAAAATAACAACTCCAAATTTCATACGTATACCTCCGTTATAAAAAATATTTTTATAGAAAAATAAATGTTTAAAGAAGTCTTCCTATTATTATAACAAATTTTCTAAATTTATTAAACAATTTAAGTGGATGGTCTAAATTATGAGTCGATAGTTATAAGACTAAAATAGCATTTTAAGTGCCCGTCTTAAATCAGGCTGCCAGTACGTCCAGGTATGGTCTCCGCTAAACTCTTCATAAAAATATGTAATTGGTTTGTCTGAAATAATTTTTGAAAGCTCCCTGTTCGGAGTTAAGAAATCTTTTAGCATGCCGTTTGTGGTCGGTACTTCCGTTTCTTGCTTCCCAATCACATGATAGAGTTGTAATAGCTGTCCCTCTGAGAAGTTCTTGACCGCATTCAATACATGTTCATCTACATATGGAGAATGCAGCAGGACTTTCCCAAATGTATGTGGGTATTGAAGTGTTGTCATTAAAGAAACGGCACCGCCAAGGGAGTCGCCAATAAGTGCTCTCGTCGAGCCCATTTGATAAGTAGGAAACTCTTGATCAAGAAAAGGAACTAATTCATGGGCTAGGAAACGGATGTATTGTTGATTCTGGGAGCCGCTTGGATGATATTTCTTGCGGCGGTCTTCTACATCCTTATAGGGTACCCCAATAATGATTAAGTTTTCAATTTCTCTTTGAAAAAGAAACTCGTCTGCCAATCGCGCGATTCTGCCTAATTGAAAATAATCTTGGCCGTCCTGGGCGATTAACAGCGAGTATTTATAAAGCGGTGAGAAGTTTGCTGGCAGATAGACAAGGATCTGTATATCCTCTCCAAGTTCACCACTATGAATGGTAAGTTCTTTGATGGTTCCTTTTGGAAACTCCATGTGATAATTCCCCCCATGATTCAATCTCTACCACTGCATTATAACAAAACTAAAGTGGAAATGCTTTCAATATTAAGGGGGCTGAATGAAATGTGAATGAAAGTGTGAATGAAAGTGTGAGGATTAGTGAAGGTAGCGGTGTTTGGTACGGGATTCAGGCAAAATGGATAATATATTTTCACGCTTAAAGGTACGTATTTGCTTTCGCAATAAACAATAAGCACGAATGTACTCTTCAGTTACTTCCCTTACAATCAAAGTCCGTTGCGAAAGCTCTTGATTTTCTGCAAGATAGATCATCTCGAGCGGTATATTTTCTTTAATTGAACGAATAAAAAGTCCATCCATGATCATCTCTCCTTTCCTCTGTATAATACTATTATACCCGAACATTAGTTCTTTATTCAATAAAATCAGAACTTATGTTTCTGTTTATTAGGTACCATTAGTGATAAAGGTTTTTGTGAATAGAAATGTTTTTAAAGGAATACTAAAAATGGTATTGACATTTTTGGTCTTTTTACTATAATTAAATATGTAGTTAAATAAGAGATCTGTTAGCTCAGTTGGGAGAGCGCAACCTTGACAGGGTTGAGGTCGGGGGTTCGAACCCCTCACAGGTCATCCGGACGGTAGAAACGTTGATATGACGGTGTTCTACCGTTTTTTATTGTCGATGACTTATGCGTTGACTTAATCGCAGGGTAGCGCTCCTATTTTCGGCAGGGTAGCGCTGGGTTATTACGTCTTTTGTTCCGTTGAAATAACGAACAGGAGGCGTTTTTATTTTGGCTGATAAACGAACTGGTAAGCGTGTCAAAAACGCTAGGACAATGCGTAAATCTGCGCATAACCTCGATAACCTATTCCAATCGTTCAAAGCGATAAAACGAGCGGAGGGAAGGGCGGAAGGTACGCTGAATCAATACGAAGATAATTACGGGTATTTTATCGAGTTTCTTGATAGGCACGATATAAAGCGATCAGTTAAGGATATTACGAAGGATACAATTCGCGATTATATCGTTTATATGCACGAGAAATGGGTTAAATTCCAAGATCATAAGTTTAAGCCGCAGGAATCAATGACGGTAGGATTGTCGCCAGCAACAGTTAATACACGGCTTAAGACGTTGCGCGTAATGTTTAAGTGTTTGTTTGAGGAAGGATTAATCGATAATAATCCGATGGAAGGTATAAAGAACGTAAGCGAGCCCGAAGAGGAAATCGTAGTCCTTACTGCGGATGAATTAAAACGGCTGCTGAACGTCCCTAATCAGCGTCATTATGCAGAGTTCCGCGACCATGTGCTAATGCATTTCCTAATTGACGGAACGACTCGAATAAGTGAAACGCTAGGCCTTAAACATTCCGATATTGATTTCGCAACCAGGACCGCTACAATACCGGCTAGCATAGCTAAGAGTAGAAAATCGAGGACAATACCGCTACAACATGTTACAGCTCGCTTAATAAAGGAACTGATTAGCGAAAATAAAACGGACTTTGACAGCGACTATATCTTTCTTTCTAACTACGGAGAACCATTAACGCGGGACCATTTCCGTAATAGATTGAATGGTTACGCTAAGAAGGCCGGCATAACTAAGAATGTGCATCCGCATTTATTCCGTCATACTGCAGCAACTATGTTCCTGGAATCAGGCGGAGATATTCGACACTTACAATTATTACTCGGTCATGCGGATTTACGTGTGGTGCTGCGTTATACTCATTTATCGAAGGAATCGTTAATAAACCAGCACGAAAAGTATTCAGCTATGAATATGATTACGGGCAAACTGAATAAGCCGCGAAAGATTAAGCGATAACCATTGCGTCACCTTAACGGGTGGCGTTTAATTTGCATTTGATTAAAGGGCACCGCATAGAATTTAGAGGAGGTGATGCTAATTGAAACTTGATGGTGATCGCAGAAAACAATCAAAAAAGACTTTATGGGGAGAAGAGTTAGATAGTGAATATGGAAATAACTTTACTCCGTCTTTCGATCCATTTTTTTCACGTAAGCATACCGAGGGTAAAAAATATAAATGTACTTATTGCGGGAATGCATACGAAAATCATGAAACTGAAATATATAAAAACAGTCTTTACTGTAGGGCGTGTGCTCAAGGTTTATACCACTACGACGATTAATGCGTGCCGTCGTAAATTTTTTTTGTTTACATACAGAACTTATGTTCGTATATAATAAGAATGAAGGAGATGACCGTTATGACGATAAGAGACCGCGGAAAAGTTAAATGGCAGTTCGCCTTTGGAATGCCGGAGCTAATAAAGGCACAGCGTAATATGTGGCGTGATAGTGAGCGCGTCACCACGGGGTGACGTTTTTATTTGTACAAAAATTAAAGAAAGCCCTATGTTCAAGGGCCCAATTGTCGTGTAAAGTATCGATAATTAATTCTTAGAGTTTTCCTCAATTTTATGAATATACACGACACCGCTCGTTACAACTGAACCATTTGTTTCACCGCAATGGGGGCAATTTAAATACTCACGCTCTTTGCCTCCAGGGACATTCATTTCCGTAACTTGGAAATAAAACTCTTTTTCACATTTTTTGCAGTTTATCAAAAGACATCCCTCCGTGTACTTTTATTAATAACTCAAAGTATATATTCGCTAAGTTGTAAGCGTTTTCCTTTTTGAAATCATTTATTTGACGGAATTATAGAGGATATTACGAATATACCTACTGGGGGTATATAATAGAAGGAACTCGGTATTTCGGAATATGTGCGGGTAATGGTGCGTAATGTGGAAGAACATACCGGTAGGCTCTATTGATTTTGACTATCGTCATTATCTTGCCGATTTTGTTTTATTTGGGAATAAATTAAATAAAGTCCAAAAGCACCCGGAATCGACATCATAATCAGAAGAAACCAAAGAGTGTTTATAAAATGATTGTATATCCACGAAAACATGATGGCACCTCCTAATTGTAGGATGTCCGAAACGTCTTTCTTACAAACGGAATAATCATCAGCAAGAAGGTGCCGGGACGGAGAGCCTTCCAGAACTCACGGGGTTGTCGAAACGTAGGCCGAGCGGTAGCTACACGCTCAGCTATCCGCATACTTAAAACCCGGTGAAACTTTTGACGAAACGATGCATCCCTTTAGCAGATTAGAAATTACTGCAACCGGACCATTTCGCGGATATGTAAGAGAACAGGCAGATAGCCCTAACTAAGGGTTTTTATTTTGCCCGCTTGAACCACTCGGAAATGACCATGACCGAAGTGGGAGGGAATTGGTCTTCCTTAAATTATGGTGCCTTATGGCGTCCTTTTTTATTACACCAAACCACTACCTCTTCCAATAGTCTCCTAATCTTCCGTTCAATTAATTATGGTAAAATTAATGTGAGGTGTTTTAAATGTTCGTAAAACCAATGCTATTACACAAATCGGACCAGCCGTTCGACGACTCCGACTGCATTACTGAACTCAAGCTCCTTTATGTCGAAAATAATAGATAAAGGAGATGACCCAATGAATAAAGTTGGTTTATTTAAAAATCTACAAAATGCAAGTCGAGGTAATTTCTTTTCAACAGAGATTCCTAAGGCTACAAAAGAAGATGAAAAAAAGATTGAAGAATGGGTTGGAGAATTAGAAAGTGAAGGAAAAATCAAGTTAAGAGAATGTGTACAGCGAGAATACTCGGTTTATTTACATGGAATAATTAAGTATGCATCCGAATAATCGGGTGCTTTTTTTTGGGTTGAAACGAAAGAGGATATTTCAAACCAAGAAAGCTGAGAGTAATTACTTTAGCTAAAAAAGCCCCAGCAGGTACGCCAAGGCTTAAATAAAATGGGCGGTTATGATAAGATTCATTAGGTCTTTCTTTCGCGTTGTATGTATAGTCACTCGGTTTACTTTCGAGGAAGTGCGAGACGGTGACCGCCATCAGTCCGATTGGCACCGTGACTGCGAGAACAAAGGACGCGTAAAGCCAGCGATATGGGTGCGGTGATTCCTCCGCGACAAAATCAATAGCGCTAATGTCGACAATCTTTAACGAGGTAATAATATAAACAGCGATGATAATACCGGTTGCTATGGCGAAATAACCTGCCCAACATAACGCATTTCTCATGTGAATCTCCTCCCAATCCTATTGGTTAAATCAAAGTTATAGCATTATATGTAAAATATAGTTATTTAAGTCTATAAAGTGAAAAAATAGCATCATCATGCAGAATTAGAAGAGTACCAAGGTCATCTGGTATAGTATGGAAAGTAAAGAAGGGGATATTTCGGTTTCCGCGTTCTTTGATTAACGGGTTTCGCTTTCAACACTTGCAAGGTTGCGCACCTATTCGGTATAATTCGACATAACGGAACAAATTTACGCATGACTTAACGCTGACTTATCGTTTACATAGCAACGTTGTCTTATCCGATGACTTACCGTAGGGAGTACCGGAAAACCATCCGCAACCTTGACAGGGTTGAGGTCGGGGGTTCGAACCCCTCACAGGTCATCATAATAGAGCCTTGGTAACCTTTGAGTTATCAAGGTTTTTTTTATTTAACAATTTAGTTTGAAGTAATACTGATGATTTGGTGGCAGAAACTATTACCCTTATAATTCGACATTATCCAACTTACCCCTTCTTCACCTACCTCAATGACTGCATTTATCTCAACTCACTTGTTGTCTTTTTTCTAACCGGATCCGGATTTATATTTTTCTAAAAAAATTTCTACTCTAGTTCCAGTTGTGATTAAGGATGTTTCATAAAACAAAAAATTTCCATTTTATTGGTAATGTACTTTTTGCAGTTTAAGTGCAAAAAAATAAGAATAGTGCCAAAAAATTTTTCATTTTTTTTCTTAAATAGTTCGCAAATAGGCATTTTTAATATTGGCACAGTATTTGCATGTTTATAAGTGAAACTAGTGAGTTCATAATCATCAAAGGGGGATAACAATGAAAACAGGTACGGAACGTGTAAAAAGAGGCATGGCTGAAATGCAAAAGGGCGGCGTCATAATGGATGTTGTGAATGCCGAGCAGGCTAAAATTGCGGAGGAAGCAGGAGCAGTGGCTGTTATGGCCTTAGAGCGTGTTCCTTCTGATATTCGCGCAGCTGGCGGCGTAGCAAGAATGGCAGATCCGAGAATCGTAGAGGAAGTACTTAATGCTGTTTCAATCCCTGTAATGGCTAAGGCACGTATCGGCCATATTGTGGAAGCACGTGTACTTGAAGCAATGGGCGTTGATTATATAGACGAAAGTGAAGTTTTAACACCTGCTGATGAAGAGTTCCATTTATTTAAAAGTGATTATACCGTTCCATTTGTTTGCGGATGCCGCGATTTAGGGGAAGCTGCCCGCCGTATTGGTGAAGGTGCATCCATGCTTCGTACAAAAGGAGAGCCGGGGACTGGAAACATCGTTGAAGCAGTCCGTCATATCCGTAAGGTAAATGCACAGGTTCGTAAAGTGGTTGGCATGAACGAGGACGAGCTTATGACAGAAGCAAAGCTTTTAGGTGCGCCATTTGAATTACTGCTTGAAATTAAGCGTTTAGGCCGACTTCCGGTTGTTAATTTTGCAGCTGGCGGGGTAGCAACACCTGCTGATGCGGCGTTAATGATGCAATTAGGAGCAGATGGTGTATTCGTAGGATCAGGAATTTTCAAATCGGATAACCCTGCAAAATTTGCAAAAGCGATTGTAGAGGCAACAACTCACTATCAAGATTATAAATTGATTGCCGAACTTTCCAAGGATCTTGGCACTCCTATGAAAGGAATCGAAATTTCATCCTTAGCACCTGAAGCACGTATGCAGGATCGTGGTTGGTAAGGAGTTTTTCTAGTACTAATTGGGTTATTTATTATTTTAAAAAAACAAACGTAAATCACTAACACAGTCGTGAAACCGCTTTAACGTTTTTGAAAATTTAGAATTTTTGTATTGACTTTGTTTTTTCTGACCCTTATACTCGTGTTAGAAAATGATCAGTTAGTTTTTGAAAGGAGGTTTAGGGGCATGCAAACACTGGAAACAGTGATTGTTACAGGATATGCAAAAGCTCCACAGGGAACTTCCATGTATGAAATGTATAAGCATGCGGGAATTGTACTCGAAGTGGATCCGAAAGAACATAAAATTATCAACGCCGAATTTACATTTGTTACAAAATTAACGAAAAATCATTTTCAAAAACTGCTGATTGGCTACTGTCTTAAAGACGGTGTTGAGCCCCTGATTGAACGAATTCAAAGCTTTTATTTTGCTCCATCCCAGCAAGCGATCATTGTGGCCCTTCAGGCTGCAGTTCAACGTTACTGGGATAACGTGAAGCAAAAGAATACATAACGTTTGGTTATAATAAAGTGGGAAGACGACCTCTTCCCATGGTCTTATTAAAACCGGGCAGACATGAACACTTTGTAAGGAATCGTCATTAATATGGCATTCTTTATAAAGGATTTATGTTTTGCTCGGTTTTTTATATTTTCCGAACTGTTAGTACACACGATAGTCAATGGAGAGGTAGGGGAAAAGATGAGCAAGCTGATTACATGCGAAGAAGCAGTAAAAAAAGTTAAAAGCGGCTCACGGATTATGGTAGGGGGTTTTGGGCTTGTAGGAAGTCCGCTTAGTTTAATAGCAGCTTTAGCTAAGCGGGAAGTCAAAGACCTAGAGATTATTAGTAATAACCTTGGAGAACCTGGGAAAGGTCTGGGAGTTTTAGTAAGGCAAAAAAAAGTTAAAAAAGCAATAGGTTCATATTTCACCTCCAACCCAGAAGTAGTTAAAGCCTATCAGGATAAAGAATTGGAAGTTGAGCTTCTCCCGCAGGGAACGATGTCTGAAGCCATTCGTGCGGGCGGTGCGGGCATTGGAGGGTTTTATACACCGGTCAGCGTGGGGACGAAAATCGCCGAAAACAAAGAAGAGCGTACTCTTAACGGTAAAAAATATGTGCTCCAGGAGCCCCTTAAAGCCGATTTTGCTTTCATTAAAGCGAAAAAAGCGGATCGATTAGGAAATCTCATTTACAACAAATCTGCAAGAAATTTTAATCCGATGATGGCAACATCCGCGGATGTTGTGATTGCAGAGGTGGATGAGATAGTGGAGGCAGGCCAGCTTTCACCTGAAGAAATTGTGACCCCGCATTTATACGTTGATTATATCGTTGTGAAGGAGGGGAATTAGCTTGAATGCGAAACAATACATTGCTGCAAGAGCAGCAAAGGAACTAAGGAATGGCGATATCGTCAATTTGGGGATAGGGATTCCAACGCTGGTGGCTGATTATATTCCATCAGATATAAAAGTCTTTTTACATTCGGAAAACGGCATTCTGGGAGTAGGTCCTTCGCCTGATCCGGAGCAGATTGACCAAAACCTTGTTAATGCAGGGAAACTGCCTGTCACAGTGTTGGAAGGTTCATCCTTTTTTGATAGTGCATCCTCGTTTGCGATGATACGTGGAGGGCATGTGAGCGTCTCAATTCTTGGTGTATTGCAAATTGATGCGATTGGGCGGATTGCTAACTGGGCCGTACCAGGAAAAAGTGTTCTCGGTGTAGGCGGGGCAATGGATTTATTAGAAGGCTCCAAAAAGGTGATCGTAACAACGATGCATACGAATACCCAGGGTGAGTCAAAAATTGTCAAGGAATTAACCTATCCGCTCACATCGGAACGAATTGTGGATTTAGTTATTACCGAGTTGGCGGTGTTCGCCGTTAAGGAAGATGGACTTCATCTAATCGATCTGTCTCCTGGAATTTCTCTTGAGGAAGTTCAACAGAAAACGGACTCACCGTTCCATATTTCTGAGTCTTTTAATATTGGCAACGAGGTGACTGTGTAGTGGTAGTAATCGTAAATGCATTTCGCACTGCAATTGGGAGCTTCGGCGGATCACTCGCAGATATCCCTCCAGAAGAGCTAGTATCCCTCATCATGAAAAATAACCTATCTGCTGCCGGTTACGGTGCCAATATTGTCGATGAAGTTATCATCGGCCAAACAAAGCAGAGTGCACATGCCCCTAATATTGCAAGGGTGGCAGCCTTACTTGCCCATTTTCCTGAATCGATTCCTGCTTATACCGTACATCGTCAGTGTGGTTCGGGTATGCAGGCCGTCGTAAACGGGGCGATGTCCATTATGACAGGTCAGGCGGACGTTGTTTTAGCAGGCGGTGCTGAAAGTATGTCACAGGCTCCACACTATACGATTGGTACTCGATTTGGCCCAAAGATTGGAGATATGACCTTGTATGATTCAAATACGGAGAGTCAGCCAAAATCCCAACCAGAGGAAATATACGGTCGCTTCACAATGGGGCAAACAGCTGAATGGCTTGCTGAAAAACATAACATTAGCCGCCGTGAACAAGATGAGTTTGCCTATATAAGTCAGAAGAAAGCGAAACGTGCTATTGAATTGGGCCTTTTTGAAGAAGAAATCATTCCTGTTCCGGTAAAGGAAGGGAAAAAGGGGATTAGACACTTTGCGATAGATGAGTACCCAAGATTGACGGCCATTGACAAGTTAGGAACACTAAGATCTGTGTTTCAAAAGGATGGTACTGTAACAGCCGGGAACTCATCCGGCAGAAATGATGGAGCCTCGATGCTGCTGTTGATGTCGGAAGAAAAAGCGAAACAACTTGGAGTAGTTCCGATGGCAAGGATTCGTTCCTTTGCTGCAGCGGGTGTATCGCCAAAAGAAATGGGAATCGGTCCGGTTCCTGCATCCCAAATTGTGTTGAAAAAAGCAGGTCTCCGCTTAGAAGATATCGATTTGATTGAATTAAATGAAGCATTCGCTGCGCAAAGTCTTGCTTGTTTAAGAGAATGGGGCATAAAAGGAGACAACGTGAATGTAAATGGAGGGGCGATTGCCTTAGGCCACCCGCTAGGCTGCTCCGGTGCTAGAATCGTCACTACATTATGTCATGAGCTGGAAAAGCAAAAACGGCAATATGGCCTCGCGACACTTTGTGTGGCTGGAGGATTAGGAATGGCAATGGTGGTGGAAAGATGGATGGAATAAAAAAAGATTATGTGTTTCACCGTGATTTAAAAAAGGAGTACCCGATTATTACCCACGGTGTAGGTTCCTATCTTATTGATGAGAACGGGAAAAAATATTTGGATGCTTGTTCGGGAGCAGTTGCAGCCAACTTGGGCCATGGGATTACTTCTATAGGAGAGGCAATGGCAGAACAAGCAAAAAAGGCAGCTTTCGTCCATACTATGCGTTTCGAGACGAAAGCATTGCATCAATTGGCTGAAACAATCGGAAATATGGCCCCCAACCATTTAAATAAAGTGTATTTTACAACCGGGGGCTCTGAAGCAAATGAAAGCGCTTTGAAGCTGGCAAGACAATATCATCGGGATGCCGGCAGACCCCAAAAGCACATTGTAATCGGGCGATGGCAGTCATATCACGGTAACACCATCGGTTCTTTATCCGCTGGAGGAGACGTTAAAAGAAGGCATGCATACACTCCTAATCTTTTAAACTATGCCCATGTCTATTCTCCGTACTGCCACCGATGTCCATATGATCGTCAAAAAGACGATTGTCTCTCTAAACAAAACTGGACATGTGTAACGGATATTGAAAGAACCATTTTAGAGCTTGGTCCTGAGAACGTGTCGGCATTTATTGCCGAACCGATTGTCGGAAGCCAGCAAGGTGCTGTTCCACCGCCGCCGGGGTATTTTGAGAAAGTTCGAGAGCTGTGTGATCGTTACGAAATCGTCTTAATTATCGATGAAGTGATGACTGGATTCGGCCGTACTGGAACCAACTTCGCGACAGAACAGATTGGAATCAAGCCTGATATCATCACATTCGGAAAAGGGGTATCAGCAGGATATGCTCCGCTAGCGGGAATGATCGTTCATGATCGGTTAATCGATGGGCTCATTCAAAACAGCGACGGGAAATTTATTCATGGTTACACCTATAGTGGGCATCCAGTAGCGGTTGCTGCTGGTCTTGCTGCATTGGACGTATATGAGCGAGATATGGTGCTGGAAAACGTCAAAAAACAAGGTCCCTACCTTGTCAAACGTCTTATGGAGCTGAAGCAAAAACATTCTTATATATCTGATGTTCGGGGCAGAGGGCTGTTGATCGGTATGGAGCTAGTGAAGGATCCTAGGCAGGATCGGCTGTTCGATCCCTCTGAAAAAGCTGCTGAAAGATTGAATGGAATTGCGATGGAACTCGGTGCGGTTTTTTATCCCGGTTCCGGTTCCATTGACGGCACAATGGGGGAGCACCTCATCATCAGCCCTCCTTTAAATGTTACGAGAACAGAAATTGATGAGATTGTGAGAATTTTAGATGAATCATTTACGATATTCAAAAGTCAATTAAGAAAGGATGAGATGTATGAAATTACAAAATAAAACAGAAGAGATTAAAGAAAAAGCACAAAAACATTTATCACCGGTTATGACAAGGGTAACGGAGCTTGTCATTGAAAAAGCACATGGCGCCAAATTTTGGACGACAGACGGAAAGGAGTATATCGATTTCGTTTCAGGAGTAGCTGTCAACGCAGTCGGGCATACGAACGGAAAAATGGTGGAAGCCATTAAAAAGCAAGCTGAAGCCTTGATTCATCTTGGATTGAACTATGGTTATTATGAAACGGCAGCGAATTTGGCGGAAAAGCTTGCTCATATCACACCAGGAAATCTAGACACTGTCTTTTTCTCCAATTCGGGAGCAGAAGCCATTGACGGTGCACTTAAACTGGCAAAGGCGGCCACAGGCAGACCCGCCATCATTGCTTTTGAAGGATCGTTTCATGGCCGTACATTAGGAGCAACAGCCATTACGGCATCAAGCTCTAAATATCGTCGTTATTATGAACCGATTTTAGGCGAGGTGTATCACGTTCCATATCCGTATCCCAGCCAGCTGAAAAACATTAGAGAAGAAGAAGCTGAAGAGTATTGCTTGAATCAGCTTCAGAAATTGTTCGATTTACGCGTCGATCCTTCACGTGTAGCTGCCATCATCATTGAACCTGTAATGGGTGAAGGCGGCTATTATCCGGCACCGCCAAGCTTTTTGCAGGCGTTAAGAAAGATTACAGAGGAACACGGTATTTTGCTTATCTTTGACGAAGTTCAAACAGGATTTGGACGTACTGGTAAAATGTTCGCTGCAGAGCATGCGAATGTGACTCCTGATATTTTAGTACTGGCAAAAGCTCTTTCCGGCGGCATGCCTCTTGGTGCGATTGTCGCAAGTCGTGAGCTTCATGAAAAATGGCCGACTGCCGGTCATGGTTCGACATTTGGAGGAAATCCAGTTTCTTGTGCTGCGGCATTAGCAAACATTGAGGTCATTGAGGAAGAGAGGTTAGTAGAGCGTAGTGCTAAACTCGGTGCCGAGATTGTCGGCCGACTTCATAACTCAGTAGGACATTTACCGGGCATTGTTGAAGTCCGAGGAGTCGGCATGATGATCGGTATTGAATTCGATTCGCAATCTGCTGCTTTCTTTGTACCGAAAATCAAATCGAAAGCACTGGAAAATGGCTTGCTCATTATGAACTGCGGTGTAAGCGGGCAAACGATCCGATTAATGCTGCCTCTTAATATTCATGAAGATGTGCTTGATATAGGATTAACGATTTTAGAAGATGTGATAACAGAAACAATTTCAGGAAACTAATTTTCGATTCCTCGAAATACCACGAAAAAGGAGGTCAAGTTTATGTCTAGTCAAATCAAAACAGATATTCTTCAGGGAGATCTTTATATAAATGGAAAATGGGTAAGTGACCCCGATCAGTCCTACTTTGAAAGCTTAAATCCGGCAACAGGGGAACTTGTCGGTATATGTGCGGCCGCCACAACTGAGCAAGTGGATGAGGCTGTCGCAAAAGCGAATGAAGCGTATTCACAATGGAAGAACACCCCCATTCCAGAACGAGCGGCTTATTTAACGAAAGCAGCCCAATTGTTTGAAATACGAAAAGAGGAACTTGCTAGTGTAATGACAATGGAGATGGGAAAAGTGCTGCCAGAGTCTCTAGGCGAAGTCGGAGTGGTCATCGCGACTGCTCAATATATGGCAGGCGAGGGCCGGCGCCTCTTTGGAGAAACAGTCCCTGCCGGCTTCCCAGACCGGAACGTAAGAATGGTTCGTGAACCTCTTGGAGTTGCGGCGTGCATTACCCCCTGGAATTTTCCGGTTGCACTGGCTTCTTACAAAATCTTTTCAGCCCTGATTGCTGGTAATACCGTCGTATGGAAGCCTGCTTCAGAGGTTGCACTATCGGCAAAGATTTTTGTGGAAGTGTTAGATGAAGCAGGATTGCCAGCAGGAGTTGTGAACTTAATTACAGGTTCAGGAAGAACAGTCGGTCAAACACTTGCAGAGCATTCGGATGTAAAAATCATTTCATTTACGGGCTCAACAGAAGTCGGACAAAAGCTGGCTGAAATGAGCAGTAAAGCGTTAAAACGTATCTCATTGGAATTGGGTGGGAAAAATGCCGTGATCGTCTTGAAGGATGCGGACTTGGATAAGGCGGCAGACGGAATCGTAAAGTCTGCGTTTACCACAACTGGTCAGCGCTGTACAGCGGCAAGTCGAGTAATCGTCGAGCGTCCAGTAAAGGAACTGCTCGTACAAAAAGTAGTAGATTTAACAAAGTCTATGAAAATAGGAAATGGACTTGAGGAAGGGAAACAAGTGGGCCCTCTCGTAAATGAAGACCAGCTTCATACAGTCGAAAAATATGTAAAAACAGCGATTGAAGAAGGTGGAAGAATTGTGTCAGGTGGGCAGCTTGTCAAAGAATTGGGCGGCTATTATTATGAGCCGACAATCATTGAGAATGTGAAACCGAAGGATACCATTGCGCAGGAAGAAATATTTGGTCCAGTTCTTGCCATCATTGAAGTAGATTCATATGAGGAAGCCATGGAGGTAAATAACGGAACGATTTATGGGCTATCGACTTCCATTTATACAGAGAGCCTTCATTATGCGAACCGTGCGGCAAAGGAAGCGGTAAGCGGACTTGTCTATATAAATAACGGAACGTCCAATGCCGAGATGGGAGTGGCGTTTGGGGGTATGAAGATGTCCGGCAACGGTCACCGTGAAGTTTCCCATCATGCATTTGATGTCATGACTGAGTGGAAGTCCATTTATACGAACTATTAATCAACAGACCATATCTATTATAAGGTGGGAGAACATGAAAAAACATCGTATTGGTATTGCATTCTTTTACCATGAATCCCACAGTTTCAGCCCGATGAAAACTGAAATCGAACAGTTTCGAAATGAAGGCTACTTTATCGGCGATGAAATTTATGATGCCTATACAGGAACGAAAACAGAAGTGGGTGGGTTTCTGGATGTATTGAAACACGACGAGGATGTAGAAATCGTACCGCTGCTTTGTGCGGCAGCGGTCCCATCCGGCGTAGTATCAACAGAAGCGTACTCCATCATCGAAAAACAAATGCTGGAGTCCATCCAGCAGGCGGGAAGGCTGGACGGACTATTGCTTGCACTGCATGGGGCGATGGTCGTGGAGCACCTCTTTGATCCGGAAGAGCATTTACTAGGAAAAATTCGTGTGCTGATTGGACCGAATGTTCCAATTGCGACGACCCTGGACATGCACGCCAATATAAGCGAAAAAATGATTGATTACACACCGCTTCATTTTGGATTTAAGACCTATCCGCATATTGATATGTACGAACAAGGCATTCATGCGGCAATCGCTTTGTTAAATCAATTAAAGGAAGGTGTGACTTACTACGCTTATTTTGAAAAGTTGCCGATGATGCCTCCCTCTATCAATATGAGAACGGCAGATGGGCCGATGCACAAAATGATAGAGCGGGCGAAACAAGCCCAAGAAGAAGAAGGAATTTATAATGTGTCCGTATTTGGCGGTTTTCCTTATTCGGATATCCCCATGGTCGGAGCAAGTGTACTTGTTGTTTCACTCGATCCGCAAAAAGGAAAAGAGACAGCTGAAAAGCTAGCTTCCTTGTTTTGGAGTGTAAGAGAAGAATTTATCATGGATTTGCCTGGTGTGAAAAAAGGACTGAATGGGGCGCTAAAGTTAGATGATGACAAGCCGATAGTGCTGGCAGATATTTCAGATAATCCGTTAAGCTGCGGAAGCGGGGATACAACAGAGCTGCTTCGAGAAATGGTGCAGATGAATATTCCTGATACGCTGTTCGGAGGACTCTATGATCCCGAATCTATTGATGCATGCCGTAAGGCTGGAGTCGGAAACACGTTATCGTTGTCCCTTGGAGGGAAAGTATCGCCTGAATTTGGGGAGTCCGTACATGTCGAAGCAACGGTAGTGGCCTTATCGGACGGTATATTTCACAATTCTGGGCCGTTCAATCAGCATTTAAAGGTAGATTTAAAGGGAGCTGCTCATATTCGCGTTGGAAATATGGATATACTCCTCATTGGAAGGCCGATGTCAGCGAATGATCCGGAAATGTTTCGTCATATTGGCCTTGAGCCGCAGGCAAAGCGAATTCTTGGGTTAAAAGCTAAAAATCATTTCCGCGCTGCGTTTGAGCCGATGGTTGGCCCTATTATTTATGTGGATGCGCCAGGTGTAGCTTCCAACCGTTTAACAACTTTTACGTATCGTCATATTCCAAGGCCAATATGGCCGTTGGATGAAATCCAATATGAAGTGGAACAGAGGAGGAAAGAAAAGTGGAGACACTAAACAAATCCTATTTTGTCGAAGTACCAGGTTCATTGAATCCGGAACAGCTAAAAATAATGATGGAGCTTGAAAGAGATGCCTTTCCGGGATTAGGGGCCGTGGATGAACAAACTCTTATTCCGCTTACACGTTATGGAAAACTTATTCAATATCGGCAATCAGATGATCCAAGGCCGATAGCAATTTGTGAAGTAATGAGAGATTACAATGATATTCATAAAGCCTATATTTTTGGGTTTTATGTCCGCTCTGACCAGCAGGGGAAAGGAATCGGGAAATTCTTTTTACAGGAGATTTATCCGATTCTGAAGGAAGATGGTTTTCGTAAGGTGTGCCTAACGGTCAATATTAAAAACGAGGCGGCCGTCAAGTTATATGAAAAATTAGGGTTTGTTATAAAAGAGACAAGATCCGATGAATTTGGCGAAGGGGAAAATCGCTATTATATGGAATACCTCATTTCTTAATAAAACATTCCAGCAAAGGGGAAATAATCAAAAATTGTCAATTAAATAGGTTAATTTTAGGAGGAGTTTATGATGAGAAACAATTTATTCAAACCGAAAAGACATTGGAAAGAAATCGAGCTTTGGAAGGATGTAACGGATGAGCAATGGAATGATTGGGTTTGGCAATTGACGAATACTATCAAAAATTTAGAAGACTTAAAGAAAGTGGTTAACTTAACACCAGAGGAAGAAGAAGGGGTTTTAATCTCAACAAAAACAATCCCATTAAACATCACTCCATATTATGCATCGCTTATGGATCCTGATGATTCAAGATGTCCGGTTCGAATGCAGTCTGTTCCGATTTCTGCGGAATTGCATAAAACAAGATATGACTTAGAAGATCCCCTTCACGAAGATGAAGATTCACCAGTACCTGGGTTAACGCATCGTTATCCGGATCGAGTGTTGTTCTTAGTTACAAACCAATGCTCTATGTACTGCCGTTACTGCACGAGAAGGCGCTTCTCCGGACAAATCGGAATGGGCGTACCAAAGAAACAGTTAGACACAGCGATTAGTTATATCGCATCTAACCCACAGATCCGAGATGTGTTAATTTCCGGAGGAGACGGGCTCCTTATTAATGACAATATTTTAGAATATATTTTAAAGAATTTACGTGAGATTCCGCATGTAGAAATTATTCGTATCGGTACAAGAGCACCTGTCGTATTCCCACAGCGTATTACCGAAAATCTTTGTAATATCTTGAAAAAGTATCATCCAGTTTGGTTGAATACACATTTCAATACATCTATTGAAATTACGGAAGAATCGAAGCGTGCATGTGAAATGCTTGCAAATGTTGGTGTCCCTGTTGGTAACCAGGCTGTTATTTTAGCAGGCATTAACGACAGTGTACCGATTATGAAACAGCTTATGCATGACCTTGTTAAAATTCGCGTTCGTCCATATTATATTTACCAATGTGATTTATCAGAAGGGATTGGCCATTTCCGTGCACCAATCAGCAAAGGATTGGAAATTATGGAAGGACTTCGCGGCCATACATCGGGTTATGCCGTTCCGACATTTATTGTTGATGCCCCAGGTGGAGGAGGCAAAATTCCATTGCAGCCGAACTATATCATTTCTCAAAGTTCTAATAAAGTCGTATTACGTAACTTTGAAGGTGTCATTACATCTTATCCAGAACCAACAAATTATCAGTCAGGCAGTGCAGAGGATTACTACAAAAAGGTATATCCTGAAGTGTTTGAAAAGTTTGAAAGTAATGGTGTTCTATCCATTATTGATGATACGAAATTTAACCTTACACCTGAAGGGTTAAAACGGTTAGATCGCCGCAAAACGTATAAGGAAAACACTGAGCATAGTTCATTAAAAGATAAACGTGACAAACGTGACGAGTTAAAAGAGAAAAAATTCCAATCACAAATGAAGAAATATGAAACAGTAGGAGCAAAGGAGGAATAATTTTGATTTGTCAATGGTGCGAATCTGACACAGCACGTGAAACGAGCAACAAAGTGTATTGGGAACTTCCAGATGGAACAAATGCGATCGAAATTAAGGACACACCATCCATTCATTGCTTGGAATGCGGTATGACCTATCAAACAGATAACACGGTGAAAGAAATTGAGGATCATCTATTTTTAATCGATTGCTCAAAGCTTGAAAAAAGTATGACGTATGAAACACTTATGGCCGCTCCACGCTTATTGAAGCGAAACTACTTTGATTTTTCGAAATAATTAGCAAGCCGTCTCCCGTTTTTAAATATTAAGCGGGAGATGAATTTTATTCTAATGGACAATTTATTCTCATCTTCCTCAAGAAGGGATAAATTGCCCTTAAGAAATAGAAAGTTTAGCAAACAATTAGTAGGGATAACATAATTCAACTGATTGAGGTTTAATTATTATGATTATTTGCATGGGTATTCTTGTCAACTAAGTAACTACATTTGTTTTCTTAAAAGATAGATAGAAGCTTATAGTACAAATATGAAGGAGGACAAGAATGGAAGCACTCAAAAGCTATGAAAACGAACAAAATAATCAGAATGTTCGGAATGGAAAAGGGGGTAAAGAGCATATTAAACGCAATCTAAAGGCACGTCACATGACGATGATTGCTATTGGAGGGTCAATCGGTACAGGGTTATTTTTAGCGACAGGCGCGTCCATTCAAACAGCTGGACCCGGTGGAGCGCTAATAGCTTATGGAGCTATCGGCATCATGGTCTATTTTTTGATGACAAGTCTCGGCGAAATGGCTACATTAATGCCAGTATCGGGGTCCTTTTCAACATATGGCAGCCGTTTTGTTGATCCGGCATTTGGTTTTGCGCTCGGTTGGAACTATTGGTTCAACTGGGCTGTTACAATTGCTGTTGAAATAGTTGCATCAGCTATTATTATGAAGTTCTGGTTTCCGGATGTACCGAGCATCGTGTGGAGTATGCTGTTTTTAGGTCTAATCTTTTTATTGAATGCCTTGTCGGTTAAAAGTTACGGAGAATCCGAGTATTGGTTCTCCTTAATAAAAGTAGTGACAATCATTGTTTTTATTGGAGTCGGTTTGCTCACCATTTTCGGTATTCTGGGCGGACAGTTTATCGGGTTTAAAAACTTTACTGTAGGACATGCTCCTGTTAATGGCGGCCTTTTGTCCGTTTTAAGTATTTTTTTCATCGCAGGTTTTTCATTTCAAGGAACGGAACTCGTGGGCATTGCTGCAGGTGAAAGTGAAGAGCCGGAGAAAAACGTACCAAAGGCGATTCGGCAAGTATTTTGGCGAATTCTACTATTTTATATTGTCGCCATTGCTGTCATTGGTCTAATTATTCCTTATACAAGTCCTGACCTGTTAGGCAGGGATGTCGACAACATAGCTGTCAGCCCTTTTACTCTTGTATTTGAGAAAGTGGGAATTGCATTTGCGGCATCTGTGATGAATGCGGTCATTTTGACTTCGGTCTTATCGGCAGGTACTTCCGGTTTATATGCGTCGACTCGCATGCTTTGGTCTATGGCCAAGGACGGTCAGGCACCTAAATTTTTACAAAAAGTAAATGATCGCGGGATCCCGATGAATGCCCTTGTCATCACGACGATTATCGGAGGATTGGCCTTTTTATCGTCCATTTTTGGAGATCAAGTATATACATGGTTATTAAATGCGTCAGGCTTAACTGGATTTATTGCATGGCTTGGAATTGCAGTCAGCCACTACCGTTTTAGAAAAGCTTATATGGCCCAGGGCAGGGACATGAAAGATTTGAAATTTAAAGCGAAATGGTTCCCTCTCGGTCCAATTCTCGCTTTTGCGATGTGTATCTTTGTCATCTTCGGCCAAAATTATCAAGCTTTTTTAACAAGTAAGATTGATTGGTATGGAGTAGCCGTGTCCTATATAGGTTTACCGATCTTTTTGGCATTATGGCTCGGATATAAACTCGTTCATAAAACGAAGGTCGTTCCACTTAAGGAATGTTCTTTTGAAGAGATGTCATCTAAATAGAGATTTTTCTAAGAGAAAAGGGTGTTAAACTATATCTGTTTTCATCTGATTAACTTTACCGCTTTGACAGGTTAAGGTCGTGGGTTCGAACCTCTCACCACAGGTCATCATAACAGTGCCTTGATATAGGTGATATATCAAGGTTTTTTCGTTGTTACAGAATAACCCAATTGATTTTATTCAAATTGTTTCCTTAGGAGCATTTATGGTGACCGCTGATTTTATTTTGCTAAAAATAAAAATGCTGAGTGTCCATGATTATCACTCAGCATTAAACGTGCTTGATTTCGGTTTGACCCATCAATTTTTATGATCCTCCTTGATCCTTTGGTCTTCGTTGCTATCCTTTTTTTGTTTCTGTTCTTCCTTCAGTTTGTCGACTTTCTCTATCCATTCCGTAACAAGTTCCTTTGGTATAGCACCGTTACCAAAGCTTGTGCCAATATTTAAATGTCCGCTTAGTTCTCTAATTCCTAAGTTTCCTAGATTAGTGACCTGTTCAAATTTATCAACAAACAATTTTTCTACCTTGAATTCCTGATAAATAACTGGCATTTCTTCAGCATTTTGTTTATTATCTTTTATTCCGGCTACTTTCTTTTCCATGTTTTCACGATACAGTTCCTCTAGTGAGGAAATACGGTCCTCGATATTGGAAATACAGTTAGATAAGTTGTTTACCGTATTCTGTATGGGTTCTAAATGTCCCTTGATCGTTTCTTGTACAAATATTAATAGCTTTTTTTCCAAGCTTTTGACTGAGTCTGTACTTATGCGTTCCCTAATTGAACTATCGTTCGTATTAATTAGCCCTAGTTGCTTTTCCAACTGCATAACATGTTTCATATATACTTCTACTGTATTCATTCTTTTTATATGATTTTCTAAAGCTTCTATTCTTTGATAAACATCCTGTGGAAATCCATTCCCTTGTAAAGGCATAATACTCACCACACCCTAGTCAACGAATCATGACTGGCTCTTCCTTCGTATATCTTCTCCTATAACTAATAATTAGAAGTCCATTTTCAAACCTTGCGAAGATATCTTTACTATCAACAGGTTCCGGCAAATCAATGTTTCTTTCGAATTCTCCATATTTTCGTTCATTCTTTATAGTTACGCCTTGAATCAATGGTTGCCGCAGCTGCCCTCTAACGGAAAGTTTTGTTCCAGAAACCGATATAGAAATATCCTCTTTAACGGCCCCAGGTATCTCTAATAATAGGATGATATCTGTTTCTGTTTGAAAAATATCGGTTTTTGGATAGTTGAAGATAGGGGAATCTTCCCTGTGACTTACTTGGTGTCCGTCAGATTCCTCCAGTACTTCGTCAGCGGAATTCCCTTCTAATACCATCTCCCAAAACTTTCCGTTTTGATATTTCTGGGTAATTTCCATCCATTGTTTTATTTTTTCAAAGTCCATCGGGTGTTCCCCCTTATTGCTGTTTCTAGGTATATTAAAATAGCTGTACCTAATTTAGGGGAGGGACAGCTATTGATTATGTGTCTTTTAGAATTGGTTACTCATTGGAAATGAAGGATTGAAAATTTGATCTTGATCGCTAATATCCGGATCCAATTGACAATTGCCCATAATTGAACTGGTCGGCGACAAATCCCCTAAGGAAAAATTAGCCCCTATAAACTTAGAATTAGCAGTATGGCTGTTATGAATCGTGGCTCCAATATCGAGATTTCCATTTTGGGTAATTCCATTTGTTTTTATGTTGAAGATATTTATAAAATAAGGCATTTTAGACTCCTTTCATCGAATACGAAATTCCTTAAAATTGCTTGGAATTTACATTAGCTGGATTTGCAATGTCTCCTTGATCATTTATATCGGGATCGATGAATACATTTTCCATACCTGAAGTAGTTGGTGAAGTATCTCCGTATGAGGAGTTAACCCCTTGTGATTTTGTGTTGGCTGTAGGCGCATTATGGAGAGCATCGCCTATATTAAGAGAGCCGTTATTAGATATGTTGTTGATTTTTATACTGTAAATATTTATATTGGTGGGCATGTTCTCTCCTCCCAACTTGTCGTTGGTTATATATATGCCCATTTTTTGTATTTGGTTAATAATAAGTTCTTATTCTGGATTTTCACTTTGTGCTTGATTATTAATGTCAACTACCTTAGTTTTGTTCCGATGCTGAAAGATAAATGAACCATCTCCAAAGGTAAAAGCAGCTCCTGCCGCTTTCAGGTTGGAGGTATGACTATTTTGAACCGTGGAACCGAAATTAATATTCCCGTTTTCAGTGATGATACCTGTGTCCATATGATGCACGTTTTGTATATTATTCAAGGGGGTCACCTCTTTCTATTTCATATCTCTATACTATATGCTTAAATATTTTTTCAGTCCCATGGGCCATTATCGAATAACAAAGCCAGCTCAACTTATGTGGTTTTTATTTAAAAATCAATCAACAGGTTAGAAGCTATTATTACCTGATTTAATAGAGAACCCGCCATAAATAGAAGGTTGCATAGGATTCCCAATTTTTCCATGGAATCGATAACGTTAAGATTTCATCTTTTGAAGGCTTTCTATCCATAGATAGTAAAGTTTTTATTGCATTAATAAGACCTACGTCATCAATCGGGAAGGCGGTCGGAAAACGAAGGCAGCGCATCAGCACATAATTGGCTGTCCATGGACCAATCCCCCGTATTTTTATTAAACTTTTTTCGACATCTTTATATCTGCCGGCTTCCATTAACGTCGCCTTGGATAAATGGCCGCCCGCCATTAATTGCGCAATGCCGATAATATATTCACTTTTTTTTACAGTCATTTTAATATCTGCAAGATCATTTGGGGTTAGCTGGGCAATTCGTTCAATGGATGGAAATATCCAATAATTTTTGCCATCCCATTCAATTGAATCACCAAATTTTTCGACAAATTGCTTCTTTAATGTGTAGGCGAAGCCTAAATTAATTTGCTGCCCTAAGACTCCCCAACAGAGGGCCTCAAACAAATCGGGTATCCCGATGAGCCGTAATCCATAAAATTTTTGAACGGGAATTTTAAGTAAAGGGTCAGTTTGCGCCATTTTATAAAAGGGAGTTAAGTCGATATCGAGGTCAAACCATTCTCGAATATAACGGACCACTTTCGTAGTATCAGATGGTTTACCTTCTATAAAGTGAACAATCATTTGGTGTTTATCATTTACTCTTATTTGTACAAGTGTTCGAATTTCGTCAAACGCGATCACCCTCGTAACGGTTTCATTTTCAATTTTATACATACATTCATTTTTATTCCGCTGTAGATAATCGAGATTTACTTTCATATCAAACTCTTCTGGCAGTTGAATCATGAGTTCTTCCTTATCTTTGTACTGTTCCTCTTCTAACGGATTACTATTATTGGACACTTTATCTCCCCCGGATATTTGTTATATTCTATTATTATCACAAAAGTATGAAAAATAGCTTTTATATCTTGCTATTACAGTCAAAAT
This sequence comes from Bacillus sp. sid0103, assembly GCF_019219025.1. The sequence continues at coordinate 404,336 of NZ_JAHUWN010000001.1, read as the reverse complement.
TCTATTATTTTTCCTGACGTAAAGTGTATGATTGATTTATGTAGTTATGTTAATCGCTGAACGGTGAATCTTATTTTGAAAGTGAGGAATCTTTGTTGAAACCAAAAGTTATAGTCTATAAAAAAGTCGATTCAACTGTTTTAGATTATGTTCGTGATACTTGTGAAGTTATCTATTTTGAAAATTTAGATTCGGAGACACTGCCTAGCTTTTATCAAGAATTAAAGGATGCCGAGGGGATTTTAGGCTCTGGATTAAGAATTAATGATAAGTTTTTAGAGCAGGCCCCTAAATTAAAAGTGATAAGCAATATATCAGTTGGCTATGATAATTTAGACCTTCAGCAAATAACGATGCGAAAAATTAGGGCGACCAATACTCCTGAGGTTTTATACGATAGTGTTGCCGATACCGTTTTTGGTTTATTACTGGCAACCGCACGAAGAATGCCTGAATTAAATCAGATGGTAAAGTCAGGGAAGTGGACATCGAAAATTAGTGAGGAGCAATTTGGTGTCGACGTTCATCATAAGACATTAGGGATTATCGGAATGGGAGGGGTAGGTGCTGCGATTGCCAAACGTGCACATTTTGGCTTTGATATGCCCATTTTATATCACAACCGCTCACGGAATCTAAATGCGGAACAAACCTTTCAAGCAACCTATTGTACCCTTGAAGAACTCTGTCAGCAAGCAGATTTCATTGTCTTAATGACGCCCCTAACTCCAACCACAGCAAAGCTAATTGGAGAAAAGGAATTTAAATTAATGAAGAAATCGGCCATTTTTGTGAATGGATCGCGGGGGGCCACTGTGGATGAAGCGGCCTTAGTCCAGGCACTTCAAAATGGAGAGATTTTAGCTGCAGGATTAGACGTGTATACCCAGGAACCAATAAGCCCAGATCATTCACTATTATCAATGGATAACGTCGTCACATTGCCGCATATTGGTTCAGCTACATACGAAACTCGTTTGAAAATGGCACAACTTGCAGCAGAAAACCTAGTGCTTGGACTACAGGGGAAACAACCACCTTCTTTAATTAATCGTGATGTCTTAACCGAAGTTCTAAAATTAACAGGCGTGAAGAATCATCTTATATAAAGAGATTCTCGACGCCTGTTTTATTTTCTTAACACCCATTTCCAGTGCCTAACACCAATTATTGTGATAATCTTAACATGGTATGATAGAATTAAATTTGTTTGTATTACTTCTTAGGAGAGAATATTAAATGAGTAATAATGAGGTACCTTCTCTACAGAAGGATGGAAGATCTATATTATCAAATCAACGGAATATATCTACCATAATGACTGATCTAAAGTTACTTTTTAAGGCCAATGTTTTAACTGCTAATGTCCTGCCAGTCTTTGCAGGATTCTGGTTAGCTTTACATTTTACGAATGCTTCTTTTTCAGCCAATTTGGATGTATTCCTATTGACCATTTTCGGAAGTACAATGGTCATTGCAGGGGCGCTAGCGCTCAATAACTGGTACGATGTGGATATTGATACTGTAATGGATCGAACAAAGAATCGTCCGACGGTAACTGGGAATTTTTCACTTAAGCAAGTATTAACAATTGGAATTTCTCTTACTGGAGTTGGATTTATTCTATTACTTTTTACTACTTACGAAGCGGCTATCTATGCTTTTGTAGGCTGGTTTACCTATTGCTTCCCCTATACGATGTGGTCAAAACGGAAGTATACCTTTAATACGGTGATTGGCAGTGTTTCTGGTGCTGTCACTCCAATGATTGGCTGGACAGCTATCGCACCAGGATTTCAAAGAGTTCCAATGATTTTGTTTTTAATCTTGTTTATCTTTCAAATGCCCCATACCTTTGCAATTGCCGTTAAGAAATATAAAGAATATAAAGCGGCTGGGGTGGCAATGCTTCCCGTTGTCCGAGGACTCTCGGTGACCAAACGGCAAATGGTCATTTATATTGCCTGCTTATTTCCTTTACCCTTCTTTTTAACTCCACTCGGTACGCCATTTATAGTCATCGCTACTTTGCTAAACGTCGGATGGTTGGCGGTTAGTATAAGTGGATTTTTTACCAAAGATAACCTGAAATGGGCACAGGTGAATTTTTTATACTCTGTTAATTATATAACCATTATTTTCCTTCTGATGATAATTGTTACCTTACCGGTATTCACTCGCTAAGGTTAAATTTTAGAAAAAGTCTGATCCCTGTAGGCAAATAGTTGCCCTATAAGGAATCAGGCTTTTTTGTGTAAATTTAAAATCTAGAATGAAATGTGCTATTCCTAACAAAAGCTAAAGGTTGATAAAGGAATAATTTTTAAAATTGAAATATACTTATATTGGAAGGGACGTGATTATTTTGAAAAAAGGTTATATGGTAATTGGTGTCATCGTTGCAGTGGTGGTTATTTTTGGTGCCATGTTAGTTTCCAGCTATAACTCCTTTGTCAATTTAGAGGAAAATGTGGACCAGTCCTATGCTCAAATTGAAAACCAACTGCAAAGAAGGCTCGACTTAATTCCAAACTTAGTTAATACGGTAAAAGGTTTTGCTTCACATGAAAAAGAAGTCATTGCCTCCATTTCAGATGCACGGGCAAGACTAGCTGGTGCGGATACGCCGCAAGAACAAGCTACAGCTAATTCAGAGCTCTCGGGTGCGTTAAGTCGATTGCTTGTTGTTGTTGAAAATTATCCCGATCTAAAAGCAAATCAGCAGTTTACCCAATTAATGGATGAACTGGCTGGAACGGAAAATAGAATTGCTGTAGCACGCAAAGATTATAATGATCAAGTGGCTGTTTACAATAAAAAAGTAAAAAGATTCCCTGGTGCACTTATTGCAGGGATAACCGGTTTTGATGAAAAAGAATACTTTAAAGCAGACCCTAATGCGAAGGAAGTTCCAAAAGTTGACTTTGGGGGCAATGAATAATGAATGTGAATCGGGTCTTCAGCCTATTATTGGTGTTTTTCACTTTTTTTCTGTGTGCTGTAAATACTCAAGCTCAGGATGTCCAAATTCCTGCACCTGTCGGCGATATTTACGTACAGGACTTTGCCAATGTATTAAACGAAACAGAAAGAGCCGAATTAATCAATTTAGGCAGAAACATTGAAGACCAAACAACGGCACAAATTGCTGTTTTGACTGTAGAAACTATTGGAGACCGAACGATAGAAGAGTTTGCGAATGAAGCTTTTCGGCAATATGGAATCGGGAATAAAAGGGAAAACAATGGCGTTTTAATAGTCCTATCCATGCAGGAACGTAAAGTAAGGATTGAAGTAGGCTATGGACTAGAAGGCAGAATTCCAGATGGAAAAGCAGGCCGAATTCTTGATGAAAATGCTATTCCATATTTAAAAAATCAACAGCCGAACAAAGCGATAGTTGAAACCTATAAAGTTCTCGCAAACGAAGTCCTCGCTGAATATGGAAAAAATGGAGAAGTAAGTAAGCAGACCACAGATAATAAAGGAATTGGTATTCCAAGTTGGTTGCTGGTCATTGTAGTGATTGTCGTAGTATTTTTTGATTTTAAGTTTTTTGGTGGGACGCTCACCTATCTTCTCCTATCCATCATCTCTAGAGGTGGAGGTAGAGGAGGCGGAGGCAGTGGTGGTTCTCGAGGGGGTGGAGGTGGTTCTTCCGGCGGCGGCGGTGCAGGTCGCGGCTGGTAACTCTCTTGCTTGAGAACCTTAAAAAAACGGTTGGGAGAAATTTCTCCTAACCGTTTTTGCATTCCATCTATTTTTTATTGGATACTTATGCCTAGTTTGATAGGGTGGCCCTTTTTCGAGCCTGTAGAAACTTTATTACATTTAAAACAATCGTTTTGACTACAGCATAAAACGGTACTGCTAAAACCATCCCCAAGATTCCAGCTAAATTTCCTGCAGCGAGCAGGACAATTATAATTGTGGCTGGATGGGTATCAAGTGATTTTCCAAGGATGAGCGGAGATAATACATTTCCCTCAACTTGCTGGGCAATAACGATAATCAGAACTACTAATAAAGCCTTCGTCGGTGAATCAAATAAAGCAACAATCACAGCAGGTGCACCGCCGAGAATAGGGCCCACATAAGGAATGATGTTGGTAAACGCGACAATTAATGCCATAACTAGCGCAAATGGCAAATCAATAATTAGATAACCAACAAAAGCAAGAATCCCTACTGACAGGGCCACAATGACTTGTCCTTGAATATAAGAGGAAAGTGTTTCACCTGTCTCTTTCAACATAAGCAATCCTGCTTCTCTATATGTTACAGGAAGGAATTTAGTTACAGCCTTTGGGAATTTATGTCCGTCCTTAAACATATAGAATAATAAAAAGGGAACAGTCGCTAGAATAACCGCAATATTAGCAAACACACCAAGGATATTCGAAATACCGCCAGTGATTCGGTCAGGTAAGGTATTTGCATAGGCAATCAGTTTTTGTTTCCCAGTTTCCAATAAATCGTTTTGTTCTTCTATGATCCATTTAAATTCAGAACTTCTAGATACCTTATCAAAATACTGCAAGGTCTTGTTGGCGTAATCAGGAAGTGCATTCGCAAGTGCGTTAAACTGATTCGTGATGGCAGGAACCAAGCTGCCAATTGCTAATACAAGAATGCCAATAAATACTACATAAATAATAAGGATGGCAAGAATTCTTGGTACTTTTTGACGCTGAAGAAAATTAACAATTGGGTTAAGTAAGAAAAATAAAAACCCAGTAATCAGAATTGGGAAAAAAAGAGTAGAAAAAAAGATGCCAATTGGCATAAATAAAAATGAAATTTTGGTTGACACAAAGATGATCGTTAATATCAATAGGATCTGGATTAACCCGTATTGGAATTTTCTTTTTGACATTATTTTCCCCTTTTTTCAATTAGTATAACTTAAATTATATCAAATACTTGGAATAGAAGACAAATAATAGTATTTTTTTGTTGTCAGGCTTAACAATCATACATTGAAAAAAATGAAACTTTCGACTTATTTTATCGTATATTTAATAGGAATATTTTACATATGTGGAAAGAAGGGGTGTTGAATATGGAATTGCAAAAAGAAGTAAAAACGATGAATGAGAATCCAAAGTTAATGGGAATGTTTACGAGTCCGGGTGTACAGTTTGAACGGATTAAGCAAAGTCCGAAAGTTTGGGTACCACTATTTATCATTAGTATCCTCTATGTAATTGGAATGGCCTTTATGGCGCTATCTATGGATGCAAATACTTTAATTGAACAGGGAGTACCGGAAGATCAAGTTGATTTGGTGTTAACCATTACAAAGGTAACAGTAGCTGTTACAGGCATCATTGCGCCTATTATTGGTGTTTTAATTAGCAGTGCTATTCAATTAGCAATTGCCAGAATGGCTAGTTCTACTGTTTCTTTTAAACAATTACTTTCTATGAATACCTTTATCATGATTATCGGGGCAGCAGGTCTTATCTTGAATATGGGAATTAGGTATGCCATCGGCGGGGATCCAGAAATATATATTACTAGTTTAGCAGGTCTTCTCAATCAGGAAAAAGCAGGAGTTTTGGGTTCTATAGAGATTTTTGGGATCTGGTCCGCAGTATTAACTGCACTAGGACTTCATAAAACAGCTCAACTATCTAAAGGTCTTGCATGGACGGTTGCGATCATTTTCTTCCTCATTAGTATTGGCTTTGCTTTGGTCGGTACCCTATTACAAGTAGCGCCGAAGTTATAATGAAAAAGAAAACATGGATTACCCTAGGTGTAATTAGTTTGATTATCATAATGATTTCTGTAAGTGTCTACCGGCAGGTTCTGGCAAAGGGACCTGCCGTTAAAACGACAGAAATCAGCGAGGAGGAAATCTCCTCCCTGTTGATGATTCCAGGTACAGTGAAGCTTCCAGAAGAACAAATTGTGTATGCTACACCAGACAAAGGCGAAATCAAGAAACTGCTAGTCAAGGAGGGCCAGACAGTCAAGAAAGGAACGGTTTTGGCCAAACTTGTAAATCCGCAGCTTGAGTTGGAAATTGAGCAAAATAAATTAGCGGTCGAATCAGCTAATTTAAAAATAAACCAAATCGAAAAGAAACTAGAGCAACTCGAGGACAAAGAAAAGACCTTAAGTGAACAGGTTGGTAAAAAGGAAGCCAAAAAACAGCTTTCCCCTGAATTTGACCAACTTGAGATGGAAAAAAAGTTAGCGGACATTGAACTTAAGCAAACAGAACTTCAAAAAGATTTAATTAGCAAGCGTCAGGAAGATTTAAAGATTAAGAGTACAATCTCTGGTATTGTTTTAGCAGCGAAAAAGCCTGCTGCATCATCGATGGAAGCAGCAAACGAGCCTATTATACATATTGGTAAGCTAGAAGGAATGACTGCCTCTGGACTACTGTCAGAATACGATACCCTTAAAGTTAGTAAGGGACAAAGAGTGTTGATCAAATCAGATGCCGTTCCTGGAAAAGAGTGGCAAGGTGAAATTACTAAGACTGCTATTTTGCCAGAACAGAACCAAGCAAACTTGCAAAATGGTTCCCAGGCTGTTCAGTATCCTGTAACAGTAAAGATTTCCGGTGATACAACCACACTAAAACCAGGTTTCCAAGTCATTATGGAGATTGAAACTGACAAAAAAACAGCGAGGGTCCTACCACTCGATGCGTTATTTGATGATGGAGATAAGCCCTATGTATATCTTGTCAAGGGTGGAAAAGCACAAAAGCAGAATGTTAAAACCGGCATTACATCAGGTAAGAAAATAGAAATCCTTGAAGGTGTTTCAAAAGGAGACAAAGTCATCGTGAATGGGCCTGACAAATTAAAGGATGGGCTGGAAGTGACAGTTAAATGATCCAGTTAGAGTCCATCACAAGATCATTTTTGTTGGGAAAAGAAAGTGTACCAGTCTTAAATGGAATCAGTTTATCCATTCATGAAGGTGAATTTGCTGCCATTATGGGTCCATCTGGATCAGGAAAATCAACCTTAATGAATATTATCGGCTGTTTGGACAAACCGACTGATGGAGAGTATTATCTTGGCGGGGAAAATGTGTCGCATTATAATGACAAGGAATTGGCCCGGGTTAGAAATCAGTCGATTGGTTTTGTCTTTCAGCAGTTTCATTTGCTCCCCCGCTTGACGGCGTTAAAAAATGTAGAATTACCGATGATTTATGCAGGCATTTCAAAAAAAGAACGTCAGGCCCGTGCGGAAGAAGCATTAAAGAAAGTTGGTCTCGCTGACAGAATGAACCATCTTCCTAATGCCTTATCTGGTGGACAAAAGCAACGTGTTGCCATTGCGAGAGCAATTGTTAATACACCCAAAATTGTCTTAGCGGATGAACCAACAGGTGCCCTTGATTCGAAAACTAGCAAGGACATTATGGAACAATTTAAAGAACTTAATGATGAAGGCGTGACTATAATTATCGTTACCCATGAATCAGAAGTAGCAGAATACGCAAACAGAACGATTCTGGTTAGAGATGGAATGATTCAGTCTCCTTCTGATGGTGTGAGGGGGCCAGCCATATGAGTTTTATGGAGAATCTTTTTATGGCGTTAAGCTCCTTAAAAGCCCATAAGATGCGGAGTATTCTTACGATGCTTGGGATCATTATTGGGGTGGGGGCTGTCATTATTGTAGTGGCCATTGGGCAAGGCGGAGAAGCGATGCTGAAATCACAAATTACTGGTCCAGGGAATACGATTGAGTTATTTTATCAGCCCTCCGATGAAGAAATTCGCGCAAACCCTAATATATTTCAGCAAGCTCCATTCAAACAGGAGGATATTAGGGCGCTTGAGCAAATTGCGGAAATTAAAAGTGTGGTAGCATCAAGCACCAAATTGTCGTCTGTTAAATTTCAGAAAGATAACGTGGATGCATCTACGACGGGTGTTAATCAGGCCTATATTAAATTAAATAAGTTGAAGGTGGCCAAAGGGAGGAATTTTTCAGCCTCTGATTTTCTTGGTGGCCGACGTGCTGCGTTAGTCAGTAACAAATTGCAAGAGGAACTCTTTAAAGGGAAAAATCCTGTCGGAAGGGTTGTTATGGTTGGCAATCAACCCATCGAGATCATTGGGGTCTTAGAAAAACCAACCGGACTTCTTTCGTTTGGATCCATGGAGGTTTATATACCTTTCCAAACTTGGAAAACCATATACGGAAGCAGTGATTTTACCCAGGTAACCTTGCAAGCAGAGTCTGCTGAACAGCTGCAGGTTGCAGGTAAAAAGGCGGCTAAGTTATTAAATAATCTGCATAATACGGAAAAATCCTACCAAGTCATCAATATGGAAGAAATAGCTCAAGGTGTGGGACAAATTACAAAAATCATGACCTTAATTATTGGGAGTATAGCTGGAATCTCCTTATTTGTTGGTGGAATTGGTGTTATGAATATCATGCTCGTTTCCGTAACCGAAAGAACAAGGGAAATTGGGATCCGTATGGCACTAGGGGCCACTCGTGGACAGGTGCTGACTCAATTTTTAATAGAATCAATGACACTTACTCTCATTGGCGGTATCCTCGGAATTTTACTCGGCTGGGGAACGTCGACAGTAGTCAGTTTCTTTGCCGGCTGGCCATCCTTAGTATCTTGGCAAGTCGTGTTAGGCGGAGTGTTGTTTTCAATGGTTATTGGTGTGGTCTTTGGACTACTCCCGGCAAATAAGGCCTCAAAACTTGATCCAATTGATTCACTACGATATGAATAAGGAATTGTTTTTTAGGATTCAGTGAAAAGAAGTCTACACAGTGTGTGTAGGCTTTTTTCTATTTGGATGAAGAGATAAGGTTTGCAGAAAGTGGACAGTATGATAGAATAATTTAAGGAATATTCAGTTAATTAAAACGGTTCAGAAAAATAGTTTTAAAGGAGTCGAGATGAGCATGGAGAGACTAAGTGTGGAAAGTAAAGGTTATTTTGGAGAGTTTGGCGGAAGTTTTGTACCTGAGGATTTGCAACTAGTAATGAACGAATTAGAAGAGCAATTTTATCGTTTTAAAGATGACCCGGAATTCATTGCGGAATTCAACTATTATTTAAAGGAATATATAGGCAGGGAGAATCCATTAACGTTTGCAGAAAATTTAACCAAGCAAAATCAAGGGGCAAAAATTTATCTGAAACGAGAAGATTTAAACCATACTGGCGCACACAAAATTAATAATGCAATCGGCCAAATTCTTTTAGCAAAACGAATGGGTGCAAAGCGAATTATCGCGGAAACGGGAGCTGGACAACACGGTGTGGCAACTGCAACAGCATGCGCCATGTTTGGGATGGAATGCATTATTTATATGGGTAAATTGGATACGGAACGCCAAGCGCTCAATGTCTTCAGAATGGAATTATTAGGTGCAAAAGTCGTACCTGTTGAAAAAGGACAGGGCCGCTTAAAGGATGCTGTTGATGAAGCCTTGGGTGACTTGGTGCAAAACTATAAAAATACCTTTTATTTATTAGGTTCGGCTGTAGGACCACATCCATACCCAACGATGGTCAAACATTTCCAGGCGATTATCAGTGAGGAATCGAAGCGCCAGATTCTTGAAAAGGAAGGAAAACTGCCAACAGCAGTGATTGCCTGTGCGGGAGGCGGAAGTAATGCTATTGGTGCTTTTGCACATTATATTGACGAAAAAAATGTGCGCTTAATTGGGGTTGAACCAGCTGAAGCTCCAACACTGACTGAAGGGGTTCCAGCCGTGATTCATGGCTTTAGATGTTTAACGTTATTGGATGAAAATGGAAATCCTAAACCGACGTACTCGATTGCGGCAGGGCTGGACTATCCTGGTGTGGGTCCTGAGCACAGCCATTTGAAAACAAGCGGGCGCGCCGAATATGTATCAGTTACCGGGCAAGAAGCACTAGAGGCATTTCAATTGCTAAGCAAGACGGAAGGAATAATCCCAGCGTTAGAAAGTTCTCATGCCGTAGCATATGCTATAAAGCTTGCTAAAGAATTATCTAACGATGATGTGCTAATTGTTAACTTATCAGGACGCGGTGATAAAGATGTTGAACAAGTATTTAAGATGCTAAAATAGTAATAAAATATAGAAGGACAAGTCGATAAAGACTCGTCCTTTTGAATTTTAACTGGGAGGAGTCCGTTGAAAGCATTGTCATTTATCAAAAACTATCAAGATAACAAGGGATTAAGGGGAAGTTTTAATCAGTTGGCACTAAATACCTTTGGAATCGAGTTTGAAAATTGGTACCAAAATGGATATTGGACAGAGAAGTATATGCCGTATTCATTTGTTGATCATAATCAAGTGGTTGCCAATGTATCTGTAAATTTATTAAATTTGGTAATAAATGCTGAGGAAAAACAAGCAATCCAAATAGGTACTGTCATGACACATCCTAATTATCGAAATAAGGGTTTATCCAGGCGGTTAATAGAAATGGTGTTAGACGATTAACAACATGTCGATATAGTCTATTTGTTTGCCAATCAAACAGTATTGGACTTTTATCCGAAATTCGGATTTCATGCTACTGATGAAGTGCAATATATATTAGACTATAGCCACCATCTTTCAAATCCCTCTGAAATGAAAAAATTAGATGCTCTGAATCCAGTGGATTTAACATTCATTTATAATTTAGCAAAGAATCGAAAGGTAATTTCGGATATATTCGGAACCTCAAGTAGTGAGGAACTCCTGATGTTTTATTGTACGATGGTTTTTAGTCAGGACCTTTACCATCTTGAGAATGAGAATGCACTGGTTATCTTTCAATTGGATGGTGATCGTTTACATCTTTATGACGTAATCAGTCATGAGAGGATAAACATTCAAACAGTCTTGAGCACGATTGTCCCACCTGAAGTTAAGAAAGTAGTCTTCCATTTTCATCCCAATGAACAAGAGTTACCATTTGAAAAGCAGCTTTATAAAACCAACAATGTTCTTTTTATTAAGAATTTAACAAATGTCCCGTTTCCAAATGAATTTAAACATCCGCTTACTGCAAAGGCGTGATGGTGACTGACACCATTTAAATAATGAATTTTTTGAAAGAGCTCTCGTACAAATAACCATTTGTAATGAGGTTCTTTTTTTATTGTATTTGGGAGGAGAGCATGTTTCAGATTTACTTGAATATATTTTAACTAAATCTAATTACGTATTTTGGTGATAAAAAGGGGACAAGTATGCATAGATATAGGATAAAATTTTATATTGACTTAAGTAGATCTGGTGTAAGTCCTTTTTATAAACGGTTAGGGTTTATTTTTTTAGGCGCTACACTTGTATCCTTATCCTTACAATTATTTTTGGTGAAAAATCATGTGATTGATGGAGGAATCATTGGGATTAGTATCCTGCTTGCACATATTACCCAGCAAGAAATAGGATTATTTTTGTTAATATTAAACACTCCTTTTTTCTTACTTGCCTATACATTTCTGGGAAAAAGGTTTCTCCTCCTCAGCCTTTTTGCCATTCTTATTCTATCGTTTGAAACCTATTTATTAGATTCTCTTCCTGTCATTACCTCCAATCCAGTCCTAGTTATTGTCCTTGGCGGAATTAGTTTAGGTCTGGGGGTCGGTATCACCATTCGATTCGGTGGATGTTTTGATGGGACAGAAGTGATAGCTATCATGTTAAGTAAACGTTCTTCTTTCTCAATCGGGCAGATTATCCTGTTATTAAACGTATTGATTTTCGGGAGTTCGATTTTCATTTTTGGATTAAGTGAAGCCGTATTCTCCTTAGCAACATTTCTAATAGCATTTAGAACGATTGATCTTTCAATTCAGGGACACTAATTTGCTGCTCGTTTTCTTCTTTGGACTTTCTAAAGGAAGGTTATACACTCTCTGTGAAAGAAGTTACTCAGTTTGCGAATGGTAACTTAGCACCGTACAAGGCGCCAAAAGAAGTCAAAATTCTTGCCGAATTACCAAAATCATCGGTGGGGAAATTGCTTAGGAGAGTCCTACGGGATGAAGAGGTAGCTAAGGTAAAAGTTTAACACGATGTGAAAATGCCCGTTCAACCTTTGAACGGGCATTTTTTATGAAAAAAACTATTGGTTTTTTAAGAAATCTAGCACTTTTTCATTTACCAACTCATTTGCTTCTGTTACATAAATATGACCAGCACCTTGAATGGTCAAAAATTCAGCATTTGGAATTTTTTCAGCTAAATTAATCCCATTTTGATAGGGAACCAACTTATCGGCATCGCCGTGGATAACCAAGGCAGGCACTTGGATTTGGTCTATCTCGTTGGACGTATCATGGGCTAAACAGGCCTGGAGCTGAAGTATATAGGCATAAGGAAGAACAGGTATCTCGATTCTTCTTTGTATGTCCTCTGCCACTAATTCTCGTTGATTTTCTATAAATGCTTGACTATATAGGATTGGAGTGGTGGCCCAAGCCATTTCCTCTGGTGTTGCAATGGATGAGCCCCTTGAAAGCATTAGCATCGAGACCTCTGCACTAGGTTGGACATGATTTGCTCCGCCAGAGGTTGTACAACCTAAGATAAGCGATCGGACTCGTGAAGGATACATAAGTGCTAATCTTTGTGCGATCATCCCACCCATGGAAATCCCATATACATGGGCTGAGTCTACGCCGGCTGAATCCAAGACGCACTTAGCATCTTCAGCCATTTGTTCGATCGAGTAGGGAGTATTAGGTTTGTCACTGAGACCTGTACCACGATTATCAAAAATAATAACTTTAAAGTGCTCACTTAGAGCAGGGATAGTCCTAAACCAAGATTTTGAGTTCAATGATAACCCCATAATTAAAAGTAAAGGTTCACCTTCTCCGTGAACCTCATAATAAAGATTTATACCATTCCCAGTAGTATGTGGCATTTACAGCAATCCTCCTTTTTAAAGATAACGGTAAATTATATGATAATATGCCTAAGTAAAGAACATAGAAGAAGAAGGGAGGAAAGAATCCGCACCCTCTTTAACTAGCTTTTGAGTGTTTCTTCAAAAAACTGCGTAGAATTCTATTAAATGCATCTTTTTGTTCTAATTTGGCAATATGGCCAGTATTCCTGATGATGACAAATTCAGAATGGCGGATTTTTTTATGCATGAGTAGTTGTATCCATACAGGAATGACTGAATCATATTGTGAGCCCATGATTAACGTCGGGACTTTAATTTTAGGAAGCAGTTTCAAATTATTCACTTCAAAACAGGCTTTAACAGATTTTAGAAATACATCATCATTAGGGTTGTAAAATTTAAGGAAGTCTTCATATACTTTTCCCTTCCAGGAAGTAAGTGAAATACGTGCGGCCGTGGTTTTGGAGATACTTGGGGTTCTTGAAAGCGACCGTACCTTGCGATAGTTTATGATTAAATTAGCTAGATGCTTTGGAATAAAATGAAAGGTACTTACCAGCATGAGCGTTCGACACATTTGAGGTGCTTGACGATAGATTTCCTGAGCCACCATTCCGCCCATCGATAAGCCACAGATGTGAGCGCTTTCGATATTGAGATCATTTAATAGATTAATAATGTCACGGGCAAAGTGTGGGATAGAAATTTTATCATTCGTAATATGCTCACCATGACCTCGTAAATCAGGGATAATCAAGTCATACTGATCCGCAAATTCAAATTGATTGTGCCAGCCCTCCTTCACCTCTCCTAGACCATGAATAAAAACCAAAGGTTCACCATCACCAAACCGCAAGTAAGGAATGTCAGAGCAACTAATAGAATCTCTACTCAAATATACCCCTCCTATTTGCTATATATCATATAAGGGCTTTCTACAATTTGTAAAGTATTAATTTTTACAAAATTCAGAATAATATAAAGAAACTATGTTCTCGTGTTCTCTCTGTATGGACAAGTGTCTTTCTTCGGTGCCTGACACCAAAAATGACACCAAAAATGGCGCCAAGAATTGCACTGAAAAATATTATAGGAGAATACTAATTTCTTTGTTTATGGATCTTTTGGAAGTGGGGGGATGAATGGTTTTTTCGGTTGTTATTTACAAATTACACCATTCCGTTGTAAGGGGAGTGAAAAAATATTCCGACAATTTTCGTCAATATTTACATAATTGTGTAAATTTTTTGAAAACTGTCACTTGATGTATAAAGGTTTGTTTTCGTTTTATCCAATAGATAGTGATTTTTGTAGAAATTTGTCGAAAGAGGAAGGTTTACAAATTTCTATTTTACTACAATAATCATAACTATATTAATATTCTAATTAATGATTATTGATGACCACTTCGAAGCATTTGCAGCTATTTTTAAATGGAATATTTACTATTAGACTTTAAAAATCTTGAGGAGGCTCGTAGTAATGGTTTATCAGCAAAAACCGTGGTTAAAAATTTATGATCCAAGAATTAATGAGCATGTAAACATTGAGCACAATTCACTTTATGATTTTTTACATGGTTCAGTTAAACGATATAATAGTAATCCTGCATTCACCTTTTACGGAAAAGTTTGGACCTATAATGATACAAAACTGATCACCGACAAATTTGCTGCAGCCCTACATAGGGCAGGATTTACTAAGGGTGACCGTCTGTCTATAATGCTTCCTAATTCCCCTCATTACATTTTCACGCTATTCGGTACTTTTCGACTAGGTGGAATAGCTGTTCAAGTTAATCCAATGTATGTAGAAAGAGAAATAGAACACGTTTTAAATGATTCTGGCTCTGAATACATAGTCGCATTCGATGCATTTTATCCAAAAATAAAAGAATTGCAATCCAATACATCCTTAAAAAAGGTTATCGTAGTAAGTTTCGGTGGGACGAGAGTCGATCTTGCTGCTGGCGACCATTATTTTGATGAATTTTTACATGGGGACGTAACTATCCCAGAGGTCGAGATTGACCAATATGAGGACGTAGCCCTTTTACAATATACTGGTGGGACAACAGGTGTATCTAAAGGTGTCATGCTCACTCATCGTAACTTACTTGCCAATTTCAACCAAGTTTGTGATTTTGCCTATAATGCTTGTGATAATAAACCGGAAAACTTAAAAATGATTACTGTCCTGCCAATGTTCCATGTGTATGGATTATCTAGTGTGGCGCTATGTGGAATTAGGGAAGGGGCTAATCAAATCGTCTTACCGCGTTTTGATGTTAAAGAGGTAATGGATACGATTAACCGTGAAAAGCCGTTCCAAATGTCAGCGGTTCCAACCATGTATTTTGCATTAAATAGCCAGCCAGATTTAGATAAATGTAGTTTTAATGAAATGTATTACTTAAGCAGCGGTGGTGCGCCACTACCCGTAGAACAAGTAAAAATGTTTGAAAAGAAAACAGGTGCAAGGTTACTGGATGGGTATGGCCTTTCTGAAACAGCACCAACAGCCATCTTTAGCCCGCCATTTGTACCGAGGAAATATGGCAGTGTTGGAATACCGGTCCAAAGTACAATTGCCAGAATTGTCCATCAGACCCCGGATGGGTATATCGATACACCTGTTGGAGAAGAAGGCGAGTTAATAATCCAAGGTCCACAGGTCATGAAAGGGTATTGGAACCGCCCAGAAGATACGGCCGAAGTAATAAAAGACGGCTGGCTGTTTACAGGAGATATCGCAAAAATGGATGAAGACGGATACTTTTATATCGTAGACCGGAAAAAGGATATGATCATTGCGAGCGGATACAATGTATATCCTAGTGAAATCGAGGATGTGCTTTATAAACTCGAAGGAATCGAAGAGGTGCTTGTTATTGGAGTTCCGGATGCCTATCGTGGGGAAACAGTAAAGGCATTTGTGAAATTGAAAGATGGATATGCCATTACAGAAGAGGATATCAAACAGTTTGGGAAAGAAAACCTTGCCCCATATAAGGCGCCAAAAGAAGTAGAAATACGTACTGATTTGCCTAAATCTTCAGTTGGAAAACTACTTCGACGCGTATTAAGAGATCAAGAAAAATTAAAAGTAGAAGCTTAATAGAGAGGGGGAAAACCGTGAATATTCAAGAGATTTTTAGTTTAAAAGGCAAAACAGCCATTATTACCGGCGGAGGAAGAGGCTTAGGCCAGCAAATTGCGGTCGCCTATGCAGAAGCTGGGGCAAATGTGGTCGTGTGCTCAAGAAATCTAGATGCCTGCCACCAATTGACAGAAGCCTTGCAGGAAAAAGGGGTTCGAGCCCTTGCCCTGAAATGTGATGTAGCCAATCGAAACGATATCCAGTCTGTTGTCGATGAAACCATGCGAGAATTTGGCCGGATCGATATATTGGTTAATAACAGTGGTACCAGCTGGGGTGCACCTGCTTTAGAAATGCCTGAAGATAAATGGGATAAAGTAATGGATATCAACCTAAAGGCCGTTTTCTTATTTTCTCAAGCTGTTGGGAAAATAATGGTCGAGCAAAAATCCGGTAAGATTATTAATATTGCCTCCATTGCAGGTATCGGAGGGCAAGACCCATTGGTGATGGATGCGATTGGTTATTCCGCAAGTAAAGGTGCAGTCATTACCTTAACGAAGGATTTAGCTGTGAAACTGGCTCCATATAATGTCCATGTCAATGCCATCGCTCCAGGGTTTTTCCCTACTAAAATGGCAAATGCGATTCTAGATTACTCAGGTGAAAAAATTCTCGAACGAACACCTGCAGGACGCTTTGGGTCCGATAATGATATGAAAGGCCCAGCACTTTTCTTAGCTTCAGATGCTTCTAATTATGTATACGGCCATGTACTAGTTGTTGACGGCGGCACAACTGCCGGTGTACAGTAAAATAAAAGATACTGACCAGTTAGTTAAGAGGGATGCACATGGAGTTCACACATCGAGACTCAGATGCTTTCTATAAAAAGCTTGAAGCAGAAATGAATAAAAGAATCCATGCCTGCACCAATAACAGAAACTTTACGATCGCTTTTGGGAGAGCAATGGAAGCACACCTGAAGCAATTAAGTATTCGTAAGAGGTTAACGACGAGATGGCTAAAAAAATTTGACCTTGCGAATAAAGATGAAATAAGTGCTATTTCTGTAAGAATCGTAGATTATGAGGAAAAATTAGATCTTTTGGATGAATCCATCTATAAGATGTCCAAAAGACAGCAAGAGAATCAAACTAAGTTCAAAATGATTCGGGAATCCTGGGAAGCCCTGCAGGCAGTATTGGAGATGGAAGCCCATGAATTCCACGATTCGAAACTAAAAAACTTAGAATTAGAATTAGTAGACTTAAAAAAATTATTTGATACAGATCATTCGAATTTGGAGGAGAAAAACGATGACGAAAAAAAATGAAACTGTCGTAGAAGTTGAAAATCAAGAAGCTGTGGTTGGCGAGGAAAAGGATCCTTCAAGCTTAGACCTTCTCTGGAAGTTAGGATTTAATGAATTGGATGCATGGAAAGAGCGCTTCAATAAACGTGATGCACGTTTATTGGATGCTGTTAAGAATTACGTGGACAAGCTTAAACAAAATCAAGATAATGCGGCAACAATTGCAGCACAATTTGGGTTGGAGCTGAAAGAGTGGGAGAAGACGGCAAGAGAAGAATTACTAGTGACAACAACTCCACTACAGAATTTCTTTCCTGTTAAATCATATGAAGAAATTAACAGAGTAGTAGAGGACATTCAGAATAAAACAGCTCATTTATTATTTACTCCAGCTCAAGCATTAATCACTGGACAATTGGATGCACTCGATAAATATGTAGAAACCGTTGAACAATATATCGCTTATCGAAAAAATGGCAGAGAAAAATATATTGAGAGTGTTAAGAAAACGAGCAGTGTATTATATGAAAATCAAAAAGTATTTGTGAGTATGTTTGCGAAGCAAGTGAAAACTGCTATGCTGCCTTTTCAAAGTTATATGAAGAATGTAACGGAGCAATCTAAATAATATCATAATAGGAGTGGAAGTAATGTCGGGTAAAAAACCTTACGATCCATTTGAATCCTTTCATAAGCTTAGTCTTTTATGGGAAAAACAAATCAATGATTTTATCTATCTTTGGACGAATAACAAAGATTTTGTGAAAATGTCCAATACAGGAACGGAGATTAATTCGCGTTATCTAGAGGCTTTTAAAAAGAATCAGGAAGCACTTGCTAGTGTATTAAATTTACCAACTAAAAATGATATAGCAAACGTTGCAACTTTAACGGTTCAAGCTGAGGAAAAAATTGAGGCTCTTGAGGAACAAATCTGGGATTTACAGGACTCCCTGAATTCGCAAAACAAAGAAATAGAGAGTGTTGTGGAAATTTCTAAAGAAATCATTAAATTAACGAAGCAGCTGAAAACGGAGTTAATAAAAACGAAAAAAGAGCAACTAGATACAAAGGAATTACATGCAGAAATACAAGAAATGAAGTTTGAGATATTGAAATTAACAAGCATTAAAGAAGAAGTTGAATCATTAAAGGGTCTAATTGAAAAAAAGGACCAAGACACAAAACGAGAACTAGCAGGATCAGGGACATCGAAATAATATTGAAAAGGAGGGGTGACCTTGGCAACTGAAGCACCTTTGAAAGGGTTAATTTCCGAATTTGATTATCAAAAAGAAATGGACCGCTGGGAAAATGTATTTAAGATCTTATCAGAACCTGAACCCAAGGTTGGTCAAACTCCTAGGAATGAAGTATGGAGAAAAAATAAATCAGTCCTCTGGCATTATCCAGCCAAACAGAAAAAGTATGAAATTCCTTTATTTTTCGTGTATTCACTTTTTAATAAACCATACATTTTAGATATTGACCAAAAGAAAAGTGTGATTAAGAACCTTAATGAGATGGGTTATGAAGTGTATTTATTGGATTGGGGTACACCAGGCTATGAAGACAAAAAAATTGGTCTCGACACCTATATCGAGAAATACTTAAAAACGGCTGTTAAGCGGGCTATTCGCCATTCTGGAGCGGATGAAATTACACTAGTTGGCTATTGTTTAGGCGGAACGATTGCCTCAATCTACGCATCAATTGCGGACGAACCAATAAAAAATATAATTGTAGCCACTGTACCAATTGATTTTACTACGTTTGTTGGGCCAGAAAAATGGGCTGAAGGTTTCAAACAAGGAGATTTTAATATTGATCATTTTCTTGATGTTTATGGGGTTGTACCGCCTAAATATGTGGAAATGATGTTTAGAGCCGTTGGAGCACCAATTTATTTCACAAATTATACCATGCTCTTGAATCGTGCCCATGATCATCGTTATGTAGAAAAGTGGCGTCGAATGAATAAATGGACACTTGATCAAGTTCCTTTTACAGGAGAAGCCTATAAACAATTAGCGAATGATTTAATTAAAGGGAACAAGTTGGTTAAAGGTGAATTAATCGTTGGGAATAAACAGGTGGATTTAAAAAATATTCGTGCCAATCTATTTGTTATCTCTGGCTCAAGAGACAATTTAGTTTTAGAAGAGCAAAGTAAACCCATTATGGATTTAGTGTCTAGTGAAGATAAAACATATCTTTGCGTAGAAACAGGGCATGTTGGCCTTGCGTTATCTGGATTATTTGCAGGTATTGTTGATCAATGGGCTGCAGGACGCTCAAATCCCACTGCTTAAATGATTGGGAAAAAGTTTGGTACAAGGATTATAGCAATGAGGGAAGAGGAAGGGTGATCCTTCCTCTCCTAACTTGCCGTTTTATGTTTGTTCAAGAATGTTCGCAGAACCTGGTTGAATTCATCCTTTGCCTCTAATTTGGCGATATGTCCTGTGTTCCTGAAAATGACAAATTCAGAGTGACGAATTTGTTTATGCATTAAGAATTGTACCCAAACTGGAATAACCGAATCATACTGCCCGCCAATAATTAAGGTGGGTACTTTAATTTTAGGAAGTAAGGTTAAATTATTTACTTTTAGACAAGCCTCCATGGATTTAAAAAAGAATTCCTTGTTTGGTTTGTAAAATTTGTAGAAGGTTTCGATATTTTCCTTGCTCCAAGAATAGAGACAAACCTTCGCAGACCTTTCTGCGATTGCCTGAGGAGATTTATTTTCTGCACTGGCTTTCCGGTACTTTATAAAAAGTTTACCGAGCTGTTTAGGAGCATAATGGAAAGTGCTCACTAGCATCAGAGATTGACACATCTCCGGAGCCTGACGATAAATTTCTTGCGCAACCATTCCCCCCATAGATAACCCGCATATGTGTGCGCTTTTAATTCCCAACTCTTCTAATAGACTAATTACATCAAATGCAAAGTTTTTTATGGAAATCTCTCCCGGTGAAATGTACTCTCCATGTCCACGTAAATCAGGAATAATTAAGTCATACTGACTCGCAAACTCAAACTGATTTTCCCAACCCTCCTTTACTTCACCAAGCCCGTGAATAAATACTAATGGCTCACCTTGACCAAGCCGCAAATAAGGAATACCGGAGTCACTTTTGAACATTTTACTCAACATTCATTCCTCCTAGTTGTTTGATAACAACTGTTATTTCCAATATTTGAATGGTGTAAACATGAATAAAATTATGATTGTTTTATTATATCTTTATTTGTGGGAAAATATTACATATGAGTGTAAACCACATATATGGAATCACTTGTCTGAAAAAAAGTATTGGCTTTAAAGAGACAAAATTTTTAGTTAAAATGAGTGGTGTATGGAGTACAATTACTGAGCTCCTGAGTTATGATAGAAGGATAAAGGATGTTAAGGGAAAATGAGGTTTCTTTCATGATAAAAAAGTATTTAACATTTCAAAAAAATAATGGGATTGCCCCGTATATTTGGACGATTCTATGCATTTTACCGTTTTATTTTATTTTTCAATCATCCTCAACGATTGAAATTGTAGTGGGAATTTTACTCACATTACTATTCTTTATTCTTTACCGAATTGCGTTTATTTCGAGAGGGTGGCCCGTTTATTTATGGACATTGATCCTAATTGGTATTTCTATTACCGCGAATAGTCTTTTCAACTATGTTTATTTTGCCTTTTTTCTTGCTTATTTTATCGGCAATATTAAAGAAAGAATCGCCTTTTTAACGTTGTATTTTATTCATTTGTTTAGTACGTCTGTTTCCATTAACTTCAGTATCGTCACGCAAGAAAAATTATTTCTACAGCAGCTGCCTTTTGTCATTATCATTTGGATTAGTGTAATCCTTCTCCCGTTTAGCATCCATAACAAGAAGGAAAGAGGGCAACTGGAAGAAAAATTATTGGATGCAAACAAACGGATTTCTGAGTTAGTTAAAATTGAAGAGAGGCAAAGAATTGCCCGGGACCTTCATGATACCCTGGGACAAAAGCTCTCACTTATTGGGTTGAAATCAGATTTGGCACGAAAGTTAATTGCTAAGGATCCGGAGCAAGCACGAAATGAACTAAAGGATGTTCAGCAAACAGCACGAACTGCATTAAGTGAAGTACGAAAGATGGTATCATCGATGCGGGGAATCCGCTTGAGGGATGAAATTGTCCGAGTAGAACAAATCCTAAATGCTGCAGAAATTAATTTCCACAGTGAAGGCGATTTTACTCCCGCAAAAGTAACACTGTTAACGGAGAATATTTTAAGCATGTGTATGAAAGAAGCTGTAAATAATGTTGTCAAACACAGTGGAGCGAAGTCTTGTTTCATTGCGATTAAACAATCGATCCAAGAATTGGTTTTGACCATTCGTGATGATGGGGTTTATAAGGGAGAGAAAGATACCCTGCAAGAAGGTCATGGGCTGATTGGTATGAAAGAGCGCTTGGAATTTATTAATGGCAGTCTTGAAATTTTAACAAAAGAAGGAACAACATTAATTATAAAAGTACCAAATGATGTTAAACCAAGGATGGAAAAGGAGGAGCAAAATGATTAAAATTGTGATTGCTGAAGACCAGCAGATGCTTTTAGGCGCCTTTGGTTCACTTCTTAATTTGGAAGAAGATATGGAAGTGGTCGGAAAGGCATCAAATGGAGAAGAAGCTGTGACACTCGTCAAGAAATTCAAGCCCGATGTCTGTATCATGGATATCGAAATGCCTGGAAAGAGCGGTTTGGAGGCAGCAGAAGAGTTGAAGGGTCTAGGCTGTAAAGTAATCATATTAACCACTTTTGCCAGAACTGGTTATTTTCAGCGGGCGTTGAAGGCTGGTGTGAACGGCTATTTGTTAAAAGACAGTCCTAGTGAAGAGTTGGCTAGTTCCATCCGCAGTGTAATGTCAGGAAGACGAATTTATGCACCAGAACTAATGGATGATGTGTATGGTGAAGAAAATCCATTAACGGATAGGGAAAAGGAAGTATTGGAACTCGTTGCAGATGGCAAAAATACCAAAGAAATTGCTGAGGAACTTAGTATCAAAGCAGGCACCGTCCGTAACTACATCTCCATTATCCTCGACAAACTGGAAGTAAAAAACCGTATCGAGGCAATTACCCAATCCAAAGAAAAAGGCTGGTTTAAATAAAGAGTGCATTAGCGGTGTCAGGCACCGTTAATGCACTCTTTTTTTGATTATCAATTTTCGTACGCCAAAAAAGTTTTATTTATCTGAAAAATGTAGTTAACTAGTATTGACAGCAAATTTACGTAGTTTATTACAGAAAGGGAATGATCGTTTTAATGGGTGAACCGATAAATGACATGATGGTTAGTAGTAAGGGAATTTCACGTTCCCAACGGTTATGGATGGCAGTAATTCTTGGGACGTTAGCTGCCTTTGGACCCTTGTCGATTGATATGTATTTACCGGCTCTTCCTGAGCTTGCCAAGGACTTTCATTCCAATCCATCGCTGGTTCAGTTTAGTTTAACGTTTTTCTTGTTCGGATTGGCTTCAGGGCAGTTGTTTGCTGGCCCGCTCAGCGATGTTTATGGACGCCGAAAGCCGTTACTTATTGGATTAATTACTTATTTCGTGGTTTCACTATTATGTGCCTTTAGTCCCTCGATTTGGGCATTTATTATCTTACGTTTGTTACAAGGTTTTGCAGGTTCTGCTGGAATAGTTATTTCACGTGCAATTGTGCGAGATTTATATTCGGGTTCAGAATTAACAAAGTTCTTTGCATTACTTGCATTGGTTAATGGATTGGCCCCGATTCTCGCACCTGTGGTGGGAGCACAGTTCTTGAAAATCGTCCCATGGCAAGGAATATTTATCGTCTTAAGTATCATTGGTTTGGTGATGTTCTTGGTTGTATTTTTTGGATTACCTGAGACACTCTCTCATGAAAAAAGGGCTTCGGGAGGGCTCAAGAATACGTTTTTTACCTTTAAAAATCTGATTTTAGACCGCAGTTTCATCGGCTATGCTTTAGTACAGGGATTGGTGTTTGCTGCTATGTTTGCTTATATTTCTGGGTCACCATTTGTGGTGCAAAATATATATGGTGGGTCAGCACAAATGTTTAGCCTCATTTTTGCAATAAATGGTTTAGGCATCATGATTGCCAGTCAAACAACAGGCCGATTGGCGGGACGAATACACGAATCAAGACTGTTTGTTTTTGGAATCGGTTTGTCTTTTTTGGGCGGAATCGTTTTACTCCTCCTTTTGCTGTTAAATGCTGACTTATTAATAGTATTGGTGCCGTTATTTTTTGTGGTAGCAAGTGTAGGTATAGTGAATACGGCAGGATTTTCCCTTGCCATGCAAAAACAAGGTAAGTCCGCAGGCAGTGCCTCTGCACTTTTAGGTGT
Source organism: Bacillus sp. sid0103 (assembly GCF_019219025.1). Next base: position 380,650 of record NZ_JAHUWN010000001.1, on the reverse strand, counting down.
AATGTCACTCTCATTTGGAGGGATTGTGGCACCGCTTGTAGGTTTAGGAGGAGAAAATACCGCCATACCGATGGGATTTGTGATCGCGTGCGCAGGTGGGGGAGCAGTTCTTTCGTATCTGTTTCTCGTACAAAAGACGAACTAATGTTAAACCAGATCTGTTCATTTAAAAAAACAAAACGGCGGCTATGCTTCAGCTGCCGTTTTGTAATTATCAATAAACCCTTTGATATATTCAAATACTTCACTAGGACGTTCTTCAGGAAGGGCGTGTCCAGAATCTTTTAATACAATTAACTTAGAGTTGGCCAAATCCTTATTTAATTGCTCACCTATAGTAAGTGGCATCGATTTATCATGATCCCCCCATAGTAATAAGCAAGGCGTTTTTATTTGGTTAAGGATCTCAACAGGCAAATCTCCTTCACGATCACGAATCATCCTTGTAAGTGCAACGAAAATTTCATCCGATAAAAATGGTTGTAGGTACCCATTAATCATTTCATCATTAATGATGGTGTGATTATACAGTGCGTCCTGAAGATTCTTCTTTACTCCAGTCCGTGCAAACCAATATTTCACAAAAAGATGGAAATAGGGTAGGTAACTTGTGATGATTAAGGGCATTTTAGATCGTTTGAGATAAGCAGAGCTGCAGAGAAGAATAGCTTTGTCCGCAAGCTCTGGCATCATATGCAAGATATTCAAAACAATTTGTCCACCCATGGAATGACCAATGAAAGTCATCTTTTTTAATCCTAAACTTTCTGTAAGTTTAATTACTGTTTGGGCTAAATTCTTGTAGGAATATTCATAACGATTACATTTAGCACTTTTTCCAAATGGGGGGAGATCAATAGATAAAACCTGGTACTCTTTTTTCAATAATGAAATTAGATGCCGAAAGGTGAAGGTGGAAGAAAGAAAGCCATGTAATAAAACAAACGTTTTTTCAGATGTTTGATTGGGATAAAACTCATAATAAACATTAATGTTATTGACTGGTTGATGACCTGCTAAGACAGTTTGTTCCATCAATATCTCTCACCTGCTCCATTAATAAAATAGATGAGTATAATGTTCCCTAAAAGTCAGCACATACACAAAAAATCTTGCCAAAAATCAAGAACATAATTTGGAGCTATAAAAAAATTTTCTAAAATACTAGTACATACAGCCCTTCTAAAATCTGATAAAATTTAATAAAACTGGTTAATTTTGGTGAGGTGTCCATCCGTCGTGGACAAATAGAGAAAGTATCTTTTTGCGGTGCCTGACACCAAAAAATTAGGGGGAATTAAGATTGACAATTATTGAAGCATTTCATGTGGAAAAGGCATTTAATGGACGTGCTATTTTAAAGGATGTTTCTTTTACGATTAATGAAGGGAGTATTATTGGTCTGCTTGGACCAAATGGGGCTGGGAAGACAACGATGATTCGTTTGTTAAATGGGGTAATTAATGCGACGAGCGGAAAGATGCTGGTATTGGAATATGACCCGCAAACACAAGGTGATGAAATCAGAAAGCAGGCTGGAATTGTCACGGAGAGTGCTGCTTTGTATCATGACATGAGTGCTTGGGACAATCTAGTCTTTTTTTCTAAGATTTATAACGCATATGACCCGAAACGAATTACTCATCTTCTGGAGCAATTTGAAATGATTGAGAAAAAGGATCAATTGGTTGGTACGTTTTCGACTGGGATGAAAAAAAGAATTACCCTGGCCAAGGCTTTGCTCCATAAACCTAAACTTTTGTTTCTTGATGAGCCGACAAACGGTTTAGATCCTGAGGGGATTAACGATGTGATGCATTACTTGAAAAAAATAAATAAGGATGAAAAAGTCACGATTATTATCTGTTCACATGTCTTGCATCAGCTGGAGACAATATGTGATTCCTTCCTATTTATTAAGGGTGGACAAATCATCGAAAAGGGAACAAGAAGTGAACTAGAGGAAAAATATTTAACAGAGGTTACCTTATTGGTTGAAACCGGATTAATGCCAAACGACCCAAAGACATACATGGGTTTTACTTACCTTAGAAAAGCTCTGCACATGATCGAATTCACCCTTCCATCAAAAAATGAAATTCCATTTTTACTGAAGGGAATTTTGAGTGAATCATGGCTTCACTCGTGTGAAATTACGAACCGAAGTCTAGAGTCGTTATATTTTAAGATAAGAGGTGAAAAGAATGAATAAGAACATTATTGTTTTCATCGCTCAAAAAGATATAAAGACCACTTTTTCGTCCAAAAAGGTATGGGTTCCAATGATCATCCTTCCATTATTGCTTTGTATTCTCTTACCGGCAATATTTGCATACGTTGGTCTAAATACAGAATTACTCGGGCAATCCTCAAAGGATTTAGAAAAACCAATCAATGCGATAATTAAAAACTTTCCAGATGAGGAGTTAAGAAATACTCTTGCTGCCTTACCGACAATGGGGTACAAGTCTGCTTATTACTTCTTAAATTTTATGATGATCCCGTTTTTCTTAATGACCGCTATCATCAATAGTTTTGTCACTTCTTCCAATAGTTTTGCGGGCGAGAAGGAAAGAAATACTTTAGAAACATTATTGTTCGCTCCGATTTCTATAACTGAATTATTTTTAGGCAAGGTGATTGCTTCCTTTGTTCCTACGATCATCATTACTTTTGTGGCATTTATACTTAACGCTGTTATTGTCAACCTAATTTCTTTTCGAGTTTTTAATGAAATTCTATATTTAGATTCAACCTGGTTACTTTTAATGTTTTGGGTTATCCCTGCATTAGTGATCTTTAGTATCGTATTGATTGTATTAGTTTCCGCCAGAGTAAAATCGTTTCAAGAAGCTCAGCAATTTGGCGGTATTATGGTTTTACCGGTAGTCGGTCTAATTATCAGTCAAGTTAGTGGCTTCTTCTTCCTAAGCTCACTAACCTTATTCTTAATTGGGGTAGGTTTACTCATTGCCAATGGCATCTTACTTAAACTCATCACCAAATTCAACCAGCGAAACACCTTATTTGAAAGTCAAATCCACTAAAAACCACTTTGTCCGCAGTAGGCGGACAAGTGTCTTTTTGTGGTGCCTGACACCACCAAGACACTGCAAAAACCCCTCAATTTACTATTTTGAAGTTTTTGTGAAATTTTTTTTCTTTTTTTAAATAAAGTGTTTGAATTTTTAGAAAACTCGCTGTATAATTAGAAAAAACGTAAGGAGTTGATTTCCATGGAAAAGAAATTACTTAATTCACCACAACATTCGGATGAGAATACAGATGCTGATGTTGCAGAAATGTTTCTAAATCATGCCCTGCTAGAGTTTAGAAGGGAGAAAATCCGCAAGGAAATCGACCACACATTACAATATGGGAATAAGGAATTATTCCTAAAATTAACAGAAGAGCTAAAAAAGATTTCTTAATTCATTTACTAACGAGATCCGATTATTTTTTAAAAGAAGCCTATCCAAAATTGGATGGGCTTCTTTCTGTTTTCATGAATGTTACGAAAAAGAGTTTGGATTTTTTGCAGAAAGAAAAATAACCACGAAGCCAATAATATTGGATGGGCTTCGTGGTCGTAATTAAGTAGCTTTTGATCCATATTTCTTTGATCTCTTTTAGTTTGTATCGTCGTCAGCTTTGTTATCATCATCGCCGCTGTGTCTGTTTTGATGAGCGCCGTCGTCAGCTTTGTTATCATCATTACCGCTGTGTCTGTTTTGATGAGCGCCGTCGTCAGCTTTGTTATCATCATCGCCGCTGTGTCTGTTTTGATGAGCGCTGTCATCAGCTTTGTTATCATCATCGCCGCTGTGTCTGTTTTGATGAGCGCCGTCATCAGCTTTGTTATCATCATCGCCGCTGTGTCTGTTTTGGTGAGCGCCGTCATCGGACTTCGTATCATCATTGCGATTTGTATCTTTGTCATCATCGTGCTCAACTCTGACTACTTTTCCCGTTTCAGCATCGATTCTCACCTCAGCTTCACCAGTGTTCGTGTTCAGCTCGATTTTATATTCCATTCTACCGTGTTCTAATTCTTGCTCGATCTCAATCACTGTTCCGTTTACTTCACCAACTGCGATCTCTATTGCCTTCTCCTCAGTAATAAAATTAGGATTAGATACTTGTGTACTAATATTATCATCAGTTTCCACTTGAATATTTGTTTGTCCTTGTTCCTTATTAGTAGCATTTGTACTTATTTTTTTATCTTCCTGGTGGATAGAATCCTCAGCACGAGTATCATTTTTTGAAGCTCCCACTGCAACGGCACCGCCCAAGATGAGTAACCCAGATAAAGCACCGACAAAAAGTTTATTTTTCATTATTAATTCCTCCTTTGTTTTTGCTTCCTACACTTACATAATATCCAGTGAAGATTAAAGCAAAAGGGGGAAAAAGATTAGAATCTAATGAGAATGATTGTGAGAGAAGTGCGTTCTCAGATTCCCCTTAATCATCATCTTCTTTTTTGTCATCCTTGCTTCGATTCTTAGAATTATCATCATTTTTATCATCATCTGTGCTGCGCTTCTTAGAATCATCATTTTTCTCACTATCATCATTACCATGATCATCCCAGCTAACAGACATCACATTGCCTGTTATAGCATGGATTTGCACAATTGCTTCTCGATTATCATTGGTTTTAATTTTAACAAGGTAGTATGTTGCTTTCCCGTTTGATTCCAACCAGATATGATCCACAGAACCACTAACTTGCTTCTGTGCAATCTTCTTAGCCTCTGCCTCTGTCAGTTTCTTAGAAGACTCCTTGATAGTCGTTGAGTTTGATGAAAGGATTTTACCAGTACTTGCATCTACTGTGAGCGAAGTTTGTTTATTCCCTTTTTTCACCTCAGCCTTGTAAATCGTCTGATCACCGTTTACTATTTTTTCAAGAGAAGTAAGGGTTCCATCTGCTGCACTTAAAATGATTTTTATTATTTCTTCCTCTGAGAGTGTTGGGACAGGCGGCGGATTAAGAGGAGGAGACTTGGTCCCGGTTTGGGTAAACGATAAAACTTTTCCACTTACGGCATCAAGCTTAATACGATAAAAATGATCCTGTTTCTCAAACTCGATATGATATTGACCGTCGGCTAGCTTTATTTGGTTAATTTTCCCTTGATAACGTTCGCGAACAAGATTTTGCGCTTCCTGTTTGGATAAAATATCAGCCGAAGCATTACTAATACCAAACTTCTGCCAATTAATATAAAAAACAGTTATCAAGAAAAGAAAGCTTATTAAAAGCCAAAGCCATGTCTTTTTCTTCATTTTTTCACCTCACCACACTAAACTAATTATATTTTCTAATATGAAAATTAGAAAATGATGAGAAAAGGATTAATTTTTATTAGTTTTTGGCTGTGTTAAAGTTGCCTGTTGATTTGCACTCCATGCGCGTGCGGTTCGCGGGCGTTGAGAGGAGTCTCCTCGGTGCTTATGCGCCTGTGGGGTCTCTTCTGCCCCGTATTCCCGCAGGACACCGCACGAAGGAAATGCGATTGCAATTTCGAGGATCTCGCGCCCTCCGCTCCAATCAATATAGTAAAAATTCACCAATGACCTTTAATAAAGCTTAGTTTTAAAAAAAAGAGTTGACGTGGTTCCAACTCCCTCTTCACTTTCAAGTGTCATTTTGATATCAATGGCATCTGCAATTTCCTTTGCTAATGATAAGCCTAGCCCTGAACCGCCTTTTTTTCTATTTCTAGCTTTATCAACACGATAAAAACGATCAAACACCTTCGACAGCTCATCATGATGAATGCCAATTCCTGTATCAACTACACTAATAAAAGCCTCACCATGTACCACACCTAAGATAACTGAAATGGTTTCATCACTATACTTTCGGGCATTATCAAGAAATATAAACAACAGTTGCTTTAGTTTTTTTTCATCTGTGCTGACTGATATTTCAGTCCAGTTATCCTGCTGAAATTGAATTTCTCTATTATATGCACTTTGAAAGGATTTTACAGTTTGCTGGACAAAAGCTCTGAGTTTAAGTGGGGCCTTTACGACATTCCACTGTTCATGATGCTTTGCAAGCATTAACAGTTGTTCTGTCATGTCTTTCATGCGAACGGCCTCAGAATGAATGGCTTCGATTGATTCAGCAAAGAGCTCTGGTTCAGATAGGCCTCGTCTTTTTAAAAGGCTTGCATAGCTTTCAATAATGGTTAATGGGGTTTTAAATTCGTGGGATGCATTTGAAACAAACTGTTTTTGTTTCTCGTAATTCGTTTCAAGCAAATCAATCATGTGATTAAAGGTCTCGCCCATATGAAAAAGTTCGTCCTTAGATTTTCCTTCTAGAGCTATCCGCTTAAAGCGGCCGCTTTGTCTAATGTCTTTCATGGTTTTGATCATTGAGGTAACAGGTTTGGTAATCAATTTACTCAAAATGAGGCTGGACACAACCACTGGAATTAAGGTAAGAAGGGTTACTAAAATTAAGACAAGTCGCAGGACATTTAAGTTATCACTGGCCGACTTAATACTTTTTGTGATTTGAAGGTTGGCCACACTTCCATCTAGTAAAATAATGGGCATTGATTCAAAGGTATAGACTCGTTTTTGATAAGAAATGAATTTACTTTCTTCCTTTTGAGAAAATTTTGTCGTTCGCCGGATTAAATTTTGCTCCGTCGGGCTTGTTACAGTGGAGGGTGCATTGTTATCAAATGTGACTAATTGAATCATTCCATTTATAGGTACATAAGAACGTAATAATTCGGCCTCTGGAATGGTGCCGAGTGATTTCCCGATGTCTTTTGCGTTTTTTTCCATTTCCTTTTTGGAGGTGTGTAGCTCACTATCTAGGATTAATTTACTGAAGGTGAAATACACCGTAATGTTCATAACAAGTAAGAGGGCGGCAAATAACACGACAGTATATAAATTTATTTTATTTCGCAGCTTCATTTTGCTTCCTTCAATACATACCCCACCCCACGAACGGTATGTATTAATGCAGATGTATTAGGCAGTTCCATTTTCTTTCTGATATAGCGAATATATACATCGACAACATTGGTATCGCCAAAAAAGTCATAGCCCCATACGGCACCTAAAATTTGGTCTCTATTTAACACTTGCCGCTTATGGGACATCAAAAAGACTAGTAAATCAAATTCTCTTGGGGTCAGATCAATGGCTACTTCCCCTCTGAAAACTTCCCGGGTTTTTGGATTGACTTTTAAGTCGGAGAAAGTCAAAAAATCCTCGTCCTTTGGGGATTGTTGTTCCACAGCTCTAACCCTTAAAGCAGCCCGAACCCGTGCTAATACTTCTTCAATTTGAAAGGGCTTGGTTATATAATCATTGGCCCCATAATCTAGTCCAGAAACCTTATCCTCTACTGAGCCTTTTGCAGTTAGCAAAAGAATGGGGGTATTTTTGTCATGTAGCCGAATCCGCCTGAGCAGTTCAATTCCGCTAATTCCTGGAAGCATGACATCAAGTAAGATTAAATCCCATTTACTATTCTTGTAGGCCTCAAATGCTTCAAGACCATCCATTACCTTCGTGACCACATATCCTTCGTATTCAAGCTCGATTTCAAGAAGCCGGGCAATCTTTTCTTCATCCTCAACCACTAGAATGGTTTCCTTTTTCATAAATGAACCCCCTTTAAAAAATCGATTATTTACTAATTTATTACCCTTTTCTACAGCTAGTTCATAAATCCTTTATTCATAATCGAAAAAATTAAATTTCCAGCAGTGTCTTCGGTTGAAAAATTTTAGGGTGTCAGGCACCACATTATGGAGTGGTGCCTGACACCCTTTTCAAGTATGATGAAAAAAGAGAAAAGTTAAGGAGTGAATTAGTTGAAGCAGCTTCATTTATACAGTAAGAAAATTCCTTTTACTTATTCAAGGTTTTTCAGTCAATTTCGTGCATTAGCGGAAAATAGTACTCATCATGTACTACTGGAAAGCGGTCGTGGGGGGCGTTACAGCATTGCTGCCTTTCAGCCTGAGACGATTATCAAAGGAAAGAACAATATAATAGAATTTCAAAACAAAAACGGTACTGAGCGACAAGAAGGTAATCCACTGCATCTATTGCAGGAATATATGAGTCAATATCATGTTGATAAAATAGAAGGTCTTCCTAGTTTCCTAGGCGGTGCAATTGGATACATAAGCTATGATTATGCTCGATATATTGAAGCACTTCCAGATTTAGCATTGGATGATTTAGAAATGCCGGAAATCTATTTTTTAATTATGAAAGAATCGTTCGTCTATGACCACAAAGAAGAGGTTTTATGGCTTTTGTTCTTAGCTGAAAATGATCAAGGGATAGAGGAGAAGCTTTCCGTTTGGGAAGAAAGATGGCTTCAACACATCCCTTCGATAAAAGCCAATAAGACTAGAGAAATAAACCCAAATGAGCTAGAAGTTTCAATGACTGAAAAGGAATTTATTCAGGCTGTTAACAAGATTCAACAATATATTGGACAAGGCGATGTGTTTCAGGTTAACCTTGCCGTCCGCCAATCAAAACCAATTGAAATAGATGCATTAGAAGTGTATGAACAATTAAGGTCCTTAAATCCTTCACCATATATGGGTTACCTACATACAGCAGATTTTCAACTCGTAAGTGGGTCTCCTGAACTTCTCGTGAAAAAAGACGGCCTAGAAGTAAGTACACGTCCAATCGCAGGTACTCGCTCAAGAGGTAAGGACCACGAAGAAGATATCGCACTTGCCAATGAATTAATCGAGAATGAAAAGGAGCGCGCCGAACATGTTATGCTGGTGGATTTAGAACGAAATGACCTTGGACGGGTATGTAAGTATGGAACGGTTGAAGTCAATGAATTTATGGTCATTGAAAAATATTCTCATGTCATGCACATTGTCTCTAATGTTAGAGGAGAACTGGCCGATGATAAATCAAGTTTTGATATCATTGACGCTGTTTTTCCAGGCGGAACGATAACAGGTGCCCCTAAAGTTCGAACAATGGAAATAATAGAGGAACTTGAGCCTGTCCAACGTGGAGTGTACACCGGTTCTCTAGGATGGATTGATTTTAGCGGTGATTTAGAATTAAACATTATCATCCGAACCATGCTTGTGAAAGATGGGATGGCCCATGTGCAGGCAGGTGCAGGTATCGTTATTGATTCTAATCCAAAGCATGAGTATAAAGAATCAATGAAAAAAGCAGCTGCACTATGGAAAGCAAAAGAAATGGCAGAGGAGCATGTGCAATGATCTTTATGATAGATAACTACGATTCTTTTACCTTTAACTTAGTGCAATACTTAGGTGAACTTGGAGAAGAATTAATGGTCAAGCGCAATAATCAGACGTCGATTGCTGAGATTTCAGCGTTGCAGCCTGAATTCTTAATGGTGTCTCCAGGACCATGTAGTCCAAATGAAGCAGGAATCAGCTTGGATGCGATTAGAGCATTTGCAGGGAAAGTCCCGATATTTGGTGTCTGCCTTGGTCAGCAAGCAATTGCCCAGGCTTTTAATGGCGAGGTTATTCGAGCAGAAAGGCTCATGCACGGGAAAACCTCTGATATGTATCATGACGGGAAGACCATTTTTCAAGGATTGCCAAACCCGTTTCCTGCTACAAGATACCATTCATTAATAGTCAAACGAGAGACATTGCCGGAATGCTTTGAGATTTCCGCCTGGACAAAAGAAGGTGAAATTATGGCCATTCGTCATAAGGATTTACCAATTGAAGGAGTACAGTTTCACCCAGAATCTATATTGACTACTTCGGGAAAAGAGCTTTTGCGCAACTTCGTCCAATACTATAAAAATCCTGTCATTCAAAAGGGTCATTAATGATGTTTATCAATGTAAATGGACAATTTTTATCAAAAGAAGAGGCGAAGATTTCTCCGTTTGATCATGGTTTTTTATATGGACTGGGGTTATTTGAAACATTCCGAGTGTATGACGGGCATGCATTCTTACTAGATGACCATTTAGATCGTCTGAATCAAGGGTTAGAGGCGTTAAATATCCAATATCGTTTTTGGCGGGAAGAAACCAATAATATTCTTCAAGAATTATTGAAATTAAACAGGTTGACCAATGCTTATCTACGGTTAAATGTCTCGGCAGGCATAGGGGAAATTGGGTTGCAAGTGGAGCCATATACTGAACCAACCATTCTTTTTTTACCTAAACCATTGCCTCAGGCTGGGGAATTAACTGAAAAAAAGGCAGTATTATTGGAGATAAGGCGAAACAGTCCCGAAGGAAGTGAACGTCTTAAGTCACATCATTATCTGAATAATATCCTGGCAAAAAGAGAAATCGGAAATGCTGCTAATATAGAAGGGATTTTTCTAAATGAGGAAGGATATTTAGCAGAAGGGATTGTTTCAAATATCTTTTGGGTAAAAGGAAGTGTCTTGTATACTCCTTCTGTCCATACTGGGATATTAAATGGCATTACACGTCAATTTATCATCGAATTGGCAAATAAAAATCATCTGAGAGTAGAAGAGGGGCTCTATACAATCGATCATGCCCTTGATGCCGATGAGATGTTTGTTACCAATTCAATACAAGAAATCGTACCTATTACTATCTTTGAGGGTAAACTACTGCCTGGTAAGCGTGGACAAGTAGCTCAACACTTACATCGTGAATATCGCTACAATTGTACACGGCTTTGGTCAAGGCAGGGTTTAAGGAGTGAATAACCTTGAAAGAAAAAATTCTAACTGAACTCAAAAAAATTGAAGAACAATATGAGGTAAAAATATGTCTTGCAGTTGAGTCTGGCAGCAGAGCATGGGGTTTTCCTTCCAAAGACAGTGATTATGATGTCCGGTTTATTTATGTCCATAAAAAGGATTGGTATTTGAGCATTGACCAAAAACGAGAGGTGATTGAAATTCCCATTAATGATCTCTTAGATATAAATGGCTGGGAATTACGAAAAGCTCTTAGGTTATTTCGCAAATCCAATCCACCGCTGATGGAGTGGCTCCATTCGGGAATTGTTTATTATCAAGCCTTTTCCTTAGTAGATAAAATGAAAGCAATACAAAATGAAGTGTTTTTGCCACAATCCGCACTTTTTCATTACTTAAATATGGCAAAAGGAAATTTTCGCGATTACCTTCGCGGTGATCATGTGAAAATTAAAAAGTACTTTTACGTCCTCAGGCCAGTATTAGCTTGTCTATGGATAGAAAGATACAATACCGTCCCGCCGATTGAATTTCAAACACTAGTAGAGGAACTTCTTGAGGAGGGGCCGCTAAAGGAAGAAATCCTTACCTTGTTAGAGAGGAAGATAAGTGGTGATGAGCTAAACCTTGAGCCAAAGGTTACTGCCATCAATGATTATTTAGAAACAGAAATCAATCGGCTTGAAGAATACACGAAAGCTCTTAAAGTCTCCAGAGAGGATATGACCTCTATTTTGGATGATGTATTCCGTGATGTCCTTGACGAGGTTGGGTACTGACAACAAAAGAATAAATTGAATTACTTGGTGAGCCACTAGATAATAGTGGCTTATTGTTTTAAAAAATTATTAGCAGAAATGATAAATTTGAGTGATAATTTTCACCAACTAATGTGAAAGTTCAACATTTATTCACAAGTTTGTCCGATAAGATATTGTTATCGTTTTTATTTACCATTATTATAGTATCGACAGTGGAAACGTAATTGCGACTTAATGGTAATGGAGGAACTGCCTTAACGTTTCTAAGTGATAAGGGGAGTGGAAGATGCAAACAAAAAAGAAAGTCAGTACATTACTAGTGATCCTATCCCTGTTTCTATTTCTATTTCTATTTCCGTCCATTTCTTCGGCGCACGCTTATATTAAAAAATCTACTCCATTAGAAAATGAAACAGTAAAAAAGACGCCTGCCGAAGTAATGATAAGATTTGATGAATCCATACAGCCAGCTTTTAACTCGATCAAGGTGTTTGATTCAAATGGAAAACGAGTGGATCAAAACAATGGGCGGATTGATCCAAAACAGCCATCGATCCTAAAGAGCGGATTACAAAAGAACCTTCCAAATGGATCCTACCGAATAAAATGGAAGGTAGTTTCAAGTGATGGGCATCCTGTTGAAGGTGTTATTCCTTTTCAAATTGGTGATGAAGGTGTAGGTTCAACTTCTTTACATAAGGAAACAAGTGGATACATTCCCAAAGCAGACTTGATTGTCATTCGTTGGCTTCAATATATTAGTAATGCATGCTATGTTGGGCTGCTCTTTTTTTATATGGTAGTTATGCCAAAACGGATAAGGGAATTTGCCTCTATCGACAAAAAGTTAGTCAAACTGGTAAGCGCAAGTTTAATACTGTTATTCTTTAGTATCCTGTTAAGTCTGCCATTACAAGCCACGATTGAATCTGGATTCTCGTGGAGTGAAGTGTTTAGCTTTCAATTATTTGAAAATATCTTAACCAACACGAGTTTTGGTCGTACTTGGCTCATGCAAATTGCTATCCTATTAACGCTTGCACTACTTACCTTATTCATGGTTAGGTCAGAAAGAATGAAGCGAATCATTTGGTGGGCTTGCTTTTTACTAGGAAGCAGTTTGTTGTTGACAAAGGCATTGACTAGTCATGCTGCATCACAAACAAATAACCTGATGTCGATTGCAATGGATTTTCTCCATTTATTTGCGGGATCGATATGGATAGGCAGTTTAATTGGTTTTGTCGGATTACTTTCAATACGGAATAACTCGGAAAACAACCAAGATTATTTAACAATGATAAAAAGTTTCTCGAAATGGGGATGCATTCTCGTCCTGCTGTTAACCTTTACAGGAATATATGGCAGTCTTTTATATATTCCAAACCTTTCAGCGCTTGTCCAAACGAACTATGGACAGGTATTAATTTATAAAATTTGCTTGTTTGTGCTGATGATACTGCTTGCAGCTGTGAATTTTTTGAAAGGAAAGAAGGGAACCGCTAAGGGACTTGGGGCAACCTTAAAGGGTGAACTATTGATTGGTCTGATGATCTTAATTCTTTCTGTTGTGTTAACCAATCTACCAACAGCTATCCAATCGCCGGGACCATTTAAAGAAACCAAAATAGTGAATCAAGGTGTGCAAGTTACACTAAGAGCAACTCCCAATATCATTGGAGTGAATTTATTTGAAGTCACGCTAAAAGATAAATCAGGTAAGCCTATCAAAGATATTGAACAATTACATTTAACTTTCGCCATGCTTGAAATGGACATGGGAAAAGAAACGGTTAGTTTAACAAAAACAGCTGATGGCAAGTACACAGTGAAGGGTTTGCATTTCAGCATGGCTGGCAACTGGAACGTACATGTACATGCACTAACAAAAGCATTAGAAAGTATCGATTCTGACTTCAATGTTTTAGTAGGAAGTCAATAACAAATGAGGAGAGTTACCAATGAAAAAAGTGATTAGCAGGATTTCAAAAATATTTATTCCAGCAGTAATCAGCTTATTTTTCTTTGCAAGCATGGCAAGTGCCCATGTTACAGTAATGCCAAAAACATCTTCAACGGGTGCATGGGAAACCTATACCTTAAAGGTGCCAGTTGAAAAAGATGTAGCTACCACGAAAGTAACGGTTAAAGCACCAGCAGGTGTAGAAATTATGTCCTACCAGCCTGTTCCGGGCTGGACGTATTCATCTGAAAAGGATGAGAGTGGTAAAGTAAAAACATTCACCTTTGAAGCAACCGGGGAAGGGATCCAAAGCGGACAATTTCAACAATTTGTATTTGTGGCAAAAAACCCGAAAAAGGCAGCAAAAGTTGCATGGGATGCCTTTCAATATTATAAGGATGGCAGTATTGTCGAGTGGACCGGGGCGGAAGGGTCAGACTCTCCGCATTCTATTACCGATATTGTAACAGCTACCACTACTGATCACCATGGCAGCGAAAAGGCAGAACATAATGATAAGACTCAGACAAAAAATACTGAAAAAACACAATCAGAAATGACAGAAAAGAAAGCAGAAACATCCAATTCTTTATCACTAGTTTTATCGGGATTAGCTGCGTTGCTTTCATTTGCTGCACTCATCATCGCGATTCGAAAAAAATAACCTAAAATAGAAGATGCCCTGTGCATCTTCTATTTTTTTGTCTGTGTTAAAGGTTATTGTTGATACTTTAGCCTGGAGCGAAAATCACCAGGCAAATATTATTTTATAAGCTATTCTTATCATAAACCATTAAGATTTTGACATTTTCGTAGATACACAACGGATATAAAATAAGGAGGGCAGGCAAAAGGAGGGGTTTCTATGAAGAGAAATAATAAATTGCCATATTTATTCGGCTCAATGATTAGTAATTTTGGGGATGGGATTCAGCAAATCACGATCATGTGGTACATTTACCATTTGACAGGGGAAGCACTCTCCATTGGTTTTATGATTGCGATTTATTATCTGCCAAGTATTTTGTTAACACCATTTATTTCAGTGTATGTTGACCACCACGATTCGAAATCTATTGTTTTAACGACAGATTTCTTACGTTTCATTATCGTACTAACCATGTCAATGCTGATCTTTCTTGAGATTGAATCTCCGCTGATTGTTTATTTTCTACAATTCTTATTAGCTGTTTGTTATACAGTCTATAAACCAGCAGAACAATCCTTTATTAAGGAATCCTTCACTGACCAAGACATACCGTTTGTCATTTCTAAATCATCCTCACTAAATGAAGGGGCACTTATTGTAGGTTCAGCCATATCCGGTGTTTTCTTAATCCAGTTTTCAATAGCGTTGAGTTTTTTAATTAATTCGTTAACCTTTTTTCTAGCCGCTGCTCTATATTATGTTGTTAAGCCATGTAATCGTAAACAGGTTAAACAGATCCAGATAAAATATGTTTTAGAACTCCGATTAGGTTGGGAATTTATTAAAAATAGGAGCGGACTGAAATATCTGTTATTCTTATCGATCTTAAACAGCATTAGTATTCAAATGACAACAACGATTATGGTACCACTCGCTAAACAGTTTAAAGGCGGAAGCGGCCTTTATTCCTTGTTTGATATTTCGTTCGCAGTAGGAGGGATTCTTGCTGGAGTGATGGTCACCTTCTTTTTGAAAAGATATAAACAAAAAACAATCATTATGACAATGACTGGAATGTGTGTAGCATCGATTTTCTTATATGTAAACCAATTTGAAACGACTGCCGTCCTGTTAATTTTCATGCTTGGATTGTTTACGATGTCCCACCTAATTATTACTCAAACACTCATACAACTTAATACAACAAAAGAATATATAGGTCGAGTAGTTGGCCTTCGAACAATTCTAGCATCTATTGTTAAGATCACTTCTGCTCTAACAACAGGTATTCTCATATCTAAAGTGGGGGTATTTAATATATTCCTATTATTTGCCGTCATCATTCTTGCCAGCTTTTGTACCTTAACACATTTAAAAAAGGTCAATGTACCGACATTAACTTAAGAATGTTACAGCGTTAAGCGATTTTAGATTATCAATGGATAAAAGGGATATAGAATTGAATTCATGAGACTGATATAATTTATCATATGTTTTGAATAGTTGAAATTTTTCTTAGGATTGAGGGGATAAATATGAATCTCGTTGCTTCAGAAAAAGTAAAAAAAATGTCGGCAAGTATATTCCAAGAGGTAGCTAATCGCAAACATGAGGCCATTAAAGCGGGGAAAGATGTTATTGATTTAAGTGTTGGAAGTCCAGATTTTCCACCGCCTCCATTTGTTGTAGAAACATTGATTGAGTATGCCAGTGACTTAAGTAAATATGGTTATACACTGACTGGGATACCTGAATTTAATGATGCAGTAAGTTATTTTTATAAGCAAAGATATACGGTTGACCTTAATCCAAGGTCCGAGGTATTGCAGTTGATGGGGTCACAAGATGGTCTAGCCCATTTGGCTACGGCACTCATTAATCCAGGTGACTATGTGTTGATACCAGATCCTGGGTACCCAATTTATGAGGCAAGCGTAAGCATCGCAGGTGGAGTTATCTATCCAATGCCGTTGTTAGCAGAAAACAAGTTTCAACCAATGCTGGATGAAATTCCGGTTGACATTTTAGAAAAAACGAAGTTGATGATTATCAGTTATCCTGGGAATCCGGTCACGGCTTTAGCGGATGAAGTTTTTTTTGAGAAGGTTGTGGACTTTGCAAAAAGTCATGATATTTTGGTTGTTCATGATTTTGCGTATTCTGAGTTGATTTTCGATGGAAATCCACAAATTAGTTTCATGTCGGTCCCTGGTGCGAAGGAGGTCGGAATTGAATTTAATTCGCTTTCAAAAACCTTTAATATGGCAGGCTGCCGGATTGGTTATGTCGTTGGTAATGAACAAGCGATTAATATCTTAGCTTCATTTAAATCACATATTGATTATGGAGTCTTTTATCCGATTCAAAAAGCAGCAGTGAGGGCGTTAACTTCGGATTCCACCTTCCTTCAAACACAAGTTAAAGAATATGAGTACCGCTGCGATGTGTTGATTGCTGGACTTGAAAAAAGCGGTTGGCAAGTGGCAAAGTCTCCTGCAACCATGTTTGTCTGGGCAAGAATTCCTGCAGGCTGGAAATCCCGTGAGTTTGCCTTTGCATTGATTGACCAAGCTGGAGTTGCAGTCATTCCAGGTGACGCCTTTGGAGAGCTTGGTGAGGGATATGTTCGGATCGCCTTGGTTCAACCGCCAGAACGACTTTCCCAGGCGGCAGAACGAATTCATAAATTTTTAATAGAATACTCAGGAAAAATAATGTAAAGGTAAACACATTCTTGTCGGGATTTTTTTGGTAAACTGCTTCCTGACTCTTCTAGAAAAATAAAATACTACATATATTTTTTAAAAGGACCTTCTGCACATGAAGGTCTTTTACTTTGAAGGAGAAAGAGGGATAAAATGCTAAGTGATTTACAACATCTAGAGTTAGATATCCCGATTGAAGTGATTTGGGACTTTATTCGAGATGAAAATAATTGGGCACCACTTGTACCCGGATATATTCAACATGAAAAAATAAATGATCATCAAATCTCCTGGGAATTTAAGAGTGACCTCGGCGTTATGAAAAAAAGAGTAAGTTTATTGATTACTTTTAAAGAGTGGAATGAACCATCAAGAGTAACATTTGAATTAAAGCGTTCCAATGAAAAGTATTTAGGTGAAGGATATTTTGAGGCAAAAGCATTAAATAGAAATAAAACTCGTGTGACAGGCTTTCTTGAAATTAATGCATCCGGACCGATGGGCTCTATAGCCAATTCCCTTTTTAAAAAAGCCCTCCAAAAATCGGATGAAGAGGTAGCGTTAGTCATTTCTTCCAAGTTAGAAGAATTTCAGGCAAAAGTAAAAAATTAAGATAAACTTAAGCAAGCAATGATAAAGTTAGTCCAAATTCCACTATCCCCTTAAGGTAGTAGACAGGAGGATTAACGATGAAGCATCCAAACAAACCCTTAAATGTAATGCTTGTTTTTTCATTGGTATGGATGGGAGTTGGATCATACATACCAACTGCTTACGCTGAAACTAACACAGCGACAGTTCAAGAGAATCAAAATGAAAGTACTCTTTCAAGAGTAGAAATTGAAGGTGTTGAACTAGACCAGAAATTCGCCTCGAATTTATATGAATATTCAGCTAGTGTAGACAACGAAGTGGATACGGTTAAGTTGTTGGTAGAAAGCACCAATACAGATGAATCAATTACAATAAATGGGCAGACTGTCATAAGCGGGACAGCAGGGACTTATACGCTACAAACAGGTGAGAATAAATTTATTATTTCCGTAAATAATGGCAGCAACTCATCAACTACCTATACCCTGACAATATCGAGAGAGAAAAATGCAAACAATCTCTTACAAAATATTGAACTATCAAAAGGGGAATTGTCACCCAAATTTTCTTCGATTGTCACTGATTACAACGTCAACGTTCCAAATGAAGTTCCTACGATTAAGATCAAATCGATAGCAATGGAAAAAACATCAGCCATTAAGGTAAATGGGATCTTGGCTATGAAAGATGGGGTTGAAGTTAAGGTATCCGTTGGTAAGTCTGATATTAATATTACGGTAACAGCTGAAAACGGCGCCAACAAGACCTATACCATCCACGTTATGAAAGATAAGGCTGTAGAGGATAAAGCCACTATCCCAAAACCAAATCAGAACAATAAACCAGGTGCTTCACAGCCAAGTTCAAAACCCAATAGTCCAACAAAATCTGCTAAATCTGCACTGCCTGCATCACAATTGCAAAGTGCCGTGATGACCGAAAAAGCTAGTAAAGCATTACTTTCATCGCTGTCAGTTTCCGAAGGAACATGGGATAGCACTTTTACAAGTGATGAGTTTACCTACCATGTGACGGTGCCAAGCGATGGAGACGAAATCACCCTGAAACCGATTGCAAAATATAGCGGTTCTGATATTTTGATAGAAGGAGGCACTAGCAAAACAATAAAACTGGAAGCCGACAGGCAAACCATTATCTCAGTTGTTGTGTCATACAATGATGATGATCGAAAAACTTATGTGCTTGTTTTTGAAAAAAAATCTTAAAATGAACACTTTTTAAATGGACTAAAAACCTGCTTCTAGCAGGTTTTTTTATATAATAGAGAAAATTTAGTAAAAAAAAAGAATACAAATTTTTCACACAGCTTATGAAATTGTGGTATATTAATAAATAAAAAATTTAGCGAATTTTTTGATTAAAAGGAAGGTGGCAGTATGACAACAGAAGTTAAAGTAAATGACAGCAGTCTTCCGTTGCGTCGTGATGTGAAATTACTGGGTAAAATTCTCGGGGAGATTCTGATCAATCATGGTGGTTCCGACTTATTTGATAAGGTGGAAAAAATACGGTTAATGTGTAAAACATTAAGAGAACATTTTGATCAATCCATTTATGATGCCTTAAAGGAAGAAATTTCTAGTTTAGATGCACCAATGAGAAAACAAGTTATTCGAGCATTCTCCATGTATTTTCATTTGATTAATGCCGCGGAACAGAACCATCGGATTCGCAGACGGAGACAGTACCAGCTGCAAGATGAAACGGTTGTCCAACCTGCTTCCATCGAAAGTGCGATTCTTTCGCTTAAAGAGAATAATATTGACGAAGATGTCATTCAGGATACTCTAAATACTTTGTCACTTGAACTGGTTATTACAGCTCATCCAACAGAGGCAACGAAGCGGTCCATACTTGAAATTCAGCAGCGAATTGCTGAAATCCTAAAAACTCTCGATCATCCATTATTAACAAGAAGAGAAAGAAAAAAGCTTGAAGAAAGTTTGTTCAATGAAGTTTCAATTCTATGGCAAACAGATGAATTACGGCAGAGCAAGCCTACTGTTTTAGACGAAGTCCGAAATGGTTTGTATTATTTTGATCAAACACTTTTCGAAGTTCTGCCTGAAATTCACCAAGAGGTGGCTGAGTGTTTAGTGAAGAACTTCACTAAAAAACAATGGGAAGTTCCTAATTTCTTACGTTTTGGTTCATGGATCGGTGGGGACCGTGATGGAAATCCTAACGTTACACACGATGTCACTTGGGAGACATTAAACAAGCAGAGAAGACTTGTCTTAAAAAAATATAAAAATGTTTTAGTTGAATTAATGAAACGGTACAGCCATTCCACTTCAAGGGTGGAGGTAAGTAATGATCTTCTTAAATTAATTGAGCAAGAAGATACGTATTTAACCTCTGACAAGAAATGGCCGAATAAAGGGGAAGTGTACCGCCGTGCATTTGCAATCCTAATTGAACGAGTGAAGCAAGTAGGAAAAACAGACCTAGGCTATACATCTTCCGATGAATTATTAGAAGACCTATATGTTATTAAAAAGAGCTTGAAAAATCACCATCCAGCAGCACATGAATTAAAGATTATTCAAAAGTTGATTCGACAAGTCCAGTTATTTGGGTTTCATTTAGCTACACTGGATATTCGCAATCATAGCGGTGAACATGAGGCAGCCATAACAGAAATATTGCGTAAAGTTAGTATCTCCAACAATTATGCAGGCCTTTCAGAAGAAGAAAAACTAAAAGTATTGCAAAATATTCTTTTGGATCCTCGCCCGCTTCTATTATTAGATGAAGATTATTCTGCTGAAACACAAGAAATGATTAAAGTGTTTCAAATGATCAAAAAGGCACATGACGAATTCGGGAAGCGATCTATTTCCGTTTATCTTGTGAGTATGACAAAATCACCGAGTGATCTTCTTGAAGTACTGGTTCTTGCCAAAGAGGCTGGGATTTATCGGCTTCATGCAGATGGAACCTTAGAAAGTCATTTACATGTTGCACCTTTACTGGAAACAATTGATGATTTAACCGCTGGACCAAAAATTATGGAAACACTTTTTGAGATGCCAGTCTATCGAAATCATTTACAAATATTGGGTGACCAACAGGAAATCATGCTTGGTTACTCAGACGGAAGTAAAGATGGCGGTACGTTAACAGCTAACTGGAAATTATATAAGGCTCAAATTGAAATTCATGAAATGGCGAAAAGATACCAGATTGGTCTTAAGTTCTTCCATGGCCGTGGCGGTTCGTTAGGTCGTGGGGGCGGCCCATTAAATAAAAGTATTTTGTCGCAACCGGCAGAAACCATTGGTGATGGTGTCAAAATTACGGAGCAAGGTGAAGTTTTGTCTTCAAGGTACTTGCTTGAGGACATTGCATATCGGAGTTTAGAACAGGCTACCTCGACTTTATTACTAGCAGCAACACGTATTTCTAAAGAGGTAGAGAAAGGTTATCAACGAGATCCAATCTGGGTTGAGACGATAGAAGAAATCTCAAGCTTAGCTCTGACCAAGTATCAATCATTGGTGTTTGGAGATCCAGATTTCCTTACCTACTTTACTGAAGTGACACCACTAAGAGAGTTAGGGGACTTAAACATTGGTTCCAGACCAATGAGCAGAAAGAATCAAGGCCGATTTGAAGATTTACGCGCAATCCCATGGGTGTTTGCTTGGACGCAAAGTCGTCAACTGCTTCCTGCGTGGTATGCAGCTGGTACGGGTTTAACAGGATTTGTAGCAAAGGGAGAACAAAATTTGCTTCTGCTCCAACAAATGTATGAAAAATGGCCGTTTTTCCACTCAACAATTGATAATCTGCAAATGGCATTAATGAAAGCAGACATAACAACTGCGAGAGAATATTTAACGCTTGTTGAAGACCAGACAATTGCAGAACGGATATTCACTAACATCCTAGAAGAATATGAAAGAACCAAAGAAATTCTTCTCAGAATTACAGGCGATAAAGAATTGCTTGATCATACACCGAATATTAAGGAATCAGTATATAGAAGAAATCCATATGTTGATCCATTAAACTTTTTACAAGTAGAGTTAATAAAAGAACTGCGTAGTCAGGGTGGTTCTAATGAAGAACTATTGATTGAAGTTTTACTAACTATCAGTGGAATATCAGCTGGACTACGGAATACTGGTTGATATCAAAAGACAAGCCATAAATTCTTTTACAAAAGAATTTATGGCTTTTTTTATTGAATAGAATTATGAACATTTTATGAATTATCCAATAATGAATGGTTGTTCATTCATTATTGCGCAAAATTCGACATTTTTCGATTTATCTGGCGTGATATATTTTAACCAGTAAAGAAGAGGATTGAAAATTCACGTAATTGTATAGGATTTACATGCCTAATTTGTAGCTCAAATTACGTAAGAGGAATGAATTTTGGAGGGAATATTAATGGCAGTTGAAGAAAAGGTAGTACTGGAAAAACATTTTATCACTTCAATGATTGACACTTTAGCAAATAATGCAGAAAAGGCACTTGGTGAATTCCGTGGCTATACCCAGGAGATGATTGATGAAATTGTCAAACAAATGGCGCTTACTGCTCTTCAACATCATAAGAATCTAGCAAAATTGGCAGTGAATGAAACAAGGAGGGGGGTGTATGAAGATAAGGTATTCAAAAACATGTTTGCCACAGAGTTCATTTATGACAATATCAGAGAAATGAAAACAGTGGGTGTAATCAGTGAAAATGAAAATGAAGGAATGGTAGAAATTGCTGAGCCGGTTGGTGTGATTGCCGCTGTGATTCCAATCACAAATCCAACATCCACTGTTATCTTTAAATCTTTGATTTCGCAAAAAACAAGGAACCCAATTATCTTTGCATTCCCACAATTTGGTCAAAAATGTTGTACTGAAACAGCAGTATTACTAAAGGAAGCAGCAATCAAGGCGGGAGCACCAGATCATTGCATCCAGTGGATTGAAGTCCCCTCACATGAAGCTTTTCAAGCGTTAATGAAACATCCGAAGGTGTCACTCATTCTTGCAACGGGTGGTCCCAATTTAGTGAAAGCAGCTTACAGTTCAGGTAAACCGGCGCTTGGTGTTGGTGCAGGTAATGTTCCTTGTTATATTGAAAAAACTGCCAATATCAAACGGGCCGTTAACGACATCATCCTTTCGAAAACCTTTGATAATGGTATGATCTGTGCATCTGAACAAGCACTTATTATTGATCATGAAATATATGATGAAGTGAAGGAGGAAATGATTACTAATAATTGTTATTTCCTAAATGAAGAAGAGAGATTAATGGTGGAAAAGGTTGCGATCTTTGAAAAAACAAATACTATTAACCATTTAATAGTTGGGTTATCTGCGCATATGATTGCCAAATTGGCAGGAGTAAATGTACCTATAAATACCAAGATTCTCATTGCAGAGATAGATGGTGTAGGTCCGAAATATCCGCTTTCATGTGAAAAACTGAGTCCGATTCTTGCCTGTTACAAGGTTAATCATTTTGCAGAGGGAATGCAAATTGCGGAGGATACCTTAGAATATGGCGGTCTTGGGCACTCAGCTGCTATCCATACCGCAGACCAAAAATTAGTAGATATGTTCGCACTTCGTATGAAAGCAGGGAGAATCATAGTCAATACACCATCGACGCATGGTGCAATTGGAGATATTTATAACACATCATTACCATCCTTAACTATCGGATGTGGTACTTATGGAGGGAACTCTGTGTCACAAAATGTTGGAGCAGAAAATCTATTAAATATTAAAAAAGTGGCAAAAAGAAGAACGTTTACCCAGTGGTTTAAAGTCCCTTCACAAATTTTCTTTGAAAAAAATTCAATTCAAATGCTGGCTGCTATCCCGGGCGTCTCAAAGGCCGTCATTATTACAAGCAAAAGTGCTGTCAAAAATGGTTATGTGGATAAGATCGTTTACTATCTAAACAAGAATAAAAGTAAGATCAAGTTTGATACATTCAGCGACATTGAACCAGAACCTACTATTGAAACAGTTATGAGTGGTGCAGATAGACTGAGAAGGTTTCAGCCAGATTGTATTATTGCCCTTGGCGGTGGTTCGGTTATGGATGCGGCCAAAGCTATGTGGTTATTTTACGAACATCCAGAAACAGATTTTCATAGTTTAACCCAAAAATTCTTTAATCCAAGTAAAAGAGTTGTGAAATTCCCAGAATTGCGCGGAAAGGCTAAATTTGTCGCGATTCCAACAACTTCCGGAACGGGTTCAGAGGTGACTGCTTTCTCTGTTATTTCAGATAAGAAAACGAATAATAAATATCCATTAGCTGATTTCCAATTGACACCGGATGTTGCCATTATCGATCCACAATTTGTTATGACAGTACCGAAGCATGTTACTGCAGACACAGGAATGGATGTTTTGACACATGCGATTGAATCGTATGTTTCCGTATTGGCTAATGACTACACAGATGGACTTGCAATAAAAGCTATTCAACTAGTCTTTAAGTATTTGCCAATAGCCTTCCGGGATGGCAGTAATGATCTGGCCCGTGAAAAAATGCATAATGCATCGACAATCGCAGGTATGGCATTCGCCAATTCTTTCCTTGGTATAAACCATAGTCTTGCTCATGTTTTAGGTGCCGAATTTAATATTCCTCACGGACGCGCTAATGCCATTCTTTTACCACATGTAATTCGTTACAATGCTGCAAAACCAAACAAATTCATGACATACCCTAAATATGAAAGTTTCATTGCCGATGAACGTTATGCAGAAATTGCTGCAATGCTTGGACTCCCTGCAGGTACTAAAGAGGAAGGTATCGAAAGCCTTGTACAGGCAATTATACAACTAGCAAAAGAACTAGAAATTCCTATGAGTATCGAAGCAAACGGGGTCGGAAGAGAAGAATTTGAAAGTAAAGTAGCAGATCTAGCAGAACGTGCATTTGACGATCAAGATACAATAGCGAATCCAAAACAACCATTTATAAGTGAACTTGCAGAAATTTACCGTCAGGCCTTTAGTGGTATTTAACAAGGAAGAAATAAATTAAAAAGGAAGCGAGTAAGATGGCTGAGAAAAGAGAAAGTGAAGAAGAACAAGGAAAAGAAATAAAATCAAAAAGGAAAAAACAAGAAATTGACGCCCCAACAGAAATAAAAGGAAAAGATGAAGGAGAAGCTGCTGTAGAAATGGGAGAAGAGCCTGTCCGTGGAACGAACAAGGAAACTGAACAGGTCACCGTGAGTGATGGGAGTGATACCCAGTTTTCTAGCTTAGATATGCTTTGGCACAATGCTTTTCGTGAATTAGACGGATGGGCCAAGCGGGCAAACTTCCTGGATGAGATCTTTCTTAAAGAGGCAGTAAATTTTGCAGACAGTATAAAAAAGAAGCAAGACAATATGAAAGAAATATTCGAAAAATTTAATAAGGAATTAACAGAATGGGAAAGAACAGCACGGGAAGAATTTTTGATGTCTACCACCAGTCTGCAGCACTTCTTTCCACTAAAGTCTTACGAAGAAATCAATGCTCAGATAGATCAAATTCAAAAAAGAACTATGTCCATTCTAAGTAAACCATGCCAGGTAATTACCCAGAATCAAGCAATGGATAAATACCTGGAAATGATTGAACAATATATTGCCCTTAGGAAAAAAGGCAGGATGCAATATATCAAAACAGTTAAGCAAGCAGGCAACTTAATCTATGAAAATCAAAAAGGTTTTGTCAATCTCTTTGCTGGACAAATCAAAACGTTGATGTTTCCATTAAATAAATACATGGTGAAAGAAGAAGAAATGACAAAATAATAATGACAAGGAGCGATCATTCATGTCAAAGGATAAATCCTATGATCCATTGGAAGGATTCAGAAGAATGAGTGAAATGTGGGAAAAACAATTGAATGGACTGTTATACATGATGACTGACAATAATGAGTTCGTTCGGCTTCTAAAGGTTGGGACAGAAAGTCATGCAAGACACATGGAACTGTTAAGGAAAAACCAAGAGTTCATGGCTGGTGTTATGAATATTCCAACGAAAAAGGATGTTGCAAATATCGCAAAACTATCTCTGCAAACAGAAGAAAAAATTGATAGTTTAGAAGAACAAATTTGGAATGTACAAGATAATTTAGGTTCATTAAATAGGGAAACCTTAGCTATGTTTCAAGAAATAATCACCATCGCAACACAAATGAAGATTGAAGTCCAAAAAATAGGGCAAGAAATTTCTGAAACACACAAGCTGAAAGAAGATTTTCAAGAATTAAGGCAGGAAATTGATACATTGAAATATCTAGTAAAAAAAGGGAAGGCAAAAGACAAGGAAAAAGAGCTAGTTATTACGGCTGCTGGAACTAAAGATGAAAGGGGCTGAGAATGATGAGTGTTAAAGCAGCTGCGACTAATCTTATTCCATTTGTTGATGTATTAAAAGAATCAGTAAGGTGGGAACAAGTTTATAAAGTGTTAACAGAACCGAAGCCTGATATTGTTCCAACACCGAGAGAAATTATTTGGAGAAAAAATAAATCAACGTTATTTTATCATCCTGCTAAAGAAAAAAAATATCAAACCCCAGTGTTTTTAGTCTATTCATTGCTAAATAAACCATATATTTTAGATATCGGGGAAGGAAGTAGTGTCGTAGGAGGATTAACAGAAAGAGGATATGATGTTTACTTCCTGGACTGGGGTTCTCCTGGTATTGAAGATTATGATATCACCCTTGATCATTATATTCTTGATTATTTAGAAAATGGTGTCAAACGTACCTTGCGACATTCAGGTTCAAAGGAAATATCAATGATTGGCTATTGTTTAGGTGGAACCATAGCGGCTATATATACTTCGTTAACAGAATTGCCAATTAAGAATTTAATCCTGGCAACGGTACCTATTGATTTTAGTGTGGGAATCGTTCCAGATAAGTGGTTAAAAGGGCTGCAAAAAGGGACAATAAATTTTGATCGTTTATCAGAGGTTTATGGTGTTATTCCAACTGAAATTATGTATGGAATGTTTAGAGGACTTTCACCGGTTTACGTTAGTCCATGGGTAAACCTGATTTCCCGTGCACATGATGTAGAATATGTGAAAAAATGGCGCCGGATGGACAAGTGGACCAAAGACTCTGCTTCGTTTTCAGGTGCAGCATTCAAACAACTATTTAATGATCTCTATAAAGATAACAAACTCCTTAAGGGAGAACTTACAATAGGAGGAAGGAAAGTAGATTTAAAAAATATTCATTGTTCTTTTTTCGTTTTCTCAACGTCAAGAGATACCTTAGTATTAGAGAAACAAAGCCTGCCTGTTATCGACATGGTTTCTAGTGAAGATAAAATGTACGAGGTTTTTGAGGGAGGACATGTTTCTTTGGCCTTAACAGGGAAGTTTGCTACATTCGCGGACAAATGGCTCTCCTCACGATCAGAGCAAATAAAGTAATTTCTTTCATAAGACAGCAATTACGTACTAGCGGGAAGGACAGCCATCCTTCCCGCATTATTAGTTATGAAGCTGTTTTTTGTTGCTCAAGGAATTTCTTCAAGAGATTATTAAACCGGTCTTTTGCTTCCAATTTGGCGAGATGACCAGTATTCCGCATAATAATAAATTCCGAATGTGGAATCAACTTGTGCATCCAAACCTGAATCCAAACAGGTAATATGGTGTCATATTGTCCCCCAACAATAAGTGTCGGAACGTTTACCATCGGTAATAACGACAAATTATTAACCTCAAAACATGCTGCTAAGGAGTCAACAAATATCTGCTGTTTCGGTTGAAAAATCTTATCGAATTTTTGAACCGTTTCCTTATTCCATGAGTAAAGCGCCATCCGTGATGCATATTCTGAGTGCTCTTTCGATAATGAAATCTGCTCGAGCAGTTTTTTTCGTGGTTCATATAAGATACTTTTGAGTTTCTTAGGAAAATAATGAAATGAACTAATTAGTAGAAGTGAACGGCAGCATTCAGGAGCTTGACGGTACATCTCCTGTGCAACAGCCCCGCCCATTGATAGACCTAGTATGTGAGCGGTTTCAATATTTAACTCCTTTAATAAACCGAGTATATCGAAGGCAAAGTTTTTAATTGATATACCATCCGTTTTATTACATTCTCCATGACCACGTAAATCAGGGATAATCAATTCATAGTGATTAGCTAATTCATATTGATCCTCCCATCCTTCTTTTACTTCACCTAAGCCATGGATCAACACCAACGGATCGCCCTTCCCGAAGTGCAAATAAGGGACCCCCAATTTACTAGTTTTTGCTTTTTCCATTTCACACCACCTGCTTATTTTAATTAGTTTATTGCAGAATAAAAGAAAATGTAGACGCCAATATTTAACTTTTACTCATAATTATTTACTGCGTTGACAAAATATTACCCATAGGTGTAAAATACATGTATAGGGTGAGGTGATAAAGATATGGTGAATCAAGACAATCAAACAATTAATCCATCAAAAAATTTTGTGCTGCCATTTATTTTATTGCTTCTTAGCAGGATGTCCCTTCATGGATATGAGCTTAGCCAGAAACTAGAGGCATTCGGGTTTAAGACGCTTGACCAGGGGAATCTGTACAGATTGTTAAGACAACTAGAAAAGGACGAACTTTTATCTTCAGAATGGGATACATCTGGGAGCGGTCCTGCTAAAAGAAGATATTCCATAACTAAGGCAGGAACTACATATTTAAAGGGTTACGCCAATCAACTAGAATCCTACCAATCGTTATTGGATCAATTTTTCAAAATGTATACGAGTTTCTTTGAGCTCTATATTCCTTCGTTTAATAGGAAGGATCCAATAGAGAAAGTCAATAATAAAAAGAGGAGGAAAGACGATGGCACAGAAGAAAAATGAAACGGTTCAAGCTGCTGAGGAAACAATTATGCAATCAGCAGAAGAATCGGTTGCTGTAGGATCATTTGTCAACACGTTTTGGGATCAATTTGAGCTATCACGTGAACGTACAGAACAGCTTCGGGAAAATAGAGAGGATGCCTACATTAATGCAGTAAGGGAAGTTATCAAATTCAATAAGCAATTTAGAAAATCAGTTGCAAATTTGTATCAGCAATCGAAAAATACAAATAAGGAAATAGTTTCTGAACTCATGCATCAACTTCCTTTCAATAAACAGGTAATGAAGGATGAGGATTTACCATTGAACGAGGGAGAAGAGTTTAAAAAACAGTTTGTAGAGGTTTCTGGACAATTAGAGAACCTCGCATTAACACCAATCAAATCCATTTTCCATATTGTTGACCAGTTGGAAGATAGTTTTGAAAAAAATGCAGAATCAAGTATTGCCTTTGAACGTGATCGCCGTAATGCATGGCATCAAGTAGGGAAGGAATATGTTAAATTGGCCAGAAATACTCATTTAAACATTATTGACCGGAGCAAAAGCAGTCTTAAAGAACTAGTAAAGACTCAGTAATTACTTTTTACCTACTTCTAAGGAGAATTTACAGCATTGTGTAAGATAAGAGTCCATTATAGATCATATGAACCACAATCTCTTTTCATTAGTACCTGGAGATTGTGGTTCTTTTATTTTGTTAGATTGTTTCCCAATAATAAGTGATTTTTAAACGATTTTTTAAAACTAACACCAAAAATTACCATTGAAATATAAATGTAACTTAATTATTACGTGTTTGACAAAGTTAGTTGATATACTTTTCATTAGGATAAAATAAGATGATAATGGGAATTTTTATGATGATTGACCTATATAATTGGATATCATAGATAGGAAAATTGGTAGATTACATACAAAGTTATCACGTTACATAGACCTAAAAGGTGCCTTAATTCGTCTACGTTATTTGTTTTGCATTAATATGGGTAATTTGGATATTAGAAGGCAGGGGAACCAAATTGAAAAAGAAGCTAATCATACTAAGTACCACAATTACTATGGGACTCGGGAGTGTATTCACTTTTCCAGTTGAAGAGGCAAAGGCAGCTCCCCTAAAAAAAGTACAGGATCAGCGTTCAGGTCTTCAAACAGAGATATCAAATGCAAATAAAGAAATTTCTCAAGTTCAAGATGAATTAACCAAACTTACAGAGCAAATTAACAGAGTTGAGCAGGCCATTAAGGATAATAGTAAAATGATCATTCAGACAGAAGAACAAGTAAAAGCCTCACAATCCGAAGTGAATGATCTTCAACAAGAAATTACGACCATACAAGAAAGAATTCATAAAAGGAATCACATATTAAAAAAACGTGCCTTGTCCCTGCAAGAAAGTGGTGGACAGGTTAGTTATTTAGATGTGATTTTAGGATCCTCAAGCTTTAGTGATTTCGTAGGACGACTTGGCGCGGTGGCATCAATGGTTCAAGCAGATCAAGATCTAATTACACAGCATAAAGAGGACCTGCAAGAAGTCCAAACGAAGCAATCATCAGTAGTGAAACAGTTAAACAATTTGCAAATTATGAAAACGGAACTTATCGGGATGCAAGAACAGATATTAGAACAAAAAAAGCAAAATGAAGCTTTAAAAGAAGAACTTAAGAAGAAAGAGCAGGAAAAACTTTCTGATAAAGCTGATTTACAACAGAAAGAGGGAACACTTGCTATAACAGAAGCGCAATTAATAAACGAAGCACAAAATATTAAGGGTACGAAAAATGAAACCGTTGATATAAATGTTACTTTACCTATAGCCACCAATGAAGACATTAATACTGTCATACATGCTGGAGTAAAGTATATTGGAAACTCCGTTTATGTTTTTGGCGGGGGAAGAAACTCTTATGATGTTGCTCATGGAAGATTTGATTGTTCTGGATTTGTTGCTTGGGCCTTTAGACAGGCAGGAATAAAAGTCGGTGCTCATACAGATATCTTAAAAAATACTGGAACAAGAGTCTCCATCAGTGAAGCTCGTCCGGGTGATCTTGTATTCTTTGACACTTATAAAATAGATGGGCACGTGGGGATTTACCTTGGCGGTGGTAAATTCATTGGCTCACAAAGTTCAACCGGAATTGCGATTGCTGATTTAACACAAGGTTACTATAAGAAGAAATTTAATGGGCGCGTAATGAGAATCATCGCTGATAAAAAAGAATAAAGGCTTTTTTATTAAATTTCAAAATACTAAGAAAAGAAGCGATGCTATCTATGGCATCGCTTCTTTTTATTGCTACTGGCTGCTTAGAAAATATTTAAGTGTTGTTTTCATTTGTATAAGTTCTTCTTCGCTCTTTGGTTCCAATTCAACCTCGCCACCCTCGTTAAACTTTAAATGGAATTGGGGGAGACTGGAATGATTAGCCGTTACACGATGTGCCAATAATTTAATATTTTTGAAGCCGATATTACCAGTAGCTGGTAAGTAGTGTTCACTAAATTCAGCAGTGGTAACTTGAAGGCTTAGACTGTTGAAAAGGACCGTATCTTTAGGACTCATATCGATTGTAACAATGCCCTTGGGAGATTGAACTAATTTCTTTATACTTAAACCCTCTGCTGAAAGATTTTCAAATTTCAATTCAAGCATTGGCCGATCTTTCTGTTCCGCAGTATCACCAGTTATTATGACAGGGTCTTCCATCGTACCTTCCATTTGTGATGCTACAATAATAAATCCAATAATTGTTGAATTGCTAGCAAAACTATCCTTAGATGGTATGAGCAGACCACCAATAATGAGGACCAATATGATTAAAAACTTATAAATATAATTTCTTTCCAAAGCGATCACCATTTCTGCGAATGCTATTAGTATTTCCAAGACCCGTACGCTCGTTTGTTAACTGGTCTATTGACCTGTTACTCCTTTTAACTGTTACTCTGATAAAATATCTTGACCTGATGCTACTTCATCTTCTGCAACGTTATCGTTTATTGACTGTTGTTTCATTGTATTTGATGCAATCTCAGGTTTCCAAGCAATCAGCATCGAACCGCCGATGATACCAAGAATGGTGCCAATGAGAAATCCGCCTAATGCTCCCATTATCGAGAGAACCGATGCAAAAATCGCCAAAACGCCAAGAAGGGTTGAAAGTCTTGGCATAATATATGACAGTACACCCATTAACAGCGTCAGCCCGCCTAAGAAAAAGCCAACAAATAGTATACTGCCTGGGGCCGCTGCCACTTCATAAAGTTTTGCCGGTACCCATAAAATGATCAGTCCAGAAAGGATACACAAGGTCGCCCCCCAAAAAGGGCGCCTTGCTCTCCAACTCTTAAACCGCTCACGTTTTGAATAAGTAGAGTCCATTTTTATCATCCTTACTCAATGTTCTGTGGTGGTTAAATTAGTTTAGTTTAGTTTTTCAAAGTAAACCTTCATTCCTGGTAAACTTACTGTTTTTTGGAATAGATATAATGTTTGCAAATTACCATTTTCGATAATAATTGTATTGGCCTTTTGGGTAAATTCTTTAGCCAGTGCTTCTGCTCTTTGTTTTGGATCAGAAAGGTCATAATCTCCGATGTAATTTTCGGACATTGTAAGTTCTTCAAATTTGGCATCACCATTAACCATTGTAGCCTTTTGAAGAAGTCCAGTAATCTCAACTGGTTTATCAGATGTAATGACTACGCGGATTCCAAGAGCTGGAATCGCTTTAGAAATTTCTAACCCATTAATTGTCGCCTTGTCGATTGCATTAACGGCGACGGGATTATTATGGGTTGCTGCTCCATCGGCCACACCGCCATATAGTTGGAATCCTTCGCCAATCAATTTGTCGAATTTGACAGTAAATTCACCAAAACCACTTAATGGTGCTGCTACGGCTACACCTGTAATTCCAAAGATACTAAGCAGCATCCCTAAGAACAAGAAACCGCCTAATAATGCATAGACTAACTTCTTTTTAACCGTTTGTCCTCCAACAATTACTGTTTCTGCTGTTAAATTCATTCCCTTTCCTCCTTTTTTGTTTTGGCTCTGTTAAACTGGCCTGTTGATATCCGCTCCAGGCGCTTCGCTTTCCGCGGGCGGTCCGGGGAGCCTCCTCGTCGCTGCGCTCCTGCGGGGTCTCCCCTGCCCCGTCCTCCCGCAGGAGTCTTCGCGCCTTCCGCTCCAATCAACAGGGTGCCAACATCAGCAAAAAGCTTTAACATAGCTTTTGTTTTAAATTGCGCAAGCAGTAATGCTGGATGTAAGTGCTTACACTATTCGTCACAATTTTATGATAAATTAGCAGTTTCCGAAATCCCTACATTTGTAGGAAGATAAGAATAGATAAGAACAAAGTTCTACAAAAAATCAAAAAAATCCAAAATTAGCAGGAATTTTGGCGGGTTTAGAGGAAATATGTATAGAAGAAAATCTGTGATTTTATACCTGATAAATAACAAATTAGATTTTCAGGAAGGGAGCGTGGGTGAATTGTCGAAGTCATTAAACCACCATTTAGACAATCTCTTAAATGAGGCTGTTATAATGCTAGCAAATTATCAGGACGATTTATTAAAAGAATGGTCATTTTTGCTCCAATCTTTAAGAAATACGAATAAAAAATCTGTCGCAGTCTTTGAATTTATTAGTGAATTCTTAGTCATGTTTTTACGCTCTGATCATGATGAGCAATTTGATATATATAGGATGTTAAATGAGATTCAAGACGAGTGGTTTAAACATTTTGAAAGGCGTCCAGAACCAGAAGCTCTTATCTTCCATCTTAATTTGTTAGAAAATGCGGCTCATAAAGTCCTAAAATCTAGGATTACATACTCATCCAAATTACACCCATCCGTTCATTATTTATTTTCAAAAATAAGTGAGGTCATGTTGTTTCATTCTGAAAAAGATAATTACAATGTTTGGAAGGATGCGGTCATCTTATTTAATGAATGGATTATCCGTTCGCAAAATTTTAAGGAGTCAATTGAAAATATTTGTTTTGGATTTGGCTATTTTCTTCCTTTTAAGCGATGTGCGCTTTTTAAGATTACCAACCAGGAGAGTATAGGGATTGGTTTATATGGTCATCATTTCAACAATGATGAAGTGCAGGCCATTGCTGAAAAAATTAATAATATTCCTGTCCTAAGTGAGAGTCTTGTCAAATTAAAATCGCAAGGGCACGAAATGAAAAATTTTCAACCAATATATATTCCTAATGCAGCCAATGAACTCCCCGAGCAGTATGTAAAAAAATTTGACCTCGGGTCATTAATAATTGTTCCCATTTATGTTCCGGAAGAAGGGAAAATAATTGGTGGAGTAATTTTAGATCAAGGTCAGGGCATCCATTTTACCGTTGATACTAGTCTTTTTCCTGCTCTGATGAAATTTGGGCAAAGTTCTGGAGAATTATTGACAAAATTTATTGAGGCGGATATTAACAAGCAGGATTTACAAGCAGGGGATTCTATTACCCTATCACCTAGGGAAATTGAAATTATTAAACTGTTGGCTGATGGTGCGTCAACGGCTGAGGCAGCTTTAAAGCTTTATTTAAGTGAATTTACCGTTAGAGATTATATATCTAATATCATGAAAAGATTAAATGCTCAAAATAGAACAGAGGTTGCAGTAAAAGCCATTCGATTGGGAATTATTGATTAGGAATTGCGCAGTATAGCAGAAAATAACCCAAATGCGGCCAAGTATTAAGTCCGCATTTTTGCTATGGAAATAAATACAAGAAACTTTTAATGGAGAGTATTCGTTGTATAGTGTGGGGAGGAAACTGGAATTTATAAATGATTGCATTGTTATTTTTTTATGAGTAAAATAAATGAGTTATACAACATAATTAAGTACAATACTTTTGTAAAAAGGTTAGGGGATTGACAGCAATGGATCTACTTATGATTATTAAAGCTATTATTCTAGGATTGGTAGAAGGTTTAACGGAATTTGCACCCGTTTCATCCACTGGGCACATGATAATCGTGGATGATATGTGGCTGCAATCTGAAAAGTTTTTGACACAGCACGGTGCTAACACATTCAAAGTCGTCATCCAACTGGGTTCAATATTGGCGGTGGTTGTCACCTTTAGGGACCGCTTTATCGATTTATTAGGACTAGGACGGTTCAGAAAACAGACAACTTCAGATCAAGGCCGTCTTAAACTATCCCAGGTTATTGTGGGATTAATTCCTGCTGGAGTTCTTGGCGTTCTTTTTAACGACTATATTGATGAACATTTATTTTCAACCGCAACTGTTTTAATTGGCCTAGTCATTGGGGCGATCCTTATGATTCTTGCTGACCTTATTGGCTCAAAAAATCCGAAAGTACAAACAGTTGACCAAATTACCTATAAGCAAGCATTGACGGTCGGATTGTTTCAATGCTTTTCCCTTTGGCCTGGATTTTCTCGTTCGGGATCAACCATCTCAGGCGGCGTCCTGATGGGGATGAGTCACCGTGCTGCAGCTGATTTTACCTTTATTATGGCTGTGCCGATCATGGCCGGTGCTAGTTTTCTTTCCTTATTAAAGAATTGGGAATATATGACCTTGGATGCCTTACCTATTTTTATCGCGGGATTTATTAGTGCTTTTATTTTTGCTTTATTGTCTATTCGCTTTTTCCTAAAGCTAATTAATAAAATTAGGTTGTTGCCATTTGCCATTTATCGTATTGTCTTGGCACTCATCCTCTATATCATTTTTTTCTAAATTTGGCATTTTGAATAGGAATCTCTAATAATAGACTGGTAGTGGAGAAACACGTCGTTTCTTCCTGCCGGTTTTTTTGTATGTATAACTATAAAAATTAAAATAATGTATAAGCCTGTTTAAAAATAATTAGTTATTTACCTGTTTTTCCGTAAGAAAGTTGCCTATACCAACTGCTCTTACTAGAATATTTTAAAATTAGGGACAGTTGAGTGGTAACAGGGGAGGAGGGAAAACATGGGGGAAGAACGGTGTCAGGAGCACTGTTTATGTAATGAACTAGAACAACTTCTTGAAGAGCAAAAAAGATTATCCTTCAATGATTTTAGATTTGTGTGTGATAAGATTGGATATGATACCATTCCGTTTGTCCTTTCAAATGGGAAATGTGACTTTGAGGTATTTGGAAGAACAAGAAATGGTAAATTCTTTACAACCCAAGTGTTCCGAATAGAAAGTCTTGATTCCAGACATTGCTGCGCAACATTATCGCTGCTCTTGCCAGTAGATATGGACGGATATCCAGTAGAATTGTGCGATGAGGTATTTTCACTTGTAAAAACAGATAATTGCATTATTGTTGATTTGTCTTGTTTTTGTAGTATTAAACCTTTATCACCTAAATTAGTAAATCGGGAGCTGCCCATTGTTGAACCAAAATGTTAAAAGCAAAGAGGGTCTAATGAATAGACCCTGCTTTTTCTTAAGATAAATCTGGAAAGTCACTGACAATGCCTTCAACATGTAAATTTTTTAATGCCTTTAAGTCATTCTTCCTTTTAACTGTCCAAATAATTGTTTTAAAGCCATGAAGGTGAATTCTTTTAATCATCCGCTTATTCACCATGGATATTTTCGGATTTACATACGACACATAGCTAGCAAAGGACTTTAAATTTTTGTTCGAAATCATCTTCAAACCTGAATTTCTTACCAAAATACCAATTGGAATTGAAGGCAGGAGTTCATGAAACCGTTTAAGGGATTCACGATCAAAGGATTGAACAATAATTTGCCTGTCACCTGTAGTAAACTCTCTCTTTACTAGTTCCTCCGCAAGTTTTTCCTCAATTAGGGGATAAAGCGATGGTTTTTTTAGTTCAATTAAAAAGCCTATTTTCCCAGCAAACTCATCAAAAACTTCAGAGAGAGATGGTATTTTCTCGCCCGCAAATTTACGATGAAACCAACTTCCTGCATCAAGATTTTGAATTTCAGGTAAGGTAAAATCCATTACTTTCCCTTTTCCATTCGTTGTTCTGTTAACGGTTGAATCATGAATCACAACCAGTTCACCATCTTTAGTCATTTGAATATCAAGCTCTAGGTAGTCAGCCCCTAATTCTAACGCTTTTTGAAAGGATGAAATGGTGTTTTCTGGACAGTAGCCTGCTGCACCTCTATGGCCAATTTTCAAGGGGGAGTGTTGTTCAGTTTTTACCATTAATCGTGTTATTGCCCGAAACAGTAATGCGAAAAGGATAACCAAAAGGGTAGCAGGGTTCCTCAAGTTGTGGGCTCCAATCTATAATTATTTGTGAACATGGTATGAAAAATAAAAAGAAATGTCAATCAAAAGAGGATAAATTTGTAAATTATTTTTTTCTTGTGTCATATAGGCCTTTAATTACTTGGTTTTGTACCTAAGAATGGGCTTCTTCTTTTTTTTCAAAACTAGGTATTTAGGATATGTGTCTATCGCACATTTTTAACCAAGTGAATAGGATATATGGAATTAAGAAAAGGAGGTAATGCAAATGTCAGGTGCAGCTGGTGGCTACGGCGGCGGATTTGCCCTACTAGTCGTTTTATTTATTTTGTTAATCATTATTGGGGCTTCATGGTGCTACTAAGAAATCGATTAAGATAAAAAGGAGGTCTTGATACATGTTTGGATATGGATATGGTGGATGCGGTTACGGTTACGGCGGCGGATGCGGCTACGGCGGCGGATTTGCCTTAATCGTTGTATTATTCATCCTCTTGATCATTGTGGGTGCTGCTTGCTTTAGATAAAAAAATAAAAAAGTGGACCCGCTTGGTTAATCAAGCGGGTTTTCATAATGAAGAATATTAGCTCGTTTCCATTTACTAAATGCATCTAATTCGGTTGAAATTTTCTTTACGGTATAACCAATCAATGCTGCATCATCAAGGATTCCAAGACCAATGATGAAATCTGGTATTAAGTCTAGTGGTGAAACAAAGTAAAGCAAGGTACCGATAACGGTAAGGATGGTGCTTGGTGCGATATTTTTATATTCTCCTTTTGAATATGCTTTAACTAATTCAAAAAATAATTGCAGTTTATCCCATACTTCTCCTAAACTTTCTTTCTTCTCGTTCGCCAATTTTATCGCTTTGTTAAGTAACCCTTGTGTTTTTTGCGGATTGCCGAGGTAATCCTTTGCTTCGTTATTATATTTATACTGCTCTTTTTCAAACATCTTAGTTTTACCGAACAATTCGTTCACTTCCTTTATGTGAAGTCAAATCTTAGTTTACCACCAAATCAAAAAAACATAAGATATTTCATTATAAACAAAACCAGGTGCTCGAATTAGCACCTGGTTTTCGTTGGCTATTTTTATACTAATACCACGTTATCACGTAAGGTTGTCCGTGTTCCCCAAACAATCTCTTCAATTTCAGAGCCTTCAAGTGTTTCTTTCTTTAATAAAGCATCAACTAATTGTTGATACTGATATTGATGGCTATTTATAAGGTTTTCTGCTTTTTCTAAAGCTTTCTCAAATAGCTCTTGCATCTTCTCTTCTTTATCTTGTTTTTTGAATGTCAATGTAAAACCATCTTGAAGCATTCCAGTGTCCACCATTTGTTCGATGATTTGTTTGGCCTGCCCGACGTCGCCGCTAACGCCGATGCTGTGCTCTCCAAGATGGATTCTCTCAGCAACTCCACCAGCTAAAACCATTGCAACCCGCTCTAG
This sequence comes from Bacillus sp. sid0103, assembly GCF_019219025.1. The sequence continues at coordinate 342,673 of NZ_JAHUWN010000001.1, read as the reverse complement.
GAGGTCACTGGTTGTCGACAAATGCAATTCCTTAGGAATCGGGGCAACATACCCTAACGCCTCTCCACGCGGGATAATGGTTGCTTTTCTGACTGAACCCGGCTTTGTTAATGAAGCTACAATGGCATGGCCTGCTTCATGAATGGCGACCCTTCGTTTTGTTTCATAATCTTGTAAGGATCGGGAAGTGCTCCCTAAGATCGTCCTATCAAGAGCATAGTCAAGGTCATGTTTTTGAATCATATCTTGTCCATTCCGTACCGCTCTTCGACTAGCAGTTTCAAACAGAGACTGAAGCTCGGCACCAGAAAAACCTGAAGTGCTTTCTGCTAGTTCATCTAATTGTGCAAGAGCATCCCTGGAAAATGACTTGTCATTGGCATGTATAGCAATAATTTCTCTTCTTCCTTTTGTATCAGGAAGTGGTACATGGAAAGAGAAATCAATTCTTCCTGGACGAAGAAAAGCATCATCCAACATGTCTTTGCGGTTTGTGGCAGCTATAAAAAGGATACCATCATTAGGATGGCCGCCATCTAATTGTACAAGTAATTCTGTTAAAGTTTTTTCAGCTTCTTCACCGCCATGTGCCTTTCTTTTGGCTGCTAAAGCATCCACTTCATCAATAAATATAACTGCTGGACCCTGTTTTCTTGCTGCCTTAAACAAGGAACGAACCCGGCTTGCCCCAACTCCAATAAACATTTCATTAAATGCCGATCCACTTGCTGAAAAGAATGCAGCATTTAATTCACGGGCGATTGCTTGAGCAAGCAGAGTTTTTCCAGTACCTGGAGGACCATATAAAAGGATGCCCTTTGGTGGTTTAATCCCTAATTTGGCCGATCGATCCGGTTCTTTTAAGGTAGAGACTGTTTGTAATATTTCTTCTTTCATTTCGTCTCCGAGTCCACCGACATCTTTAAAGGTAATCGAAGGAAGGGTACGAGACTTGGCAACACTATTCTTCATAGAATTATTTAGTCCAAAGCCGCCTTTTGTTTTTTGTAGAGCGAATGCTGCTCCAGCCAAGAGGATAATTACACCGCCCAAAATCCATTTTCCATATTTACTGCTCGTCGAATATGAATATTCAATATTATATTTAGCAACCAACTTATCTACCATTTGGCTATTTGGTGGAACATGGGAAACAAATACCGCGTCGCCTGTATGAATATAAAGGCTTCCATCGGGCTTTTCAATAATTTTAACGACCTTTCCTTGTTGAGCTTGTATGGTTTTCTCAACTGAAGAAAACGGAATCGCTACTTCATTATTAGTGGTCTGAATAACCCAGACGATTCCTGCAATAACTAATATAAACGCTGCAATTAGCGGAATAAACTTTGAAACTTTTTTTATATTTGGCTTCAATTTTCTTCATCTCCTTTAACAAGGTCATACTCTATTATAAAGGAGTTTCCAGAAAAATGGATGTGGGAATCATTGGGAAACACAGTTTCCTTAATCATAAGCTATGTTCAAGCATATTGTTGTTTTTGGCACCCGGTTGATTGGAGAGGAAGGCGCTGCGCTCCTGCGGGAGACCCTCAGGAGCGCAGCGACGAGGAGGCTCCCCGGACCGCCCGCGGAAAGCGAAGCGCCTGGAGCGGAAATCAACTGGCAAGTTTAACAGAGCCTAATCATAAAAAATAACCAGCACGATTGTAAAATGTGCTGGTGTGGTTTGTAATGGTTATGATAATAATCGAAGATGAGGGATGATTGGCATTAACACACTTTGAGCGATGGCGCCAATACTTGCACCGATACATGATGCTTTACTCCATTTAAAAACATGAACTTTTTCGTCTTTTCCTTCATACAAAAATAATAACTGTTCGTTTTCTTCAGCAATTCCAATTTTTTCAAAGGGGATTTTATTTTCGTTTAGAATAATTTCAAATGCTTTATGCAATAAATTCAAGGTCGGTTGGTCAATTTTAGTAATATCCAAGGTATATGCCTCCGTTGTGGTTATGTATTCACGGTACCTATATTCATCATTACCGCTACCTTTCATTATATTCTTTCTACACATTGGATTAAAGAAATAATCGCTTTTGCTCAATTGAAATATTGCAAAGTTCTGGCTGGAGAGATAAGATTGAAGTTATGGACAAAAATTTTTATTGTCAAAAGAGAGGAAAACGAAATGGGTAACAATTTTAAAGAAGAAGTATTGTCACGCCGGACATTTGCGATTATATCCCACCCAGATGCCGGAAAAACCACGCTTACGGAAAAATTATTATTATTCGGTGGCGCTATTCGAGACGCTGGAACTGTTAAAGCGAAAAAAACAGGTAAGTTTGCAACAAGTGACTGGATGGAAATTGAAAAGCAACGGGGAATTTCAGTAACTTCCAGTGTAATGCAATTTGACTATGAAGGTTTCCGTGTTAACATTTTGGATACTCCTGGGCACCAGGATTTCAGTGAAGATACGTACCGAACCTTAATGGCTGTAGATAGTGCTGTGATGATCGTGGATGCTGCCAAAGGGATTGAGGCACAAACACTTAAGCTTTTTAAAGTATGTCGGATGAGGGGCATTCCTATTTTCACATTTATGAATAAACTCGATCGTCAAGGAAAACCGCCACTTGAACTTTTGGCAGAATTAGAAGAGGTTCTCGGTATAGAATCATATCCAATGAACTGGCCGATTGGGATGGGTAAAGAGTTCCTTGGAATTTATGATCGTTATAACAATCGAGTTGAACAGTTCCGTGTGGATTCAGAAGACCGATACATTCCTTTAAATGAAGACGGAGAAATAGCTGGTGACCATCCACTTAAAAAGTCAGGGCTATATGATCAAACACTAGATGAGATTATGCTGCTAAACGAGGCTGGAAATGAGTTTTCAGCAGAAAAAATTGCAGCGGGCAGCTTGACACCAGTTTTCTTTGGTAGTGCGCTGACTGCCTTTGGAGTACAGACATTTTTAGAGTCTTACCTCCAGTTTGCTCCGCCGCCAATGGCACGGAATTCCACTATTGGTGAAATTGATCCGTTAGGGGAACAATTTTCAGGGTTTGTGTTTAAAATCCAAGCTAACATGAATCCTGCACATCGAGACAGGATTGCTTTTGTTCGAGTATGTTCAGGAAAATTTGAGCGGGGAATGTCAGTAAATATTCCGCGTCTAAATAAACAAATTAAGCTCTCTCAATCGACGTCATTTATGGCTGAAGAACGTAATACGGTAGATGAAGCCGTCAGTGGAGATATTATCGGGTTATACGATACTGGCACATACCAAATTGGTGATACCTTGACTTCAGGGAAGAATGACTTTCAATATGAAAGACTGCCTCAATTTACACCAGAATTGTATGTCAGGGTTTCAGCCAAAAACGTTATGAAGCAAAAATCCTTTTATAAGGGAATTCAACAACTGGTTCAAGAAGGGGCTATCCAGCTCTATAAGACAATTAAAATGGATGATTATTTATTAGGTGCAGTTGGTCAATTACAATTTGAAGTGTTTGAGCATCGGATGAGAAATGAATATAATGCAGAGGTATTAATGGAACGAATGGGTTCCAAAATTGCTCGCTGGGTAGATAGTGAAACGGTAGATGAAAATTTATCGAGTTCCCGTTCACTTTTAGTTAAAGACAGGTACGACAATTATGTATTTTTGTTTGAAAATGAATTTGCACTCAGATGGTTTCAAGAGAAAAATCCAACGGTTAAACTCTATAATCCAATGGATCAAAATGATTAAGAAAAGTGGCGGCTTAGAAACCCGCCACTTTTCTTAATTATATTAGTCTGAAAATTCAGACTAATTTCCTATGGACGAATCATTTCTAAGGACTTTACAATGGTTACAATCGTCTTAAGGAGGAGATATGTTGGAAAAAGGGTTCTTTTTTACTGGTTTTCCTGGGTTCATATGCAACCAATTGATACGTGAAGTTTTAAAAAGAAATAATCATAATGGTACAATTTATGTCCTGGTCCTGCCTGATATGGTGGAAAAAGCAATAAACGAATCGACAGCAATAATTTCGGAATATGGGCTAGAGAAGTCCTCCTTTAATATTATTGTTGGAGATATAACAAAACCTTTTCTTGCTATTACGGACGAAGTACAGGAAGTTTTACAACAAAGGGTTACCCATGTTTTTCATCTAGCAGCTATTTATGATTTAGCTGTTCCAAGGGATATTGCCCAAAGAGTCAATGTGAACGGAACGGAAAATGTCAATGAATGGGTAAAACGATTACCAAGCATAGTCAGATATGTTTATTTTAGTACTGCCTATGTGGTTGGAAATCGAGAAGGAACACTTTATGAAACGGAACTTATCGCCCCGAGTAGTTTTAAAAACCATTATGAAGAAACAAAATATGAAGCGGAAGTTTTGGTCGAAAAACTGAAGTCAGAAGTGCCTGTAACTATAATTAGGCCAGGGATTGTCAAAGGTCATTCCCATACAGGTGAAACCATAAAATTTGATGGGCCCTATTTTATTATGAACTTTTTGGATCGGTTAAAATTTCTCCCTCTTATACCACGACTAGGAAAAGGTGAAGCCTTTGTGAACCTTGTTCCAGTAGACTATATAATTCAAGCCACTACGTATCTAAGTCAATTAGATAAAGCCGCTGGAAAGACGTATCATCTTACAGACCCTCATCCATATCGTGCTTCAGAAATTTATGAAATAATCATGCAAGAAATGCTAAACAAAAAGCCAAAAGGAATGGTACCCTTAACATTAGGTAAATGGTTCCTGTCTTTTAAACCGGTGCGAAAATATTTAGGAGTAGAAAAAGAAGCGTTGGATTATTTTACTTGGCAAGGACGTTTCGATTGCAAACAGGCTGTTACTGATCTAAAGGATTCAGGGATATCCTGTCCTGACTTTAAAGATGGGATGAAACCGATGGCATCTTTTTATTTAAAACAAAAGGATAACCCAACGTTTCAAATAAAAATTTTATAATAAGGGTGAAGACCTATGGATGCAATTCATGGAAAGCTTAAAGTAATTGCCCCAGCAACAGGAGAGCAGATTGGAGAAGTTTCAGAAACGCCAGTTAATCAAGTGGATAAATTTTATCAAAAGGGTAAAACTGCATTTAAGCAGTGGAGTAACCTGACTTCTTCAGATAGGGGAAAATATCTGTCTACGCTAAAAGGCATCATCGTTGAGGAGATGGATGAAATAGCTAAAATCATCGCTGCAGATACCGGAAAAGTGGTTACCGAAGCTTTGATTGCAGATATCATGCCGACCTTAGACAGTATTGATCACATCATAAACCATGGTGAGAAAATTCTTCTGAGGAAAAAAGTAAAAACACCTCTTTTATTGATTGGGAAGAAATCATTTATTGAATACATGCCTAGGGGTGTAGTATTAATTATTTCACCATGGAATTATCCCTTCCAACTTGCGATGGTTCCGATGCTGAGTGCTTTGGCATCAGGAAACACCGTTATCTTAAAACCATCGGAAGTAACTCCTCTTGTCGGGAAATGTATAGAGGAACTTTTTGTGAGAGCTGGCTTTCCTGTGGGAGTAGTACAAGTTGCCCATGGTGGGAAAGAGGTAGGGGCAGCGTTTACAAATGGAAAACCGGATTATATTTTTTTTACAGGGTCTGTCCGAACGGGGAAAATTATTCAACAGGTCGCGGCTAAAGAGCTAATTCCAACAACGCTTGAACTTGGCGGCAAGGACCCGATGATTGTATTTGCCGATGCTCATTTGGAACGAGCTGCAAAAGGGGCAGCATGGGCTGCATTTACCAACAGCGGCCAAGTATGTATGAGTGCAGAAAGGCTTTATGTTGAAAAGACAATCTATCCCCAGTTTCTGTCTTTACTAAAAAAAGAGATTCTAACCTTAAAACAGGGGACAGATGAAGATGCTGATGTCGGTTCGATGACCTTCCCGGCACAAAAAGAAATAGTAATGGACCAATTAGAGGATGCATTGAGGAAGGGAGCGAAACTAGAGAGCGGTCTACTGCCTGGTCAGTGGGAAAGTGGATTGTTTTTACCTTTAACGGTAGTAACCAATGTGAGCCATGAAATGAAAATAATCCAGGAGGAATCCTTTGGGCCTCTACTTCCTGTTATACCATTTGAGAATGAAGAAGAAGTAATTCAACTTGCAAACGATACCGTATATGGATTAAATGCTAGTGTTTGGACAAAGGACAAAAATAAAGCGAGAAGAGTAGCCTCGAAACTCGTATCGGGTGCAGTTGTTATTAATGATGCAATTATAAGTATCGCAAATCATGGTCTTCCTTTTGGAGGAACAAAACAAAGTGGAATCGGCAGATACCATGGTGAAGCAGGATTAAGGATTTTTTGTCATGAAAAAGCAATTGTCGAAGATTCAGGCCGGAAAATAAGTGAAATCCATTGGTATCCGTATAAAGGGAAATTTCCGTTATTTCTACAACTCTTTAAAAGTTATTTTCGCACCAATCGTGATTGGATTACCTTTGCGAAAACCTACCTGCGTATCCTTAAAAAGAATTAAGGTTGGGAAAAATTATTGAATATCCACTATTTTTTGGCATATTTGGATAAGCTAAGTTGAGGTGTTTTTTAGTTAAAAAATATGCCATGAGAAGCGGGATTGTAAGATGAAAAAGATGAGCAAACTCGAAGCAGTTTTATGGAATATTGCTTTTCCTGGTTTTAGTCAGTTGATATTGGGACAGTATATCAAAGGGATTTTATTTGTTGCATTAGAGGTAATGATAAATGCCATGAGTCACTTTAATATGGGGATTATGTATAGTTTTTTAGGTGAAATTGACAAGGCAGAGGCGGTTATTAATTACCAATGGCTAATGTTTTACCCCTGTGTCTATATGTTTTCCATGTGGGACGGTTATCGAACTGCAATGCCTGAAAATGAAAAAAACTCATTTTTACCATTTGTCTTTAGTGCCTATTTTGTGACAGTTGGTTTGATGCTATCACCTAAAATTACGATCTTTAAAATTCATCCTGGACCAGTATTTTTACCGATGTTGTTTTTAATTCCCGGATTACTTGTTGGTTTTGTGATTAAATTTTTATTGTCATTAAAGCAAGCAAATCATTAAAAAGCTTCAAATCAGGATTTACTGGTTTGAAGTTTTTTATTGGGAAAAATTTTTCAAAATGAACCCCCACAAATTGCTTTAGATGATACGTAACTATGTAGTGAAAAGAGCAATTTACCAAATATAAGGGGGAGAAAGAAGTGGATAAAGAGGTAAGGAAACAAAGACAAAAAAATAAGTACTCGCTTTAAATAATAGATAGGAAATGATAGCCATTCTTGGGGCTATTTTTTTCAAAATGCCTCACCCCAAAAAGTCCAAGATAACATTCGTATGTTATAATTGGTCGAATAGAGGTGAGCATATGCTAGGTTTATTGTTTATGGCCAAAAAGAATAAGAAAAAACAAACAAAAACATTAGAAGAAATGGTCCTACTAATTCAACAAGGTGACCGTTCTCTACTTGACGATATTATTAAATCCTATAAACCATTTATTGCTAAAACAGTATCTTCTGTATGTAGAAGATATATCTATGAAACCGATGATGAATTTAGTATTGGACTCATCGCATTCAATGAAGCGATTGAAAAATATTCAACTGAGCGAGGAAATTCCTTGTTGAGTTTTTCAGAAGTCATTATTAAAAGAAGAGTAATTGACTATATCCGTAAACAATCCAAAAATCAACATTTAAGTTTTGATTTAACCAATGATCCTACTGACGAAGAATCCGCTGGAACAATAATTGTTAACGAACTCTCATTAGATGATTACCAAAAAAAGAATGACGAACAATTAAGAAAAGATGAGATTGCTCACTTTCAGAATTTATTAATTACCTTTGATTTGAGTTTTAATGACTTAGTTGAGAATTCACCTAAGCATGTTGATGCTCGAAAAAATGCCATTATTGCAGCAAAGATGTTAGTAGAAAATGAAGAATTAAAAGATATGTTATTTACTAATAAGCGTCTTCCCATTAAACAATTAGAAAAAATGGTAGATGTCAGCAGAAAGACGATTGAGCGCAACAGGAAATATATTATTGCCATTGCACTTATTTTAGCTAGTGATTATGTGTATATGAAAGATTATATAAAGGGGGTGCTTGACACATGAAAAAGGGAATTATTATGGATATCGATGATGAATTCCTTACGCTTTTGACCCCAGAAGGTGAGTTTTTACATACTCGAAGACAAAATCAGCCGTATGCGGTTGGGGAGGAAATTCACTTTTTTCCAATTGAAAGGGTTAAGACTTCAAATCCTTTTCATCCGTTAAAAACGATTCTTAAATATAAACCGGTCTGGGCACTTATGGCTGCATTTGTTATTTTATTTAGCTCATTTTTCACAATGTATCAAAATAATAAAGCATATGCGTATATGTCCATTGATGTTAATCCAAGTATCGAACTTGGTGTGAATAAGAAAATGCAAGTAGTTGGGATAACTGGTAATAACAAAGAAGGTAAGAAGATTGTCTCGCATTTGAAAAACTGGAAAATGGAAAATGTTTCTAAAGTTGCACAAACAATCTTAGTTGAACTGAATAAAGAAGGTTATTTGAATTCTAATGAAGAAGTTATTATTTCCACAGTGCGGACCAAAGAGCCTGAAGTTAATGTGGAAAAGAAACTTAAAGAAAACATTGAAGTAATTAAAGCATCAGTAGCCAAGAAAAAGGTTGATCTTACATTCCAAAATGCAACGCTGGAAGAAAGGGAGAAAGCTCATAAAACTGGTACTAGCATTGTCAAAAACCGAGACAGAAAAACCAAAACTTCATTAAATCAAACAAATAAAGTGAAAACAAAGGATAATCAGTCAAAAACTGAAAATAAAGCTACCATTACAAAACCTAATAAATCCATTCCTTCTGAACTAATCAAAAAACAAACAGAAAATAAGGCCCTCCAAAATAAGAACAATGATTTGAAAAAGAAATCGGAGAAGAAATGGATCAATGGTAAATCTAATGCACCTGGACAATTAAAAAAGATTGAAGAAAAGCAATTCAAACAAAATCAATGGCAGCACAAAAACCAAATTAACAAAAGAGAAAAAAGGGCAGAAAACAAAAAATCATTAAACCGAGAAGACAATAAAAAAGAAGACAATAAAAAAGAAGACAATAAAAAAGAAGGCAATAAAAAAGAAGACAATAAAAAAGAAGACAATGAAAGTAAAGAACATAAATGGAAAGATCGTAATACAAATACGGGCAAAAATAATAATTACCAGAACAACAATGAATCTAAGTGGAAAAACAAAGAAAAAGATAAACATAAACAGGATGGCAGACAAAGTAAAAAATCTTATGGAAACCATTGGAGCAATCAAAAGTATAGATAAAAGTCCGGATAGGATCCGGACTTTTTTTCCATATTTATGAAGTTATTTTCCTGATAGTTGTGCTTGTGCTTGTTGTACGAGACGTTTTGTAATTTCCCCGCCAACAGATCCATTTGCTCTTGAAACTGTATCTGACCCTAAATTAACCCCAAATTCTTGGGCAATTTCGTATTTAACTTGATCTAAATATTGTTCAATCCCTGGTACTAACAATTTGTTTCTGCTATTAGCCATTTTATTCAACTCCTTATTTTCGGTACAGAGATAAATTACCTCTGTATAAGTATTATTAATTAAATTTGGTGTTTTATTAGTGGTAATGTTTTTCGTTATTGGATAGAAATTTTTTTGATACAGATTAAAAAAAAGAGCCAACTGGCTCTTTTTAATTACTCCTTCACTGCCTCCAATAAGAGGTCAACAATGTGTACGCCTCTCATTTTCTCAGAGAGTCCTTCCTTCTCAATTCCTACCTTCATTTGTAATAGGCAGCCAGGGTTGGCAGTGACGATCGTTGCAGCCTGAGTGTTTTTCGCTTGTACCATTTTGTAATCAAGCATTTTCATCGACATTTCTGATTCGATGATATTATATATTCCTGCCGAGCCGCAGCAACGATCTGCCTCTTTCATTTCCTTATATACCACTCCTTTAATCGATTGGAGAAGAAGTCTTGGAGCAGAAGCAGTTTTCATGACATTCCTAAGGTGGCAAGAATCCTGATAGGTAATAATCTGATTTGGCAGTTCTAGTTTTACCTTTTTTGGAAAACCAACGGACACCAAAATCTCTGATATGTCCATAATTTTCTCTGAAAATTTCTTAGCTCGATCCTTCCATTCTGGATCGTCCTGAAGTAAATGATCATAGTCTATCAAGAAGGCTCCACAACCACCGGCATTAGTGATTATAAAATCAACATTTAAATCTTCAAAGGCTTTGATATTTCTTCTTGCGAGTTCCTTTGAACCTTCCTTTTCGCCACTATGACCGTGCAGGGCACCACAGCAAGTTTGGTTTTGCGGTATGACAATCTCGCAGCCAGCCAACTGAAGTAATTTACAAGTCGCGTCATTTGTTTTTAAAAACATTGTATCCATTAAACAACCACTAAAAAAGGCAACACGATGAAGTTGGTTTCCAATTGGTGATAAATGTTCCGGGCGATGTTTCATTTCTTTTATAGTTGGTACTTTTGGCAAGACTTTTTCGATTGTCACTAAACTTTCTGGTAAAAGACCTAAAAAGCCAATTTTTCTCGCTATGGTTTGAATACCTGAGCGTTGATAAAATCCAATTAATCCTGTTAAATTTCTCATCCGATTTGGGTGAGGGAACAAGCCTTTAAATATGGTTTTGCGAACGACCCTCGTGGGTAAGGAGAAACTCTTGTTCTGATGGATAATGTCTCTAGCTTCTTCAAGCAAATGACCATATTTCACCCCCGATGGACATACGGGTTCACATGCCCTGCAGCCAAGACAAAGTTCTAGCGATCGTTCAAAATCCTCATCAGGTTCAACTAAACCATCAACGACAGCCTTCATCATTGCTATTCTTCCTCGGGGAGAATGGGATTCTTTGTAACCAGATTCGATATAAGTTGGGCAAGTTGGCAGACAAAACCCACAACGCATGCAATTTAATAATTCATCTTCATTCATTCGTTCTTTAAATTGCTCTTGGATGATTTCTTGTTCCATCACTGATGTCATTTTGAAACCACCACACGTTTCCTGCTATCTTTTGCGAAAATCTTTCCAGGATTCATTATATTATTTGGATCCAATGCTTGTTTAATCGCCTTCATCACAGCAATTCCTTCTTTTCCTAGCTTTAATTCAAGATAAGGTGCTTTCACAACGCCGACTCCATGCTCGCCAGTGATGGTACCGCCAAATTCAATCGCCTTTTCAAAAATTTCAGCAAAAGCCATTTCTACTTTTTCCATTTCTTCGTGATTTCTTGAATCAGTTGGACATGTTGGATGTAGATTCCCATCTCCGGCATGGCCAAATGTACAAATATCAAGCTTATATTTTAGTGCGATTTCATTTATCGCACTTACCATTCTCGCAATTTCCGATCTTGGAACAGTGGCGTCCTCAAGGATGGTAGTTGGCTTAAGACGTGCAAGGGCCGATAGGGCCGTACGTCTTGCTGTCGTTAACTTTTCTGCTTCTTCTTTTGATTGTGCCACTTGGACTGAGACAGCACCCTCTTGCTTACAGACTTCAATTATCTTTTCTAAATCACGATTGACAACTTCGAGTGTCCCATCCTGTTCGATCAACAGTACTGCTTTGGCATCTGTTGGCAATCCGATTTGTGCGAAGTCTTCAACAACCTTTAATGTCGGTTGGTCAAGAAATTCCAGAGTTATTGGAATAATCTTGTTTGCAATTATTTTTGAAACCGATCTGGCTGCTGATTCAAGGTCCTCATACAAGGCAAGCATCGTTTTTTTCGTTTCAGGCATCGGAATCAGCTTTAATGTGGCCTCGGTTATGATGCCAAGTGTACCTTCTGATCCAACCATTAGACGAGTTAAGTCATAGCCGGCAACATCTTTAGCCAGTTTCCCTCCAGTTCGCATTATATCACCGTTAGGCAGGACAACTTCAAGACCAATGACATAATCACGAGTTACCCCATACTTCAGCCCGCGTAATCCTCCTGAATTTTCACTAATGTTTCCAGCGATGGCTGAAACTTTCATTGAACCAGGGTCAGGCGGATAGAAGAGCCCTTTTGATTCAACCGCATTCGCAATTTCAATGGTAATCACCCCTGGTTGAACTGTTATGGTTAAATTTTCTTCATCGAGTTCAAGAATTTTGTTCATATGCTTGAAAAGAATAACAAGTCCACCTTCAGTTGGGCATGTACCACCACAAAGATTAGTGCCTGAACCACGTGGTACGATTGGAATTTTGTAATGGTTACAAATTTTTACAATTTCAGAAACTTCCTTGGTGTTTCTTGGACTAATAACAGCATCCGGCAATGACTGTAGGTTTGGTGTCGAATCATAAGAATAAGATAGCCTTTCGATTTTGGAATCGTCAAAATTATCCTTAGTTACAATGGCTACTAATTTTTCCTTCACAATATTGGAAATCATACCGTTTCCCCCAATTTGAATGCTTGTGCTTACATATTTATTTACCTTATATACGTAAACTAACTAATTATAGTATAAAAAAAACAGGCATCAGCCTGCTATGGATAAACATCCAAAAAAAATTCGTATTATTTTTTGATTTTTGTTTGTTCATCTAAAAATAAAAGTGCCAAATACATGGTAAGTAAATCATGAATGTTATTTGGACTCAATTGTGTCAATTCCTCTGCCTTTTTTAAACGGTAATGCAGGGTATTAATATGAATATGTAATTTATTAGAAGTGTTCTTTAACGAATGATTTTGCTTAAATAATTCATTTAGGGTTTCAAGCAAATCCACTTCTTTTAAGAGTGGACCAATCGTCCTGCTAATGAAATCAGATTTTGTTTTAGAACTGATTTCTTCAAAAATCATTTCAAGGGTTAAATCTTCATCGAAGGTTATATTCCCAGTTGCCTTTTTGATTTTCAATGATCTCTCGGCTTGCCGATAGGAAATACGGATATCGTGTGGTTCTGCGGCTTGGCCAACACCTGCTGTGGCATGTATTCCAAAAGTATTTGTTAAAAAATTCAAAAATTGCATCAGCCACTTCTCAATACTTGCTCGAGAAGGACCATTCGAGCAATTTATCAGAAGAACCATCCTTTCATTCCCAGATCGCGCCACAACTTCTTTAGTATTTTGCTTGAACCTATTAAAGATGGAAGACCAATTGTCTCTTGAGAGAGGAGAGTTTAACCCTAAAAATTCAATAATGACGACAGCTCGTTTGACCTCAATGTCGATAGATAAAAGCTTTGCTCTGTTTTGAAAAGTTTCGTCCCACTCTTTTGCTTGAACCCAGTCCATTACGAATGATTCTACGGCACGGGTATGCCAGTCAAACTGCTCGGCATAATAATTTTCACTTATGAGAAGTTCGGTCATTTTTCGGATAATTTCACCAAAAGGTGTTACCTTTTTGGGCTCTCCCGTTATTCCAATGACACCAATGACATCATTTTGGAAAAAGATAGGGAAATTAATGCCGGCTTTAACACCTTCTAGTTTCAATTGATCTTCTTCTGTAATAATCCGCTTTCGCTTTTTTTGTGATGCCAACAAGGCCCCTTCATGAAAGGTACCTACTCTGACTGGGTCTGTACTTGCGATAATATGACCTTCTGTATTTACGACAATAATATCCTCACCAATTAACTTCTGGACTTCTTTGACTATTTTTTCAGCTAATTCAGGTAATAGCAATGTGATCACCTCCGCTAACTCTGCATTTATTATAGCAGTGTTTGTCTTTGAACAGTCTGAAAAAAACACTCTGGGTGATGAGGCCCAGAGTGTTGTAGAATTCATTATATCAATCACTTCCTTGACTAACATCTTTTGAGGGATGCATAAAAGGATATGCCTGTGGTTTCTTTTTACTTTCTAATAACTCTCGATTTTCGCTTGTGTTCCAGCCAATATCATTTGTTGGATGGACCCATTCATCTCCTGCCATGATAGAGGGATCCGTATCCTTTGACCAATTTTCTAATGGGGAATTAGGGGAGGCATAAATACTATCTCCAATTGTAACACCACTTTTATTTACAAAGGGAGGCTCCATTTGAATACCTGTACCTTCAAAACTAGGGGCACTAATTTGGTGTGGCATTGTTTCATTTAGGCTGACCGTTTCGGGTGCTTTTGTATTTTTCGCTTTTTTCATTTTCACTTCACTCCTGTTTTTTCTTATTTTCTTCGAGTACTGCAATTTTATGAAAGAAAAATAAGGAAAGGAATGATTACCTTTATTTTGTTTCAAACTATGGAAGTAAGATTAACTATTTCTTTGGGAGGTTTAATTGATGGCTAAGCGTAAAGCAGAATTTGATGCAGTAGAAAAATATACAAAGACACCTCATAAAAATGTTCAGGAAAGTGAATTTTCAGCTGAGTTTACTGATAATAACAATGCGATTAGATTTCAGAATCGAAATTCGAAATTAGGGAAAAAGGGAAGAAGTTAATGAAAAGTCGCCGGAAAACCCCACCACGGATTCCTACTGAAGAATTCAGCATCGAATTTGGCGATGTTAACGGCTCAAAATTGTATGATATTATGCAGGTGACACAAAAAGGGAAGAACAATAATAAAAAGAAATAAAGCCGGCGATGCCGGCTTGTTATTTTTCAAGAAATGAGAATATTAGGGTTTGGCCTTTGAGTGGGTCGAAATAAGCTAATAGACAGGAAGGTTGTTTGGTAATCTTTCCGGTTGTTTGAAGCTCAGATAGATGAAAGGACAGTTCTTCAAGCATAGTATGTTTATATAATTCCTTTTCATCTAGGCCTAAGTCCACAAACGCTTGTCCTAAAAGTGATGGCTGTTCGGAAATTTGTTTGTAAATTTTTGTGCGCTTTTCCTTATCGAAACTCGCTTCCCACCATGGTTTTCTCGGCTTATATTTGTGCTTTAGAAGATAATCATATTTCATTAAGCCAATAATAATATCAAGGTCGGCAATATTCTCATGTTCCAGGAAGGTGTATAGTCTTCGGAATAGGTCTTCCAGTTGATGACCGATTCTAGACCAGCCTTGACTTTCCCAAAAAGAACCAAACTGTTGGAAGAAGTCAAACGGTGAAGGGAATACATTGGTTATTAAGTATTCGACAGTTGCATCCATTCGGTGATCATTCCAGTATTTTTCTAACACATCTTCTACTTGCTTAATTCTAACAATATCATCAAATGTAAGGACATTATTGCTTAAGATTTCATATGGAGAATGGTCCATATAAATATAATTGTGTTCTTCAGCACGAAGGCGGACTCCAGTTCCTCTTAGCATTTTTAAAAACCCTAACTGCAGCTCTTCTGGACGTAACTCAAAAACATCGTTAAATGTCTTTCGAAAAGAAGCATAATCTTCCTCAGGTAATCCAGCTATTAAATCAAGATGCTGGTCAATTTTTCTACCTTCCTTTACCATCGAAACTGTCCTGGAGAGCTTCGCATAATTTTGCTTGCGCATCACAAGCTCATTGGTAAAGTCATTGGTTGATTGGACCCCGATCTCAAAACGGAAAAGGCCCTTTGGTGCTTCTTGATTTAGAAAATCAATTACTTCAGGGCGCATGATATCTGCAGTAATTTCAAATTGAAAAACAGTTCCAGGTAGATGTTCATCAATTAAGAAGCGGAACATTTCCATTGCATAACTCCTGCTAATGTTAAAGGTACGATCGACAAATTTAATGGTTTTAGCACCATTAGCCATCAAGTATCGGATATCTTCTTTAATTTTTTCACGATCAAAATAGCGGACACCCACCTCAATCGATGACAGGCAAAATTGGCAGCTAAACGGGCAGCCACGGCTTGTCTCAATATAGCTGACTCTTTTACCTAAATTGGTGATGTCTTCAGGGAAACGATAGGGTGAAGGTAATTCCTTAAGGTCCAATTTATTCATTTGGGCAGTAATGACAACCTGTTGATGATCACGGAAGGCAATTCCAGGAACTTTTTTATAATTTTGATGTGTTTGGATTTCAGCTAGCAGTTGTTTAAAAGTTTGTTCCCCTTCCCCCATAACAATGAAGTCAACCTCAGGAATTTTCTCCATCCATTCTCTTGTATCATAAGTAACTTCAGGTCCTCCTAAAACAATAAGAAGCGATGGGTCCACTTTTTTTAGCAGATTCACAACTTTAATGGTTTCTTCGATGTTCCAGATATAACAGCTAAATCCAATTACGTCTGGTTTCTGTTGATAAAGATCTGTTACGATATTTAGGATGGGGTCCTTTATGGTATATTCTTTGATTTGTATAGTAAATTCCGGTGCTGCATACGCCTTTAAATAGCGAATCGCGAGATTTGTATGGATAAACTTAGCATTCAAGGTGGAACAAATTACATTCATATAAAAACTCCTTTGCATAAATGAAGACAATATTTTATTATAACTTATTTTAGTCCAAAAGGATAGGATGCAAACAATCAAAAAGCCCATGCCACAGGGGCATGAGCTTTCGTGTATGTTCAATTAAGGAATCATCCAAGATAAAACACCGTTTTGTAAGAAGGTGAGTATTCCGACAATGATGACCAGGAAAAAGCTATGTTTAATGGTGAAACGGAATAAATCGGATTCTTTTCCTGCTAATCCTACAGCTGCACAGGCCACTGCAATTGATTGCGGTGATATCATTTTCCCTGTTACACCACCTGAAGAGTTGGCTGCAATTGCAAGTACTGGGTCCATTCCGATTGAAGTTGCTGTAATTTTTTGCAGGTTCCCGAATAATAGGTTAGCTGATGTATCAGAACCAGTAATGAATACTCCAAGCCAGCCAAGGAAAGGCGAGAAGAATGGGAACAATACTGAACCAGTTTTTGCTAGAGACATACCAAGAGTGGTGCTCATACCAGAAGCATTCGTTACATATGCAAAACCAACCACGGAACCAATTGTAATTACTGGATATTTTAACTCATTGATGGTTTCCCAAAAAGTTACAACCCAATTTTTCCAAGAGATGCCGAAAATGAATTTTGTAATAAATGCTGCAATTAAAATTGCAGTTCCAGCAGCGCCGAGTAATTCAAGTTTGTAAACAGCTGGAGTCGGAACACCCGCAGCGTTCACTATTTTATTGTTCAAGAGAGGCACTTCAGGCATTAATGTTACTGCATGACCGATTGAATTAATTGCATTTAAAATAGCGTTTGCGCCCTCATAATGTCCTGTTAAGGCAAGTTTAATAGTAGGTATTCCCCAAACAGATATAATGCCTGTTAATACAAGGAACGGAGACCATGCCTTGAAAATTTCTCCACCTGTATAATGAACTTGTTTAGTTTTTAATTGTTTAGCTGTAGAAGTAACGGCAAGTTCTTGCTCTGCCGCAAAACGGAAAATAGTTTTTGGCTTCCAGAACTTTAAGAAAATAGCTAGTGCGAATAACGAAACAAGTGCAGAAAGGATATCCGGAAGTTCAGGGCCAATAAAGTTAGAAGTTATATATTGTGTAAGTGCAAAGGTAATTCCTGATACTAGAACAGCAGGTAATACCTCCATGGTTTTTTTTAATCCTGCCATAATAAATACTAAATAGAATGGAATAAAGACAGATAGAAACGGTAATTGGCGACCAACCATTTTGGAGATTTCCATTGCTGGAATTCCAGTTGGACCTTCTACTGCAATGATAGGAATCCCAATTGCTCCGAACGCTACTGGTGCAGTGTTTGCAATTAAGCATAGACCCGCAGCATATAAAGGATTAAATCCTAGTCCAACTAGTAAAGCAGCGGAAATGGCTACCGGTGCACCGAAACCTGCAGCGCCTTCAAGGAAGGCTCCGAAAGAAAATGCTACCAATAATGCTTGTAATCGGCGATCCTCTGTGATAGATAATACAGAGTTACGAATAATATCAAACTGACCTGTTTTTACGGTAAGTTTATATAAGAATACGGAAGTAATGATGATCCAGCCGATTGGAAGAATTCCGTATACAGCACCTTGTGATGCGGACATAAATGCCATACCTGCAGGCATTTTATAGGCAAATATTGCAATCACTAAGGCGATAGCGAGTGTCGATATTCCAGCAAGATAGCCTTTCATCCTTTTAATAGCTAAGGCCCAGAAAAAGTAAAGAATTGGAATAAGTGCAACAACAGCGGATAGTGCGAGATTATCTCCCACTGCGGTAAAATTTTGAGTAAATGTCATAATAGCTTAATCCCCCCGAATTAGCTTTTTTAGATTTTTTCCCTAGTAATAATGTCTGCCCTCCTTCACTAGAGTAACCGCTTACAAATGGTGACTAGGTCATCAGATGACTGGATGTTTGATGGTGCTAAAATGAATTATATGGATGATTTGGAAGAAAAACAATCCTATTTTTTAAAAATTTTATCAATTCAACTAAATAATCTTTCCATATTAAAGATGACGAAATACTATTTTTTATGATATTGCTGATGTTTGATGCAGATTTTTATAAAAACTGTATAATATAAAGTGCGTCCGTTTTAAGAAATGCTTGTTAGGGGCTGGATGGGTGAAATATAAAAAAATTAAACCAAAGAAGATATATGAAGAAGTAGCAGAGGCTATTTATGAAATGATTCGAACGGGTCAGGTAAAACCTGGGGAAAAACTAGATTCAGTACAACAGCTGGCTGAAAATTTCCAAGTGGGGAGGTCAGCGATCCGTGAAGCGTTAACCTCATTGAGAGCAATGGGTCTCGTTGAAATGAAGCAAGGGGAAGGTACATTCGTAAAGGAATTTGGAACTGAGCAAATTACTTTTCCACTATCAACTGCCATTTTATTGAATAAAGAGGATTTCGCTCAACTATTAGAGGTTCGTAAGATTATTGAAATTGGTACCGCGGCTGCGGCTGCTAAAAAAAGAACGAGTCAGCATCTTGAAATGATGGAGAAGGCTCTCGAAGAAATGAAGAGTGCCCAAGGGGATGAAACACTCGGTGAAATAGCAGACTTACAATTTCATTTTGCCCTTGCCGATGCAGCGCAAAACCCTCTTTTACTAAGCTTGATGAATCATGTTTCAGGTTTAATGGGAGAAACGATGAAAGAAACACGACGTGTTTGGCTCTTTTCAAAGCAAACCACGGTTGAACGACTGTATGAAGAACACAAGGATATTTATCAAGCCATTAAAGAGCAAGATGAAGAAAAAGCTCGGAATTTAATGCTTGTTCACTTAGAAAATGTTGAGGATATACTGCAACAGTATTTTCAATCTGCTCATTTATCTAAATAATTTAATATAATCAAATGGATGTCATAAACATGTAGTTCCAATCTCTTTTGGATCCGCATGTTTTTTTATTAGATAGGCTGTGATAATCTTGCCTGTTGATTTCCGCGGGCGGTTCGGGGAGCCTCCTCGGCGCTGAAGCGCCTGCGGGGTCTCCCCTCTCCCGTACTCCCGCAGGAGTCTCGCGCCTTCCGCTCCAATCAACATGACTAAAATATCAATAATAACCTTTAACATAGGAATTATTTAATATTTTTTTGTGGAAGCACTTTCATTAGGAACCACTTTTATTGTAGTATGATAGGTATAAAAAATATTTTTTTCATTAAGTCATCAGATGACCGGTTCATCTGTCTGTTGGTGAAAATTTGATGTAGGAGAGGAAGTCAGACATGAAGGTTACCCTGTTTGCAACTTGTATTGTAGATATGTTTCAAAGTAATGTGGGGAAAGCGACGGTCGAACTACTTGAAAGGCTTGGTTGTGAAATTGACTTTCCTGAATCGCAAGTATGTTGTGGTCAACCATCATATAATAGCGGGTATGTTAAAGAAACAAAAGAAGCAATGAAACGAATGATTGACACATTTATAGATGCCGAGTATGTTGTTTCACCTTCAGGCTCTTGCATAACGATGTTTCACGAATATCAGCACATCTTTAAGGGAGATCCTGTTTGGGAACCAAAGGCAAAAAAATTGGCTGAAAAGTCATTTGAACTCACACAATTTATTGTTGACGTCTTGAAAATTGAGGATGTTGGTGCTCGTTTTGAAGGTAGTGTAACGTACCATACCTCCTGTCACATGACAAGATTACTAGGTGTTAAGAAAGCACCTATGATTCTATTAAGTAATGTTAAAGGTCTTACGTTCACTGAATTACCTGGGAAGGAACAATGCTGTGGTTTTGGGGGCACCTTTGCAGTTAAAATGGCCCAAATTTCAGAGCAAATGGTGGATGAAAAAGTCCGCCATGTGGAAGAAACTGGTGCTAAGTATCTTATTGGGGCCGATGCTGCATGCTTGATGAATATCGGAGGACGAATCAATAGAATTGGAAAGCCCATTAAGGTGATGCATATTGCAGAAGTACTAAACAGTCGGTGATTTTTTTATAAACAAGTTATGAATCTGATGCTGTGTAAAAGATCATTGTGATTTTTGAAACCAATTTGATTGGAGCGGAAATCAACAGGCAACCTTAACACAGCCTAATCTAAAAGAGTGGAGGAATGGTTGTATGGCGATGAAGATTAGCACGGATCAATTTAAAGAACGTGTTGATAAAGGGATACATAATGACTTCATGCGAGGTGCCGTTGCTGGAGCACAGGATGGAATGGGCATAAAAAGGCGAGTTGCCACTGAGGAATTAGGAAATTGGGAAGAATGGCGCTCACATGGAGAAGAAATTCGTCAACATGTACTAGAAAACTTAGACTATTATTTAGAGCAATTAAGTGAGAATGTTGCCAAACTCGGTGGCCATGTATTCTTTGCACAAACAAAGGAAGAAGCAAATGAGTATATACAAGGAATTGTAAAAAAGAAGGAAGCAAAGAAAATTGTTAAATCTAAATCGATGGTTACAGAAGAAATCAGTTTAAATGCAATGTTGGAACAAGAAGGCTGTGAGGTGATTGAAACCGATCTTGGCGAATACATCCTTCAAATTGATGATCATGATCCGCCATCGCATATAGTTGTACCGGCACTCCATAAAAATAAAGAGCAAATTCGGGACGTGTTTACGGAGAGGTTAGGTTACACCAAAACATCAAAACCGGAAGAATTAGCTTGGCATGCACGTGAAATGCTTCGCAAGGAATACTTATCAGCGGACATCGGAATTACTGGCTGTAATTTTGCAATAGCAGAGACAGGATCTTTTAGTCTCGTAACAAACGAAGGAAATGCTGATTTAGTTACAGCTTTACCTAAAACACAAATAACAGTTATGGGGATGGAGCGACTGGTCCCTACTTTTGAAGAGATGGAGGTCTTAGTTAGTTTACTAACTAGAAGTGCGGTAGGTCAGAAATTAACCAGCTATATTACAGTATTAACAGGTCCAAGAGAGGCATTAGACGTCGACGGTCCCGAGGAATTTCACCTTGTTATTGTTGATAATGGAAGATCTAAGATTCTGGGCGGAGAATTCCAATCTGTATTGCAGTGTATCCGTTGTGCTGCATGTATAAATGTATGTCCAGTTTATCGTCATGTAGGCGGACATTCATATGGTTCTATTTATTCTGGTCCAATCGGCGCAGTCCTGTCTCCATTATTAGGAGGATACGACGAATTTAAAGAACTGCCTTACGCTTCAACCCTATGTGGTGCTTGCACAGAAGTATGTCCAGTCAAAATACCGTTACATAATCTTCTTCATAAACACCGGGAAGTCATTGTCGAAAAAGAGGGTAAAGCACCAATATCCGAAAAACTATTAATGAAGGCGTTTGGATTAGGGGCGGCATCTCCAGTCTTGTACAATATAGGCTCTAAGATGGCACCAGCTGCAATGAATCCTTTTACAGTTGGAGAGAAGATTTCAAAGGGACCAGGTCCGTTAAAGGCTTGGACAGATATCCGTGATTTTCCTGCACCAAATAAAGAGCGATTCAGAGATTGGTTTAAAAACCGTGAAAAAGGAGGCAAATAATCATGGTTGGGATGATTCACAATCAAGATAAATTTCTAAACCAAATTGCGAGCCGTCTGGGACGTCCCCGCATTTCCTCTCCGGTTGAAAGACCGACCTGGAAATTCCAGCCCCAATATGAGGTGTTGAAAGATGCTACACAAGACGATTTGTTAGAGGTATTAACAGAACAATGTAAGAAAATTCATACAAACCTCTACGTAACGAACAGTAAAGATTTATCATCCACGCTACATGAGGTAGTTACAGATTATGGCGGAGGTCCTATTGTAACATGGAAGGATGAACGATTTTCAGAGTGGGGGTTGGATCCACTTTTTAAGAAGGAATGGCCTGATCAGAAGATTGAGGTTCACGAATGGAATCACAGTAGCGGGGAACAAAACATCGCTAAAGCTGAAAAGGCAAATGTCGGGATAACCATTAGTGAAATAACACTTGCAGAATCCGGAACGGTTGTTTTGTTTAGCGATGAGAATAAAGGAAGAACAGTCAGCTTTTTACCTGCAACATATATTGCTCTTATTCCGAAAAGTACTTTAGTTCCGCGTATTACTCAAGCTGCTCAAAAAATGCGGGAAATTCACAAGAAAACGAGTCATGTTGCTTCATGCATCAACTTTATTACTGGGCCTAGTAATTCGGCAGATATTGAATTAAATCTTGTCGTTGGGGTTCACGGACCCGTAAAAGCTTCGTATATTGTCATTGATGATTTATAAATATTTTAAGAGGTCTGTACCATAAATAGGTGCAGACCTTTTTTATAGAGTTCTGTTATATGACAATTTCGGTTCTGTTATATAATTACTAACCATCTTGAAAATCATATATAGTAGCATTTATTCATTATAAATTTTATGTGTTATAAAATTTTTTTTATTGTGTTTGACTTTTATCACAGATTAATAAAAATATTAGTCTTACAATAGTTGTGGGGAAGTTAAAATTATATGTCTATTTCGTATATTATTTTTACGAAATGTCTGGCTGCAGCGCCTAGAGCGCTTCCGCTTTTCTAAATTGAGGAGGGGCATTATGTCTATTTTACCGAATAAAAACGAACTGGGATTTTTTGAAATCCGTCTAGAGTCAATTGGAGGCCTCGGAGCTAACCTAGCTGGAAAAATGTTGGCGGAAGCTGGCGTTTTAAGTCTTGGCTTAAAAGGATCAAATTTTTCATCTTATGGGTCTGAAAAAAAAGGGTCTCCCGTAAAAAGCTTTATCCGTTTTTGTGAACCAGACGTTGAAATTAGAGATCATAGTCCTATTGAACAACCACATATTGTTGGTGTTTTTCATGAAGCTTTATATAGGACTGTTAATGTTGTTAGCGGTTTGAATGCTGATGGGATTGTCCTGGTAAATACAGCCAGGGAATTTGATGAAGTTAAAACAGATTTGCAATTAGAATACGGTACACTTGCGATAATTGATGCCTTAACCATTGCTGTCGAGGAAAAAACCAAAGTAAATACTGCGATGCTTGGGGCGTTATACCGAATTTGTGATTTTTTAGACCCAGAATCAATGAGAGATGTAATTCGTAAAACGTTTACAAAGAAATACCCTCATCTTGTGGAACCCAATATCCGTACCTTTGACCGCGGTTATAATGAAGTTCAATTTAAAACATACGAAGTGCCAGCTGGAGCCGAAGGGAAAGCCTTTACACGATCATTGCCACTGCTTGGATACATGACTCAGGAGATCGGTGGAGTTATGGCTTCTCAAGCCAATAGTATTTTTAAAGATTTAAGCGGTTCACGCCAAGGATTCCTTCCAGAGTTCCAACAAGACAAATGCATCCACTGTGCAAATTGTGACAATGTTTGTCCTGACTTTTGTTTCGTATGGAAAGAAGGAGAAGATAAGCGTGGCAGAAAACAAATGTTCCTTCAAGGTATTGATTATCAATACTGTAAAGGCTGCCTAAAATGCGTGGAAGCCTGCCCAACTGATGCACTTGGTGATCTTCGTGAACTACTTGGGTATGCAGATGACCACCGTGTTAAGCAAAACTTTCCTTATATTGCAGGAGGGGTCCAATAATGGCTATTTTAGAAGATAAATTAATATCAAAAGATACGGCAGAACAAATTTCAACATTTGAATCAGGAAATGAAATGGCTGCAATGGCTGCAGCACAAATCAATTATCATATTATGGGATACTTCCCAATTACTCCTTCGACTGAGGTTGCACAATTTTTAGATCAAATGAAAACACGTGGAGAACATGATATTAAGTTGATTCCTGCAGATGGTGAGCACGGTTCAGCAGGTATTTGCTATGGTGCAGCGGCAACTGGTGCGCGCGTAATTAATGCAACCAGTGCAAATGGCTTCTTATATATGCTTGAACAAATGCCAGTACATCAGGAACTCGTTTTCCTATGGTTATGAATCTTGTTACTCGAGCTGTCAGTGGTCCACTAGATATTCGCGGTGATCATTCTGACTTGTATTATGCATTAAATACCGGCTGGGTAATATTAACGGCAAAAACACCACAGGCTGTTTATGATATGAATATTATGGCGTTAAAAATTGCAGAACATTCTAAGGTTCGTTTACCAGTTATTGTTGCTTATGATGGATTCTTTACATCTCATCAAAAGCGTCGCGTTGAATTTTTCAAAGATCGCAGGGTTGTCCAGCAATTTGTTGGTGAATGTCCAACAGATTACAACTTTGTTAGGGATTTGAGGAAACCAGTTACGATTGGCGCACATATGAGCGGGGATGATTTCCTCAACAATCACTTCCAACAGTCAGAAGCGATGTACAATGCTGGTGAGGTATTTAAAGAGGTAGCGGAAGAATATGCTAAGCTCTCCGGAAGAGAATATCCAGTACTAGATTTATATAAAATGGAAGATGCAGAAGTAGCACTTTTTCTATTAAACTCTGCTGCAGAATCTGCTAAAGATGTTGTCGATCAACTTCGTGCACAAGGAATAAAGGCAGGTGTTATCAGTCCGAATATTATTCGTCCATTCCCTGCCAAGGAAATTCGCGAAGCTCTTAAGAATGTAAAATCACTATTAGTTGGGGAACGTGCGGATTCATATGGAGCCAATGGACCTAACCTCACTCATGAGGTTAAATCTGCACTACAAGACGACAAAGACAACAAGACAATCGTCATGAGCCGCGTATTTGGTTTAGGCGGTAAGGATTTCTATGCAAGTGATGCACAGGCTTTCTTTGATATGGCACTAGATACAATGGAAAAAGGCTTCGCCGAAAAGCCATTTGATTACTATGGTCACATCCCAGGAAATCCTGAGAAAATTCTTAAGCCAGTCATTTTGCCACAGCATGGTGATGTCTATAAAAGCGGATTAATTGATGTGAAAATGGATGAAGAAACCAATAAATTAAAGGTGAAAATCCCACCGCTGCGGGCATTAACTGGTAAACCAAAGCGAATTGCATCAGGTCACGGGGCTTGTCCTGGCTGCGGAATTTTTGCTGGGCTTGAGTTGTTCTTTAAAGGAATTGAGGGAGACATTGTTACACTATTCCAAACAGGCTGTGCGTATGTAACGACAACATCCTATCCAAGCACATCCCATAAGCAAACGATGATGCACAATTTATTCCAAAACGGTGCCGCGACACTTTCTGGTACTGTTGAAGCGTTCATGGAATTAAAACGCCGTGGCGAAATTCAGGTATCAGATGATGCTACATTTGTATTGATTACGGGTGATGGCGGAATGGACATTGGAATGGGATCAGCTATCGGAACAGCGCTTCGTGGTCATAAGCTAATTATGCTTGAATACGATAATGAAGGTTACATGAATACTGGTTCACAAATGTCCTATTCCACTCCAATTGGTCACATGACAAGTACTTCCGGAGTGGGAAAAACACAGCGCGGTAAGGCTTTCCATCATAAAGATACAGCACAAATTATGGCATCAACTAATATTCCATATGTGTTTACAGGGTCTGAAGCCTTCCCGCAGGACTTAGTTAAAAAGGGTGCTAAGGCACAGTGGTATGCACAAAATGTCGGAACAGTATATGGGAAACTTCTCATTACATGCCCGCTTAACTGGAAATCTGATGACCGGTTCGGCACCACTATTATTGAAGCTGCAGTTAATTCTTGCTTCTTCCCGCTTTATGAAGTGGAGCAGGGTGTTACTACCATAACATACAATCCAGAGGAGAAGAACAAACGCATTCCGCTTTCGGATTGGTTAAAATACATGGGTAAAACAAAACACCTTCTAAAAGAAGAGAATAAGCCGATGTTAGACGAGTTTGAAGCTGAAGTGGAGAAAAGATGGCAGCGTCTTAAAGCAAAAGATGAAAATCCATTGTTGTAAATAAAAAAAGTCAAACACTTCCTTTTGGGGAAGTGTTTTTTTGCTAGTTATTGACATCGTTTAACTAATTTGATATATATCTAATTAGATGAATATCGAATAACGTGAGGGAGAGGTTGTACATTGATCCAGTTAGATAAAGTGGTTGCTTTTTATAAAACAATGGGGGACCCAACAAGAATTAGGATTGTCTCTATATTGGCAAAAGGTCCACTCCATGGACAGGCGATTGCTGGGAAGCTCGGTTTGTCTGCCCCAACCATCACTCATCATTTAAAAAAATTACGGGAAATCCATGTAGTGTATGACAGAAGAGTCAAGAACACCATCTACTTTTACCTAAATGAATCGCTGATCAACCAGCAGGCAAAGGTGTTTACAGAGTTGTTAGAAAAAAAGAGTGAGGAGTTGGATGTAATGGTCGAGTCCAGTCTCGAGAGACAAAAAATAATCGAAAATTTCTTTACGAAAAATGGGAAACTAAAAAATATTCCAGCACAACGGAAGAAGAAATTAATTGTATTCGAACACATGTTACGCGGCTTAAAAATTGGTGAAAAGTACGAAGAAAAACAGATAAATGAGTTTATCAAACAATACCATGATGATTATGCAACCATTCGCAGAGAATTTATCATTAATCACTACATGTTTCGCGAAAATGGTATTTATGAACTAAATCCAGAAGAAATGTGGGCAAAAATTGACTAGAAAAGCAATCCAAAAGTGGATTGCTTTTCTCTTATCAATCCAATTCTTTTATTGTTTTAATAAAGGCTGTAAGGTTATTGATTTCTTTTCGTTGTTTAATTAGGATTTTTCCAAGTTCAATCGTTTTCTGTTTTGCGGCTATTCTGGATTTCTCATCCTCAATCCCATCTAAATCAGTAACATGTGCCAGTCCAATGGTTCTTCTGATTAATTCACATCCAGCAAAGCCAAGGGAGTCTTCAAATATTTTTCTTAAATGATAGTTTAAAAATGTAAAAGTTATGGAAGCTGCCTCTTTATTTTCTGTTCTCCAGAGGAGTGTATATTGCTCTTCAAATCCGTTCCAAACCGTTTCAATATGATTGATAAAAAGATTGCGTTTTTCATTGTTCACAATGACTTGGAAGAGAAGATTCCCAAATACTTGACCAATATCGAAGCCGGCAGGTCCATAGAAAGCAAATTCAGGGTCGATTACTTTAGTTTCGGATAGACCTGCAAACACACTTCCTGTATGGAGATCACCATGAAGGAGGGCTTCAGCCTCTGTTAAAAAGCTTTTCTTCAAAACATTGACATGAAATTTTAGTTCATTATCCTGCCAAAGCGCTTCGACAGCAGGACGGAGACGTTCTTCAAATTCATTTGTATCTGCATCAAAATAAGGGTCGGTGAAGATTAAATCTTCCGTAATTTTGCAAAGCTCGGGATTGATAAACTGTTGGACATATTCTTTTTTTACACCTGGGGTTAATCCGTAATCAGAAGTGCAAAATAATGTCTTGGCAAGATATTCACCAAGATGCTTGGAAATCAATGGATAGGTTTCCCCGTTGTTAAATCCAGTCCTTGCGATTAAAAGATGGGAAAGGTCCTCCATTACCGTTACAGCAAGCACATCATCGGTGAAATAAACTTCAGGTACATATTCTGGAGCGATTTGTCCGAATATTTTTAAGGCATCTGCTTCAATCTTTGCCCTTTTCAGTGTTAATGGCCAGCTTTCACCTACTACTTTTGCATAAGGGAGAGCTTGTTTAATTATAATACCTTTTCCTTCCCACTCATCCACAATATGAAAAACAAGATTGAGATTGCCGTCGCCAATTTCCTTGCAGTCTAGCTTAGCTTGCCCGGCAAAAATATTTAATTCAAGTGCAAGTTCAACAGCACTCTCGTTTGTTAAAGGCTGGTATGTTTTGTGTTTTAGTAGACTCATAATGGTTCCTCCTAGTTTTTGGAGGCTTAATTGCGCGTGAAGGCACTAAAAAAGCCTCTTTCTCATCTGAAAGAGGCTGAAAGACAATATTGTCTGTCGCACCTCTTATCTCTCAGAAAGATAATCCTTCTGTTGGAATTAGCACCGTGCCTTTAAAGGGGGATCCCCTGCGCAAAAAGCGCCCCATTCAATGGGTTTCCGGTCGGTTGCTGGGCTTCAAAGGGCCAAATCCCTCAGCCAGCTCGTGATAAGAGAAAATCTATTTAACTGGTAAAAATCATATCAGTAACAAAATAATATTGTCAATATTTTTTGAAAATTATTTTTTTAAAAATTACTTATAGTATTCTGGTTTTCGATCTGTAAAAATAGGAATTTGGCTGCGAATCTCCTTGACTAAATCCATCTCAATTTCTGCTGTCAAGATTTCTTGGTTATTACCCGCCTCTGCTATAACCTCTCCCCAAGGATCAATAATCATCGAGTGCCCTGCGAAATGATTATTTGGGTCTTGACCAGAACGATTACAGGCGATTACGTAACATTGATTTTCAATTGCTCGTGCAATTAATAGTGCTCTCCAATGCGACAATCGTGGAGCTGGCCACTCCGCTACCACAAACAATGCTTCAGCACCTTCAGCTGAATGTGCACGTATCCACTCAGGAAAACGGATGTCATAACAGATTGATCCGGCAAATTTATTATTTTCAATTTCAAAAAGTCCTTTTTGGGACCCTGCTTCTAAATAAAGATGCTCATCCATAAGCTTAAACAGGTGAAGCTTACTATACTTGTGGACGAGTTTGCCTTCCTTATTGATGATAAGCAGGGTGTTTTTTACACCATTTTTTTCACGGTTAGCTACCGATCCACCGACGAAATGAACTTGGTATTTTTTGGCCGCTTTTTGTAGAAATTCAATGGTTTGAAGGGCATGATCGTCTGCAATTTCATTAAGACGGGTTAGATCATACCCCGTCGTCCACAGCTCTGGAAGTACAATAACATTTGGTCGATTATCTAGGGCTTTTTCAATGAGTCTTTCGGCTGATTGATAATTTTTATTTGGATCACCAAAGGCGATATCCATTTGTAAACATGATATTTTCAATTTCACAAATTTTCACCTCATTTGAACTTTCGGAATTTTTTCTTTACAAGCTGTTATAAAAGTTATATCATTTGTGACTAGAATTTCACAATGAAAAAACATTATATAAATCATTAAAGCAGGTGAGAACCATGAAGCAATTTCCACCATCACAATTATTAAACAGTCTCCCGAAGCAGTTTTTTGCTTCCCTTGTTAAAAAAGTCGGGGAATATATTTCACAAGGTTATGATGTGATAAATTTAGGGCAGGGCAATCCAGATCAGCCAACGCCCGCTCATATCGTTGCCAAACTTCAGGAAGCAGCAGAAAATCCTATAAACCACAAATATTCTCCTTTTCAGGGGTACAGTTATTTAAAACAGGCTGTGGCAGATTTTTATTTAAGAGAATATGGAGTTACTATTGATCCAAATAAAGAAGTGGCTATTTTGTTTGGCGGGAAAGCAGGACTAGTTGAAATTCCACAGTGCTTATTAAATCCTGGAGATACCATCCTCGTGCCCGATCCGGGCTATCCGGATTATTGGTCTGGAGTTGCACTTGCTAAAGCAGAAATGGTTACGATGCCGCTTAGAGAGCAGAAAAACTTTTTGCCTGATTATAACGAATTAGATGAGAATGTCTTAGCTAAAGCAAAGCTAATGTTTCTTAATTATCCTAATAATCCAACTGGCGCTGTAGCGACAAGTGAATTTTTTGAAGAAACTGTAAAACTTGCGAATGATAATGACATTTGTATTGTCCACGATTTTGCCTATGGGGCCGTTGGTTTTGACGGAGAAAAACCATTAAGCTTTTTACAAGTTCCAGGGGCAAAGGACGTTGGAATTGAAATTTATACCTTGTCTAAAACCTATAACATGGCAGGCTGGCGTGTGGGTTTTGCGATTGGGAATGAGAGCGTCGTTTCCGCTATAGAACTTTTACAGGACCATTTGTATGTTAGTTTATTTGGGGCCGTTCAAGAAGCAGCTAGAGAGGCCCTAACAGGACCTCAGGATTGTGTAAAAGAACTAAACATACTTTATGAACGAAGAAGGAATGTTCTGATTGATGGGCTTCGATCTTTAGGCTGGAATGTCAGCGCACCAAAGGGATCTTTTTTCGCGTGGCTAAAGGTTCCTGAAGGGTTTTCCTCTGCGGAATTTGCTAATATTCTCCTTGAACAGGCCCATATAATGGTTGCCCCTGGAATTGGATTTGGTGAATTTGGTGAGGGGTATGTTCGGGTAGGGTTACTTTCATCAGAACAACGGTTAGCCGAAGCCGTCGAAAGAATTAGTCGTTTGGAAATATTTAAAGAAAACTCTCCGACTGGCGAGTCCCTTAGGGTGAAGGCAGAGGAGTAGTTGCACTTATGCGTTCAGAATTTTGTTAAAAATTCTGATTAGCCAGTTAAATAGATTGACATTTTATTTATTTCTTGCGATAATGCAAATTAAAGTTGAACAGGATTATGAACTTAATAAAATACGAATCGTTTTCTTATCAAGAGCAGGCGGAGGGAAAAGCCCAATGAAGCCCGGCAACCGACTTAAACCCAATTTTAAGCACGGTGCTAATTCTTGCAGCAACTAGGCTGAAAGATGAGAAGATGTTAGTTTGCAGCTAACCTCTTCTTTGGTGAAGAGGTTTTTTATGTTTGATTAAAAGGACGTGTATCTAAAATGACTGAAATTATCGCTACCTATCTACTTCATAATGAAAAGAGCCCAACCAAGAAGGCTGAAGAAATTGCTCTTGGATTAACGGTCGGTTCATGGACAAATTTGCCTGAGTTAGAGCAAAGCCAATTACGTAAGCATAAAGGCAGAGTCGTTTCGGTCGCAGCGATTCCTTCAGAAAAAGAGGACCTTTCACAAATCCAAATCGCCTATCCTACGATTAATTTCTCTAATGACCTTCCTGCCATCTTGACCACCGTTTTCGGAAAGCTTTCTTTGGATGGAAAAATTAAATTACTCGATTTGCAATTTGATGAGGGATTAAAGAGTCAGTTCCCAGGCCCAAGATTCGGGATTCAGGGTATTCGAGAGAAATTAAATGTCTATAATCGACCACTATTAATGAGTATCTTTAAAGGTGTGCTTGGAAAGGACCTTACGTTTTTGGTAGAGCAGTTAAAACATCAAGCACTCGGTGGTGTTGATTTGGTGAAGGATGATGAAATCCTATTTGAAAATGAATTAACACCATTTGAAAAAAGAATTGTTGAAGGAAAAAAAGGATTGCAAGAAGTCTATGAAGAAACAGGACATCGCACTTTATATGCAGTTAACCTAACAGGGAGAACATCACAGTTGAAGGAAAAAGCAAGAAAGGCTGCTGAACTAGGTGCAGACCTCCTATTATTTAATGTTTTTTCTTATGGGTTAGATGTTTTGCAGGAATTAAGAGAGGATAAGGAGATTGCTTTGCCGCTTATGGCTCATCCAGCAGTTAGTGGTGCATTTACTTCTTCTCCTGTGTATGGTTTTTCCCATTCATTATTGCTTGGCAAACTTCTCCGTTATGCGGGTGCAGATTTATCATTATTCCCATCCCCATATGGGACCGTGGCATTGGAAAAAACAACAGCACTCTCCATTGCCAATGAATTAACAGTTGCTGATAGCTTTAAAAGATCTTTCCCAGTTCCATCAGCAGGAATTCATCCTGGCTTAGTTCCTTTATTAATACGTGATTTTGGTATCGATTCTGTTATTAATGCAGGCGGTGGAGTACATGGTCATCCAGATGGGGCCCGTGGCGGTGGCCTTGCATTCCGACAAGCCATAGAGACCAATCTTCAAGGCAAGTTATTGGTAGAAGGTGCAAAAAACAATCCTGAGCTTAAAGTTGCATTACAGCTATGGGGGAATGCCGAGGTTACGGCATGACAAAACCTGTAATTTTTTGTGATTTTGATGGAACGGTAACGGAAAGTGATAACATCATTAAAATGATGGAGGAATTTGCTCCTCACGGATGGGAACTCATTAAAGATCAAATTTTAGCCAGCCAGATTTCGATTAATGAGGGAGTAGGAAAGTTATTCTCCTTATTACCTAGTAATAGGAAGGAAGAATTAACTGCATTTGCGATTGAACATGCAAAAATTCGTCCGGGATTTCAAGAATTTGTAGAATTTACGCGAACTGAAGGTATACCAATCTATATTGTTAGCGGTGGAATTGACTTTTTTGTTTATCCGATATTAGAGAAATTTGGGCCATTTGATGGTATTTATTGCAACGAATCAGACTTTTCAAGCGAGCGCATAAAAATTCTCTGGCCGAACCAATGTGATTCATTATGTGACAATGATTGTGGCTGCTGTAAGCCTAGCATTATTCGGAAATTAACTCAGGGTTCCGACAACTTCAAAATTGTCATTGGAGACTCAGTTACTGATCTTGAGGCAGCAAAACATGCCGACTTGGTGTTAGCAAGAGATTTGCTTCTAGAAAAATGCTTGGAATGGGGAATTAATCACCGTGGGTTTAGTTCGTTCTTCGAATGTATCGAGGAAATTAAAAATAGAATTGAGGTGGGAGGACTAAAATGCTAAAGGACAGATGGAAAGAATTAGCCGATGTAAAGGATGAACTTGCTGACCGAGACTGGTTTATGGGCACGAGCGGGAATCTGGCGATTAAAGTAAATGATCATCCCCTTCAATTCTTGGTAACCGCTAGTGGGAAGGATAAGCGTAAACGTACAGATGAAGATTTTTTACTTGTTGATGAATTTGGTCACCCGGTTGAAGAAACACATTTAAAACCTTCAGCAGAGACACTTCTCCATGTTGAAATTTATCGGAAAACACAGGCTGGCTGCAGTCTCCATGTTCATACCATTGATAATAATGTGATTTCAGAAGTATATGGTGATCATGGTGAGGTGACATTCAAGGGACAAGAACTAATCAAGGCATTTGATATGTGGGAAGAGGACGCTGTATTAAAAATACCGATTATTCGAAATTATGCACATATTCCGACTCTTGCAACTGAATTATCTGAACATATTTCAGGAGATACCGGTGCTGTCTTAATTCGTAACCACGGAATCACGGTGTGGGGTAAAACAGCCTTTGAAGCTAAAAAAATCCTCGAAGCATCAGAATTTTTATTTCGTTATCAATTAAGGTTATTAGAACACAAGCCATATCAATTAATTTAAGTAGTTTAACTAATTGGCTATGTTTAAACTCATTTTTAATTTGGTACCCTGTTGATTGGAGTGGAAGGCGCGAAGACTCCTGCGGGAGGACGGGGCAGGGGAGACCCCGCAGGAGCGCAGCGACGAGGAGGCTCCCCGGACCGCCCGCGGAAAGCGAAGCGCCTGGAGCGGAGATCAACAGGCCAGTTTAACAGAGCCAACTAATTAAAAAATAGAAAGGAAGATTCGAAATGGCATATATTACATTTCAAAATAAAGAAGAGCAAATTCATGAACAAGAAGAGGTAGCAAGTTACCTTGAATCACAGGAAGTGATTTATGAAAATTGGGATATTAGCAAACTCCCTAGTGATCTTGTAGAAAAGTATCTTTTAAGCGAAGAAGAAAAAGAGCAAATTCTAGGTACGTTTGCTGAAGAAATTGCTGACATCTCTGCTAGACGGGGTTACAAAGCACAGGATGTCATTTCCTTGTCAGAACATACTCCGAATTTGGATGTCTTACTAACAAACTTTAAAAATGAACATCATCATACAGATGATGAAGTTCGGTTTATTGTCAGTGGTCATGGTGTATTTGTGATCCAAGGCAAAGATGGTGAGTTCTTTGAAGTACATCTAAATCCAGGCGACTTAATCTCTGTACCTGAGAATACACGGCACTATTTTACATTGGAAGAAGATCGAAAAGTGGTCGCCGTTAGGATTTTTGTTACAACTGAAGGATGGGTACCGATTTATGAAAAATTAGAGATTCATCAATAATAGAGGAAAAACTGGCTGTAGTTATCTGTATGCCAGTTTTTATAATTCCTATTTTATTAATTGATGAAAGAGTAGAAAGTAGGATTTGTAAAAAGGAGTATTTTGTCGCAAAAACCAGAAATAAATCGAAGAATTTGTCGAAAAACGAAAGAATTAGGATGTTTTGTCTACTTTTGCGAATCTGTTTACTTTTACCAAAATTCTTGTCATAATTCATCAAGTAGTCAAATTTTTAGTGTTTTACTGTAATAGAGTAATAGGTAGGGGGATAACAGTGTCCGAGCATCAGATTGACCATATTGAAATGATTGAAGAGATTAAGGTTAAAAGGGAACTAATGATAAATAGTGCATATTCACTTGGATTCACAAGTGAAGTTACGATAAAGTATAGCCAAGAGCTGGATGAATTAATAAATGAATATCAAAAGGCCATGGAAGCATCCTCTAGGCCAACTGATGAAATCAAATTTGCATTTAAACAAATGACTATGATATGGCCAAAGGTATTGGTTTAAACAACAACCAATCGAAAAGATTGTTGTGCAATACACTCCGTTAAATGATCATATTATGAAAAAAAATCAAATATGTATACCATTACCAACAACCCCAAGATAAAGGCATAGGTAGAAACCCGCTCATTTCCGTCACCGTGGCTTTCAGGTATTAATTCCTTATAAATGATAAATAACATCGCGCCGGCAGCAAAGGATAGCCCATATGGTACAAGACCTTGAACAAACGAGGTCAAAAAATACCCTAATAATGAAGTTACGATTTCAATCGCCCCTGTTAAGGTCGCGATAATGAAGGCCTTCAACTTACTTATCCGTTGATTAATTAAGAATAATGCGACAAGGAGGCCTTCCGGCGCATTTTGAAATCCAATTGCCAAAGCGATTAAATTCCCCGTATCGTCTTGTTGCGAGGCATAGCTGACACCAACAGACAACCCCTCTGGAATATTATGTAGAGTAATCGCTGAAATAATTAATAGAGCCTTGTCGTCAAATTGAATTCCAGTTTTGTTATGCTGTAAGTCAATATGGGGTATATTTTTTTCTAATAGAGTCAGCGTCCATACCCCTAGACATACTCCGACAAAAAGTGCTCCAAATCCTCCATATTTCAAAGCTTCAGGGATCAAACCTATCGTAGACCGTAGACGCAGCCATCATAATACCAGCGCTAAAAGCTAATAATACATCCTTCCAGCGATGTGTAATAGAATATTGAATAAATAGAATAATTAGTGCTCCTGCTCCAGTAGATAACGCCGAAAGTACACTGCCAAAAATAACCTCAGTCATCACACATTTCCTTCCATATCCGATCATCAATCAAAACATCTACAAAATTAGACATGAACTGTGATTTTTATCATTGTTTATATCTAAATATTTCATATAGTTATATTAGTACTATTTATCAAATATTTATATCACGATTAACTTCATATTTTACCACAACTTGTAATAACTTCAAAAAATTTACTTTTATACCACCTCATAAGAAACTGCATAAATCTTTGTTTGAAATCTTTTAAATCATCGCTAGTTTAAGTAAAATCCAGTAAGAAAATTAGAAAACTATCATTGTTTGGTACTATGCTTCTGTTGCGATTCATATATCGTTAATAAAAGCATTTTTAAACCATAAGGAAGCAAATGCTTTCAATAATCTCAGATCATATGGAGGAGGGAAAGTCCTACATGCATATTGTCGTATGTGTCAAACAAGTACCCGATACAAAAATTATTAAAATTAATCCTAAAACAAACACACTCGACCGACGAAGTGCACCTGCCATTTTAAACCCCTACGATGCCCATGCAGTTCAGGAGGCGGTGAAAATCAAGGAAAATACTGGAGGTACCATTTCAGTTTTATCAATGGGACCGCCGCAAGCGACTGCTGTTATTAAGAAGAGCGTAGAAATAGGTGCAGATAAAGGTTATTTAATTTCTGACCGTGCCTTTGCAGGAGCGGATACATTAGCAACTAGTTATGCCCTTTCAAAAGCATTAGAAAAAATCAATAATGAACACCCAGTAGATATGATTATTTGTGGGAAGCACGCAATAGATGGTGATACAGGACAAGTTGGACCTGGAATTGCACGAAGAATGGATATTCCGCCAATAACAAATGTGATTGAAGTTTCGGAAGTTAATCAGAAAGAAAAGACCGTTCTAATTAAACGAAAATTATCCAACGGCTATGAATTAATTCAATCCGAACTTCCTTGCTTATTAACAGTTGAAAAAGAAATTAATGAGATAGATTATTCACCAATGACAAACATGATTCAAGCAGCAAGGTACGAACCTGTTATATGGGCGGTAAGTGATTTAGAAAATGTAGACCGTTCACAGCTTGGACTTAAAGGTTCACCAACAATTGTCGGGAAGATGTTTACACCACCACGTCCAGAGGGCGGTAAAAGACTCGAAGGAACGGCAGACGAGCAGGTCGGGCACCTTATGGAGATTTTAATGGAGAAGAAAGACGTATTAACAATCCAGTCATCTAAATAATAATGATCAATCTTTTGTCACGGGGGGAATTTAATATGAATCTAGACGATTATCGGGGAGTCTGGGTATTCATCGAACAAAACGATGGTAAGATTGAAGGCGTTTCTCTAGAATTACTTGGGGCCGGAAGGAAGTTAGCGGATAAATTACAAGTTCCGTTAGCTGGATTTTTACTGGGGCATGAAATAAAACCACTGGCGAATAAAGTCATTTCGAATGGTGCGGATATCGTCTATATGGTCGATCATCCTGTCTTAAAGAATTATCGAACAGAATCATATATGAAGGGCGTTATGCTCCTCGCTGAAAAATATAAACCAGAAATTATCCTATATGGAGCAACACCAAATGGTAAGGACTTAGCTAGTGCCGTAGCAACAGATTTAAACACAGGTTTAACAGCAGATACAACAATGCTTGATGTAGATAACGAGAATAGATTGCTAGAAGCAAGCAGACCTGCCTTTGGCGGAAATATTATGGCAACCATCCTTTGTAAAAAACATCGTCCCCAAATGGCAACTGTAAGACCGAAGGTAATGAAGGCACTTGAACCAGTGTTGGGTAGAACAGGAAAGATTATTGAAGAAAAAATAGTACTTCAAGAAGAAGAAATGCGTACCAAGGTACTACAAATTGTGAATGACGTAACAAAAAAAGCCAATTTAGCTGATGCACATGTCATCGTCTGTGGTGGAAAAGGCATGGGGGATGTGCAAAACTTCCAGCTCCTATATGATTTTGCAGAGACAATCGGAGCGACAGTGGGTGGTACCCGTGATGTGGTTGAGGCTGGTTGGCTGCCACACCATCTTCAAATTGGTCAAACAGGTGAAACCGTTATTCCAAAAATTTATTTTGCAGTAGCCTTATCCGGAGCTATTCAGCATGTTGTTGGAATGAAAAATTCTGATTTAATTATCGCTATTAACAAAGACCCAAATGCACCCATTTTTGATGTTGCCACATATGGAATCGTTGGAGATGCACTCGAAATCATCCCAAAATTAATCGAACAGTTTAAACAGCTGAGATCTGAAAAAGGCGGTGAATTAAGCTATGTCTGAAAAATTTGATGTAATTGTTGTAGGCGCAGGCCCTGCTGGTACTTCATGTGCCCTCACATGTGCAAGGAATGGACTAAATGTTCTGCTTCTTGAAAGAGGAGAATACCCGGGCGCCAAAAACGTAATGGGCGGGGTATTGTACCGTAAGCAAATGGAAGAATTAGTTCCTGAATTTTGGAAGGAAGCACCTCTTGAGCGTCCGGTTATTGAACAGCGTTTTTGGATGATGGATAAAGAATCCGTAATTCAATTTGGTTATAAAGGTCTTGAATGGGGGGTAGAGCCATATAATAATTTTACAGTCTTA
Source organism: Bacillus sp. sid0103 (assembly GCF_019219025.1). Next base: position 304,462 of record NZ_JAHUWN010000001.1, on the reverse strand, counting down.
CGCGCCCAGTTTGACCAATGGTTTGCTAAAAAGGCAGTAGACGCTGGTGCTCTCCTGATCAATGAAACGGTTGTTACGGAATGCATTGTTGAAAACGGCAAGGTCGTTGGAGTGCGGACAGATCGTCCAAATGGCGAGGTATATGCAGATGTGGTAGTACTGGCCGACGGGGTAAACTCTCTCCTTTCAAAACAATTGGGCTTCCATAAAGAATTTCGTCCAGATGAAGTAGCCTTAACAGTGATGGAAGTTATTAATTTACCAAAAGAAAAAATAAATGATCGTTTTAATTTGGAAGATAATCAGGGATGTACGATTGAAATCTTTGGGGATTCAACAAAAGGGAACCTCGGAACGGCTTTTGTTTACACAAATAAAGAAAGCTTAAATATTGGGGTTGGTACAACACTATCGAGCATGATTAAAGCGAAAATAAAGCCGTATGAGCTTCTAGACTACCTAAAAACACACCCAATGGTCAAGCCAATTGTTGCTGGGGGAGAATCCGCCGAATATCTAGCTCATCTCATTCCTGAAGGAGGCTACCGTTCTGTCCCGAAAGTGGCTGGTAATGGAGTAATTGTCGTCGGGGATGCAGCACAGCTAGTTAATGCGATTCATCGTGAAGGCTCGAATATGGCGATGTCATCAGGAAAGATGGCTGGCGAGGCCGTAGTTTTGGCCCATAGCCGTGGTGACTTCAGTGAATCAAGTCTAAATAGTTACCGTGATGCACTTAATAATAGTTTCATAATGAAAGATTTAGAAAAATATAAAGATGCTGCACATACATTCGAGAAATATCCACAATACTTTAATGAATATGTTCCAATGATGAATAAGGCCATGAGCAAGTTCTTTACCGTTGATGGGACACCGAAACGGGAAAAACAAAAACAAATTATGAAGAGTGTGACCTCCGAACGTGGAACCATAAGAGTGTTACAAGATATTTATCGAGCCTGGAAGGCGGTGAAATAATGTCAACGAAGAATATCGAGGAAAAACAATACCTGCTCCGTTTTAAATGTGATACAAAATCTCATTTAACTGTGTTGGATCATGACGTCTGCATGACAAAATGTCCCGATAAAATTTGTACAGTATTTTGCCCAGCAGAGGTTTATAAGTGGGAAGGAACCCGCATGCAAGTAGGCTATGAAGGATGCCATGAGTGCGGCAGCTGTCGGATTGGCTGTCCATACCAGAATATTAAATGGGAATATCCAAAGGGCGGTCATGGAATCGTCTTCCGCTTAGCGTAAATTGAAAAGTGCAGTTTGCATTGCAAACTGCACTTTTATTATGCACTCCAAGGTAAAGCGCAATATTAAATTTTCCATTATGTTGATTGTACGCGGATACAGCGAGACACCAGCGAAAAAAGTGGTTAACGGGAGACCCCGCAGACGTGAAGCGACGGAGGCTCCCCATGGAAAGCTAGCTTCTTTCGCTTCAATCAATAGGCTGTTTAAATCATTATGTAAAATTTTTATTTTTACTATATGTGGGTTTTTTCACATATGAGGGTAAAAAGAAGGTAAAGCAGAAGTTAATATGTTAGGGGTTAGCTTATTTTCTCTAGAAGGGCTGCAGAGGAAAGGTTATCGTTTTTACTGGCCGTAACAAGTGAAGATGCAATTGCATTTGCTTGATCAATGAATTCCATATTCGGAGAACAATAATATGGCATTTTCCAATTGAAGTCGCCATCACAATCAGCAGGGTAGATACTAACTTTCCAATGATAATATATTTTTGTTTGTGGGAGTTGTACCCCTTCTACGGCAATCAGCCAGTGAGTCGCAGGTGAGTTCGGATAGGATGATTTGGATTCTTGTAAGGCCAGCAGGTCATTGACACCAATGGGGATTAGTGCCTTTTGATAAAAATCATGATAATTTGGGGTTTTCATATCTTTTCCCTCCCTTATAGGTTCTATCTCTATTATATGAAACATTTAAGCTTTATTTGTGTGATAAATGTTAAAATTTTTTAAATTATTTTCAAGTTTTCATGAAACCGACAAAAATTCTTAAAGTGGTTCACAATTTAGCGGAAATGTGAGCAAAGTCACTACATTACCTAATAGTTGCTTTTATACTTGAAACTATAAATGGGATTGAGGTGATTGATGATGAGTGGCTGTATGAGCGCACTTGGAGGCATGCCCCAAGCTGAACTATGTAAAGGGCTTAAGCAATTAAAAAGTGAACATCCTCCGTTATTAAAGCAATTAGAGGAAATTTATGATTTAACACAAAAAATTGATCAAGAAATAGACATCGAAACAAACTATGCAACTTTAACTACAATAGTAAATGAATTTAAGACTGCATTAGACCCCCATTCAGAAAGAGAAGAAGGCATTCTTTTTCCGATGATGGGTGTTTATATCGGAACAACTTCAGGACCAATTGCTGTAATGGAATATGAGCATGATCAAGCAAAAGCAAATATTGGTGAATTTCTTACGAAGGTAGAAAGTGGTCTTGGGTCCATAGAAGAAAAGAAACAAGCGGCACAGCTAATTCAAAATGCTTACTTCATCTTAACAGAGCATTTCTCCAAAGAGGAAAATGTTTTATTCCCAATGGCAGAAAGAATGCTTACCGACGAGGAAAAGGCAGAATTATTCCAAAAAATTCAGGAAATATAAAAAGGATGGGCCCCTATGCCCATCCTTTTACATTACTGTTTATTCCATTCCCAAATCTTTTTATCGGACGGAAGAAGGAACGCAATTAAACCTAGTAATGGCAATACTCCAAGCCATCTTATCATTGACTGTAATCCAATCCAGTCAGCAATATAGCCAAGGCCGACAGAACCAATTGCGCCCATTCCAAATGCAAGACCCACTGTTAACCCAGACATCGTCCCAATTTTTCCTGGGACTAATTCCTGTGCATATACAACCGTAACGGAGAAACTAGTCATTAAAATGAATCCAGTGATAATAAGGAAAATAAATGCAAGTGTTGGTGATGAATACGGAATTAAAATAGAAAAAGGAACCGTGGCTAACATTGAAAAGGAAATGATTGTTTTCTTTCCAAAACGATCGGAAAGTGGACCACCAAAAAAGGTCCCGATTGCACCTGAAACTAAAAACGCAAAGAGGAAAAGTTGCGATTGTTTAATCGCAAGGCTATATTCTTTAATGGCATAAAAAGTATAAAAATTAGTAATCCCCGAAGTATACCAAGTCCTTGCAAAAATTAATAACAGAATCAATATTAATGTATTTTTTACTTCTTTCGTTAACCCTTTATTTTTACCTGCAGGAGATTTCTTTTTCAATCTTAAATTTGGAGAAACTACTAACCTTTGATTATACCAATTTGCGATATAAATTAATAAGATTACAGCTAATGCGGCAACCACTGTAAACCAGGACGCCCCGATTTGGCCTAGTGGAACTAATATTAACGCAGTAATTAGTGGAGCTAATGCCTGCCCCGTATTACCGCCGACCTGATATATTGACTGTGCAAGCCCGCGCCTATTTCCTGCAGCCATATAGGCAACCCGTGATCCTTCTGGATGAAATACTGCTGACCCTAGACCGATAAAGAGAACGGACACTACGATCCATCCAAAGCTTGATGCAAACCCTAAGCCAAGAATTCCGACTAACGTGAAGGTCAATCCAATCGGCAGTGCGAAAGGCATCGGTCTTTTGTCTGTTACAAATCCGACAATAGGCTGCATAACTGAAGACACCATATTTAAGGAAAAAGCAATGATTCCCAGTTGGGTGAAACTAAGTCCCATTGATTTTTCCAAAATAGGAAACATGGCGGGGACGACAGCTTGAATGGCATCATTTAATAAATGGCACAATCCAATAATAAATAAAATTTTAAACATGGTTGCTTCAGAGGCATTTGGTGCACGCTGCGGTAAAACTGCTTGTTGGCTCATAATAATCCCTTCTTTATATAAATAGTATATTTTCTACCCATATCTTACTACCGAATGCTGGAAATAAGAAATATTTATGATTAATTTCATAAAATTTCCTTTTACCCAGAGTTTTTTGCTAACTTATGGCGAATCCTGTCTAAGGTAAATTGACATTTAGTCAAAAATTCCTTATAATAATCTTGAAATCAAGATAATTAAATGAGCAGGTGTTCTACCATTATAAGCTGTATTTATTAAACAAAAAGGATGAGTTTTTTATGGAAAATAATTCAACAACAGCCACTTCATTAAAGCTTTTTATCGTCCTTTCAAGAGCCTATAAAGCTATTAACGAACATGTAAATAAAGTGATTCAGGCAAATGGGTTAAATCCTACAGAATTTGCCGTTTTGGAACTTCTTTATCATAAAGGTGACCAGCCCATGCAGCAAATTGGCGGGAAAATCTTACTTGCAAGTGGAAGTATTACTTACGTGGTCGACAAGCTTGAACAAAAAGGAATGTTAAAAAGAATTGCCTGTCCGAAAGACCGCCGTGTCACATATGCACAAATCACAGAAGACGGGAAAAAGTTTATTCAAGAAATTTTTCCTGAACATGCTAAGCAAATCGACAAACTCATGTCAACCCTTAATGAATCGGAAAAACTAGAAGCTATTGATTTGTTAAAAAAACTAGGTATACCTGCTGGTAAGTTTTAATACGGCCATTTTGGTCGTATTTTTTTTATTGTCAGGAATGTTAGCCGATAGTATATAATAAAATAGGTTGGAATATTAGAAAAATTTAAAGGAGTTGTTTCAATGGGGTTTGAAAACTATTCATACATACGGCCAAATTTAGAAGAAGTAACCGAAAAATTTAATACTGCAATTGAAAAATTTAAAAATGCAGACACTGTAGAAGAACAAAACGGGGTAATGAATGAGATCAATCAAATAAGAAATGACTTAGGTACGATGTTCAATCTATGTTATATTCGTCATTCAATTGATACGAATGATGAGTTTTATAAGGAAGAGCAAGATTATATGGATGAGATGCAGCCTGAAATCGAAGGTTTAGTAACAAAGTATTATCAAGTACTTGTTCAATCTAAGTTCCGGAATGAATTAGAAGAAAAGTGGGGGAAACAGCTTTTTGCTCTTGCAGAAGGACAACTAAAAACATTTAAACCAGAGATTGTCCCTTTGCTTCAGAAAGAAAATCGCTTGTCAACGGAATACACAAAGCTTATGGCTTCTGCAAAAATTGATTTTGAAGGGGAAGAACGAACGCTTGCCCAATTAGAACCGTTTGCTCAGTCAACTGATAGAAATATGAGAAAACGGGCTAATGAAGCGAAATTTGGCTTTATGGTTGAACATGAAGCAGATTTTGATCGCATATATGATGATCTTGTCAAGGTAAGGACTGAAATAGCTCAGACACTGGGTTTCAAAAACTTTGTTGAACTTGGTTATTACCGAATGATGAGAACGGATTATAATGCAGAAATGGTAGCCAATTTCCGTAATCAAGTTAAGGACTTCATTGTTCCAATCGCGACAAAATTAAAGGAACGCCAACAAGAAAGAATCGGGCTCGATCAGCTAAAGTATTACGATGAATCTTTTAATTTTCAAACTGGTAATGCCACTCCAAAGGGTACCCCGGAATGGATTATTGAAAATGGACAACAAATGTATGAGGATCTTTCAGAAGAAACAGGTGCATTTTTCCGATTTATGCAGGAAAATAATTTGATGGACCTTGTTGCTAAGAAGGGAAAAGCTGGCGGTGGCTATTGTACTTTTATTGAAAATTACAAAGCACCTTTCATTTTTTCTAATTTCAACGGTACATCCGGAGATATTGATGTCTTGACACATGAAGCAGGTCATGCGTTCCAAGTATACTCAAGCCGTCATTTTGAGATACCGGAATATGCTTGGCCGACTTATGAAGCATGTGAAATTCATTCAATGAGTATGGAATTTTTCACATGGCCATGGATGGATTTGTTCTTTAAGGAAGACACCGATAAATACAAGTTTTCACATTTAAGTGATGCATTGTTATTCCTGCCATATGGTGTGTCCGTTGACGAATTCCAACACTGGGTATATGAAAACCCAGAAGCTACCCCAAGAGAGCGAAAGCTTCAATGGCGTGAAATTGAGAAAAAGTATTTGCCTCATAAAGATTATGACGGTAATGAGTACTTAGAGAATGGCGGTTTCTGGCAGCGCCAAGGACATATCTATAATTCCCCGTTTTATTATATTGATTATACGCTTGCACAAATTTGCGCATTTCAATTCTGGAAGCGTTCCAGAGAAAATCAAGAAGAAGCATGGGCTGACTATGTCAAGCTTTGCAAACTAGGCGGCAGTATGTCATTTACAAAGTTAGTTGAGGAGGCTAATTTAATCTCTCCATTTAAGGCAGGTTGTGTAGAGTCCGTGGTGGGTGTGATTGAAAATTGGTTAAACTCTGTTGATGATAAGAATATATAAGTAAATAAAAAGCGAAGCCACTCTAGAAATTCTAGAATGGCTTCGCTTTTATTTATTTAACCACAGCTGCATTAGCGACAACTTTAAGTTGATCTTCTTCAACAACTGCGGTTAAGTTTTTAACGTCTGGCTGCTCTAAGATAAAGTCAGCGATTTTATCTTCAAGCTGTTCTTGGATTACGCGACGGAGCGGGCGTGCCCCGAAGGCTGGATGGTACCCAAGCATTGCTAATTTTTCTTTTGATTCTGAAGTAATGGTTAGTTCAATCTTTTGTTCCGTAAGCGTTTCTTGTAATTCCTGAATCATTAAATCGACGATATAGAGGATATGTTCTTTGCCGAGTGAATTAAACTCGATGATACTATCGAAACGATTCAAGAATTCAGGCTTAAAGAAGCTGCCAAGTAAGTCGAGAATGCTTGCTTCCTCGATTGCTTCGTTTGTCCCAAAGCCAACATGAATGGTCTTGCGGCCTACACCAGCATTACTTGTCATGATGATGACAGTATCCTTAAAGCTGACAATTCTACCTTGACTATCCGTTAGGCGTCCGTCTTCAAGAATTTGCAGGAATAGGTGTTGAACTTCTGGGTGTGCCTTTTCAATCTCATCTAATAAGATGATAGTGTAAGGATTTCTACGTACTTTTTCAGTTAACTGTCCTGCTTCTTCGTAACCAACGTAGCCAGGAGGTGAGCCAATTAACTTGGAAACACTGTGTTTTTCCATGTATTCACTCATATCGAGGCGGATCATCGAATCCTTAGAACCAAATAGTACTTCGGCAAGTGTTTTTGTTAATTCAGTTTTACCAACTCCAGTTGGTCCAACAAATAAGAAGGAACCAATCGGACGATGTTTTGATTTTAATCCAGCACGACTGCGCCGGATCGCTTTAGCGACTTTATTCACTGCTTTTTCCTGGCCAATAACCTTATGATTAAGAGTTTTTTCTAAGGACTTCATTTTTAACTGTTCATCTTGTTGTAATTTTCCAACTGGGATTCCAGTTTTTTCTTCGATAATTTCTTGAATATGTGAAACATTAACAATTGGTCGATCAACACCAGAAACCATATTTAATGACTTTTCCAATTTGGCTTCTTCATCACGAAGAGTAGCCGCTTTTTCATAATTCTCGTTTTTCAGTGCTTCTTCTTTTTCTTCACCAATCTCTTTTAATCGAAGTTCAATTTGATCATTGCTTTTATAATCTGAAGTAAGATTTAATTTCGAACCAGCCTCATCCAGCAAATCAATGGCTTTGTCAGGTAAGAAACGGTCTTGAATATAACGATGTGACAATTGAACACAGGCAAGAATGGCTTTATCTGAATAGGTCACATCATGGTAATCCTCGTACCTCTTTTGGATTCCTTTTAAAATGTCAATCGCTGCCTCTAGCGTTGGTTCAAGTACGTGGACTGGCTGGAAGCGGCGTTCTAAGGCGGAATCTTTCTCGATTTGTCGATATTCTTTAAGTGTGGTTGCACCAACAACCTGAAGTTCACCACGGGCAAGGGCAGGCTTTAAGATATTCCCTGCATCCATAGAGCCTTCAGCGGAACCAGCACCTACCAGAAGGTGAATTTCATCAATGAAAATAATAATATTTTTCCGCTCTTGTAACTCAGAAATGAGTTGTTTCATTCTCTCTTCAAATTGACCGCGGATGCCTGTATTGGCAACAAGGGAAGCAACGTCGAGCAAATAAACTTCTTTATTTCGTAACTTGCCTGGGATATCTCCTTCAGCAATTTTCAAGGCAAGACCCTCAGCAATTGCTGTCTTTCCGACCCCTGGTTCTCCAATTAATACTGGATTATTCTTATTACGTCGATTTAGTATTTCGATGACACGCTTTACTTCTCCATCGCGACCGATAACAGGATCAATTAAGCCTGCTTTCGCCATTTGGGATAAATTCCGTCCGAATTGGTCGATGAAACCGCTCTGTCCATTTTTTCTTCCTGTTTGCTGGTGAGCAGATTGATGGCTGCCGTCCTTTCCGGGTGCAGCATGAGTCATGAAAAAGTTTTCAAATGGGAAGTTTGGAAAGAGATTCATATTTTGACCAAAGCCGGCCTCTAATGTTTTCTTTTCTTTTGTATAACATTCGTGACAGAGTTTAATTTCCTTACGCTGTCCATTAATAATTACATTTAATTGTATGTTTGCATTGTTTTCATTACATTGTTGACAAAGCATAAGTAAATATCCTCCTTGTAAAATTTGGATTTAGTATTGTTTGACTTTGACTATATTTGACCTTATGACGATAGTATACTCTGACCTTTTTTGACTTTCAAGAGATTTGCTTATGGTAATGCTTGCTAATTAAGGAAAAAAAGCTCGTCTTTGTTTGTCCTTCTTATCATATATTGATGATAGGGGGGAGATTTTGTGAAGAGGGATTGGACTCAAGCATTTCAGATAGCTGCAGTTTATGTAGGGACTGTAGTAGGAGCTGGCTTCGCCACTGGAAAAGAAATCGTTGAATTTTTTTCACGGTTTGGTTTCTTTGGCTTAATAAGTATATTAATGAGCGGATATCTTTTTATATCGTTGGGTTCGAAACTAATGAGAATGGCATCCCATATAAATGCAAAATCCTATCAAGAGTTTAATGTGTACTTGTTTGGAAAATGGCCAAGTCGTGTCATTAATATCTTTATGTTATTTATGCTTCTTGGAGTTAGTGCCGTCATGCTTTCAGGTGCTGGGGCAGTTTTTGAGGAACAGTTAGGCCTGTCTAAAACAGCAGGTGTTTTCCTAACCATTATTTTATCCTTTTTAGTCATGTTAGTAGGAACAAAAGGCCTTTATGCAGTTAATACGTTTGTTGTTCCGCTTATGATCACGTTCAGCATTATATTAATGTTCTATTCCGTTCAAATGCCTCACTTCATCGATCAATTATTATTTATCCCTCATGCTGATGATGGCTGGAGGAGTGTTATTGCCCCATTTTCATATGTGGCATTAAATCTTGGTCTATCCCAAGCCGTATTAGTACCGATTGCATCAGAAGTTAAGGATGATTGGACAATTAAATGGGGAGGAATTCTTGGAGGGTCTGCTCTAACATTAATTTTAATTGCTAGTCATTTTACCCTGATCATGCTTCCAAATTTGGAATTATATAATATCCCGATGGCAATTGTCATGAAAAATTTAGCTCCTTTTTTGTATTGGATCTTTGTTCTTGTTATTTATGGAGAAATTTTTACGTCGGTGATTGGGAATGTGTTTGGATTGGATCGCCAGTTAAAACAATATTGGTCGATTCCGACAATGGTTTCTGTAACGCTGATTTTTGTCGTTTCCTACCTGATTAGTCTTGTAAATTACGGAACACTGCTCTCTTATTTGTATCCTTTGTTCGGTTATATTTGTTTGATTTTTTTTGCATTACTTTGGATCAAGCCATTTCCAGCCAGCATAAAAAAATAAAAAAGCAGTCGTTAGCAACTGCCTTTTTAATGTAAAGGTAAGATTATAAACAGCATCAGGTCAAATATGATATGAGAAACGATCACTAAGGGCATACTCTTTTTCCATAAATACAAATATCCCCAAAATAAACCTGATAGATAAGCAGCAAGGACTAACAGAAACGAGCCAGAATAAATATGTGCTGAAGCATACAGAAGTGATGCGGTAAAAATACTTAATCCTGGTTTGAACTTTTTGTTCAGTCTCTTTTGGATAAAACCACGCCAGAAAAGTTCTTCTCCTGGGGCTGCAACTAATACAAGAGCAAGGTATTGCCAGAATAAAGTCGGGGCGAACCAATTGTAAAGATTTTTAAGACTTGTACCATAGGGAAGGTGGAGAATCTTCATGCCTCTTATGCCAAGCCAAAAAACCAAATATAGAACTAACCCGCTTATTGCCCCTAGAAAAATATAGTGAATAAAGGATGCGTCGTCATCAACTTCTTCTTCCTGAAACATGGCGTAAGCTATTAATACCAGGACAGATCCAGTAAATATATACCAAAAGATCGCTTTATCATGAAATGAAAAAAATAAAAGGACGTGAGCAAGAATTAAACCAATTAGTAGAAGAGGGTCTTGGATGAATTTTTTCATTACGCGATCTCCTTTTTAGAAACATAAAATTTATTTTATCAAATAAGTTTTTCAAATGGAAATCATTACATCGCTGATTTTACGGTTTCCTAAGTTTAGAACAGGAAGAAAAGAAAAAAATAATAAAAGAAGGGAGTGAAAGAAATGAGCAAATCAAAAAGTGAACAAGAACGAGAATGGACTGTCCGGAAACAAGATCAAAATCCACATGGAAAAGTAAAACCCTTAAAGCAATTGGCAAATGAAGCTGGGAAAGGTCAATAACTTTCTAATTGAAACAAAAAAGAAAAGGCAGCCATCATTACACGGACTGCCTTTTCTAGCATTCTAGTATTTAATAAGCGCTTTCTTTTATAACTTTATAGTTTTTGTGATTGACAACTGTTCGCTGATCTAATTCCAAATCACGATAATTATCCATAAATGTAAGGTCGACTATGACAGAATTTTCATTTACCTTTTCAACAATCCCTTTCAAGCCACCACGGAATTCTATGATATTCCCTACTTCAGCTTTTCTCATTAAGTCCCTCTCCTTTGTCTCAAAAACTATAAATGAAATCCAGTTAAATAACAGTTTGCACTACTTTATTCATTTCGTAAAGGCTTTTATTTGACAATTATGTTAATTCTTTATTAACAATATATTTATATGAGAAAAAAGGCAACAAAAGAATAGAAAACGCTTTCAAAGATTCTTTTAAATTTCAATGTTGGCTTAATAAAAGGCAGATACGATAGAATAAAATCAGGTAAAGGTGGTGTTTAGAATGAAGGAAGAAATGATTACTGATATTTTGGATCGCCTCATGACAGGGGAACTCTCGGAGTATTATGTCACAAATGATCAGTTTATGGAATTTCGTCAGGTGCTGGTAAAAAGAAAAGATTTTAAGCATTTCCGTGGTATTGGTCAGAGAGGCGGGGAGGTATTGTATCAATATTTAAAAGAACCAAGAAGTTAATCAAATTTTTCAAGGAGTTTCTCGGGAAAGAGAACTCCTTTTTCTATGTTTTGGAAAAAATGAAAAATTTGTTAAAATAAAAAGGTCTACATACAAATTGAATGGGTTTCTTAGGGGGAGGACAGAATGGCATTTACAGAGAACATAGAAAAATTAAAGACTGAGATAAGTAAAGTGATTGTCGGTATGGATACAGAAGTGGAATTAATGGCAATTTCTTTATTGTTTAACGGACATATTTTACTTGAAAGTATGCCTGGTACAGGGAAAACCATGCTTGCCAAGAGTTTTGCAGCTGCAATAGGCGGCGAGTTTTCACGAATTCAGTTTACTCCGGATGTCCTGCCAAGTGATGTGACTGGTATTCATTTTTTTAATCCAAAAGTGCAAGAGTTTGAATTACGTCCGGGTCCGATTATGTCAAATATTGTTTTAGCCGATGAAATAAATAGAGCAACCCCTAGGACCCAGTCAAGCTTACTGGAGGTTATGGAGGAGCGGCAAGTCACGATTGATGGTATAACAATTCCGTTAGAGGAGCCCTTTATGGTGATTGCAACACAAAATCCTGTTGAATCTCAACAAGGAACCTTTTCCTTGCCAGCAGCCCAAATGGACCGGTTTTTTATTAAAATAAATGTTGGGTATCCCGTTTATGAGGATGAAAGAAGAATTATGCAAATTCATCGTGGGGACAAAAAAACGAGCAATCTAGCTCAAGTATTTTCGATCCAGGATGTTAAGGAATTAAAGGCAGCCATAAATAAAACGCGTATTTCAACTGAAATCGAAGATTACCTCCTAACCATCGTTAGAAAAACGCGAGAGTTTAATAGCATTGAACTAGGTGCAAGTCCAAGAGGAACGTTAGCACTGATGAAAGCGGCACAGGGAAAAGCTTTCTTGAGCGATCGTACATACGTTACGCCAGCAGATGTGAAAGCAATTGCACCTTATGTCCTTGGGCATCGAATTATCCTTTCACTCGAAGGTGCTTTAACAAAAACGCCTGAAATGATTATCGAAGAAATCCTTGATACCATTCCTGTTCCAGTAGAAGCGGGGGCAAATGGATGATTTGGAACAAATACACGGTATTAGATCAAAGAATTACCGGCATATCCGGCTTGGCTTTGATCCTGGTCATTGTAAGTATATATATTCATTCCCATTTAACGTTATTTCTAGCAATCTTTTTTCTAACAATTGCATGGACCAATCAACGTTATTTAATAAAAGCAGGGGACAGGCTTTTTTTTGAAAATCTTTATGAAAAAACCTACTTCTTTGTTAACAATAAGGGACAATGGTTTATTAATTTACGTAATGATGGTTTACCCATTATTAATGGTGATTTAAGGGTATTCTTTGACTCGTCTGTAGTGCCAGTAGATGAAGAATCCGAATCCAGTCTCTCAATGTTTGAAATTTCCGTTCCCATTTCTTTGTACAAGAATCAGACTAAACAAATAATGATCCCTTTTTCGGCAAAATGCAGGGGAATTGCTAAAATACGCAGACTCGAATTTCATGTCCCCAGTCCTCTAGGGTTAGGAGAAACGATTTTAGAATCGAAACGATTCTTAAACCAACAAGCTGTTGTTTATCCACAACCACTTTTAGTAAAAGGTTTAAGAGAACAAATGTCGATGCTTCAAGGAAAAAGCATTGTCCCTATCTCTGTTTTTGAGGATCGGCATAGTCCATTAGGTACAAGACACTACCTTCCATCAGATAGTTTTAGCCAAATTCATTGGAAAGCATCGGCTCGAAAACAATTTTTGCAAACTAAAATCAATGAAAAAATGACGGAAAAGGGAATAAATATTACCCTAAACATTTCGAATGGACATTCTTTAAATGGTGAATTCGAAGAATTAATTAGCGGTCTCACTGAAATTGCTTATTATGCTTTTAATAGGCAAATTCCATATTCAATGTGTATCAATGTTCGAACCTCGGGAAGCACTCCTTTTCTTTATCTCTCTTTGGGAGAGGGGAAGGAGCATTTACAAAAAGTATTGGAAGCGCTCGCTTCAATAAGTACGCAGAATACGATTTTACCATATGAGCATATGCTTTCTTTTTATAACAGGCATTTGCCTGTTCAGCCAATTCTTATACACGCAGGGATTAGAACGGAAGAAACTAATCGAACCCTTTTATATATGGCTCATAAGGGGACTGAATTATTTGAACTTAAAATTCAACAGCAGCAAGGAATGTTAGGAAAAATGCCAATTCATCAAGAGAGTAGGAAACTGCTATGATGAAACGTTTGACAGAAATATCGAGCCATTTTCTTTTGGAATTAAACATAAGTATTCTTTTTCTGTTCCTATTTTATATAAATAAACAAGAATTGCCGCCTATTCTCTTGTTAGCTGTTTTATGCTTTAGCAGTATTCTCTTATTTATTATTATTCTTGAAAAATATCGGAATAAAGGAAAAAGGCTTTTTTTCGTAACCATTTTCCCTTTACTGATTGTGGCAGGGTACCTAGCAGGTTTATCTATTTTTGTGGGTTTTGTACTCGCCATGCTTGTATTTTGGCGGGGACAATCCTTGTACGAAGATGCCTCACAGCAATCTGAAATATTCTTGCTTTTATTGTCATTCCTAGTCGGAATCCTTGCTATTGTTTATTCAGGAATGAGTCATTACCCATATCAAAACCAGATTATCATCCTTCTAATTATTCAAGTCTTATTAGTTATTATTGGCAGTTTTGTTAAAAAATGGAATACGATGATAACTGATAAATCAAAGTTTGCGATATATTTGATAAAAATCCTTGCAGCAATTGCTGTAATTGGCGTAACGGTTACGTTCTTATTGATATATATTCAATTGTTGTTTTTTACTATTTTAAAATTATTCGTATTAGTTTTTTCTAGTATTATTGGACCTATCTTAAATCTTCTCAACTTGCTGTTAAGTAGAAATGAAAGTAAAGAAAGAAAACTACCACCCTTGGAGGAAAGTGATGTCCTTCAAGAAGCCGATAAGTACCAGAGGCATTCATATGGAATTACAGACGATATCCTCTATTCAATTCTCTTCGCGGGAATAGTTGTCTCTATCCTTTATTTGATTTACAAAAGGCATTTACGACAGAAGAAAGAGTCAGATAGTTCATCCCCTCTCGTGAAAATTTTCGAAGGGTCATTCAAATCCAACCAAGTTTCCTTTAGTCAAAAGAAAGGAAAACCTCCGGTAGATTTGATTAGAAGAGAAATATTCGACTTGGAAAATTATGCTCAGAAAAGGAAATTAGGACGTCTTCCCTACGAGACGTTGAGCGAATGGTGGCAGCGAGTAGGCATTACAGACTCTGAGGAATTAATTGAATACTATAATAAAGTCCGCTATGGCGGGGTTATCTATTCAAAAGAAGAAACCACCCAAATTTCAAAGGAAATTCGCCAATTAAGGCAAAGACTAAAGGATATTTATAAAAATAAACCAAATAAAAATATGTTGCTATAAATAAAGTTCATTCTTGATTGGAGCGGAAATCAACAGGCAAGTTTAACAGAAACTAATAAAAAAAATGATAGATTTTGATTGTTTTTGACAGATTTGTGAATTATGATATAAAATAGATTTTTCAGTTGTTTGAACTAGTCTAAACATGATATTCTAGCAATTGTATGAAACAATACATTATCATGAGAGTGAATATTCATTACATGATTGTTTTCTTTTTGGAAAAAATAACTGAAAAGAAGTGATTTTTTCTCTTTAGTTAGTTAACGATTTAGTTGACTAAATGATGAGAAATGTTTATTTTTAATGAAGTATATTTTATATAAATTAAAGGAGATTGATTAGCATGTCAGAAAAGCAATTTAAAATAATCGCAGAAACAGGTATTCACGCTAGACCAGCAACTTTATTAGTTCAAACAGCAAGCAGATTTGATTCTGAAATTCATTTAGAATATAAAGGTAAAAAAGTAAACTTAAAATCAATTATGGGTGTTATGTCTCTTGGTGTTGGCCAAGGTGCTGATATTACCATTTCTGCAGAAGGAAACGACGCAAACGATGCTTTAAATAGCCTTGAAGAAACATTGAAAAAAGAAGGATTGGCAGAATAATGACTTTTTTACATGGGATTGCTGCATCAAACGGTATTGCTATTGCAAAAGCTTACCGTCTTGTTGAACCAGATTTATCATTTGAATCAGGAACCATTGAAGATACTGCTGCTGAGGTGGACCGTTTCCGCAAGGCAATGGAGAAATCTAAAACAGAACTTGAAGCAATTCGTGACCGTGCTAAAGTTGACCTTGGGGCGGATAAAGCAGCCATTTTTGAAGCACATCTACTTGTATTAAGTGACCCTGAATTAAACTCACCAATTGAAGATAAAATTCAGTCTGATAAAGTAAATGCCGAGTCTGCGTTAAAAGAAACAGCAGATATGTTCATTATGATGTTTGAACAAATGGATAATGAATATATGAAGGAACGTGCAGCCGATATTCGTGATGTAACGAAGCGAGTCTTAGCTCATTTACTAGGCGTGCAGCTTGTCAATCCAAGTATGATTGCGGAAGAAGTAATTATTGTTGCTGAAGATTTAACTCCTTCAGATACAGCACAATTAAACAGACAATTTGTCTTAGGATTTACTACAAACATTGGTGGACGTACCTCACATTCAGCAATTATGGCTCGTTCTATGGAAATTCCAGCCGTAGTTGGAACGAAGACAGCTACTGAAGAAATCAATAATGGAGATCTTGTGATTGTTGATGGTTTAAAAGGTGAAGTACATATTAATCCAACGCCTGAACTTGTGGAACAGTATCGTAAAATTCATGATGAGTATGAAGTTCAAAAAGCAGAATGGGCCAAGCTTGTCAATGAACCAACTGTAACCAGTGATGAACACCATGTTGAATTAGTAGCTAATATCGGGACTCCAAAGGATTTAAAAGGAGTAATTGAAAATGGCGGTGAAGGTGTAGGTCTATACAGGACTGAATTCCTTTACATGGGTAGAGATCAGCTTCCAACAGAAGAAGAACAGTTCGAATCCTATAAAGCGGTTTTAGAGGGGTTAAACGGAAAGCCTGTGGTGGTTCGTACCCTTGATATCGGTGGAGATAAAGAACTTCCATACCTGGATCTGCCAAAAGAAATGAATCCATTTTTAGGCTTTAGAGCTATTCGCTTATGTTTAGAAGAGCAAGACTTATTCCGTACTCAACTTAGAGCGTTGTTACGGGCCAGCACCTATGGAAACTTAAAAATCATGTTCCCAATGATTGCAACTCTAGATGAGTTCCGTGCTGCAAAAGCAATTCTTGAAGAAGAGAAGCAAAAACTTCTTGCTGAAGGCCAAAAAGTTGCCGATGGAATCGAACTTGGAATCATGGTCGAAATCCCGTCAACTGCAATCTTAGCGGATCAATTTGCAAAAGAAGTAGACTTCTTTAGTATCGGAACCAACGATTTAATTCAATATACAATGGCTGCTGACCGGATGAATCAGCGTGTCTCCTACTTATATCAGCCTTATAGCCCATCAATTTTACGATTAGTAAAAATGGTTATTGATGCAGCACATGCAGAAGGAAAATGGACAGGTATGTGTGGGGAAATGGCAGGGGATGAAACAGCTATTCCAGTTCTAATCGGGCTTGGACTTGACGAATTTTCAATGAGTGCCACTTCCATCTTAAAAGCTCGTTCACAAATCAAGAATCTGAAAAAATCTGATATGGAAAAGCTTGCGCAAGAAGTTTTAAATATGCAAACAACCGATCAGGTTATTGAAGCGGTTAATGCCGCCACAAAATAATATAGTACACTGAAAAGACCGGCTGAAGATGAGCCGGTCTTTTTTTGTCTCGAATAATTTTTTGATTTTTCATATTACTATCTTTTTTATTGTGGAATTTTGAGTATAATAATAGGTAATACATAATACCTATTTTTTTGTTAGTTCTTATGGATGATAAATGTACAGAAATAGGAAAGTGTTGCGTAATAAATGCACATAATAAAGTTGAAATAGTGGAGGTGAATGGAATTATGGAACAAAAGCCTGTACATTATGATGGAAGTTCACAACAAGTTCAAGCAACAAATGAGTCATTGGGTAATGAACCATTCCAGTTGACTGATGAAATGAGAATGAACATTGGTCGTAACCCTTACTCCCTCGATACAAATGAATAAACAATGTAAGAAAAAGGATTTGTCTTCGGGCAAATCCTTTTTGACTATTTTCCTTCATTTTTACAGATAATAATAATGTTGTCTTTATTCAAAAGAAAGGTGGAGCATGAATGGTACGTGTTTTGTATATTACGGCACATCCTCACAATGAAACACAGTCCTATAGTATGGCAGTAGGTAAAGCATTCATTGATAGCTATAAACAAATCAATTCCGGTGATGAGGTCATACATCTAGATTTGTATAAAGAAAATATACCTCACATTGATGCAGATGTGTTTAGTGGGTGGGGGAAACTTCGCTCTGGTCAAGGCTTTGATGACTTAACAGCAGAAGAAAAGCAAAAGGTCAGCCGTCTTAACGAGCTTAGTGAGCAGTTTGTGAGTGCTGATAAATATGTGTTTGTCACGCCTTTATGGAATTTCTCATTTCCACCCATTATGAAGGCGTATCTTGATTCCGTATCTGTTGCAGGAAAGACCTTTAAATATACCGAACAGGGTCCAATCGGTCTATTAACGGATAAAAAAGCATTGCATATTCAAGCCCGAGGGGGATTTTACTCAGAGGGGCTTGCAGCCGAAATGGAAATGGGGCACCGTTATATAAGTGTTATGATGAGTTTCTTTGGAGTTCCTTCACTAGAGGGGCTGTTTGTGGAAGGTCATAATGCCATGCCTGACAAGGCTTCAGAAATAAAAGAAAATGCGATTGCCCGGGCAAAGGATCTTGCTCATACATTCTAAAAATGTACTAGAATATGGAAAAAGAGGCAGTTAAAGACTGTCTCTTTTTTTATTATTTTTACCAAGTATTCCCTCGATATATCCTGTATACTAGAAGTAGATTTATGAAGGAGGAATCATAAAAATGGAGTTAAATTTAACCGGGAAAACTGCTTTGGTGGTTGCTTCTAGCCAAGGCTTAGGGTTTGCCATAGCCGAACGTTTAATTAAAGAGGGAGCAAATGTTATGCTTTCTGGCCGGGAAGAGGAGAAGCTCAGACAAAAGGCAAGTCAGCTTGAATCTATCGGATTAGGAAAAGTGGCCTATCAAAAAGCGGATATAACGAATATGAATGACATTAATCAGTTGGTAAAAATAACAGCAGAAACGTTTCAAAGAATTGATTTACTAGTTAATAATGCTGGTGGTCCTCCTGCAGGTTCATTTGAAGAATTAACGGATGAAGATTGGCAAAAGTCTTTTGAATTGAATTTATTATCATACGTTCGAATGATCCGTGCGGCATTACCTTATTTGAAAAAGCAGGGTGGGAAAATTTTAAACATCGCATCTACTTCAATTAAAGAACCAATTCCAGGATTAATTCTATCGAACACTTTTCGTACTGGTATAGTCGGCTTATCAAAGACACTAGCTTCGGAGCTGGCTCCATATAATATTTTAATAAATACGATTGCTCCTGGTCGGATTGCCACAGACCGCACAAATCATTTAGATCAAGTGAATGCCGATAAACTTGGTGTTGACAGGGAGACAGTTGAATTACATGTAAAGGCAGGAATTCCCTTAAAGAGATACGGTACACCAGAGGAATTTGCAAATGTTGCGGCTTTCTTGCTGTCCGATGCAAATTCCTATATGACAGGCAGTTCATTTTTAGTAGACGGAGGGATGATTAAAGCAATCTAAAAATAAATAAATTTTTCCTATATTAACCTTTCTTTACGTTTATTACCGGTGTATTTTGGCAATGGTAAAAATATTAAGGGAGTGTTATAAAATGCTGAAAAATATTCGATTAGTAACCGTTTTGCTCTTGGTACTATGTGGGTCTATGCTATTAAACGGCTGTGGTTTACTATTTTCAAATGAATTAATTGTTAATCGTTATGCAGACGCTCTGTTGACAAAAAATAACGAACTACAATTTCGTTTTCGAATTAACAATGAAATATTAGCAGGGCAACAATTATATAAGGTGAAAGTAACGATTCATGATGACAAGTTAGCTGAGGCAATTGGTAAACGAGAGATAGTTTATGGAGAAGATCAGGTGCTGAACGGTGAATATTTAGAAGTAAAAGGAAAAAGCGAAAAATATATTTTTATGGATCCTCTTCCTCTAAGAGAAGATTTACATATTCTTGAACTTAAAAATATGATTGAAAAGAATAATGCCGTTTCAATTGAAGTATTTAATAATCAAGAGGTATTCGGCCGTGCTTACCTAACAAACTTTTCATCAGAGTTGTAAATAGTGATTATGTTATCAAATAAAAGGGCAAAATAAAATTGTGCATAATATTGGAGATGGAGCACAAAAACCGGAGCGACTGGGACGTTCCGGTTTTTTTATGCGAACTTTTTTATCAATAATGCTAAAATATAGAAGAAAATAAACATGAGAGGAAAGATTATTTTGCTTACACCAGAAAATACAGTAATTGGTTTTATTGGCACGGGGGTTATGGGAAAAAGTATGGCAGGGCATATAATAAATGCTGGCTATTCTTTAGTCGTTTATTCAAGGACAAAGGAAAAAGCACAAGATTTATTGAATCATGGTGCCGAATGGGTAGCGACACCAAAAGAGGTAGCTGAAAAGGCATCTGTCACTTTCACAATGGTTGGTTATCCCACTGATGTGGAGGAAATCTACTTCGGAGAAAATGGTTTAATTCATAATGGAACATCAGGTAGTTATCTAATCGATATGACAACCTCAGCGCCGTCACTGGCAATTAGAATTTATGAAGAAGCTAATAAAAAGGGAATCCAGGTCATTGATGCACCGGTATCAGGTGGAGATGTGGGAGCAAAAGAAGCAAAGCTCTCGATTATGGTTGGTGGTGAAACGGATGCATTTGAAGAGGTTAAGCCACTATTAGAGCTTTTAGGCACAAATGTAGTTTATCAAGGTAAACCAGGGGCAGGCCAGCATACAAAAATGTGCAACCAAATTGCGATTGCGTCAAACATGATTGGTGTTTGTGAAGCTATTATTTATGCTGAAAAAGCGGGTCTGGATCCTGAAAATGTCCTGAAAAGTATTACAACGGGAGCTGCTGGAAGCTGGTCGCTAAGTAATCTTGCTCCGAGAATGTTAGCAGGAAATTTTGAACCTGGTTTTTACATAAAACATTTTATTAAAGATATGAAAATTGCGATAGATGAAGGAGACCGAATGGGGATGGAGGTACCTGGGCTCTCTTTAGCAAAATCTTTATATGATCAATTAGCCGAAATGGGCGAAGAAAATAGCGGGACACAAGCGCTTTATAAATATTGGCAGAGCTAACTCTAATGAATAAATTCTTCCTATCTTCTTGAAACTAAAAGAGAAACCTTTATATAGGAGGAATGGTTAATGGCTAAACGGACAAAAAAGAACGATGCTGAACAAAAAAACAAACAGGGGTTTGATTCTGCAGTTTCAAACGAAGAATTCGCTGCTGAATTCGGTTCAGCTGCTGCAAATCAAGCACATAAAGAAAAGGCCAAAAAAGAAAAGGCTCCAAAAAACAATGGGAAATATAAAGGACAGTAATCCCCTAAGACTAAGGCCCTCACAATCAATGTGAGGGCCCTTAAGTTTTTTTTATTTAAAGTTGTTTAAAAATTGTTCCAACCGGTTTAGGCCCAGCTCTAATAAATCCATAGAACAAGCAAATGATAACCGGAAATAACCTTCTCCATATTCTGAAAAAGCACTGCCTGGAACAACGGCTACTTTAGTTTCTTGAACAAGTTTCAGGGCAAATTCAAAACTGTTTAATGCGACCGCATCAGGGATTTTAATAAAGAAGTAAAAAGCACCATCTGGCTTGATTACATCAAGTCCCATAGTGGTTAAACGCTTGAAAACATACTCTCTTCTTTTTAGATATTCTCTTTTCATCACAAGTGCATCATCAATGCCTGTCGTTACAGCCGCTAGGGCTGCCTTTTGCGCGACCGATGTTGCACAGGAAATATTATATTGATGGACCTTTAAGATATGTTTAGTAATGCACTCAGGCGCAAATAAAAAGCCAATTCTCCAGCCGGTCATCGAATGCGATTTGGACAAACCATTTATAACAATCGTTTGTTCTTTTAGAAAGGCAGCAATTGACTTATGTGGCTGGTCATAGGTAAGCTCGCTGTAAATTTCATCTGCAAGGATAAAGATATTTTTATTTTTAAGATAATCTGCTATTTCTCTTAGTTCAGATTCTGTGAGACTTACTCCCGTCGGATTAGAAGGGTATGGGAGTACGATACAGCGTGTATTTTCGGTAATAAAGGGTTTGATCATGTCTAAAGTGAAGCGGAACTGATTTTGACGAATATCGACGTGAACGGGGATCGCTCCCATCATTTTAATAATTGGTTCATAACCAGGATATATCGGCCCCGGTAATAAGACTTCCGAACCTTCTGTTAAAATAGTCCGAAAAGCAATATCAATTGCCTCGCTTGCTCCTGCAGTAACGATTACCTCTGACTCAGGTTTATAATCCAAGCCATATTTAATGTTAACAAAATGACAAGCAGCTTCCCTTAATTCTATGGTCCCAGCATTATGAGTGTAGGATGTGAAATTTTCTGCAATCGCTGTTATTCCAGCAGCTTTTACATGCTCTGGAGTAGGAAAATCAGGCTGCCCAATTGTAAAAGAAATTAAGTCATCAACATGGGCTACCATATTAGAAAACTTTCTTATTCCCGAAATTTCGATATTTTTTACACGTTGATTAATTAAGTGTTCCAACATTGTCCATCCTTCCGAGTGAGGATTCATTGATTTTTATGTATTAAATAATTATAGACTATTTTTGGGTGAAGTTTCTACTTTATATATAGTAAAAAACGATCTGTGATTCAGATCGTTTTTTGTGGGAGTGGGAGTTTATATTAATTGTTAACGTTTCTTAATAGCCATAGTCCCAGTCAACTTCATCTTCATGCCAAAATACTGGTGACACTGATCCGAAGTTAACCATTTTATTATCGAGTTTGCAATTACATTGTTCGCAACCACATTGCTCTTTTATTTCTTCATAAATAGAATGATCAACATCTTCAATAAATGTTACCTTTTGTTCCTGAAAAAGAATCGCTGTTCCTCTCATTGGTCAAGCACCTCTTTGAATGATTTATCTTTAACTGTATTGTAAATCTCCAATTATTAAGCGTCTATATATATGAGAAGTTGTTCACAAAATCATCACGAAGTCGTTGCGAAATATGACAAATTTTCCATAATAAAAGGCTGTGTTAAACTTGCTTAGAAATTCCGCTCCAATCATCAAGATTACAATATACAATGCCTCTTAATACAGACTAATAGAAAAAAGCCAGGCATCCTGGCTTCACGAATATCTTTCGCCTAATTTTTTAAATACGGGCTTTTGATACGTTTTGCTTTTTTTATGGTTTGGTTGCGTTTGTTCAAGATCTTTGAATCCTGTATATAACTGGAGTAATGCTTTTGCTGAATTAAGGGAAAGTGTAGCCTTTGGATTTCTAACTCCGTGATCTAATTTCCCAAAATGAGGTAGATCGTGAAAATCAGTTTTAGTTGGAGGAATATGGAATGTATATCTTCCACATTCAACTAGCACATCGGACTGCTGTTGACTATTTCGCGGATTTTCAGAAAAATGGAGACCCACTTTTTTTGCTTTGCCTTCTTCGATTAATTTTTTTAGTGATTCTTGTTTTAATTTGTACAATAATCTGGGGTTAGGTGCTGTTTTGGCATGGCGATTCACAATAAAGATAGCTTGTGCGAGGTTTTCGATGGTTAGGTTTAGATTGACTAGGGGGCCTTTCTGATCACGATTCAAAATATGTTCTCCTTTCAATTATATAAAACATCTATATTATACCTTTTTTATTAAGAAATAGGAATAAAGCAGTAACATCTTTTTCGCTATATTTTAAGAAAATAATAATAATTCATCGATTCTCATGAATAAAAGCCAATTTAGGATGTAACCTATTTCTAAAGCAAAAATGATTAATAATATTAAAATTTAGTGGAATAATCCTTATTTTCAATAAATTACTTTCTTTCAGTCAATTTCATTGTAAAATATAAATATTAGTATGTACAAACATTATTGTAAAATATAAGGACTTTTTTTTATCTGAAGGATGATTATAGCATTAGCCAAAATGAAAAAAACTCCCATTCAACATAAATATTGAGAAGGAGCTTTTTGCTATATTTCAGGTTTAAGTGTAAAGATAGTTAACTCGGGTTTTGACAAAAAGCGAAAGGGGAGACGGGTTGTTCCAATTCCTCTATTGACATAGAGTGATAGGGGAGAAACGTCACCGACTGAATAAAGACCCTCTGGGTATAGCTGCCCAAAGGGAGGAGTTACAAGTGCTCCTAAAAATGGGATTTTTATCTGTCCTCCATGGCTATGGCCGCTAAGCTGCCATTGGATCGGATATTGTGACGCTGTTCCTGCAAGATCAGGAGCATGAGATAATAATATCGTGAAAGTATTTTTAGGCACATTTTTTAATGTCAATGGCAGATTTGGATTTCCTAACATGGCATCATCAATTCCAAGCAAATAAATGATACTTCCATCTTTAGTGATAACCGGAACAGCTTGGTTCAAAAGGACAGTAAAATTAGTGGTCTCCATAATATTTCTATAGATGTCAGAACCATAACCCCCATGGTCATGATTTCCGAAAATGCAATATTTCCCTAGCGGGGCATGTAATTTCTTTAAAATGGGTATCAATTTATTAATTTCCGTATATTGGTTGGGCTCGTCCATTAAATCACCCGTAAATAAAATAATGTCCGGCTGAAGACTATTAATTTTTTCAACTAATTTATTAAATTGCTGTAACGTATATTGAAAACCAAGGTGTGTATCACTAAATTGAATCATTTTTATTTCATCAAAGCTGTCTGGAATCAATCGATGTTTTATTTGAATTTCTTGTATATCGAGTAAGGAAGGCTCAATTCGATTGGCATAAAGATAGCCCCCCGAACCTAAACCCAGAACAGTTAGAATGGAGCCAAATGATCGCTTTAAAAAGATTCTCCTCGTCTGTTTTTTAGCCATTTTTTCAACCAGCCTATTTTCTTATTTACTTTTCTACTAAAAGAAGAGTCACACAGTATTTTCATTAAAACAGAATGAACATGCAAGCGAAAGGTCCTTTGTATGTGTTTATTCAAAAAAAAATAAAACATTCATAAAAGCAGCCAAAAATTTGGCTGCTTTACCTAATGATAACTAACTGCTCGACATTTTAATGCTTTCCAAGATGATATAAATTGTTGTTTGCCAACTCGGACCTGTTTTCTTCCCGAAAGTGGATCGTTAAGATAGACGTTGTTGTTGTCGTATCCAACTAAGACGACGGCATGTAAATCAAGGGGAGTTTTAATATATTGGTTCCCGTGGTACCATCCTTCCCAACGATCTGGTAGTCGGTAATCCCCAGTTGTCCAAACCACCACAGGATATCCCGCTGAGACATGCTCTAATACTTTTTCAAAGGGCTTGTTTGTTAAATTAACAGCTCTGTTAGGAAGCTTTTGGTTGATTAAGGCGATCATTGGTTTATCAAATACAGCATACCCTGCTCTTCTGCCTGTCATATCCCCTACAAAGCCATCAGCAGGGTTTCCCCAACGTAAAATATCTCCTTTAGCCGATTTGATCAACGGGTCGGGATCTTTCCGAACAGATCGGTAAAGGTCCATTTTGTTTGTTTTAACTCCTGCATAGTTTAATACCATTGCAAGACTGGTTACCTCGCAACCGTATCTAAGTTCTGGATTCTGCTTTATTAACACTACATTAAGCATGGCAGAATTGTTTTTCCTTTGTGTGGTAGTAACCGACTTATTTTTATTAACTGATTTCTTTACATTTATCACTTGCTCATTAAGCTCGTTTATGTTGTATGATGTATTTTTATTAACAACAGGAGAAGAGTTAGGTGTAGTATCTTCAACTGCTACCGAGGAAGGAGGCTGTTTTTCTTCAGTGTTTGTATTTGTATCTGCATCAAAGTGACTACATCCAAACATGGGAAGGATTAAGACTAAAAAGCAAAGTTTTTTCAAAACATATCCTCCTTATTAAACAACTTGTGTATAGGTTATGATTGTTTCTATGCGGCTATAATGGTATCCTTTTGGAAAAGAACGATAATCCTTACATATGCGTATGGTATATTAAGAAAAAATTTTGGAGGTACTTGGATGGATGCATTGGAAATACTATCGGATCTTGAAAATGTATTTCCCTATTTTCAACCGATTTTTAGTGCCGATGAACAAAGTGTAATTGCCTATGAGGTCTTGGGGAGATATAAATCAGAAGGAAATATTATTAGTTTAGGAACATTTTTTCAGGATGATCAAATACCTGATGAATATAAATATGAAGTGGATCTGTTATTAGTTAAAATGGCGCTTGAAAAAGCTCTAACACTAGAAGAGGATGTTAGTATCTTTTTGAATCGACATGCTGATTTATTAATGTACGACAATGGTGAACCTTTTTTACAAGAACTACTCGCATTTGAAAAAAAGGGTTTAAAATTAAATCGAATTGTCTTGGAAATTTCAGATCGGAATTATGTTGGTGATTTAGACCAATTTGATCATTTACTTCAATATTATCGTACCTATGGGATTAAACTAGCGATTGCCAGAATTGATAGTGAGAGTCATTATTTTGAGCGGATTGGACAACTTGAACCTGATTTTTTGAAAATCAACTTACAGGCTTTAAAATCAACATCTACTGGCATTAATTTTAACGATGTCTTGTTTTCATTGTCCCTTTTGGCAAGGAAAATAGGGGCAACCCTCTTGTTTGAAAATATTGAGATGAGTTACCAGTTACAGTTTGCCTGGAAGAATGGAGGACGATATTATCAAGGATACTATTTACTTCCACCTGCACCTGAATTTATTCAACGTGATTTTCTTAAAGACCGCTTAAAAGAAAAGTTTCATGACTTTATCTCCTATGAAAAGAAGAAATTAGAGGCTGTTTATACAACTGCAGAGACCTTTCAAGCTAAGGTCCAAGAAATTGTCATGAAAAACAGAAATGGAACATATCAAACCCTGTTTCAGGCCCTCATCAAAGAATTAGATCAGATTGCCTTTCGGATGTATGTTTGTGATGAGGATGGATTTCAAAAATCTGCTAATATTTTCAAAGGGAAAGAGGGTTGGATAACTCAATCCGAATACATTCAAAAGAATTGGAGCTGGCGTCCGTATTTTTTAGAAAATATTATCAAAATGAGAAATGAACGAAAAGGAATTTTATCGGACTTATATTCGGATATAGAAACTGGGGAAACCATCCGTACATTTTCGTTTCCTATGAATGGCGATGATTATTTGTTTATTGATATTGCTTATCAATACTTATTTCAAAATGAACAATTGCTTTAAATTGTTTTAGCTTATTTTCATTCAAATAATAAAAAATTACCTATTTTTTTATTTTTACTTGGACAAATGGCCAGTGTTATTTTATTCTTTTAATATTGGCATATTCTTATGGGCTGGAAAATGATGAAAGATAACCACTCGGATAGAAAAATGCTAAATGAGAAATATAATTGTAGATGTTTGTTTGGGTTGGAAAGGAGACGAAGCCGATGTCACAGCTTCAAGGTATATTATCAAGATTAAAAAATCTTCAGGAAACAGCAAATAGTGGTGAACCAGCACAACGCTATTTCGAGGTAAACGGAGATAGAAAGTGTCAAGTAACATTTCATCCGAAAACGGAGACATTTGAATTAGAAATATATAATGAAAAGGAAAAACCAAAGCGTTATCAATTTGATAACATTGATATGATTACAATTGAAATTTTTGATTTGATTCAATAAGGGACCTTTAGGGGTCCTTTCTTTTTCATGTCATGAAAAATGGCGGAGGATGCAAAACGTTTCGAGCGGAACGTTACCAAAATTAACACAGACTCCCGAATACTATGGTAGAATGAAACTGTAGAAAAACAATTTTGAGGAGTTACCGTGATGATCAGTCTTCCTAATGATGAATTTTTAAAATTAACGATAAAAGATTTAATGATTCCGTCTGAACGGGTTGCACACGTGCAAATTGGCAATAATCTCGAGCATGCCTTATTAGTTTTAACAAAAAGTGGTTATACGGCTATCCCTGTGTTAGATCCACATTACAAACTTCACGGGTTAATAAGTACGCCAATTATTATGGATTCTATTTTAGGACTAGAAAGAATTGAGTTTGAGCAACTTGAGAAAAAACGTGTTGAAGAGGTTATGAAAAGTTCAATTCCGCGAGTGAAAATTTCAGCATCCTTAAAAACATGCCTTGAACTACTTGTTACTCAACCTTTTTTATGCGTTGAGACTGAAGATGGCTATTTTGAAGGAATTTTGCCAAGAAGTACATTATTAAATCAATTAAATAAGATGATTAATAAATTGCAAAACAGTGACAGATGATGTTTTTAGGCTCCCGAGAAGGGAGCTTGATTTTTTTAACGTTTGAGGTGTAAATATGAGCAATGCTTTTGGTAAGATATCAAAAGAAGGTTCTCAGAAAAAACAAACAAAAAAACCGCTTGTATTAGCAGCGGTGATGTTAGCGATGTTTATGGGGGCGATTGAAGCCACGATTGTTTCAACCGCAATGCCGGCCATTGTTGCAGACCTTGGCGGGTTTACCCTTTATAGCTGGGTATTTTCTGCGTACTTGTTAATGAATTCTGTAACCGTTCTCATTTACGGAAAATTATCTGATTTATTTGGCAGGAAACCAATTCTTACCATCGGAATTATTTTCTTTTTAATCGGATCGATTCTTTGTGGGTTTGCCACGTCCATGAACATGCTGATTATTTTTCGCTTAATACAAGGATTTGGTGCTGGTGCAGTGACGCCAATAGCAACCACCATCATTGGTGATATTTACAGCGCTGAAGAGAGGGCAAAAATTCAGGGATACTTATCTAGTGTTTGGGGGATTTCAGCCATAACCGGACCAGCAGTTGGAGGCTTACTTGTTCAATATGTAAGTTGGCATTATGTTTTTTGGATTAACGTTCCACTTGGTATCCTCTCTTTAGTGGGTCTCTGGTTGTTTTTACATGAAAACATCAAAAGGAAACAACATGAAATAGATTATGTTGGTGCTGTTTTGGTCACGGTCACGATCTCCTCGTTAATGTTTATCCTTGTCGAAGGCGGAAGCCGGTTTGCATGGAGTTCTTGGCAGTCAGTAAGTTTATTTGCATTAAGTGTTATAACTTTACTTGGATTTGTGCTCCATGAAGGCCGTGCGAAAGAGCCGATTATGCCATTTACGATTTGGAAAGAACGTTCTATATTAATTGCTAACACGACCTCACTTACAACTGGAATCATGTTAATAGGAATCTCAAGCTTTTTACCAACATTTGTACAAGGTGTGATGGAACAAACACCAATCGTTGCTGGATTTACCTTGACAACGATGTCAATCGGCTGGCCAATCGCGTCAACAATTGCTGGACGATTGTTGATTACTATTGGTTATCGAAAAACATCGATTATCGGAGGATTATTGTTAATTATCGGCAGTATCGTCTTCGTGACGATGTCAGCGTCCTCCGGGCCTTTGTGGGCAGCAGCGGGTTCTTTTTTCGTTGGTGGAGGAATGGGCTTAACATCTACGGCCTTTATTGTCTCGATTCAAAGTACGGTTGGTTGGGAACAGAGAGGGATCGCAACCGCTTCAAATATGTTTATGCGGAATCTTGGCAATACCATCGGTGCAGCGTTGCTCGGAGGGATTCTTAATAATCGATTGAGTCATTATTTCAGTCAAAAAGATCATACTTTCTCAGTGGATGATGTTAATAAACTGTTAAAATCGACGGAACGGGAAAATCTTTCAGAATCAGTCCGAAACTTCTTGCAGAATGGGTTAACCCATTCCCTTCATTTTGTTTATTATGTTGTCCTTGCTGTTGCGATTATAAGTTTACTATTAATCTTTTTTATACCGAAAAAGAACGAACGCTCTGTGTAATTTTTACAGGGCCTTTTTTAAGGAGGGATCAAGTTGTCCTCATTGTCTGAATTTCAGTTATTATCAGTCCTTGCTCAGGAAATGAATATGAGAAAGGCGTCAGAACGGTTATTTGTATCCCAGCCAGCGCTATCTCAACGATTGCAAACCATTGAAAAAGATTGGGGAACAAAGCTATTTATTCGTTCGCAAAAAGGATTAGCCCTAACCCCTGCCGGTGAACATGTCATCCAATTTGTCAATGATGTATTAACGAAGCAAGAAAAAGTACGTGAAACCATTCATTCTCTCCAATCAGGGGTGTCTGGAACTTTAAAAATTGCAGTTGCTTCGATAGTAGGACAAAATTGGCTCCCTCAGGTGTTAAAGAAATTTATAGATAGGTATCCTCAAGCCAGAATTTCATTAGTTACCGGATGGAGCAGTGAAATTTTAAAATCGTTGTATGACGATCAAGTTCATGTTGGGATTATTCGTGGAACACCAGATTGGAAAGGGGTTAAGGTTCACCTTTTTAATGATCCTCTTTATTTGGTTGATAGGGAAATTACTAGTCCTGAACAAGTGTTACATACGGACCGACCATTTATTCAATTTAAAAGTGATTCAAATTATTATCAAGAAATACAAGATTGGTGGATGAGAAACTTTAAGACATCACCAAAGCGGACAGTGGTTGTCGATCAAATTGAGACCTGTAAACAGATGGCCTTTAATGGGATTGGCTACGCGATTTTACCAGCGATAACACTAACTAAAACTGATAGGGAAATCTTCAAAATACCGCTTGTAGATGAGAATAATCACCCCTTAAAACGTGATACGTGGCTTTTAGGCTATGAGTCTGCCTTTCAGTTAAAGCAAGTGAAGGCTTTTGTCGAATTAATTAAGGAATATATCGCAGAATCTTCAGAAGAATAAGGTGGTTTTTCTTGTTTTCATTGCTTTTGTTTGATAAAGTATTTTTTAGTAACGACAACTATAGGGGGCCTACTTATGAAAATGATGGATGCAAATGAAATTATTTCTTTTATTCAAAATAGTAAAAAATCTACACCAGTAAAGGTATATGTAAAAGGTGAATTAGAGGGTATTGATTTTGGAGATAATACAAAAACCTTTATTAATGGAAATACTGGTGTTCTTTTTGGTGAATGGTCTGAAATCGATGAAGTATTAGAAGCAAATAAAGGGAATATTGAAGATTACGTGGTTGAAAATGACCGTCGTAATTCAGCTATCCCATTATTAGATACAAAGCATATAAATGCACGAATTGAGCCAGGAGTAGTGATTCGTGATCAAGTGGAGATCGGGGATAATGCCGTTATTATGATGGGGGCTGTTATCAATATTGGTGCAGTTATTGGAGAAAAATCCATGATAGATATGGGAGTTGTCCTTGGTGGAAGAGCAACAGTTGGGAAGAATTGCCATATTGGAGCAGGCACCGTATTAGCAGGTGTAATCGAACCACCATCCGCTAAGCCAGTCGTAATTGAAGATGATGTTCTGATTGGAGCAAATGCGGTTGTCCTTGAAGGGGTAACAGTTGGAAAAGGCTCTGTAGTAGCTGCAGGTGCTGTAGTTACTCAAGATGTTGCACCTTATACAGTTGTAGCAGGGATGCCTGCTAGGAAAATAAAAGATATCGACGAAAAAACGAAATCGAAAACAGAAATTATGCAAGAGCTAAGACAACTTTAAAAGCGGAAGCGCCTTGCACAGGGGCGACAGGCATAAGTCGAGCCGGCGTGAAGGTTGCTTTTTAACCTTCAGGACGGATTGACCTAAATGTGTAGGCGACTGTCCTGGGACGAAGGCATAAGACGCACCCTGCAAGAAGGCGCTTTTTGCCTTCTTCAGGGGGTGGCTTATGACTCGAGTCCCAAGGAGCCGGAGCTGGATACGCTTATTACCCCGAGCCCCTAGGCGCTGGAGCTAGATAGTAAAAGCGGAAGCGTGGATTCTTTCCACGCTTCTTTTATAGGGGAGGAAAGGAACATAAATGAATCAGTTTATTAAGATCCGCCGTGACCTTCATCAAATCCCAGAACTAGGATTTCAAGAATTTAAAACACAGGCATATATATTATCTTACCTGGAGTCCTTTCCACAGGATCGAATGACCATAAAGAAATGGAAGACGGGCTTGTTTGTAAAGGTTCATGGTTTAAATCCTAAAAAAACAATTGGTTACAGAACTGATATTGATGGATTGCCTATAAGTGAAGACACTGGTTTACCGTTTTCATCGACACATACTGACAAGATGCATGCCTGTGGTCATGATTTCCATATGAGTATTGCTCTTGGGGTGTTGACTTATTTTACTGAGAACCCAATTAAAGATGACCTTTTATTTGTTTTCCAGCCTGCTGAGGAAGGACCAGGCGGCGCGGAACCAATGTTGAGATCGGAAGAAATGCAAGAATGGAAACCGGATCTAATTTTTGCCTTACATATCGCTCCAGAGTATCCTGTTGGTTCAATAGCAGTGAAGGAAGGGTTATTATTTGCAAATACCTCTGAATTGTTTATTGACCTTAAGGGTAAAGGCGGGCATGCAGCAAGACCACACGAAACGAATGATATGGTGATAGCTGCATGTGCATTGGTTAATCAACTGCAAACGATTGTTGCAAGGAATGTGGACCCTTTAGATAGTGCGGTTATAACGATCGGGAAAATTACTGGAGGCACAGTTCAAAATATTATTGCTGAAACTGCAAGACTCGAAGGGACAATTAGAACGCTTTCTGCTGAATCAATGAAAAAGGTTAAACATCGTATTGAAGCACTTGTTAAAGGAATCGAGGCAGGCTTTGAATGTAAAGCTAACATCGATTATGGCTCGATGTATCATCAGGTTTATAATACTGAAACAATTACAAGAGAGTTTATGAAATATATTCAGGAAGAAACCAATGTGAATGTCATCGAGTGCAAAGAAGCAATGACAGGTGAAGACTTTGGTTATATGCTTCAAGAAATACCCGGGCTCATGTTTTGGCTTGGTGTCGAATCACCTTATGGTTTACACCATGCAAAGTTAAATCCACATGAAGAGGCGATTAGCGTTGCCATCAATGTTATGACATCCTATTTCACGAATCTCGGAAATAGATAAGAGGCGTATTATTTGGTTCTGATTTGCATTCATGATAAAATGTAAGAGAATTAAAAGGGAAATTGTTACATATCGTCGATTATTCTTAAGCAAATAGGGTAAACTTATGAAGGGGAATGGGGTAATAATTAATAATAATTATTTAATTAAATTAATTATTATATAATATTGACCTGAAATAAGCTCTGTCCTATAATTAGTAATGTGATAAAGGATAGCAAATGAGAATTGCTATAAAGCTGATTTTATTTAATATTTGGAGGGATTTAGAATGCCTGAACGTATGGTAGGTAAACAAGCACCTCGCTTTGAAATGGAAGCTGTATTACCAAACAAAGAATTTGGTAAAGTTAGTCTAGAAGAAAATATGAAAAACGATAAGTGGACTGTATTATTCTTCTATCCAATGGACTTTACATTTGTTTGTCCAACAGAAATCACAGCCTTATCTGACCGTTATGAAGAATTTGATGATTTAGATGCAGTTGTAATTGGTGCATCAACAGATACTATTCATACTCATCTTGCTTGGATTAAAACAGACCGTAAAGAAAATGGTCTTGGCGATTTAAATTATGCATTAGCAGCAGATACGAACCATGTTGTTGCTCGTGACTACGGTGTACTAATTGAAGAAGAAGGTATCGCGCTACGTGGATTATTCATCATCAGTCCAGAAGGTGAATTAATGTACTCTGTTGTGAACCACAATAATATCGGCCGTGATGTTGATGAAACTTTACGTGTTCTTCAAGCATTACAAACAGGCGGTCTTTGCCCGGCGAACTGGAAGCCTGGACAAGCTACATTGAACGTCTAATTAGTAGAAAAAAGATAGACCTAACCTTTTAAAAGCGTTAGGTCTTTTTAATAGGAGGAATACTCATGAAATTACGTGAACCCATGCCAGAATTAACCGGTGCTGTAGAATGGTTAAATGGTGAAGTGACAAAAGCGGATCTAATCGGTGAAAAACCAACATTAATCCACTTTTGGTCGATTAGCTGCCATCTTTGTAAAGAAGCAATGCCCCAGGTTAACCAATTCCGTGATGATTTTAAGGACAAGTTAAATGTGGTTGCCGTTCATATGCCTCGATCTGAAAACGATCTAAATTTAGAAGAAATTAAACAAGTGGCAGCTGAACATGGGATTAATCAACCAATTTTTGTAGACAGTGAGCATAAGTTAACAGAAGCATTCGAAAACCAATATGTTCCAGCTTATTATGTCTTTGACCGTGAAGGTAAGCTTCGCCATTTCCAAGCAGGCGGAAGCGGCATGAAAATGCTCGAAAAACGTGTAAACCGTGTATTAGATGAGTTAGAAAAAACCGAATAATATTGTTGAAAAAAAGTTGTCCGTTGTGTACCAATCGGCAGCTTTTTTTTTTAGACTGTAACCTTGCCTCTTTTTAATCGTCGGTATTAATAAATATGCATTAATACCGACCATTAAAATATAGAAAAAGGGGTGTCTTATGTTGACAAATATAAACCGAAGGTTACCTATCTTATTTATTATTGTACTAGCATGGCTTGCTGGCTGCAGTGCTAGCAGCGAAGAAAAAAGTGAGAAAGTAAATCAAGATAATAATGTGGCGATGGATAGCGCTAGTTCGGGAAGTGGAGAGCAAGCTAACTTTTATGTGGGTGAAGCAGGAAAGGCAGAAAAAACAGCTGAAACGGCAAAACTAAAAATTCAAAATCAAATGATCATTTATCAAGCAGAACTTCAGCTGCGTGTAAAAAAATTTGATAAAACGGTCCAAACTCTTGAAGAAAAAGTTATCAAATATGGTGGCTATATAACGGAGTCCAATGTGTCAAAAGAGGGGAATGAGCAGGTGAGTGGCAGCATCAAAATAAGAATCCCGCAAAAGAACTTTCAGGCCTTTTTACATGATGCTGAGAGCCAAGCTGCTGAAGTTTTGCAAAGGAATATAACCGGACAGGATGTAACGGAGGAATATGTGGATCTTGAGTCCAGATTGAAATCAAAAAGGGTAGTGGAAGAACGTTTAACAACTTTCATGAAAAGTGCTGTAAAAACAGAAGATTTATTAAAAATTTCAGCTGATTTGGCGGTTGTTCAGGAAGAAATCGAGGCCATTGAAGGAAAGATGAAGTTTTTAGAAAATCAAACATCCCTTTCTACGGTTAACATAAACTTATACGAAAAAAGAGTAGTTATTCCATCTATTGAGAAAGACAAATTAAATACATGGGAGAAAACAAAAAAACAATTTATGAAAAGTATTAATTTGTTATTAGTTGGCTTATCAGATTTAGTTATCTTTATCATAGGCAACATACCAATTTTAGCTATTTTAGTTTTACTTGGAATTTTTTTCTTTACCTTATATAGAAAGAAGAAGAACAGAAACCGACCAGAGTAAACAGGTGATTCTCCCTATATTCCTTTAATAAAAAATGCTAAAATGAGACCATATGAGATTATGATGGAAATAGAGGAGTTTGTTTATGAAAAGGAGCTTTGCAGTTATTGGGCTTGGCCGATTCGGTGGCAGTATTTGTCGTACTCTTACTGATGAGGGGATGGAAGTGCTCGCAATTGATAAGAATGAGGAACGTGTAAATGAATATGCAATGATTGCATCCCATGCGGTTGTAGGGGATACAACAGACGAAGCGGTTTTAAAGAGCTTAGGGATACGTAACTTTGATCATGTAATCGTTGCTATTGGCGATGATATTCAATCAAGCATCCTAACAACCCTTATTCTCAAGGAATTAGGAGTAGACCGTATTACCGCTAAGGCTCAAAATGATTACCATGAAAAAGTTCTTCGTAAAATTGGAGCAGACAATGTCGTTCATCCAGAAAGAGATATGGGAAGACGAATAGCCAACAATATGGCCTCTAGTAACGTTGTTGATTATCTTGAACTTTCAGCTGAACACAGTATTGTAGAAATTGTTGCAAATGGAAAACTTAGTGGTAATACAATTATGGATTTAGATATTCGTAAAAAATATGGTTTGAAC
The DNA here is from genome assembly GCF_019219025.1 of Bacillus sp. sid0103. The sequence continues at coordinate 268,613 of NZ_JAHUWN010000001.1, read as the reverse complement.
ATTGTTGCTATTAAAAGAGGAGAAGAAATTATTGTTTCTCCACAAGCTAGAGAAACATTTCACGTTAATGATGTGTTAATTGTGATAGGAAATGACCAAGACATCGATCGATTTGAAAAAAGAGTATTGGAATAAGAAAAGCGGAAGCGCCTAGAACAAGGCTTCCGCTTTTTTTATTTATACTTCCATAATGATTGGTAAAATCATTGGTCTGCGTTTTGTTTTTTCATAAAGGAAAGGTGCCAGTGTATCAGTGATCTCGTTTTTAATTTCCGACCATTGACTTGTTTTTCTTTCCATTACCCTATTAAGGTGTTTGGTGATAAGACTCTGTGCATCGTTGATTAAATCGCCCGATTCTCTCATGTAAACAAATCCTCGTGAAATTAAGTCAGGCCCGGATGCGATTTTGAATTCTTTCATATTTATACTTACAACCACCACGACTAAACCTTCCTCAGATAGGATTCTACGGTCACGTAAGACGATATTTCCGATGTCCCCTACGCCACTGCCGTCAATATAGACTGAGCCGGATGGGATCTTTCCTGCAACCTGAGCAGTATCTTCAGAAAGAGCTAGTACTTCACCATTATCCATAATAAAACAATTTTCTTCTTGTACTCCGCAATCAACAGCAATCTTGGCGTGCATTTTTTGCATACGATATTCACCGTGAATTGGCATGAAGAACTTCGGTTTGATTAAACGAAGCATAAGTTTTTGTTCTTCCTGCCCTCCATGACCAGAGGTATGGATATTACTAAGTTTTCCGTGAATGACTTCAGCGCCAGCTCTGTAGAGCATATTAATGGTTCTGCTCACGCTAATTGTGTTCCCTGGAATAGGTGAGGAAGAAAATACAACTGTATCGCCAGGAATGATTTGAATCTGTCTGTGCGTACCATTTGCAATTCTTGATAATGCGGCCATCGCTTCACCCTGACTTCCAGTACATAGGATGGTTACTTTATCAGCAGGTAGTCGATTAATTTGATTCGCTTCAATAAAAGTCTCTTTTGGTGCATTAATATATCCTAGCTCAAGACCGATATTGATAGCAGCTTCCATACTGCGGCCAAAAACGGCTACTTTTCGTCCGTAAACTACAGCGGCCTCAACTACTTGCTGGAGTCTGTGAATATTTGATGCGAAGGTTGCGAAGATGATACGGCCGTCTACTTTACGGAAAATATCGTTAATGCTGTCGCCAACCCGGCGTTCTGACATCGTAAACTCAGGTATTTCACTATTCGTACTATCTGAGAGTAAACAAAGTACGCCTTCTTTTCCGATCTCAGCCATTTTAGTGAGGTTGGCTGGTTCACCAACAGGGGTAAAATCAAATTTAAAATCACCAGTATGGACAATTTGTCCAGGCGGTGTTTTAACAACGATCCCATAAGAATCCGGAATACTGTGTGTAGTGCGGAAAAAGGTAACCGAAGTTTTGCGGAATTTGATCACATCGTCTTCTTTTATGTCTATTAGCTTAGCATTTCTTAATAAGCCGTGTTCTTCAAGTTTATTTTTTATTAATCCAAGAGCGAGTTTTCCACCATAAATAGGAACATTGATTTCGCGTAGTAAATAGGGTATCCCGCCTATGTGATCTTCATGTCCGTGTGTAACAAATAAACCTTTTATCTTCTCTTGGTTTTTAACCAAATAGGCATAATCCGGAATAACATAATCAATACCTAATAGCTCGTCCTCAGGAAATTTTATGCCGGCATCAATTAATATTATTTCATCCTGGAACTGAACTGCGTACGTGTTTTTGCCAATTTCGCCTAATCCACCGAGGGCAAAAACTGCAGTTTGATCATTCTTAACAAATTTCATAAATTATCATTTCTCCAATACTTTATAGTCTTCATTTTGACGTTCATAATTAAGATGAGCTCCCTTAACTTCTTGAACAGATTCAACATTATACCCACGATCGGCAATCTTTGAGCGGACGTCTCTTACCGAATCACCTTCAATATAAAGGGTTTTTGTATTTTCTCTGACAGGTACTTCAGTGATTCTTTCTTGATAATATACTTTAAATATCATTACATATCGCTCCTAACTTGGGTCATAACTTTTTCTATTATATAAAACATTTTCATCTTTTTCATTTATTTTCTTTGGAAAACATTAGACTTGCATGAAAAGTATGTAAAAAAGAATCGTTGTTTTTACAATTTACAATAACGAAGGAGCCCTTCGCAAGTATGAAGGGCCCTAACTAATTAAATTTAGGCAATGGATTTTTTTCGTAGTAAATCATTCCACTGTTTTAAAAGCTTCTTTCTTAGCTTCTTTAACATAGTGGATCATCTCCTTATCTCTTATTTTATACGATCCTTGTCCAATGTAAAGTAAGCGATGGCAGATTATTGAAGTTTTTTTAAAATAAGAGTATTTTTACTTTATTATATGATAAATATGCTGCTTCAATCATGGTTAAACATGGAATTACATAGACAATTTAAAAATTGACATTTATTAATATAGAGTTTAGTGTGTTAAACAATAAATAACACATAGACCAGTTCTATTGCCGGCTAGTGGATACTATAAAAGGAGTTCATATTAAAATGAAGAAAATCGTATTTTTTGATATAGATGGCACATTGCTTGATCATGAAAAAAACCTTCCAGAAAGCACAAAAAATGCCATCGATTTATTAAAGAAAAATGATGTATTTGTTGCTATTGCCACTGGAAGGGCCCCGTTTATGTTTGAGGGCCTGCGTGAAGCACTTGAAATTGATTCCTATGTAAGTTTTAACGGTCAATTTGTTGTCTTCGAAAATGAAGTAATCTATGAGAATCCTTTGAATGAAGAAGAGTTAAAAAAATTATTTGAACATGCAAAAACAAACGATCATCCGTTAGTTTTTATGAATGAGAAAACCATGAAGGCAAGTGTGAAACATCATCCTTATATTGAAAAAAGTTTGGGAAGCTTAAATTTCCCTCATCCAGATGACGATGACACCTTTTATGTAAATCGAAAGATGTACCAAAGTCTGCTTTTTTGTGAAGATCAACATGAAAAATTATATTTTTCTAACTACCCTCACTTTGACTTTATTAGATGGCATCCATATTCTGTCGATGTGTTGCCAAAGGGTGGTTCTAAAGCAGAAGGCATCAAAAAGATGATCGAACGATTAGGATTTGAGTTAAAGGATGTCTACGCATTCGGGGATGGATTAAATGACTTAGATATGTTAAAGGCGGTTGGTACAGGCGTTGCTATGGGGAATGGTGTTCAAGAGGCGAAGGAACTCGCTGATCTTATAACAAGTGATGTTTCTAATGATGGTATTTGGAATGGACTAAAAGAATTACAGTTAATATAGGTAAAGAACCGACCTAAGGTCAGGTTCTTTACCTTTTTTTGCAACTTCAAGTTGTTAACGTTCAATTGCAATAGCGCCCTCAATCGGTCTTAACGGATCTTCATGATTGATGTAATCATAAAACATAACACCATTTAAATGATCAATTTCATGTTGAAAACAAATAGCAGGAAGTCCTTTTAAACGAAGTTTTACTTCTTCACCGTCTACTGTAGTACCCTTTACCGTGATTCTTGCGTATCTCGGGACATTGCCTGGGATGGGTCTATCAACTGAAAGACAGCCTTCACCTGCTTGTAAATAGGCTTTTTCAACAGAGTGGCTGATAATTTTGGGGTTAAATAACGCATAACTATAAAGAGTTCCAGTTTCATCAGTAAGATGCACCGCAATCATCCGTTTCAACACATTGATTTGTGGGGCAGCTAAGCCGATGCCTGGGCGCAGCCCGAATTGTGCAGATATTTCAGGGTTTTGGCTATTAATGACATATTCTAATAAACTGTTCAGTATTTGTTTATCCTCTTCTGAGGGCGGCATGGAGACTTCTGCAGCCACTTTTCTAAGGGAAGGATGGCCATCTCGAATGATATCTTCCATCGTTAACATGATTCCACTCACTCCTGTACTTAACTAAATTATTAATATTCATTAGTCTATCAGACAATTAATAAAAAGTTAACATTTTAAAGTTCTTCCCATCTAGTTCGGTTATAATCTGGATATTGTCAAATAATCCAAGTCTCGATATAGTAGAATATGGAATAGGCAGGAGGTTTAAAACATGTCACAAAGAAAAAAGATTAATTTTATTTTTTTTATATTGGTATCAGTTGTTATTTTTACAGGATGTACGAAAGAAAAGACACCTGAAGAAAAAATGTATACCGTGTTAGAAAAAGTTGTTTCGGCGGAAAAGGGATTTGAGGAACAACAGAACCCGCTTGTGACCCTTGAAAAGAAGGAAAAAGTGATTTATGACCAAATTATTGAACTGGGTATGAAAGAATATGATCAAATCGTTAAGCTGTCGGATAAAGCACTTTTATTAGCGGATCAAAGAAAAGAACTTATGGAAAAAGAAACAAACAGTATAAAGGAATCGGAGAAAGAATTTAAAAAGGCCGCAAAGTTAAAGGATAAATTTGAAGATCAAAGCTTAAGGAAATCAGCTAATGAACTATATGAGATTATGATGGAAAGATATAAAGCGCATGATGTGTTATACCTTGAATATAATGAGTCGCTTAAAAATGATAAAACTTTGTATGAAATGTTCAAAAATAAAAATCTTCCATTAGATGATCTTGAAGCCCAAGTAAATAAGCTCAATGAAACGTATAAAAAGGTTTATGATGCCAATAAAAAATTTAATATGTTAACAGAACAATACAACGATAAAAAGATGACATTTTATAAGCAGGCAGGGCTAGACATAAGTAAATAAACGCTATTTCATAAAAATAATCGGCATCTCATGCCGATTTTTTTATATTATAACAACTTCAATAAAAGAAAATAAATATATAACAGATATTAAAAATTCGGTAATACAGAAAAAATAATATACATTTCTTTAGCAACATATCTGTGTTGAAAAATATTAATACATAGTATTTGACGTAAAAAAACTAATGATGTAAACTTGTAAAAGAATTCATTAATTGTATCAATGATGTTACATAAAATAATGGTACAGAATAAAATGTAAGTAAGATAAAAGATAATTCGTTTTAACTTATCTTTTCTGTGAAAAACTATTTAGTAGTATGTTTTAAGAACTAAGCTAGCCAAAATTCTATGTAATATCACGAGTTTATCCATTGCAAAGTAAAAAACCGATGGACCAAACCATCTGGCTTTGAATCTTTAGTTTTTGGGTATTCTAACTTAGTGGATTATATTTTAAAAAATTTAGCTCCCGAATCGAAAGGAAGAGGTGACCCAAATGGTTTCTAAAACTCAAAACGCCAAGTTTGATGCGAAGAAAACACTAGAAGTTGTTGAAGAACAATTTCAAACACTTCAAATTCTAAATGAAGCTGGTGAAGTGGTAAACGAGGCGGCAATGCCAGACATTACTGATGAACAACTTCAGGAATTAATGCGTCGCATGGTTTATACACGTATTCTTGACCAGCGCTCTATTTCTTTAAACCGTCAAGGAAGATTAGGTTTCTATGCACCAACGGCAGGACAAGAAGCATCTCAATTAGCTTCCCAGTTCGCACTAGAAAAAGAAGATTTTATCTTACCAGGATATCGTGATGTACCACAAATTATTTGGCATGGTTTACCTTTATACCAAGCTTTTTTATGGTCAAGAGGTCACTTTGAAGGCGGACAAATTCCTGAAGGAGTTAATATCGCAATTCCGCAAATTATTATCGGTGCACAGTATGTTCAGACTGCTGGTGTAGCGCTTGGATTTAAAAAACGTGGAGTAAAAGCCGTTGCAATTACCTATACAGGTGACGGTGGTACTTCTCAAGGGGATTTCTATGAAGGAATGAATTTTGCGGGCGCCTATAAAGCACCAGCCATCTTTATTGCTCAAAATAACCGTTTCGCAATCTCAACTCCTGTTGAAAAGCAATCAGCTGCAAAAACGCTTGCTCAAAAAGCAGTTGCAGCAGGTATCCCTGGTATTCAAGTTGATGGTATGGATCCTTTAGCGGTATATGCTGCAACTCGTGAGGCACGTGAACGTGCAATTAATGGCGAAGGCCCAACATTCATTGAAACATTAACATACAGATATGGTCCTCATACCATGGCTGGTGATGATCCAACTCGCTATCGTACGGCTGACCTTGACAATGAATGGGAAAAGAAAGATCCATTAGTTCGTTTCCGTAAATTCCTTGAAAAGAAGGGTCTATGGACTGAAGAAAAAGAAAATGAAGTCATCGAACAAGCAAAAGAAGACATTAAGGAAGCAATCAAAAAAGCTGACGGGGCACCTAAACAAAAGGTTACTGACTTAATGTCCATTATGTATGAGGAAATGCCTCAAAACCTAAAAGAACAATATGAAATATTTACAGAAAAGGAGTCGAAGTAAGCCATGGCTCAAATGACAATGATTCAAGCAATTACAGATGCATTACGTACTGAGTTACGTAATGATCCGGATGTTTTAGTTTTCGGGGAAGATGTTGGTGTAAATGGTGGGGTTTTCCGTGCAACTGAAGGATTACAATCAGAATTTGGCGAAGATCGTGTTTTTGATACACCGCTTGCTGAATCCGGTATCGGTGGATTAGCGGTTGGTCTTAGTCTCCAAGGCTTTCGTCCTGTTCCAGAAATCCAATTTTTTGGTTTCGTTTATGAAGTAATGGATTCTATTTCTGGTCAAGCAGCTCGTCTTCGTTATCGAACTGGCGGCAAATTTAATGCACCTGTTACATTCCGCTCGCCATTTGGAGGCGGCGTACATACACCAGATATGCACGCTGACAGCTTAGAAGGACTAATGGCTCAACAACCAGGTCTAAAAGTTGTTATTCCATCAACTCCATATGATGCAAAAGGGCTCCTTATTTCATCAATCCGTGATAATGACCCTGTTATTTTCCTAGAACATATGAAGCTATACCGTTCTTTCCGTCAAGAAGTGCCTGAAGAGGCATATACAATTCCATTAGGAAAAGCGGAAGTAAAACGTGAAGGTACAGACGTATCAATTATTACTTACGGAGCAATGGTTCATGAGTCACTAAAGGCTGCAGAAGAGTTAGAAAAAGAAGGTTTTTCTGCGGAAGTAATTGATTTACGAACTGTTAGCCCAATTGACCTTGAAACGATTATTGCATCTGTTGAAAAAACAGGCCGTGCGATTGTAGTACAAGAAGCACAAAAACAAGCTGGTATTGCAGCTAATGTTGTTGCTGAAATAAATGATCGTGCCATTTTAAGCTTGGAAGCACCAGTATTACGTGTGGCTGCTCCAGATACTGTTTTCCCATTCCCACAAGCAGAAGCTGTTTGGCTTCCAAATTATAAAGATGTAATTGAAACAGCTAAAAAAGTGTTAACCTTTTAATTAATTTTTTGGCTGTGTTAATGCTTATTTTTGATATTATAGCAATGTTGATTGGATCGAAGCGCCTGGAGCGCAAATCAACAAACACGAATAACACAGCCAATTTTTTATTGGACGATCTAATTACTAAAGTTACGATGCTAAAAAATACATGTAATTTAGGAGGATGAATCCTAGTGTCATTTCAATTTAAAATGCCTGACATCGGTGAAGGTATTCATGAAGGCGAAATTGTTAAATGGTTCGTAAAACCAGGTGACAAAGTTCAAGAAGATGATGTACTTTGTGAAATTCAAAATGATAAAGCAGTAGTTGAAATCCCATCCCCAGTTGAAGGGACAGTTCAAGAAGTATTAGTAGGTGAAGGAACTGTCGCAACTGTAGGACAGGTTTTGGTAACTTTTGATGCCCCAGGATACGAAAACCTTCAATTTAAAGGCGATGAACATACAGAAGCACCAAAGGCAGAAGAAAAACCAGCAGCACCTGCACCTGCACCTGAAGTGAAGCAAGATGCAGCACCTCAACCAGCAGCTGTAGCAACTGCACCACAAGTTGAAGTGGATCCAAATCGTCGAATCGTTGCCATGCCTTCTGTTCGTAAATATGCTCGTGAAAAAGGTATTAACATCCAATTAGTTCCTGGAACAGGAAACCATGGTCGAATCCTTAAGAGCGATATCGATACCTTTGCAAGCGGTGGAGCAGCACCTGCACCACAAGCAGCTACAAATGCAACTGTAGCAACAGAAACAGCTAAAGTTGAAGCACCACAAGCAGCAGCTGCGATTCCTCAAGGTGAATACCCAGAAACTCGTGAGAAAATGAGCGGTATTCGTAAGGCAATTGCAAAAGCTATGGTTAATTCCAAGCATACTGCACCACATGTAACACTTATGGATGAAGTGGACGTAACTAAACTTGTTACACACCGTAAGAAATTTAAAGAAGTGGCTGCTGCAAAAGGAATTAAACTTACATTCTTACCATACATCGTTAAAGCATTAACAAGTGCATTACGTGAATTTCCAGCATTAAACACTTCACTTGATGATGCAACAAGCGAAATTATTCATAAGCATTATTATAATATTGGTATTGCAGCTGACACGGAAAAAGGCCTGCTAGTTCCAGTTGTAAAAGATGCAGATCGTAAATCAGTTTTCTCAATTTCTAATGAAATCAATGAATTAGCTGGAAAAGCCCGTGATGGTAAGCTTGCTCCTAATGAAATGAAGGGCGCTTCATGTACGATTTCCAACATTGGTTCAGCTGGCGGTCAGTGGTTCACTCCACTAATTAATCATCCGGAAGTTGCTATCCTAGGTGTGGGGCGAATTGCAGAAAAACCAATCGTAAGAAATGGTGAAATTGTTGCAGCACCAGTTCTAGCTTTATCATTAAGCTTTGACCACCGCATGATCGACGGAGCAACAGCACAAAATGCATTAAATCATATTAAACGTTTATTGAACGATCCAGAACTATTGTTAATGGAGGCGTAATATAATGGTCGTTGGAGATTTCCCAATTGAAACAGATACTATAGTCATCGGAGCAGGCCCAGGGGGATATGTTGCAGCTATTCGTGCAGCACAGTTGGGTCAAAAAGTAACAATTGTTGAAAAAGAATATGTAGGCGGCGTTTGCTTGAATGTTGGATGTATTCCTTCGAAAGCATTGATTTCAGCAGGGCACCGATACGAAACAGCTATGCATTCGGATTCTTTTGGAATTACCGCTGAAAATGTAAAAGTGGATTTTTCAAAAGTTCAAGAATTTAAAGCTGGCATCGTTAATAAGTTAACAAGTGGTGTTGAAGGCTTATTAAAAGGAAATAAGGTTAACATTGCTCGCGGTGAAGCCTTCTTTGTGGATGCCAACACACTACGTGTTATGGATGAAAATTCTGCTCAAACTTATACCTTTAAAAATGCGATTATCGCGACAGGATCCCGTCCTATTGAACTTCCTACCTTTAAATATTCAAAGCGGGTTCTTAATTCAACTGGTGCACTTAACTTAAACGAAATCCCTGAAAAAATCGTTGTTATCGGCGGCGGTGTAATCGGGATTGAATTAGGGGGAGCTTACGCGAACTTTGGCACACAGGTTACGATCTTAGAAGGTGCGGAAGAGATTTTAGGTCTTGGTGCTTTTGACAAACAAATGGCTGCACTTGTAAAACGTACCATGAAGAAAAAAGGTGCAGAATTCTATACAAAGGCGTTAGCTAAGGGTGTTGAAGAAACCGAAAATGGTGTTGTAGTAACATTCGAAACAAAAGGCGAAGAAAAGAAAATCGAAGCAGATTATGTTTTTGTTATGGTCGGACGACGTCCAAACACCGATGAAATGGGCTTAGAACAAGTGGGTGTAAAATTAACTGAACGCGGACTAATTGAAATCGACAAACAATGCCGTACCAATCTTAGCAATATCTATGCTATTGGTGATGTTGTTGCGGGTCCTCAATTGGCGCACAAAGCTTCATATGAAGCGAAAATTGCTGCTGAGGCAATTGCTGGTCACACCTCTGAAATTGATTATTTAGGTATTCCTGCTGTAGTCTTCTCAGATCCTGAATTAGCTTCAGTTGGATATACAGAAGCACAGGCAAAAGAAGAAGGAATCAATGTTAATGCTGCTAAATTCCCATTTGCTGCTAATGGCCGTGCATTATCATTAGACAGCGCTGATGGTTTCTTGAAACTCATTACGCGGAAAGAGGATGGACTTGTCATTGGAGCACAAATTGCTGGCACAAGTGCATCAGATATGATTGCTGAATTAGGGCTTGCGATCGAAGCAGGAATGACTGCAGAAGATCTTGCTATGACAATTCATGCACATCCAACACTAGGAGAAATCACAATGGAAGCGGCAGAGGTTGCTTTAGGAAGCCCAATCCATATTATGAAATAAAGTAGTAAGAATAAAGTCCTTTTCGTTCATTAGCGAAAAGGACTTTTTCTATCTTTGCCGAATTCTAATGTAAAAAGCAAAAAAATTCCTGCCTTTATAAAAACAAAAATATATCTCTCGTTTTTAGAACATATACTTAAAGAACTAGCATTCTGATATGAATTTGAATGTATTAAGAGTGGTGATAAATATGAGGGTCTATATTGTTGTGATACTACAATTTATCATTTGGAGCGGATATACATTTATTGAATGGTTGTCAAAGCACGACCAGCTAATTTATAAAGTCATCATGTTTTTCGTGTTTTTTTATTTAGCATTTTTAATTGGAAACCAGGTAACAAAATCAGCACGTAAAACTCTATTTATTACTACTTTAAGCCTTGTCATTTACACTTCGATTCATTATACGATGGAAATGTTTATGCATTAAAAAAAGCCCCTTTAGGAGCTTTTTTATTTTCGTGGATAGTAATACATGATGCGTTCATTAAAAAGGTGGAGTTCCCCTTGCAGTTTTTTCGCAAGGTATTTGCAAAACTCATTCGCTTTTCCTTTATCACCATAAGTAGATTGTTCTGGTAAAGTGACTTGTATGTACGTTTGTTCCAGTTCTTGACCTTCTTCCTTTCGAATCGTTTCCTGGTCAACTCCAATTAAAATGGCAAAATAGCGATCATCATTTGAGTGTAGATAAAACCATTTTCCTTGAGCTTCTGCTGTTTCCTTAATTTCATATGGGAAGGCTGACTCTCCGTATTCCCATCCTATTTGATTGCCTGTTTTGGTAGTGTTATTTTTATACTCTTTAAATAGTTCCTTTACTTCCTCTATAGTTACTGTTTGTTTAGCAGATGAAGGCACTAGCTTAATGTATGCGTTAACAGCCATCATCATTCCCCCCTACTAGTCAGTTAATATTAACTCTCTTTATTCTAGCACTGAATAAAATCTTATGACAACTATAGCTTCAAATAAATGTACAAGTTTCTTGTTTCTTATGAGGATTTAAATTATAATAATATTCTAAACATTCTTATAAAAAAGGAGGAACAATATGGATATTTTTGAAAAACTTTATGATGAGCATGAAAACGCAAAAGTAAGGTTTATTGGATTTACCACGGAAAGTACACGCTATGATTTCGGAATTATTTACACCAATATGTTTTTTGGAAAGCCGTTAGTTGTCTGCATGCAAACAGGCCGCTCCACTCTCCTTGACCCCAAAGATATTGAAGATATTGACTACCTTCAAGCCGTATTCCGTATCCCTGATCAACAGCAGGCAGCAGATTTAGCTGAGTTTTTCAGCGAAACACTTCCATCCATCCCATTTGTCACCCAATATGAGTAATTTTTCAAGAAAAGGCCAATTTAGGCCTTTTTTTGTGAGAATTATTTTTAATGTGACATACAATTTAGGCTTGATATTTATAATGTGATATATTATTATGTGATTAAGGCTAAATAAATACTTTGTTTTATAGACATTCAATAATGAAAAGGGGATTGAACAGATGGGTACTTTAGTATGCCAGACATGTAATTCTACTATTGATCATTTTGAAGATGAAAAAGTAACGGTGCTTTATTCTAAATGCAATTGTTGCGATGATCATCATAAAGAGGAAGATTTATAATCAGTAAATATAAATAAAACAGGATTCCGAAATGGAATCCTGTATTTTTGTTTTATTTTATTTAATTGCCTTATATTCTTTAATGACGAGAAGGGATTTAATCTCATCATCTTCAGGCCCTTGGACAGGAAGCCCAGCTTCAAGGTTTTTCCGGATATAATGGAGGTTCTCTTTTGTAATAATCTCTCCAGGGATAAAAATTGGGATTCCTGGTGGATACACCATAACAAATTCTGCAATGATTCTGCCTTCTGATTCTTCAAAAGGGATTACTTCTGTTTCTGCATAGAATGCATCACGTGGTGTTAATGCAAGCACAGGAATTTCAGGAAGAAGGACTTCTACTTGTTCTATTTTTTCGGGACGGTGTTCGCATTCATCCGCTAATTCTTTAAGAGCATTTACAAGGATGTCTGCTTCCTGTGCAGTGTCTCCCAGTGTGATAATACAAAGAATATTATATAAATCGGAAAGTTCCACTTCGATATTATGTTTTTCCCTCAGCCACTTTTCCACATCATACCCAGTTAAGCCAAGGTCTTTAACAGATATTATTAACTTTGTTGGATCGTAATCAAAGGTAGCTTTTGACCCTAAAATTTCTTCGCCAATACAATGAAGATGCTCAATTTCATTAATTCTTTTGCGAATCGATTGTGCTACTTTAATGGTATTGTCAATTAGCTCTCTTCCTTTTGTAGCTAATTGCTTGCGAGCGACATCAAGTGAAGCAAGCAATAAATACGAGGTAGAGGTAGTTGTTAGCATACTTAGAATGGATTGGACATGTTTGGCAGAGACAAGGCCTTCTTTTACATTAAGAATCGAACTTTGGGTCATCGAACCGCCAAGTTTATGAACGCTAGTGGCAGCCATATCTGCACCAGCCTGCATCGCAGACAGTGGCAGTTCCTCATGAAAATGTATATGAACACCATGGGCTTCATCCACCAGAACAGGAATCTCATAGGAGTGTGCAATTTCAACAATCTTTTTTAAATCACCAGAGATACCAAAATAAGTTGGGTTGATCACTAATACCGCTTTCGCATCCGGATGCTGTTTTAGAGCTCTTTCGACTGCATCTGGAGTAATACCATGAGAAATTCCTAATTCCTTATCAATTTCAGGCTGGATAAACACTGGAATCGCTCCGGAAAAAACTATCGCTGACATAATGGATTTATGGACGTTTCTTGGAACGATAATTTTATCGTCTGGTCCACAAACAGCCATGATCATCGCAATAATGGCACCGCTAGTACCTTGTACAGAAAAGAATGTCCGGTCAGCACCAAATGCTTCTGCAGCTAAATCTTGTGCTTGTTTGATAATCCCTTTTGGCTGATGCAGATCGTCTAGTGGTCCGATATTGATTAAATCAATAGACAAAGCATTATCACCGATAAAATTGCGGAATTCAGGGTCTATCCCAGCACCTTTTTTATGACCAGGAATATGGAATTGAATTGGGTTTTTTTTCGCATGTTCTAGTAAACCGCTAAATAGCGGTGTTTGATTTTGAGACAATTTTCAACCACACCTCTTTATAAAAAATACTCTAATTATGTCGAATTTTTTTTTTAATAAACAAAGGAATTATAGCACTATTCCCATTCATTGCAAAGAAATATATGTTATTCCTTACTAGGTTTACGATAGTTTCCCTTTTAGACAGGAAAATTACCCTAAAGTGACGAAATAACAAGAAGAAAGTTTATGGGAGGGTTTCAATTGGAATGGAAAACACGCGTTACAGAATTATTGAAGATACGATTTCCGATTATTCAAGGGGGTCTAGCCTATTTAGCCTATTCTGAGTTGGCAGCAGCTGTTTCAAATGCAGGCGGTCTTGGTCAAATCACTGCTATGTCATTAGCGGAACCAGAACAATTGCGTGCTGAGATACAAAAAGTAAAACAGTTAACGAATAATCCTTTTGGGGTTAATTTTGCGATTGGGCAGCATGGCAGACCGTTTTCAGATTTCCTTCAAGTAGCAATTGATGAAAAGGTGCCAGTTGTTTCAATGACAGGAGGAAATCCTGCCCCCATATTTGAACAATTAAAAGGCACAGAGATTAAAACACTTGTCCTTGTTGCGGCCAGAAGACAGGCTGTCAAAGCTGAGGAATTGGGTGCGGATGCGGTTATGGTTGTGGGGCAGGAAGGGGGCGGACACCTTGGACGTGATGATATTGGTACAATGGTGTTAGTTCCACAAGTTGTGGATGCTGTGTCAATACCTGTAATTGCTTCAGGAGGTATTGGTGATGGCCGAGGGCTTATGGCAGCTCTTAGTTTAGGTGCAGAGGGAATTGAAATGGGTACGCGATTCATTGCAACGAAAGAATGCGTCCATGCAAGCGAGTTATATAAAAAAAGCTTAGTGGAAGGAAATGAATCGGGAACTGTAGTCATAAAGAGATCTCTTGGAACTCCTGCCAGGGCACTTGCAAACAGCTGGACAGATAAAATTCTCGAGATTGAAAAGAACAATGGCGGATATGATCAGTTAAAAGATTTCATAAGCGGAATTGCTAATCAACGCTACATATATGATGGTGAACCTGAACAAGGATTTGCATGGGCAGGACAAGTGATGGGCTTAATCAAAGATGTCCCAGCCGTTCAAGACTTATTTGATCAATTGATTCATAATGCGGAACAAATACGTGCAAAGTGGGGAAAATAATTATATGATTCTTTTTAGTTGAATTAGTTAGAAGGTGAAATAATGGAATACCAATATCCGATTGATTATCATTGGAGTACAGAAGAAATTGTTGATGTCATTGCTTTTTTTGAAACGATTGAAAAGGCGTATGAACAGGGAATTGACCGTGATGTAGTCATGAAGGCATATCGCCGCTTTAAAGAAATCGTTCCTAGCAAGTCGGAGGAAAAGACGATTTGCGGTGAATTTGAAGAAATGAGCGGTTATTCGTCCTATCGAACCATAAAAAAAGCAAAAGATGCTTCAACTGGGGATAGAATTAAAATGCAATAAGAGGAAAAAGCTCCTGATCAGTAGGTTCAGGAGCTTTTTCTTCTTATTTTTTATTTTGTGAGAAGCGATATAGTGTGGCTGTTTTTTGGAAGACGTCCTCGATTTGTTGTATTAAGCTATCGGAACCTAATTGAATGACTTTTTCTCTGTCGATTGTAAAGCCACATAATAATTCTGCTTTTTTTACGTTTTGCAGTCGATCAAAGAGCGTTCGCAGGTCTTCCTTAGATAATTGATTGTGTTCAATTGTCTCTGGTTTTGTATGATCTACCGACCAAACATAATCCTTTGGTGTATCTTTATATATTTTTGTTATTTTTTTTGAAAATCTTGCAGCAATCGTATCTTTTTGGGGTGCTTCATATATCACGGCAAACCAAATAAATAAATGAGTGTTCCACATGCCTATTTGAAAGTGAGGAAGCATTTTATAACCTCGAGGATTATTTGAAAATGCTACCCATGTATCTTTTGGTGGATTAATGGTTCGTCTGGCATGTTTCGCAACATGAACAAACATTTCATCCTCTGTTAAGGAAGAAAGGTATGGCGCAAAATATCTTCCCAACTCCTCTAATTTCGGGCGGATTGTTTCCTTCAACGCTTCCATTCTAGCCTCTAAACCATCTATTAAGAACACATCAAAATCCTCATTTGTAAATCCTGTAAAACCCATACCCTTAAACCTCCAACTAACATTTGTCCTTAATTGTAGCATACCATTAATGAGACATGTAGTTAGATGCATTTCTAGGTTAAAGCACATATTTGTTGCAACATATCTCCCTGACTCATATTATACAGTAAAAAAATAATCTGAAAAATTAGTTAAATATTGAAAGGGGAGGAGAAACGTGAAACAATTGATGAATACCTCACTTAAAAAAGCAGGCGAAAAGGAAAGAACAGCAGTCTTAAGATTAGAGATGGATTATGAATTGGCAACATTATTTGAAGCGATTGAAGAAAAGAACGAGAAAAAAATGAAAGAATGCAAACAAAAATTAGAAAAAATCCGCCAAGAATTATTACGATTAAAAGCTCTTTGAGAAATAAGACGTTTTTTTATCCAGGGAGATATAAAGAAGCATGAAGCGAAATAGAATATATTCTGAACTTATCTAAAACGAACTCCAGCAAGATTGAGGGGGGTTCGTTTATTATTGTACATTTCCAAAAGGGAAGCATCCTAAAAGTTGCTGTGTTCCACCAATTTGATTAAGCTAAAGGTACATTATTTAATTTAACATGTTTCATACTACATACATTGAATCTTGACAGGCAATAAGCTATTTGGAGGCGGGTTATGAACTGGGAGCAAATTTATTCTGATGCAAAGGAATGGGTTAATGAGGCAGGAGCTAAGATTAAATTATCTTTTGATAAGACATTAAGTATTCAAACAAAGTCAAACGCTAATGACTTAGTAACGAATATGGATAAGGAAATTGAACAATTTTTTATTAGTAAAATAAGAGAAAGTTATTCCGATCATAAAATAATGGGCGAAGAAGGATTTGGAGATACACTAAGTAGTCTCGAAGGTATTGTATGGATGATTGACCCAATCGATGGGACGATGAATTTCATCCATCAACAAAGAAACTTTGCTATATCCCTTGGTGTTTATGAGAATGGCGTTGGTAAGATCGGTCTTATTTACGATGTGGTCCATGACGAATTGTATCATGCAGAGAGGGGAAATGGAGCGTATTTAAATGAAACTCCTCTTGTTCCGCTTAAGGAAACAACAGTAAAGGAATCCATCATCGCACTCAATGCTACATGGGTGATGGAAAATCGTCGTATTGACCATAATTTAATGATTCCACTGGTAAGAGACGCAAGGGGAACAAGATCATATGGTTCGGCGGCCCTCGAAATGGTGTTTGTTGCGACTGGAAGGGTTGATGCCTATCTATCTATGCGCTTATCACCGTGGGATGTGGCGGCAGGGGCTGTAATAATAGAAGAACTTGGCGGCATTGTAACAAATTTAAGGGGAGAGCACCTTAATTTCCTTACACAGGATTCATTATTTGCAGCAAAGCCAGGTTTACATCAATCAATCTTAAAGGATTACTTAAAAGAAGGAAAATGGTAAAAAAGAAGCCGTTGTTGGCTTCTTTTTTTGATTTTTTTGGCCATCAGAGAGATTCCATTATAATTCTCCATTTTCACGCATTTTTCTTTTTGTTTTAAAACCCATGCCCATTATAACGATAATGGCTAGTACACATCCTATTGCTCCGATTAAACTTTTTTCACTTATGGCTATCCCAATCCCCATAATGCCAGCTGCTGCAAGGATTGCATAAACGAGTAAAGGCCACTTTACGTTTTTCATGTTTATTACCCCTTTTTTCATTGAAAAATACAGTTTAAACGAACACTGCTTTTGTATATTTTTTATTCTACAATAAAATGGTTAGGGGTTTCCACTTTATTTGTGGTATAATGTTTTAGTTATAAATGAGAAACTATAAATAGTTTTATTTTTAAAATATAGGTAGGAGTGGAATTGTTTGAAATTAAGAGATGATATACGTAATATTGCAATTATTGCCCACGTTGACCACGGTAAAACAACATTGGTTGACCAATTGTTAAAACAATCAGGTACTTTTCGTACTAACGAGCATGTGGAAGAACGTGCAATGGATTCCAATGATTTAGAAAGAGAACGCGGAATTACCATTTTGGCGAAAAACACGGCTATTCAATACAAAGATAAAAGAATTAATATTTTGGATACACCAGGACACGCTGATTTTGGCGGAGAAGTTGAACGGATCATGAAAATGGTTGATGGGGTATTGCTTGTAGTTGATGCCTATGAAGGCTGTATGCCGCAAACTCGTTTTGTTCTTAAAAAGGCATTAGAGCAAAAGTTAACTCCAATTGTGGTTGTCAATAAAATTGACCGTGACTTTGCAAGACCTGCAGAGGTAATTGATGAAGTTATTGATTTGTTTATCGAACTTGAAGCAACTGAAGATCAGTTAGAATTCCCAGTTATTTATGCTTCAGCGATTAATGGTACAGCAAGTACTGATCCTGAAAAGCAAGATGAAAATATGCAATCCTTGTATGATGCGATTGTTGAATACATTCCTGCCCCTGTTGATAATCATGAGGATCCGTTACAATTCCAAGTGGCTCTTCTTGATTATAATGATTACGTTGGTAGGATCGGAATCGGCCGTGTTTTCCGCGGTACAATGAATGTGGGTCAACAAGTTGCACTAATGAAGTTAGACGGTTCCGTTAAGCAATTCCGTGTGACGAAAATTTTCGGTTTCTTTGGTTTAAAACGCCAAGAAATTCAAGAAGCAAAAGCGGGCGACTTAATTGCTGTTTCTGGAATGGAAGATATAAATGTTGGTGAAACAGTTTGTCCTGTTGAACATCAGGAAGCTCTCCCAATTTTAAGAATCGATGAGCCAACACTACAAATGACTTTCGTCGTTAACAACAGCCCATTTGCAGGTAGAGAAGGGAAGTATTTAACTTCAAGAAAGATTGAAGAAAGACTTCGTTCCCAATTGCAAACTGACGTAAGCTTACGTGTTGATAACACAGATTCACCGGATGCTTGGATTGTTTCTGGCCGTGGTGAACTTCATTTATCAATTCTTATTGAAAACATGCGTCGTGAAGGTTATGAACTTCAAGTTTCAAAACCTGAAGTTATCGTTAAAGAAGTTGATGGTGTTCGCTGTGAACCAGTTGAAAGAGTTCAAATTGATGTACCAGAAGAACATACTGGTTCAGTCATGGAATCAATTGGTGCCCGTAAAGGCGAAATGATAGATATGATTAACAATGGTTCAGGTCAAGTACGCTTAATCTTTAACGTACCAGCACGTGGATTAATTGGTTACACAACCGAGTTCCTAACAATGACTCGTGGGTATGGAATTATTAATCATACCTTTGATAGCTATCAGCCAATGTTACCTGGTCAAGTCGGCGGAAGACATCAAGGTGTACTTGTGTCAATGGAATCAGGAAAAGCATCGACATATGGTATCATGCAAGTAGAAGACCGTGGAACTATTTTCGTTGAGCCGGGAACGGAAATCTACGAAGGCATGATTGTAGGCGAAAACACTCGTGAAAATGACATCACTGTTAATATAACAAAAATGAAACAGGCGACAAATGTCCGTTCAGCGAACAAAGATCAAACTTCTGTTATTAAAAAACCGCGTATCATGACATTAGAAGAGTCATTAGAATATTTAAATGAAGATGAATATTGTGAGGTTACTCCAGAATCAATTCGTCTTCGTAAGAAAATTCTTGATAAAAATGAACGTGAAAGAGCTGCTAAAAAGAAAAAATATGCTGAACAGAGTTAAGTAAAAGGAGTGCAAGAAGATGGAAGGATTCTCTCCTAGTCTTAGATTTTTCATTGAACTAACCGATGTAAAAACCGCTGTGTGGTTACAGTATCTATATATTGTAATTTTAGCGGCCATTGTATATAAGTTAGGCTTTGCAAAAAAATTGCCTCTTTTGAAAAACATCGTGATTTATATTTGCTTATTAATTGGATGCTTTGTAATGTTGATTTTTTCTTATGCATTACCGATTGCAGAAGGACTCGCAGGTGCGGCGGTGTTATTGATCATCTATAAAATACGCTTACATCAAACGAAAAAACATCAGGCTGAAGCGAAATAACGGGGGTTTAGTTACAATGAAATCCGTACAGGATACACTATATAATTGGCTTACAATTAAGGTTGTATGCGACGCGCGGCCTGATGACACAGCAGCTCGAGATACATTAAACCTATTTGAAGAAATGTTAGCTGAACTGAACCTTTCAAGCATTGAGGTAACAACTGATGTTGTAATGTATTATGTTTCCTATCAACAGGGGGAAGAGACGAAAAAAACACGCTTTCCTCGAGAATTAATTGAAGTCATGTTGCAGCAAATCAATCAAGAACCTGAAAAGTATGAGAACTACCCATTTGAAGAAGAATAAAAAAACCATCATGCCATTCCACTTAGGAATGTGCATGATGGTTTTTTGTCCATTTCTAACGCGTAGGGCTAGAGCTTTTCGTTTTACCAATCATCCTCTTCTGATTTTGGCCGGAATAAACGGAAATTTCCTGTTTCATATCTTGCATTCGTTTTTTCCGTTATTCTTGTACTGCATTCTTTACACATATATGTATGGATAGGTCGGTTGCGTAAACGTTTGGCAACAAACGATTCATCTTCAATTGCTTCAATTTTATCGCAAATTACACATTTAACTCTCATTAATACACCTCTTCATCAAATTCTAATAACCGAATGATTTACTCTAGTATATCATGGCAGAAAGTTTGTCGGTAATCAATTGGATAAATTGATGAAAGCACGGGATAGTAGTAATATGAAAATATCTGTTTTTTATAATATCATGGAATAATGAAAGGGATGTAAAAAATGGCAAATCAAGTAGAACCAAAGCTAATTAAGCCTTTATATGATGAACTTCAAAAGGAACGGTTCGTGACATTGGCAACGGTTGATTACGAAACAGGCGGGCCTAATGTCAGCTCTATTTCTTGGGTGCTCGCAAAGGATGAAAGCACCATCTATTTTGCAGTAGATAATCGCTCCAGAATCCTAGAAAATATTAATGAAAACAATCAAGTGGTTATTAATTTAATTGCTAACGAATCTACATATGCCATTCATGGCGAAGCACATTTAAAAGAAGAAAGACTTCAGAATGTACCATTAAAGCTCGCACTAATCCAAGTAAAGATTACAGCGGTGAGAGATGTCATGTTTTATGGTTCTAAAATCGTCACTGAGGTACAATATGATAAAACATATGATAAAAATGCTGCCCAAAAATTAGATAATCAAGTGATGGAAGCAATGAGAAAAGCTTAGGAATCACCCTAAGCTTTTCTCATTTTTTATTTATAGGCTCGTTAAACTTGCCTGTTGATTTCCGCTCCAGGCGCTTCGCTTTCCGCGGGCGGTCCGGGGAGCCTCCTCGTCGCTGCGCTTCTGCGGGGTCTCCCCTGCCCCGTCCTCCCGCAGGAGTCTTCGCGTCTTCCACTCCAATCAACAATATGCTTTAACATAGGCTATTTATAATGATTAGATTGGTCTTCTTGTTCTTTTTCTAGCTTATTTTTATCGTTGGAATTTAGCTTCTTATCTGGTTTTTCTGGAGCATTCTTAGGGTTTGGAGTAATTATATCTCCAGGTATCTCAGGCATTAAGCGGCCAGCTACATCTGCGAGTTCCTCCATAATGCCTTGAATTGGTCTGCCCTTATTAATATCTGCTTGTATTTCCTTTAAGCGCTGTGTTGTATCAGCATCAGCAACCACTACCGCATTTGCACCGTACGGATCCTTCTTTAAACTTTCTGCTACAGAATATTTAATGGATCCTACTTGGGAACGGTCAATTTTTGAGTTGACATCAATACCTACAATTGCATATCTTCCTAATACGACAGCAGTGGCATCTTTAACATTTGGAATACTTGTTGCAAGTTTTACCAACCGTTTGGAGATTTCTTGACCAGATTTTCGGTCAACATTTTCAATGTAGCTGTTTTTTACGTTAACTAATGAATTGTTGTCATTGTTTGTCAGTTCTTTTTTTGTGGCGCATCCGGTAATGAACAGACATAACGCAGTTATCAGTAAGGTTTTCTTCATTTAAAATCCACCTCCGAAATGCTTTATAAATAATTTGAATTAAGCCCTCATCATTCACCTAAATTGAATCTCTCGTTAACATTTATTGTGCGGAACTCCTTCTATCTTTATTCCAATAAACATATATTTTACCAAAGTCCAATCTAGCGACAGGGTTGTTTGCAATATGCAATCCTAACAACAAGTTAAGCAGGAGGCGTTGCTTTGAGTAAGATATACGTGTTAGATACAAATGTCTTGTTACAAGACCCGTATTCCCTCTTCTCCTTTGAAGATAATGAAGTTGTTATTCCTGCAGTAGTTCTTGAAGAAGTGGACTCAAAGAAAAGGTACATGGATGAGGTCGGAAGAAATGCAAGACATGTATCAAGATTAATTGATGGTCTAAGGGCTTCAGGAAAACTCCATGAAAAAATTCCTCTTGAAAACGGAGGAACCATCAGAATTGAATTGAATCATCGTACCTTCCATGAGCTTCAGGATATATTTATTGAAAAAACAAATGATAATCGAATTCTCGCTGTGGCCAAAAATTTATTCTTAGAAGAACAAACAAAAGAAAATGGCAAGCCCGTTATTTTAGTTAGTAAAGATGCTCTTGTCAGAGTAAAAGCAGATGCAATTGGATTAGATGCTGAAGATTTTTTGAATGATCGTGTTGTGGAAATCGATCATATTTACACAGGTTTTTTTGAAGTATTTCTTCCAATCGAACTTTTAGGTCGTTTTTATGAGAAGGGAGAACTCAATCTTTCGGAGATAGCAAATCACCCATTTTATCCGAATCAATTTTTAGTAATGAAAGACGCACTGGGCAGTTCTGCGTCAGCAATCGGAATGGTTGATAAAACGAGTAAAAAGGTAAAAAAATTAGTATTAAACCAAGAACATGTATGGGGCATCCATTCAAGGAATGTTCAGCAGACGATGGCAATTGAATTGTTATTACGGAAAGATATTCATTTAGTAACCTTAACGGGGAAAGCAGGTACAGGGAAAACACTGTTAGCACTAGCATCAGGACTAATGCAAACAGAAGATTTCAGGGAATACAAAAAACTATTAGTGGCAAGGCCGATTGTGCCGGTGGGGAAAGATTTAGGGTTTTTACCAGGAGAAAAACAAGAGAAACTTAGGCCGTGGATGCAGCCTATCTTTGATAATCTTGAATTTCTTTTCAATACGAAAAAACCAGGTGAACTAGATGCCATCTTAGCAGGTATGGGATCTATTGAGGTAGAGGCATTGACGTATATTCGTGGCAGAAGTTTACCGAAGCAGTTTATCATCATCGATGAAGCGCAAAATTTAACGAAGCATGAAGTGAAAACCATCCTGACACGTGTTGGAGAGGGAAGTAAAATTGTTTTAATGGGAGACCCAGAACAGATTGATCATCCTTATCTTGATGCCTATAACAACGGATTAACGTATGTGGTGGAAAAATTTAAGGATCAGGCTATTTCAGGACATGTTAAATTAATGAAAGGGGAAAGGTCGGGATTAGCACTTTTGGCAGCAGATTTACTTTAAATACTTCTAAAAGTAAAACGGGCGCCAAAGGCACCCGTCTTATTTTATGGAAAAACCTGTTACATTTTTAATCGGACTGTGTTGATTTGAACCATCGCCTAAATAGACATGAATAGGCCCATCTACATTTAGTGGCTTGCCTTTATTGGAAAATCCCAAGAGTAAATCATAGGCGGTTTCAAGTGGGTATTTATGTTCACCATCTTTACAATGAATAACAAAAGTTTGTGCATCACTAGCAGGTTCTGAATTTGTTAAGAATGGTTTTAAAGGAATACCAAAGGTCCCTGTCAATACCTTTTCCTTTTCGAATTTCTTTTCTGATTTCAATGTAGGCGGGTAAATGGCACCTTCCATAATTTCACGGTCCCAATGCTTGGATACATCCTTCGTGTACTCTTCTAATGAATTAGCATTCTCTCGTTTTGTTGAAAAATAGGTAGTTAAATCAACTCGTCGATCATCAAAAATCCACACACCTGGATCAAGTGTGATGGTATACTTTACGTTTCCTGAAATGATAATGATATTTTCCATATATAATTCCCCCTAAACCTTTGCTTAATTAGTATAACTTTTTTTGGGCAAAATGTCATAATAGTAAAATTAGGTTCATGAGAAGATTAATCATGGTCAATCAACTTCTGTCGCAGCTGGCTGTTCATATCTAATCTACTTCATTGTTCTTGCAATTTTCCTGTGTTAACGGTAAAATTTATAGATAAGTTGTATTATCGCTCTGAAATGGGGGGATTAATGTTGGCGTCTGAAATGATCGTGAATCACCAGGAAAAAGCATATGCCTTATTACAGGCTGACGCTGAAAAAATATTAAGGCTAATCAAAGTGCAAATGGACAATCTCACGATGCCTCAATGCCCTCTTTATGAAGAGGTATTGGATACGCAAATGTTTGGCTTATCAAGGGAAATAGATTTTGCTGTTCGATTAGGTTTAATAGATAGTAAAGATGGAAAAGCAATCCTCGATACATTAGAAAAAGAATTATCAGCGCTTCATGATTCTTCTTTAAGGAAATAGTATCATAAGAACTCAAACAATCACCGAAAATTGTTTGGGTTTTTTTGTTATATATAATCAAGTGATCTCATGTCTTTTAATATTAATTTGTTGTAACAAATTAACTTTTCCTCAAGAAATAATGTGTATTTTCTATTATAATAGAGTGATATAAATCATTATTGAAAATGAGGACCAATTAATGCTAAAAAAAATATTGAAATCATATGATTATACCTTAATTATCGCTACCATCCTTTTGTGTACTTTTGGACTTGTTATGATTTACAGTGCAAGCATGGCTTCTGCCGTTCAAAGGTATGGTTATCGCCCTGATTATTTTTATCAAAAACAAAAAGTATGGCTGATGATTTTTACTGTAATCTTCCTTTTCGCAGCATTTATTCCATATAAGATCATGATGTTCAAAAAAGTTCTGGTAATGATTGTGCTAGCTTCTCTTTTATCTCTGTTAGGATTATTTGTATTTGGGGTTGAAAAAAATAATGCGCAAAGCTGGTACCCAATTGGCACTTTCTTATTTCAACCATCGGAGTTTGTCAAGCTTGCAGCTATCATTTATTTGGCAGCCGTCTATGCGAAAAAGCAAGCCTATATCAATCAATTTAACAAAGGTGTTCTCCCGCCATTAGTATATCTTTTTATTGTATGTGCACTTATCATTTTTCAACCTGACTTCGGTACTGCAGCGATTATTATAGCCATTGCAAGTACGATGATTTTTTGCTCAGGGATGAGTTTTAAAAGTATCGGCAAATTACTTATTTTAGTGCTTATAGTTCTTCTGCCGCTTGTTTTGGTCTCCTGGGGGAAGTTTTTTTCTGATGAACAACAAAGTCGTTTTGCTGTATTAGATAATCCATTTAATGATAAGTACGTAAATAATGAAGGTTTTCACCTAGCTAATTCCTATATCGCAATTGGTTCAGGTGGTGTCAATGGATTAGGCCTAGGGAAAAGTATTCAAAAACTTGGCTATCTTCCAGAATCCCATACAGACTTTATTATGGCGGTAATTGCCGAGGAATTAGGAATTTGGGGTGTTGGTTTCGTTATCATTCTCCTCTTTTATATTGTGTTAAGGGGGATATATGTCGGATTACAATGTAAAGACCCTTTTGGAAGTCTCCTTGCTTTTGGTATTTCAAGCATGATTGGGATCCAGACGTTTATCAATCTAGCAGGCATATCTGGGCTGATTCCTCTAACTGGTGTGCCCCTGCCATTTATAAGTTATGGAGGATCCTCGCTTTTAATGTTAGCAGGAGCAACAGGGATACTTGTAAATGTTTCCATGTTCAATAAATATGAAAAGAAATATAAAAATAACCAGGAACAATTGGATAAACAGGTTAAACAAAAGGATGGTAAGGTTTTTTATATTTAAGCAAAACGCGAAGGACATTTATGCTCTTCGCGTTTTTAAAAATACATAGAATACGAGGTGCTTTTCGTGACTAGACAAATTAATAAAGTGTTGGTAGCCAACAGGGGAGAAATTGCCATAAGGGTTTTTCGTGCTTGTACAGAACTGAATATTCGAACAGTTGCGATTTATTCGAAAGAGGATTCAGGAGCCTATCATCGTTACAAAGCCGATGAAGCTTATTTAGTAGGGGAAGGAAAAAAACCAATCGATGCCTATTTAGACATTGATGGTATCATTGCTATTGCCAAAAAAAGTGGTGTTAATGCCATTCATCCAGGGTATGGGTTTTTGTCAGAAAATATTCATTTTGCCAAGCGCTGTGAAGAAGAAGGAATTATCTTTATTGGACCTCAAACTACACACCTTGATATGTTCGGGGATAAGGTCAAAGCGAGACATCAGGCAGAACTTGCTGGGATACCTGTCATTCCAGGAAGCCCAGGGCCGGTAAATAAGGTAAATGAAGTTGAGGACTTTGTTGAAGAACACAAGTTGCCAATTATCATAAAGGCTTCACTTGGCGGTGGCGGCCGCGGGATGAGAATAGTAAAAAGCTTAGATGAAATCCGTGAGTCATTTGAACGGGCAAAGTCAGAAGCAAAAGCGGCTTTTGGGAATGACGAAGTTTATCTTGAAAAATTAATCGAAAATCCAAAGCATATTGAAGTTCAAATTATTGGCGATAATAAGGGGAACATTATTCACCTTTTTGACCGCGATTGTTCTGTCCAAAGGCGACATCAAAAGGTTGTAGAGGTTGCTCCAAGTGTATCCATATCTGAAGAATTACGAAAAAGGATATGTGATGCCGCTGTAAAATTGATGAAGAATATAAATTACTTGAACGCAGGAACCGTCGAATTTCTTGTTTCTGGAAATGACTTTTATTTTATTGAGGTAAATCCACGGGTTCAAGTGGAACACACTGTGACTGAGATGGTAACGGGCGTCGATATCGTCCAAACGCAAATATTGATAGCTGAAGGTCATGAATTACATGGTCCGATCATCGGTATCCCAACACAAGAAAAAATCCAAATCAATGGATTTGCGATCCAGTCAAGGGTGACAACTGAAGATCCGCTAAATAACTTTATGCCTGATACAGGGAAAATTATGGCCTATCGCTCAGGCGGTGGTTTTGGGGTACGCCTGGATGCTGGAAATGGCTTTCAAGGTGCTATCATTACACCATATTATGACTCTTTATTAGTAAAGCTTTCAACTTGGGCGTTGACCTTTGAACAAGCTGCCTCAAAAATGGTTCGCAATTTGCAGGAGTTCAGGATAAGAGGGATAAAAACAAATATTCCGTTCTTAGAAAATGTCGTAAAGCATGAAAAGTTTAGGAATGGTGAATATGATACTTCATTTATTGATACTACTCCTGAATTGTTTATTTTCCCGTTTCGTAAAGACCGTGGGACAAAGATGTTGTCATACATTGGCACAGTAACAGTAAATGGGTTCCCGGGAATTGAGAAGAAGAAAAGACCAGTATTTTCGAAGCCTAGAATTCCTCATTTACCTTATGATTTACCTTTCCAAGAGGGAACTAAGCAAATCCTCGACAAGTTCGGTGCGGACGGCCTTGTCGAGTGGGTAAAGAATCAAAAGCAAGTCTTATTAACGGATACGACCTTTCGAGATGCACATCAGTCACTTTTAGCTACCCGTATGCGGACGACCGATATTCTCCATATCGCTGAGCCGTCCGCAAAACTTTTGCCTGATTTATTTTCATATGAAATGTGGGGCGGAGCAACTTTTGATGTTGCATATCGTTTCTTAAAAGAAGATCCATGGGACCGTTTAGTGACACTCCGAAAGAAAATTCCAAATGTATTATTCCAAATGTTGATACGCGGAGCTAATGCGGTGGGATATAAAAATTATCCTGATAACGTGATTCGTGATTTTGTTAAAAAATCTGCTCTAGCTGGGATTGATGTTTTTCGAATTTTCGATAGTTTAAACTGGGTCAAGGGTATGGAAGTCGCAATTGATGCGGTACGCCAGACTGGTAAAATTGCCGAAGCATCGATTTGTTATACTGGTGACATTTTAGACCAGACTAGGATGAAATACAATCTTCAGTATTATAAACAATTAGCAAAAGAATTGGAAAATCAGGGTGCTCATATACTTGGTATTAAGGACATGGCTGGATTACTAAAGCCTGAAGCAGCGTATAGACTTGTTTCTGAGTTAAAAGAAACAGTCGATATTCCAATTCACCTTCATACCCATGATACAAGTGGGAATGGTATTTATACGTATGCACGGGCAATAGATGGAGGAGTGGACATTGTTGACACTGCTTTAGGAACAATGGCAGGCTTAACATCACAGCCTAGTGCTAATTCGTTATTTTATGCACTTGAGGGAAATCCGCGCAAGCCTCAAGTAAACATTAATGCTCTGGAAAAATTGTCTTATTATTGGGAGGATGTCCGAAAGTATTATCAAGATTTTGAAAGTGGTATGATTTCCCCGCATACAGAAATTTATCAACATGAGATGCCGGGAGGTCAATATAGCAACCTCCAACAGCAAGCAAGAGCGGTTGGACTTGGTGACCGTTGGGATGAAGTGAAAGAAATGTATTCACGCGTAAATATTATGTTCGGTGATATCGTGAAAGTTACACCTTCATCAAAGGTCGTTGGCGATATGGCATTATTTATGGTTCAAAATGATTTAAATGAGAAAGACGTGCTTTTAAAGGGGGATTCATTAGATTTCCCTGATTCAGTTGTTGAATTATTTGAAGGTTCGCTTGGTATGCCATATGGTGGTTTTCCTGAGGAACTGCAAAAAGTAATCTTAAAAGGGAAAAAACCATTAGAAGTTCGTCCAGGTGAATTGCTTGATTCGGTGGATTTTGAACAGCTAAAGGAAAAATTGTATAAAGAGCTCGGCAGACAGGTTACGGACTTTGAAATTATTTCTTATGCCTTATATCCTAAGGTATTTATGGAATACATTAAAACGGATGAACAATATGGAAATATCTCAGTACTTGATACACCAACATTCTTATATGGAATGCGATTAGGTGAAGAAATTGAGGTAGAAATTGAAACTGGGAAAACACTAATTGTTAAGCTAGTTTCAATCGGTCATCCTCAAGCGGATGGAACGAGAGTTGTCTATTTTGAGTTAAATGGGCAGCCGCGAGAGGTGTTCATAAAGGATGAAAGTATTAAATCTACCGTTATTTCTAGGTTAAAGGCCGATCCGAAAAATGAGCATCAGCTTGGTGCGTCGATGCCTGGAACAGTGGTTAAAGTTGTCGTGGAAAAAGGCGAAAAAGTGGAGAAGGGTGATCATTTAATGATCACCGAGGCGATGAAAATGGAAACAACAGTTCAAGCGCCGTTTTCAGGGGTTGTGAAAGATATTTATGTTGCGAGCGGCGATGCAATATTAACCGGTGACCTTTTACTAGAATTAACGAAAGCATAAAAAAGTTGCTAGGGATTTTAAATTCCCTAGCAACTTTTTTTACTGGTTATTTCTTATCGATCTAGAATATAACAAAAGGAAATAACTTAAAACCCCAAACAAGCAAGTAATAAAGAACGCGTGTAAGAGGGCAATATACAGATTTAAACTGGTGAAAATAATCAGTGCGCCAGCAATCACTTGTAAAGTAACTAGGATGAAGGAAATAATCCAACCCCAGTAAAGCACTTTTTGCTCTTTATAATGACGGACTGTCAAAATTAGGATATACGTAATCCAAATAAAGATCAGGCCAGCAGCAGCACGGTGCCCCATTTGCACCCATTCATACAAGTTAGATGGCAGGGCTGGAACGTCATTTAAACATAATGGCCAATCTCGACAAACAAGACTAGACTTAGTATGGCGCACAAGTGCCCCAGTATAGATAACAAGATAACTATAAATTGAGACACCGATAATATGAAATCCCATTCGTTTATCGATATAAAGCTTTTCTGCATTGAATTTCTTATCAATTTCAAAAATTAATAGTGTTAATAACAAAACAGCTGCAAAGGAGATAAGTGAAATACCGAAATGTAAGGCTAGTACAAAGCTTGACTGTCCCCATTTTACTGCAGCTGCCCCGATTAATGCTTGTAACAGTAAAAAGAAAAAGGAGAGGAACGAAAGAAATTTGGTTTCCCTAATGTGTCCAATAGCCTTCCAAGACCAAATAGACAAAACGAGAACCATAATTCCACCTACTCCGGAAACAAGCCTGTGGGCAAGTTCTATAGCTAATTCTGGTGTTATAGCTAATGGAAGAAATTTACCGTTACAAAGCGGCCAAGATCTTCCGCAGCCCATTCCAGAACCGGTCTTTGTCACTAAAGCACCACCTATTAGGATAAATATCATTCCGATGGTAGTGGCAACCGCTAACCACTTTAAAGATCGTCGCAAAAAATTCACCTCTTAAAAAGTTCAATAATTTGTCATTGGATAAACCTGACAGTATAATAAATGGAAAAGTAACAAGACGATTAAATTCCCTATTAATAATACCGAATAAAGTCGAAAAAGAACAGAAAATAAATATAGAATATAGGATAACTTTTATAAATAAAAAGGTCATGAATAATAAACAGTTTCCACTATTATTATAGTGGAAACTGTTGAATCTTTGCTTTTAGTCTGTTAGAAATATATATGGGAAGATTATTGAGTATCATCCCTTTATAAAAGGTGGAAGACTTCCACTTAATCACATACAGCAGATACAGGAGATATATTACATATAGGTGATTCATCTTTGAGTAGAATGAACAATTGTGACAAAATCTGAATCTCATTCATGATTAAATGAATCCTGTCACAATTTTGTATAAAATTATTCAAAAAAAGTTCACAAAAATACTGGAAAGTGTGATTTAATATACAGAGAAAGTGTTTCTAAAATCACTACTCTTATTTAATGATTCATATTCACGTCGAAAAATATTACTTGAATTTTTTTCTTAAGCATTCCTTTTTATTACAAATGAGGGCATAAATAATTAAGAATCAATATCACGGCTTAAATGATGAACGTTTTGTTATTTAGGTTTAGGAGGAGAAACAAATGTCTAACTCTAAGGCTTACGGAGATGCTGCCATTGAAAATGGCACTGCGAGCCTGCAAACCGATATAAAGACCTCAGCTTGGAAAGACCTTATGGCCCTTATTAAAATAGGGATTGTTAATTCCAACCTAATTACTACATTTACAGGGTTATGGTTAGCGTTACATTTTTCAGGACAAAGCTTTCTAGATAATTTAGATATAGTCTTTTTTACTGTAATTGGTTCTTCACTAATCATTGCTGGGTCATGTGCAATTAATAATTATGTAGATCGTGACATTGACCATTTAATGGAAAGAACGAAGGCACGACCAACCGTTACTGGGAAAGTAATGCCAGTAAAAGTTCTTACATTAGGTATTTTACTCATAGGACTGGGAACACTGTCTTTATTCTTTACTACAATGACTGCAACAGTTATAGGACTGCTTGGAGTTTTTAGCTATGTTTTCCTATATACCCTATGGTCAAAGCGGCAATTGGTTTCCAATACTATTATCGGAAGCATTTCTGGCGCCATGCCGCCGCTTATTGGATGGGCAGCAGTTGATGCAAATCTAGATATCATGGCGTGGTCATTGTTTGTATTAATGTTTGTTTGGCAGCCACCGCATTTTTATGCTCTAGCGATGAGAAGAGTGAAAGAATATAAAGCAGCGGGAATCCCAATGTTGCCTGTTGTGAAGGGGTTTAAAACTACAAAGATTCACATCATTCTCTGGGTTGCTGCACTTCAACCTATCCCATTTTTTCTTACCAAGTTAGGAATCCCATTTCTAGTTCTTGCTATCCTATTAAATATCGGGTGGCTGGCATTAGGGATTTATGGATATAAAATCAAAGATGACATAAAGTGGGCAAAACTAATGTTTGTTTACTCTTTGCAATATTTAACTATTATTTTTGTGGCAATGGTTATCGTTACATTAATTTAGTTTTGCAAATGATTGTTTCTGGATGGAATTACAGGAACAGTCATCCTACATACTTCTTTGATCCACCAAAAGTTTTTAAGAATTTATTAGTGAAAGAGGGGTTTGATTAAGCTATGAAAAGGCTTGCAAAATGGCGTTTATTTTCGTTATTTTCGATTTTAGCGCTTGTACTCTCCGGATGTGGCGAACCGTTCCTTTCCACGTTAAAGCCTGCCGGTGAAGTTGCGAAAACGCAATATGATTTAATGAAGTTAAGTACTTTAATCATGGTTGGGGTTATTATTATTGTCGCGATCATTTTCGTTCTGATCTTGGTTCGTTTTAAAAGAAAGGATGACAGAATCCCAAAACAAGTAGAAGGAAGTCACAAATTAGAAATTATTTGGACTGTTGTGCCGATACTTTTACTATTAATTCTTGCCGTTCCGACTGTAGCTGCAACCTTTAAACTTGCAGATGTATCACCAATGGATAAGAAAAATACAAAGGCGCTTGTTATTAACGTCCGCTCTCATTTATACTGGTGGGATTTCGAATATCCAGGACAGAAGATTGTGACAAGTCAGGACTTAGTTGTCCCAACGAATGAAAAAGTATATTTCAATTTAAAGTCTACCGATGTTAAACATTCATTCTGGATTCCAGCTGTTGGTGGAAAGCTTGATACCAATACTGAAAATATCAACAAATTTTGGTTAGAGTTTGATGATAAACGTGCAAACGAAGCCGGAAATCTTTTTTATGGTAAATGTGCAGAACTTTGTGGACCATCGCATGCTTTGATGGACTTTAAAGTAAAAGCAATCAGCAGGGACAAATTTGATGCTTGGGTTACTTCCATGCAAAATGTTAAAGAACCACAAAAAGCTCAAGGTGCTGTTGCTGCAGAAGGACAAGAACTTTTTAATAAAAGCTGTATTGGCTGTCATGCTGTAACACCATCAAACAAAATGCCTGATACTGCACGTCTGGCACCAAATTTATCGAACTTTGGTGAGCGTTCTCGTGTAGCTGGTGTTTTGGATCATAATAAAAAAGAATTGAAAAATTGGATCCGTAACCCGGAAACATATAAGCCTGGTAACATGATGACAGGAAAATACCCTGAAATGTCTGAAGACCAGCTTGATGCGTTAGCAGAGTATTTAATGGGCTTAAAGGTTCAGGAATAAAGGGGAATCGGTTGAAAGGGAGGTAAAATTGTGAGTACCTATGCTCAAAAAAAGGGATTTGGGGCAACTTTATGGGACTTTTTAACAACTGTTGACCATAAAAAAATCGCCATCCTATATCTCATTGCAGGTGGATTTTTCTTCTTAGTGGGCGGATTAGAGGCAATATTTATCCGCATCCAGCTTGCAGTGCCGAATAATGATTTTGTGAGTGCCGGATTATTTAATGAAATTATAACAATGCACGGAACCACTATGATATTCCTTGCTGCAATGCCACTTGTATTTGCATTTATGAATGCGGTAATGCCATTACAAATTGGAGCACGCGACGTTGCGTTTCCATTTGTAAATGCACTTGGATTTTGGTTATTCTTCTTCGGAGGAATCTTCCTAAACCTATCATGGTTCTTAGGTGGGGCTCCTGATGCAGGGTGGACATCCTACGCGTCACTAGCACTTCATTCAAAAGGACATGGTGTAGACTTTTATATCTTAGGTTTACAGATATCTGGTATTGGAACCTTGATTGGTGGTATTAACTTCCTAGTCACTATCATTAACATGCGTGCACCAGGTATGACCTATATGAGAATGCCGTTGTTTACTTGGACAACTTTTGTCACTTCAGCACTTATTTTGTTTGCATTTCCTCCATTAACAGTTGGTTTAGTTTTAATGATGTTTGACCGTTTGTTTGGAGCGAATTTCTTTGATCCTACTCTGGGTGGAAATACAGTTATTTGGGAACATCTTTTCTGGATATTCGGTCACCCAGAAGTATATATTTTAATACTTCCAGCTTTCGGGATTTTCTCGGAGATTTTCCCGATTTTCTCAAGAAAGCGTTTATTTGGATACTCTTCCATGGTATTTGCAACTGTATTAATCGGTTTCTTAGGCTTCATGGTATGGGCTCACCATATGTTTACAACAGGTTTAGGTCCTGTTGCAAATGCCATTTTCGCAGTTGCTACAATGGCGATTGGTGTTCCGACCGGAATTAAAATATTTAACTGGCTTTTAACAATGTGGGGAGGAAGTGTAAAATTCACCACTCCTATGCATTGGGCAATGGCGTTTATTCCATCATTCCTTGCTGGTGGGGTAACAGGGGTAATGCTAGCCTCTGCAGCAGCTGACTATCAATATCATGATACTTATTTCGTTGTTGCTCACTTCCATTACGTTATTGTGGGTGGTGTGGTATTTGCAGTCTTTGCAGGTACACATCTCTATTGGCCAAAAATGTTTGGAACAATGTTGAATGAAGTTTTAGGTAAAATTACTTTCTGGTTGTTCTTTATTGGGTTCCATTTAACATTCTTTATCCAACATTTCTTAGGTTTATGGGGAATGCCGCGACGCGTTTTCACCTACCTGCCTGGTCAAGGATTTGACACAGCTAACATGGTTAGCTCTATAGGTGCTGCGTTTATGGGAGTAGCTGTTATTGTAATGTTACTTAACATCATTATAACTTCTGTGAAAAATGTTAAAGTTGGAAATGATCCATGGGGCGATGGAAGAACATTAGAATGGGCCATTCCTTCACCACCACCGTTTTATAACTTTAAGCAGCTTCCACTTGTTCGTGGGTTAGATGCGTATTGGTTAGAAAAAATGGATGGTAAAAAAGGAATGACACCAGCAGAGCCGCTTGGTGATATCCATATGCCAAATTCATCATTCTTACCGTTTATGATGGCCCTAGGTTTATTCATAGCAGCCTTTGGTGCAATGTATCATATTAATGATAAGGCTTGGGCTTTACCAGTAATGATCATCGGATTATTAGTAACTTTTGGTTCTATGTTCTTACGTTCAGTTAAAGACGATCATGGCTTCCATATACACAAAGAAGAATTAATGGATGATGATGATAAGGGGGTTAAGGCATAATGCACGCTGATGAAAAATTTACGTATGAAACATGGCCTGCTGCGCCGGAAAAATCAACCCTTGAATCCAAAAATAAATTCTTAGGTTTTTGGTTTTTCCTAGGGGGAGAGACAGTTCTGTTTGCCTCCCTCTTTGCCACATATCTTGCTTTAAAGGATAAAGTTCCAAGTTCAAGTCATCCTTTAGCAAAGGATTTATTTGAATTACCGTTAACTTTTGTCGCTACGATGCTTCTCTTAACTAGCTCGTTAACAAGTGTTTATGCAATGTATCATATGAAAAA
Organism: Bacillus sp. sid0103; assembly: GCF_019219025.1. The sequence continues at coordinate 233,570 of NZ_JAHUWN010000001.1, read as the reverse complement.
CTTTGCTTTCAAAAAAATGATGGTTTGGCTTGGTCTAACAGCCCTTTTAGGTGCAGGGTTCTTAGGGCTTGAGGTTTATGAGTTCACCCATTATGTCCATGAAGGACATACATTTACAAGCAGTGCTTTCGGTTCTGCATTCTATACCCTAGTAGGTTTCCACGGGGGGCACGTTGCGTTTGGTTTACTATGGTGTTTAACATTAATGATTCGAAACGCAAATCGTGGCTTGGACCTATACAATGCGCCAAAATTCTATGTGTTTAGTTTATACTGGCATTTTATTGACGTTGTTTGGGTATTTATCTTTACAGTAGTATATTTAATGGGAATGGTGGGATAAACTGATGGCAAATCAACAATTAAATTCAGGAAACCCAAGAGTTGACATTGAATATCGCCGCCGGAAAAATGCAGAAGAGATGAGATATCAATTGGTATCTTTTGCCTTGATGATCTTCTTAACGCTAATTGCTTTTGCAGCTGTAGCTATTAAAGGGTTTACTTCTTGGTTTACTATACCATTTATTATCCTTCTAGCTGTTGTTCAAGTTATTTTCCAACTATATTATTTCATGCATATGAGCCATAAAGGGCATGAAGCTCCATCACTCTTTTTATACTCAGGTGTGTTAGTTGGTGCCATAACTATTCTTGCCTTTTCAACTATCATTTGGTGGTAATATGTTCAAAAAAAGAAAATCGGCTTATGGCCGATTTTCTTTTTTAAGAGCAATAAAATGGAAGATTTCATTTCTTTGCGAATCATTTTGACCAAGGGTATAATATTGTTAACAATTCTTTTACATCAGAATGAGGTGATTTGGGTGCTTACATTAGATATATTTGGTTTTAAAGCACTTTGGAGCCCGTACTTTATGCTAATATTAATAGGACTTAGTGCAGGATATTTTGTCCTTACAATTAAATACAGGAGTTTTTTTCCAGGGAGTGTTCCCTTAACGAAAACTCAAGGCGGATTATTTCTTTTATCGATGATTCTTCTTTATGCCATTAAGGGCTCTCCTGTCGATTTATTAGCACACCTTATGTTTTGGGTCCATATGATCCAAATGGCTGCATTGGTATTGGTGGTACCTCCTATTTTAATTCTAAGTATCCCGAACTGGTTTTGGAGAAAAGTATTCACTGTCGGTACTATTAATTCCGTGTTTAAGGTTTTAACAAAGCCTCTAATTGCGTTAATTATTTTTAATGGTTTATTTTCCTTTTACCATGTTCCAATCATTTTTGACCATGTAATGCAAAATGCTTGGTTGCATGCAGGATATTCCATCCTTTTATTTTTCGTTGCAACTTTCATGTGGTGGCCTTTGCTTAATCAATTACCAGAGCATCAGACATTAACCGGACTGAAAAAGGTTGGTTATATTTTTGCAGATGGAATCCTGTTAACACCAGCGTGTGCGTTAATCATTTTTGCGGATACACCAATGTACTCTACTTACTCTGATCCTCATGTTTGGGGAGAAGTGATGAGACTATGTGTCGGAACTGCAAACTTTGAAAGCTTAAATTTGAGTGGTCCTCAGCTTTTCAGCTCAATGTCATTAATCCACGATCAGCAGTTAGGTGGAGTGTTAATGAAGATTATTCAAGAAATCATTTATGGGGTCATCCTTGCGCATGTTTTCTTTGAATGGTACAAAAAGGATCAAGCAGATAACGAACAGGAATTGAAGCAGCAATCACTAAATCCATTACTTATTAAATAATCTCCCATCTTCCAGGGAGATTTTTTTTTAAGAAGGCCATATTTTTGGTTAATCCCGTTGAAAAGTAAAGTTGTTTGAACTACTATTATTCTAGAATAAAAGAAAAGAGAGGACGTTTAATGAATTCCTTACCCATTTTGCCAACGATCAGTACCTCGTTTATTGTTTTAAGTGCTATTACTGTTGCAATTGGATGGTGGCAAATAAAGCAGAGAAAGATTGAGGCTCACAAAAAGACTATGTTTGTGGCAGCAATCTTTGCGGTTATCTTCTTTATTATTTATGCATCACGAACAATTTTTATTGGTAATACGTCATTCGGAGGACCAGAAAATATTAAAATATATTACACAATTTTTTTAATATTTCACATCACCCTTGCAACAACGGGAGCTGGTTTCGGAATTGCATCCATCCTGACGGGATACAAAAATCAGCTTGCTAATCATCGCAAACTTGGCCCGGTAACTAGTTTCATTTGGTTTTTCACGGCGATTACAGGAGTTGTCGTTTACCTGCTGTTATATGTATTTTATCATGGCGGGGAAACCACTTCGATGATCAAAGCAATTCTAGGACTGTAAAATAAAGTCATAGCTGTCCTGTATACAAAAAAGACGCATGAAATTCATGCGTCTTTTTTGTATACAGGGCTTTGTTAAAATTGCTTGTTTATTTCCGTTTCAAGCGCTCAGCGCCGCGCGGGCAGTTCAGCAGCCTCCTAGTCGCTATACATGTATGCGGGGTCTCTAGTGAACCGCTTTCCCGTAGGAGTAACGCGCTATCACTTCAATCAACAAAGGGTAATATCAATAATGGGCTATAACAAAGCCTTATCCTTAAAGTGCAAATTTACTTACTTCAGCTTTCACGGCTTCAAGAATCTTTTTGCATTGATTCACAAGAGAAGTTGGGAAGTTTTCCCCTTCACCATATTCAACACCATGTGGATAATAATGTTTGCCTAAAAGCGGGGTCATTAATTGAATGGTTGCTTTATGAGCACCAATGTCTCCTTCAATTGCATGGCCTCGAATACGCAGGTAGAATACTCCTTCTTTTAATTCAAACTTGCGGTCATATGTAACACGTTCGTAGTCCCATTGCCCTTCGCGAACTAAACCGTGATCTAACATTACTTCATCTAATCGGTTTAAGTCAGCTTTTAACTTTTCAATCTCAGTATTCTCGAATTTCATAAATAATCCCTCCTAAAAACAATACCATTACCCCAATGTTTCTTTTATCAGTAAAGCAATTATAATTCAATTTTAATAATAGTTGAAAATGAATCAACTTGCAATGCATAGATTCAACGAATAAAACATAATTGGATGGAAATCCTAAAATAATGATATGAGGAATTTATTATAACATGGGGGTAATCATGTGGAAAAAATCAGGGATATAATGACTGATGCGGTAGAAAGTTGTTCTTTATTAGATAATGTATATGAAGTGGCTTTAAAAATGAAGGAATTAAATGTGGGAGCTATTCCAATTCTTGATCAAGACAATCTTGTTGGCATGATTACAGACCGTGATATTGTAGTACGAGGTGTTGCAGAAAAACATCCTGGCTCTACAAAAGTAGAGGATATTATGAGCAAACAACTAATCACTGTTACATCTGATTCTACAAGTAAGGAAGCGGCAAAATTAATGGCAGAACATCAAATCCGCCGATTACCTGTAGTAGAAGACGGTAAGCTAGTAGGAATTGTTTCACTAGGTGATTTCGCTATCCGCGAGTTAACTGACGACCAAGCAAAAGAGGCATTAACAGAAATATCTGAACAAAATTATAACGGAGCACAACACTAATAATTACTATACAAAAAAAATAGTATTACCAAACTTAAACAGGTACTTATTGTACCTGTTTTCTTTTAATCAGTTCATTTATCTGATATTTATGGTAATGACTATTATTATTGAAGTCATAGATGATATAATAATTTTATCTATACATATAATGATAGAAAATGTTCCAGAGAGGGTGAAAGCCTCTGCGTATACTGTCAAAAATACTTATTCTTTCAGCAGTTTTCTTAACCATTGGTTTTTATGTTAGTATAAATGAAAATAATGAAAGTAATATTTTAATTAAAGAAAATAATACATCAGAAATAAAACAATCAATACCAGAAAATCCAGTAAATAAGCCTAGTAAAAAAATTGTCTCAGAAAAACCGAAAGAGGGATTAGCTTTACTAATTGGGCAAAAAGAAGTTGAACTAGAAAAAGTTCTTGGTACACCAGCACGGATCGATGAATCACAATATGGTTATCAGTGGTATATTTATAATCAAAGTCCTAAAAGTTACCTGCAAGTAGGTGTGGAAAATAAACGGATTGTTACCATTTTTGCCATTGGTCAAAATTTAGATGTAGCACCATTTGAAATCGGACAACCAGTTGAGGAAATTTTTAATACTCATTATATTGATACAAATTTTAATCTCGAATATAATGGAAATTCCTATCGCTTTGAACTTAATGATACGGATTTAAATCTTCGACCAATGGTGCAATTGGGTGATATTTTTGTTCAGCTATATATAGATAAGTTTACGGGTAATCTCTCAAGTGTCCGTTTCTTGGATGCACCCACACTTATTAAACAACGTCCCTATGAACTTGTTTATAATGGTGTTCTAATCCAAGCGCCTGTGCCTAGTGAGGAAATGCAGCGTAAAATAGATGAAAATACTGAACAAGAGATATTTGACATAACCAATGTTTTAAGAGAGAGGAATAAACTTAAAAGTTTGAAGTGGGATGAAAATACGGCGAAAGCAGCTTTCCAACACAGTAAGGACATGTCGGAAAACAATGACTTTTCTCATACATCTAAGAAATTTGGAGACCTTGCTAAGAGATTAAAAACAGCTGATGTGGTTTATCAGGCTGCTGGTGAAAATATCGCGGCAAATTATACGGACGGCCCTGCAGTGGTGGAAGGGTGGCTAAATAGTAAAGGACATCGTGAGGCACTTTTAAACAATGAATATACCCATCTTGGAGTAGGAGTATATCAAAAGTACTATACCCAAAACTTTATTGAAAAAACAGAACAATAAAAAAGGTGATCATATTAGGTCACCTTTTTTCAATTATATATTCGTTGAATACAAATTTGTTCACTTCCCATTTCCCATAAACTCTTATGTATTCCCCAACTTTAAAGGAAACTCTCTGGAAGTCTTTTGTAATCGGGGTAATTTTCTGGATAGTAATTAACTTGGTCTCTGTTTGCAGTTTTAACGACTGCACATAAATATAGCGATGATAATAAAACCGTTGCTTCTCCTCTATAAGGCTCTTAATTTCGCCTGTTACAACCGCTTCCTGCTGGACATGACCAGCCATAGCCCACTTAGTATCATTCTCCTTCATCTCTTTTTTTGTCAGCCAAAAAAAGTAAAGGCAAATAATTGGAATGACAATGGCGGTAACCATTATGAATCAAACTCCTCCGGTCATTATTTGCTAATAATAAAGAATGTACCTGTTGCATAGGCAATTTTTTTGCCATCACTACGATAGGCTTCTCCTGAAATAACCATGGTGTTGCTGCCTTTATGAATAATTTCTGCTTTACACCGGAGTGATTCTCCAATTCCTGGTGCTATGTAATGGATATTCAATTGATTGGTAACTGCCCCTAATCCTTTCGGCAAGTAATAATTTGCCAAACTGCCCATTGCAGTATCTAAAACGGTCGCTGTAATCCCGCCATGGACGATATCTAAGTTATTATGAAGAGTAGGGTGAAGCGGGATGGAAATTTCGCAGGTATCCTCTTCAAATTTTCTTTCCATTTGAAGAATCCCGTCAATATAGGTACTGCGATTTTGATTTATTTTTTGTTTGAATCCATTTAAAAGGTATGCAAGAGAAGTTAAATCAGCCTCTGAGCCATTTTCCATACATGTTTCTAATAATTGACGTATTTCATCTTTCATTTTATATACCTCTTTCATTTCTTATTCTTTTGACATCTTATCATTAACAGGAAAAATATTAAATATATACATCTTTCTGAGTTCTTTCACATTTTGAATTTTATTACATATTGTATTATTGGCAGTAATATGGGCTGAGGTGAGAAAAATGACACAAAAAAAATTACACCCTACCGTCATACAATTTAAAGAATTTGTTAAAAACAATCCAAAACTTATCCAGGAAGTACGGACAGGGAAGGCGACCTGGCAGGAGTTATACGAAGAGTGGTATTTATTAGGGGAAGAGGATACCCGCTGGGAAACGATTGGAACTAATAAAGAAACTGCCGATGAAGAAAGTGTAGAATCGAAAGGTGATTGGATTTCCAGCATTATGGGAATGGTTAAGAAAATGGATCCAAATCAAATGCAAAACCATATTAACAACCTAAGCCAGGCCCTAGGTGCGATTCAAGGTGTTATTTCACAATTTCAAGGAAACAATCCTGCTGGAGGTCCAGTAAAACCGCAAGAAGGACCTAAACATCCCTTTATGTTTAGAAAAGACTGATGGAAAGGAACTTTAATTTATGAGAAAAGATGTACTTGAATATATAGAAAGTCAGAAGGACTTAAAACAGTTTATCCGTGAACAACCAATCTGGTACCGGAAGTTATCAAGAAATCCTTATGATTTGCAGGCACTTGAAATTCAATCATTACACTATCATAAAAAGACCATTCCAGATCAAGTTAACAAATTTTCAAATAGTGTCCAAATGGCTTCTATGATGTATCATATGTTTCAAGCGATGAAAAATCAAAATTAACAAAGCCCCAAATTATTCTCTTTGAGGCTTTTTTTGTATGTAATTAAGGTTTAAGACTAAAAATTGAAATGGAGGCGAACAATACAAGCAAAAGAAGGAGTGAATCAAAATGAAAAAGCATTTTCCAAAGGTTGTCCTTATGTTCTTAATAACTGGTATTCTTTCCGGATTTAATAATGCCTCGCCAAAAGAGGAAATACCTTCACTATTCGTCCAGCACCAAATAAAAGGAGAAACAGTATTCATTAATTGTATCGTTACTGGTATCAGTTTTCGTGAAACTGACCATTCCAAGAAAAGATTCGGTAAGATTGTTATTTGGATTGATGGCAAGAAAAAATCTGAAGTTAATGCAGCGGCATTTATGATTAAAGGGTTATCGCCGGGAAGTCATAGTGTTAAGCTGGAAGTTGTCGATTTAAATAATGCACCGTATGGAATGGAGAAAGAATTTATGGTAAAAATCACTAGATAAATTGTATATTTCGCATTACTAACACTTTCATGTTAAAATATCAGTGGAGGTGGGTGAAAACGTGCTTGCTACATTAGAAAGAGTTGAATTATTGGAACAGGCGGAACAGCTAGCCAAGATGGTTTTAGAATCAGATATAGCAGAACAATATCAGATTTGTTTATATAAATTGCAAAATAACAAAGAGTCACAGCGTAAAATAAAGCGTTTTGTTAGTCTAAAGGAACTGTATGATGAGGTACAACGGTTTGGTAAATACCATCCTGATTATAAAAAGGTCATGACACAAATCCGTGAAAATAAGAGAGAAATGGATTTAGACCCCCTTGTAGCGGAGTTTAAATTGGCCGAAAATGATTTGCAAGACCTTCTAGATGCCATCAGCATTATCGTAGGCGGTGCAGTCTCAGAACATATAAAGGTACCAACCGGCAATCAGTTCTTTGAAACACAAACTGGCCATAGCAGTGGTTGTGGCGGTGGCGGCAGCTGTAATTGCGGGTGAGGAAAATCAGCTTTTGAAAGCTGATTTTTTCTTTAGAGTGCAGTAATTTATCTTGTTACTACCATATAATATTGGAAAGAAGTAAAGTTTGAATTGAAATGAATCGTTTTAATATGCTAGACTTATTTAAAATGATGGTTCTGTTGAAGGGGAAAAAAGTATGTTTGTTCAAAGACAAGGATTGGTTGTGTGGCTTTACTCTCTAAAACAAGCTAAAATGCTTAGGCGCTTCGGAAATGTACATTATGTCTCAAAAAAGTTGAAATATGTTGTACTGTATTGTAATCAAGAAGAAGTAGATGAAATAATGGAAAAGTTGAATTCTTTTTCGTTTGTAAAAAAAGTAGAGCCTTCATATAAACCTTTCTTAAGAATGGAGTATGAAAATTCAGCTCCCGATAAAGCAAAAGAATACGATTATAAGATGGGAATTTAAAAAGGTGAGGGCGATTCAGGTCCCTCACCTTTTCCTATTGAAGTGGCAGTAAATAATGATTAAGCCTGAGAATACCAATTAGATATTGGTAATATAGTTCCTTTTCATAAAAGCTGGAGGAGGGCTTTACCGTTAATTCACAAATCTGTTTATCATATTTCGAAGCGGTTTGAGCAAAAAGATCATACCTTTTATTTGGAGTGAAATTTGGATTTGGAATACCCTCCCGGCAAATATAAAGAGGTTGAAACTTACCAGGGTCAGTCGGTTTAAGGACAACAACTAGGGAGGTAAGTTCCTTTTGATCAATTTTTGTATGGAGAGCAAGCATGTGTTGAAGACGGTGTTGATTGGCATTTGTAAGTTCTAGTAATTCATATAAATCTGAATATCCTTCACCTAATTCAATAAAACGTTGGATCAATGAAAACGCTCCTTTTACAATGAGTCAATTCATCAATACTTTATCACTAATTTTTGATTTTTTGAATAAAAACTAAAAAAAACCTGCAGAACATTCTGCAGGGTCCTTCCAAATCCTCAAAAAGGATAGAAGGCAAAGGGAGAGGAGAAACCGGAGGAAGAACTTATGGGGAAACGTAAGTCTTCTCCGCGGTTGGCAACAACATCCTCGAATTGATGTTGTTAATTACATTATTTCCACAACCCAAAAGCTTATACGTGCTTTATCATAAAATTTCGTGATAAACCACTCTGTTTGGTACTCAACTTTTAAATAAAGAGATATCATCAACAGAATTGTCTACTTTTTATAAATTATGGTAGGATGTATTAAGCAATTATTTCTCAAAAAAAATGTGGTGATAAGTAAGTGAGAGTGGTTTCAGGCATTTGTAAAGGAAGACCGCTGAAAGCAGTTCCAGGAAATACAACTCGACCGACAACCGATAAGGTCAAAGAAGCTTTATTTAATATGATTGGACCTTATTTTGATGGCGGGATTGGGTTAGACCTATTTGCTGGTAGTGGTGGGTTAGGTTTGGAGGCGCTTAGCAGAGGATTGGAAAAAGTGATTTTTATTGATCGTGAATCAAAAGCGATTCAGGTGATCCATGAAAATATTAAAGCTTGTAAATTTGAGGATCAAGCTGAGGTTTATCGCAATGATGCCGATCGGGCATTAAAGGCTCTCATAAAGAGAGAAATCTGCTTTGATTATATTTTTTTAGACCCGCCATACAAAAAACAACAACTAGTCAATTTAATGGAAAAAATGGATAAGCAGAATATAGTAAAAACAGATGGCATCATTGTCTGTGAACATAGCTTTGAGGTTGAAATACCGAAATCAGTAGGAGGATTTAGCCAAATAAAACACGAGAAGTATGGGATTATTGCAGTAACAATTTATAAACGAACAGATATTGAGTAAGGGGGAATCAATTTGACAAAAATCGCCGTTTGTCCAGGAAGCTTTGACCCAATTACATATGGTCATTTAGATATTATTAGAAGAGGTGCCAAAGTATTTGATACAGTATATGTGAGCGTTTTAAACAATTCATCTAAAAACCCTTTATTCACAATTGAAGAGCGAATGAATCTAATCAAGGCAGTAACAAAAGATCTTCCTAATGTTAAAGTAGATGTTCATTCTGGCTTACTTGTTGATTATGCAAAGGCTGTTAATGCTAATGCCATCATCCGTGGATTGCGGGCGGTTTCTGACTTTGAGTACGAAATGCAAATCACATCGATGAATAGAGTACTTAATGAGGATATCGAAACCTTTTTTATCATGACCAACAATCAATTTTCGTTTTTAAGCTCAAGTATTGTAAAAGAAGTGGCAAAGTATAATGGGGATATTTCGACACTTGTACCGCCGATCGTTGAAAAAGAATTAAAAAAGAAGTTCAAGTCATAAATAAAAAAGAGCTAGCTAAGTGAACTGCCCATCCGATGATTCTTTGTGTCGAAAAATTGGGATGCAGTTTATAGTGCGAAGCTCTTTTTTTATTGTTTTTTTTGGCGGGAATATAAGATCAGTACATATACGAACAGTGAAATAATGGTGATAATCGGCCCTACAACAATCATTTTATGGTAAATGTGGTCTACCCATGATCCATCACCGAAAAATCCAACAGGCAAGGCATTTGAAGGACGTTCATTACCATTAAATCGTAAATAAACGGGCTTCCATAAGATCAATGCGAATAAGCTTGCAAAAATACCGTGAATGATTCTAGCGATGAAAAAGGGCTGAAATCTAATATCTGTTTGTGCAAGGATACTTGCAACCTGGGCTTGGACGCTAAAACCACTAAAGGCTAAAATAAAGCTGGTTATCATCGCTTTTTGTAATAGAGTGGCATCTAGCACTTGACTGGTTAATTGACTACCTGAAGTGATTTCAAATAAACCTGAAATAAACGGAATACTTAACATTTCTGGGAATGACAACGATGATAACAGGACCTCAACTGATTTAGCCAATGTTGCAGTGATATGTAAATGATAAAGTATTTTGTTTATTACTGAGAATAAAATAATAAAACCACCAACCATTAATAAGGTTTGAATGGATGAGTTGACTGCATCCCCTAATAGTTTTCCAATCGGTCGATTGTCTTTTAATCTTGTTTGATGCAAGGCTGATAAAGCAGAACGGATTTTGAATTTCTTTCTTTTTGGCTTGATTTCATCAGGGGATTCCTTTCCATAAAAGCGCATAATTAATCCAACACAAATATTCCCTAAATAGTGGGATAATGCGAGGGTAACCCCTAAATGAGGATTATAGAAAAACCCTACCGAAACCGCCCCAAAGATAAATAAAGGATTAGAGGAATTTGTAAATGAAACAAGTCTCTCCGCTTCAATTTGTGTTAATTGTCCTTCTTCTCTTAATCTTGCCGTAAACTTTGCGCCAGCTGGGAATCCAGAAGCCATACCCATCGCCCAAACAAAACCGCCAACACCTGGGACCTTAAATAATGGTCTCATTAGAGGTTCTAATAGTACACCAATAAATTTAACAACTCCAAAACCAATTAACATTTCAGAAACAATAAAAAAAGGTAACAAGGATGGAAAAACAATTTCCCACCACATATTTAGGCCGCGAATCGAAGCATCTAATGACTCCTGCGGATAAAATATTAGAGAGCCAGCTAAAATGGTGACGGATATCGATAAAAAAATCGTTTTTAATTTGGACCGAAACAATGAAGGGACCTCCTCCCAAGGGGATCGTTGAACTGTGCAATCAATTAATTGAATGTTAGAATAAAGAAATATTCTTTCCTGACTTGTCCTCATATAACACAAATATACTCATAGAACGTTTATTTAGACCATAAGATTGAACGAGATTTCATTTTTGTAGGGAAGGGTCTTCGTTAAGTCCGTCTATTGAGGAAATCAAATAATTCTATTTGGTATTTTTAGGAGGTCTACAGTTATGGAGCACCCTAAAATAGGCTTGGCGCTTGGCTCGGGAGGTGCACGCGGGTTTGCTCATTTAGGTGTCATTAAGGCATTAAAGGACGCTGGAATACCGATTCATCTGATTGCAGGCAGCAGCATGGGAGCACTAGTAGCAAGTTTTTACGGTGCAGGGATTGATATGGACCGGTTATATAAATTATCTACAGCATTTAAGAGGAAATACTTTTTGGACTTTACGGTTCCGAAAATGGGCTTTATCTCTGGTAAGAAAGTAAAAGAATTCATTAAGGTCTTTACCCACGGGAAAAATATTGAAGATTTATCTATTCCAATTGGGATTGTTGCAACTGATTTATTGACGGGGGAAAAGGTGGTTTTTAAAACAGGCCCTGTCGCAGATGCTGTTCGAGCAAGCATCTCCATACCAGGTATTTTTGTGCCGGAAAAATACAATGGAAGAATCCTTGTGGATGGTGGTGTATCAGATCGCGTTCCTGTTTCTGTCGCTAAAGAGATGGGCGCGGATATCGTTATTGCAGTTGATGTTTCCAGGGTCAAGCGAAATGCTGAAATTACCTCTATTTATGATGTCATCATGCAGAGCATAGACATAATGCAAGCCGAAATAATTAACAATAGGGAAATTGCTGCTAATGTGATGATTCGCCCTCCTGTCGAACTTTATAGTTCACGAGCCTTTACAAATATAGTGGAGATTATTAACTTAGGTGAGGAAGAAGCGATAAAACATTTTACACAAATTAAAACGGTAATTGAACAGTGGAAGGGGTAAACATTGTATGCTCAAAAAAATATATATAGCTTCAACTCTCATATTAGCGATTATTTTAATTGGTGGAATGTTTTATTCATTGCCTTATTATGTTTCGAAACCAGGAATGGCAAAAGAACTTGGACCAATCATCACTGTCGATGGCGGTGATAGGGACGAAGGGAATTTTATGCTGACAACGGTTAGAATGGGCAGAGCGAATATTTACTCCTTTTTAGAAGCAAAGATAAGAAAATATGAAGAGCTTTATCCACTTGATTTGATTTTAAATAAAACAGAAACAGAGGAAGAGTATAATGCCAGACAACTCCACCTTATGGCAGGGTCAAAATTAAATGCCATCGAAGTTGCTTACCGAAAGGCGGGGTTACCGGTTAAATACAAATATAAGGGGATTTATGTGGTTCAGGTAATTCCTAATATGCCTGCTGATGGGGCACTTTCCACGGGTGACCGTATTTTTAAAGTAGATGGGAAACAATTGCCTTCTTCGGAAAAATTCATTGAATACGTTAGTAAGAAACATGCCGGTGAAAAGGTAACACTCTCATATTTACGAAACAAAAGTAAAAAGACTGTGACATTAAAACTGCAGCCATTTAAAGAAGATCCGCAAAAGGTTGGAATTGGGATTTCTCTTGTTGATGATAAAGAAATAATAGTGGATCCTAAAGTTAAGGTAAGGACTGATGAAATTGGCGGGCCGTCTGCAGGGTTCATGTTTTCTTTAGAAATCTATAACCAGCTGACAGAAGGCGATTTGACAAAGGGCTATCAGATTGCTGGAACAGGAACAATTGATGTGGATGGTACAGTTGGACCGATTGGCGGAATTGAACAAAAAATAGTGGCAGCAGACAAGGCAGGTGCGGAAATCTTTTTAGCTCCTAATGAAAAAGGGATCAAGAATTCCAACTACCGGGATGCAGTAAAGACCGCCCGTGAAATAAACACCAAAATGAAGATTGTCCCAATCGATACATTTGACGAAGCTGTTAGTTATTTAGAAAAGTTAAAGAAAAAATAAAAAAGATGGTGCGCATGCATCATCTTTTTTATTTATCGAATATAAATAGGCGGCTGCTCATATTCCTGACGGATCAGTTTGTTTTTTAAACGACTAGGGATACCAAGCGAATAAATCCGTGAAGCCCGGATGTCAAGGTCAATCTCTTTTTCGGTAAAAGAAGAAAGTTTTGATATTAGCGGGAGACTGAGGTGAGATTTTGTTTTATTTAAGTATTCCCTTCCCTTTGTGGTCATGCCCAAAAGTCTTAAGTAAGAGGCTTTTTCTGAGATAAATGCCATTTCCGCTTTTTTTGTATTTGTTAAAATATGAACACATAGCCTTTGCAGCCTAGTCCAAGTATACCGTTTCGTTTTAATTTGCTGCATAAAATCATGAAAACTATTGGCCTCTCTAGCTGCAGAAAGAAGTCTGTTTTCAAGACCCTCTTCCATTTCATAAATTTCCCTCAGTTCTTCCGGCCTAGCGTGCAGTAACCGAAATTGAAGATAACTCCAATAATTTTCCCATTGGTGAAATACTTGATATGATTCTAGATACTCTTTAAGCAACTGTTTCGTCGGCTCGGGTACATACTGGTCCATAGCGGATTTTTCATTGCTGTGAGTAAAGATAGCTTTCCGGATACTTGTTGCACTTGCAATCGTAGCAGAGGAAAAATCTTCATCATGATAGTTCGCATTTTTTCGAGCAATCGTCATTGGAATGATATCGGACTTTTGATGTTGTATTGCTTTTATGTATTCGAGTCCAAGTATATTATTCGGCTTAGCTAAATCCAAATACTTTTCCGAATCTGGTAATTGCCCAAATGCAAGAGATATGGCTTTTGGATAACTGACCCCTGTGCCTATGTATTGTTTAATGTTTTCATTAAATTGCCGTTGCTTCCCTTCCAAGTAATCGATTGTTTGAAGGAAAGACGTTATGTCTCCACTCTCGCTCCCAAAACAGAGGCAATTAATGCCTGCTGCATCCAAAATTGACACGGCGCCATAGGCAAAGGTTTCCGCTTTTTGAGTGGCGTAGGCATAAGGAAGTTCAAAAACAATATCTACGCCATTTAGCAATGCCATTTTCGTCCGCTGCCACTTGGATACAAGTGCAGGTTCTCCGCGTTGTAAAAAGTTACCGCTCATTACTGCGATAACAACATCGGCCTCTGCTGCATCCTTTGATGCCTGTAAATGGTAGGCATGTCCATTATGAAAAGGATTGTATTCTACAATTAATCCAACAGCTTTCATTTCTTCTCTCCTTATAACATAGGCTCTGTTAAAGCTCATTATTGATTTTTTGGAGCGGAAATCAACAGAAAGTTTAACAGAGCCATAACCTAAAAAAACGCTTTTCTATTCATTATAGCAAAATTCTAAGGAAACCAATCAAATAATATGGTAATATATTAAGGGTGTTTGCAAAAAGCTTATCTGGTTAAACTAGTATAGAAACAGATAAGATCGTTTTGCCTTTTTAAATCATCTGACGAGGTGTAAAGAAAAAACATTGACAAAAAATTTATCGAAGGCTATAATTACCTTTGTTGCCTTGGGGTGATTCAATTGAAATGGACATTAAGTCAATTACAAAAATATCGAAACAAGGAATTTATGATTGATGAGATAGTTCGTATGGATGAGATCAAACAAGACGATCCCACCATTCGAGAAGTTTCTCCGATGCATATTACTGGTCGGGGAGATATCGATTCAACGAAAGTAACATTCCATTTAAAAATTGAAGGTTACTTAATACTTCCATGTTCTCGTACTTTAGTGGATGTGAAACTTCCAATTAATGTTGAAACAACTGAAACGTTCCTCTTACAAGGTTCTGTTTATGAAACTGAAGAGGAAGCATATCAAGTGAAAGGTGAAGTGGTTGATGTCATACCAATCCTTCGAGAAATTCTTTTACTTGAGATACCAATGCAAGTTTTTTGTGAAGATGTTAATCGTGAAGATGCTGCTCCACAGTCTGGCAAGGATTGGGAAGTTGTTCATGAAGAAGATCAATCTAAAAAAATTGATCCGAGACTTGCAGGTCTCGCAAAGTTTTTTGATGAAAACAATTCTTCTTCCGAATCATAATCGACAAATCTAAGAAGCAAAGTGAAGACCCAGCATTCCTGGCCTTCATTACTTTCTTAATACTCTTTAAGGAGGTGGGAAGAATGGCTGTACCTTTTAGAAGGACTTCTAAAACTGCAAAAAGAAAACGTCGTACTCATTTTAAATTAAACGTACCTGGTATGGTAAGCTGCCCAAACTGTGGTGAAATGAAACTTTCACACCGCGTATGTAAAGCTTGCGGAACATACAAGGGAAAAGACGTAGTAAACGACTAATTTTCGATAAGATAGAAAGCACAAGGGTTAATAACCCTTGTGCTTTTGTCGTTTTTTGAAATTTACTGATTTTCCACTAAGTTGATTGAAGCACCTGGAGCGGAAATTAACTTACTAGTTTGACAGAGCCTAGAAATTATACATACTTATAACAGCGTAAATGAAATCGTTATCAAAGAAAGGACGTGACAAAGGTTGGCATACTCCATCGAAAAACGGGAAATGGGTTATTTATTATTTACGATTACTAGAAGTGAAAAAAGGAATGCTATTAACTTTGACGTTATGGAAGGATTAGCTGAAGCGATACAAAGATCTTCTCAACCTGATATTAAGGCCCTTGTCATTACCGGAGAAGACGATCGAGCATTTTGTTCAGGAGGAGATTTATCTGTTTTTCACCATCTTCGCACGAAGGAAGAAGCGTACGGGATGCTCTCTAAAATGGCAAATATCCTTTATTCCCTTCTTACCCTGCCTATTCCGACAATTGCTTTAATAAATGGAACAGTAATAGGCGGCGGTTGTGAGCTTGCTGCGGCATGTGATTATCGCCTAGCACGTGATGGGATAAAAGCAGGGTTTGTTCAAGGGAAACAAGCAATAACAACAGGCTGGGGCGGAGGTTCAATTTTAGCAGAAAAGCTCTCAGACGCAAGTGGAATGAAGCTGTTAATGGAAGCTGACCTGCAAACAGTATCATATTTAAAAGAAATTGGGTTTATTAACTCTTTATATACCGGTGACTCTCTTCAGGCTTGTGAATCTTACCTTGGGTCGATGCTGACTACCGATCTTAGTGTGTTAAAATCCTATAAAAGGATTTGGGTTAGAAAGTGGGAAGAAACAAAACTGCGTGAAAGAATAGAAGAAGAAGTAAGAAATTGCTCCATACTTTGGGAAAGTGATAAACATCATGACTATGTAAATGCTTTTATACGTAAAAAACAAGAATAAAGATGAAATCACCGCGCTTGATTAAGTCTATCTTTTCTAGTAGATGCATATGTATTATAAAAACACTAGGAGGGATGACTAATGTCACCAACTCGACAAGATGCATGGTCCCAAGATGAAGACTTGTTGCTTGCTGAGGTTGTGTTACGACACATCCGGGAAGGCGGGACACAACTGCAAGCATTCGAGGAAGTAGGGAAGCAACTCTCACGTACTTCAGCAGCCTGTGGCTTTCGTTGGAATTCATTTGTAAGAAAACAGTATAAAACGGGGATCGAGCTTGCTAAAAAGCAGCGTAAAGAGTTGAAAAAACAGCCAGTCTCGAATGAAGTAGAAACGATTGAAGAACCTGTTAAAGTAGAAGTGGTTCCAACCCCTCCGGTAAATGAGCAAGGAAGCACCATTACATTTTCGACGGTCATTCATTTTTTGGAAGGACTTCAACAAAAAGCTCTAGCCTCATCCAATATTGAAGCAGAACGTAAAAAGTCTAATGAAAAAATTAAAGAGTTGGAAAAGAAGGCGTACTATTTGGCTGCAGAAAATGAAAGATTATCAAAAAATTTAAAAGCAATCGAAGAGGATTATCGTTCATTAATTGAAATTATGGAAAGAGCTCGGAAAATGGTTGTCCTTCAGGACGAGGACCGCCAGCAAAAAGTGAAGTTCCAAATGGACAAAAATGGTAACCTTGAAAGAGTAGAGAAATAGAAAAAGCGGACCAAAATGTCCGCTTTTTTGCATTCCATTAATGTTGTTGTGCCTCAACGCCTGAAGGATACCAAACTAGTGGATTTTCACCACGGTCTCGCTCCATTTCGTATTCTACTTTAGTAAAGTCCATTTTTTCCCAAAAAGCACTTGAATGTACTCTTGGATTCGTCTTAATCGGCAGACCAAAGTTTTTCGCAAATTCTACAAGCGCCTTACCAAACCCCTTACCTTGGTAACCAGGTAATACCTCAAGTTTCCATAACTCTAAGTAGTTTTGTGGTGGATAGAAATAGCGGTCAAATTTTGCGTCAATTTGATATAAACTCATTCTTGCTACTAATGTGTCCCCAAAATAAATTCCGTAAAATGGTGAGTCGCTATCGTTATCAACCATATTTGCTTCAAGATCCTCAATCATGGATAGTTCTTGAATCCCATATTGTTTAAATTTTTTAAATTCTTCTAGTGTTTTAAAATTTACTTTAAGTCTTTCCACTTTTGCTGACATAGTCGACCTCCTAATATGATAACTGATAATCTTGTATATATTCATTTGCACTTGAATAACATGAAATGAAATAATTTTTGCATTATTCAAATGAATCATTCTCATTATATAACAAAAACTTAAAAAATTCTTCAAATAAGTTGAGGAAGCGTTTTCATAAAAAGCAGGAAATTCGGAGAATGATGTAGAAACATATAAATGGTGGAATAAAAGGGGTACGAAAGGGGAAAAAAAGTGCAAAAAATTTTAATTGCCAATCGTGGAGAAATAGCCCTTCGGATTATTCGAACCTGTCAGGAGATGGAGATTGAAACAATTGCTATTTATTCTGAAGCTGATAGGGAAATGCCCTTTGTAAAAGCAGCAACGATGGCTTTCTGTGTAGGGGAACCTCCCGTTAACAAATCATATTTGCAAGTTGATAAAATTTTAGAGATAGCGAAACGAGAGAAAGTAGATGCAATTCACCCTGGTTATGGCTTTTTATCTGAAAATACTGGTTTTGCTAAACGGGCCATCGAGGAAGGCATTATTTTTATCGGACCTAACCCTTCAACTATTGAATTAATGGGTGATAAAGTGGTATCTCGTCAAACGATGGAGCAAGCTGGTGTACCCGTGGTTCCCGGAAGTGGTTGTGGATTAACCAGCAGTGAGGAAGCATGCGTACTTGCACAATCAATCGGCTACCCTGTCATGCTTAAGGCGAGCGGAGGAGGCGGCGGGATTGGAATGGTATATTGTGAAAATGAACAAGCGCTCGTTAAGTCTTTTGCCCAGACAAAAGCGAGAGCATTGGCCTATTTTGGCTCAGATGAAGTCTTTATCGAGAAATATATCAAAGATGCTAGACACATTGAAGTCCAAGTGTTTGGAGATAATCATGGAAATATCATCCACCTGTTCGAAAGAAATTGTTCCATTCAAAGAAGACATCAAAAGGTAATTGAGGAATCTCCATCACCTATATTATCTGATAAAGCTCGTCAGAAAATGCTTCAAACAGCTGTAAAAGCAGCAAGTGCTGTTAATTATTCAAATGCTGGGACCATTGAATTTATTGTAGATGAGAACGAAAATTTCTATTTTTTAGAAATGAATACGCGTCTTCAGGTGGAACATCCTGTGACCGAAATGATAACTGGTCTCGATCTTGTTAAATGGCAAATCCTCATTGCTCGAGGGGGACGTTTACCTTTGCTCCAGGATGATATCACTTTGTCGGGTCACGCGATTGAATTTAGGGTGTATGCTGAAGACTCTGTCCGCTTTTTACCGTCACCAGGTAAAATCAGTACTCTTAAGTGGAATGACCAAGCGGGAGTTAGGATTGATTCAGGTTATGAAGAAGGCGGGACAGTTACGCCGTTCTATGATCCAATGATTGCCAAAATCATTATTCATCATGAAACTCGTGAACATGCATTAAAAGAGGCTGTTCGCTTCTTCAATGATGTCAAAATTGAAGGAATTAAAACGAATGTTCCACTCTTTCTAAATATATTGGCAAGTAATGACTTTCAAAACGGTTCGTACAACACAGGCTTTTTAACAAAAAAATTAGTGAATTAAGGGGAGAATGCCAGAATGAAAGAAATAACAGCAAGCATGGCGGGAACAGTTTTAAATATTTTTGTAGCAAATGGTAATCAAGTTCAACCAGGTCAGGAAGTAGTAATGCTTGAATCAATGAAAATGGAAATTCCAATCGAAAGCGATACAGTGGGTTTGGTATTGGATGTAAAAGTTAACATTGGTGATTTTGTAAATGAAGGCGACGTATTAATTGTCCTAGAATAGAAGTTTTTAAAAGGGGTGAGAATGATGTCAGTAACCAATACATTGAATGAGCAATTAAATGAGAATCGTAAAATAATTGAAGCTGGTGGACATCCAAAATATCACGAAAAGGCTAAAGAGCAAAAAAAGTTGTTTGTTCGTGAGCGCCTTACCTTGTTGTTTGATGATGGAAAATATGAGGAAGATGGTAAATTTGCCAATTTTAAGGCTGGTGATCTTCCTGCAGATGGTGTTGTAACAGCGATTGGTAAAATTAACGGGCAAACTGTTTGTGTCATGGCGAATGATTCGACCATCAAGGCGGGTTCATGGGGAGCAAGAACGGTTGAAAAGATTATCCGCATTCAAGAAGTTGCGGAAAAATTAAAGGTTCCGCTTTTCTATCTTGTCGATTCTGCAGGGGCAAGAATAACTGACCAATTAGAGATGTTTCCAAATCGTCGTGGCGCAGGAAGAATTTTTTACAATCAAGTAAAACTGTCCGGGATGATCCCCCAGGTTTGTATATTGTTTGGTCCTTCTGCAGCTGGTGGAGCTTATATTCCAGCTTTTTGTGATATCGTCATTATGGTTGATCAAAATGCTTCTATGTATTTGGGGTCACCTCGTATGGCTGAAAAAGTTATAGGCGAAAAGGTAACACTTGAGGAAATGGGCGGTGCACGAATGCATTGTTCTGTCAGCGGCTGCGGGGATGTTCTCGCCTATAGTGAAGAGGAAGCCATTGAATCAGCAAAAAAATATATCAGTTATTTTCCTGCTAGTTTTAAAGAAAAGCCAAAGATGACTGCGGGTGTGGCAACCAAACAAGGCCGTGAACTAGAAGCCATTATTCCCCAAAACCAAAACGCACCGTTTGATATGTATGAATGTATTGATAGTCTGGTGGACAATGCTAGTTTTTATGAAATCAAAAAATTGTTTGCACCAGAATTGATAACGGGGCTAGCTAGAATCGATGGTAGACCGATTGGCATTATTGCCAATCAGCCTAAAGTAAAAGGCGGTGTTTTATTTGTTGATTCTGCCGATAAAGCGGCAAAATTCATTCAACTCTGCGATGCCTACCATATTCCGCTTTTATTTTTGGCAGATGTACCGGGCTTCATGATTGGAACAAAGGTTGAACGAGCTGGTATCATCCGTCATGGGGCCAAGTTAATTGCTGCAATGAGTTCAGCCACAGTCCCGAAAATCTCAGTCATTGTGAGAAAAGCATATGGTGCTGGTCTTTATGCCATGGCTGGTCCAGCTTTTGAGCCGGATTGCTGCATCGCGTTGCCTACAGCACAAATTGCGGTAATGGGTCCAGAAGCAGCAGTAAATGCTGTTTATTCAAACAAAATTAATCAAATTGAAGACCCGAAAGAAAAAATAGCTTTTGTACAAGAGAAGCACAAAGAATACAAAGAACATATTGACATCTATAAACTTGCTTCAGAACTTATAGTCGATGAAATAGTCGCACCATATGAATTACGACATGTCCTTATTCAACGTTTTGCTTTCTACGAAACGAAGGAATTAAATTTCAGTATTCGTAAGCATCCAGTTTACCCAGTCTGATTTTTTGCCCTATTCGGTCTTAATCGAATAGGGCTCAATTTTTTTCTAAATCTTAGTAACAAACTATCGACAGCATCTGATAAAATATGGGTAAAGACGACTAAAATGAGGGATTATCATGAAGGTTGGAATTATTGGTGCTGGGTCAATTGGTCTATTATTCGCTGCTTACCTTAGTAGAGTATTCGAAGTGACGATTTATACAAGAACACATGAACAAACTGAAGAAATTAATAATTATGGAATCGTGCTGAAAAAACAAGGGGAACAAACGAAATCCATAATAAAGGCCTTACCTATGAATGTGTGGAAGGGACATGAAGATCTTACCATCATTGCCGTGAAGCAATATCAACTTCAAACAATTATGGAGAAAATAAATGAGTTGCCCGCTGTTCCGGGCAATCTGTTATTTTTACAAAATGGGATGGGGCATTTAAAACAGCTTGATTGCATCCCATTTACGAATATTTTTGTTGGTTCAGTGGAGCATGGTGCGCTGAAAGAAAATCGATATACTGTTACCCATAATGGCGAAGCTGTAACAAAAGTTGCTGTTTTTAAAGGAGATCCAACTCTATTGTTTGAGTTGATCTCCTCTGCACCACTGGAATTTCCCCTTGTGTTTAAGGAGGATTATTATAACATGCTCCTGAGTAAATTGGTGGTCAATGCTGTCATCAATCCATTAACGGCTATCCTCAAGGTGGAAAATGGCGAGTTGATAAAAAATCAATACTATTTTCAGGTACTAAAAAATTTATATGCAGAGGTTTCTTTTATCTTAAATTTTGATAATACAGAAGAACAGTTTCGGCAAATTATTACTATTTGTAAAAATACTTCCGCAAACCGTTCCTCTATGCTTAAAGATATTGAAGCAGACAGAATGACAGAAGTGGATGCAATCTTGGGGTTTATTTTAGATGAAGCTGATAAAAAGCATAGGAAAGCACCTCAAGTAGAGAACTTATATTATTTAATAAAAGGGAAAGAAATGATAAAGGGGGAATATGCTTGATTACTTTTCTATCCTCTATTATCTCAATTTTCTTTGCATTACCTTTTTTAGGATTTATTATTGTGTTCTTTGTTTTGAAAATGTTCACAAGAAACACGCGAAAGTCTGTTCATTTGGCACTAGATTCCACAACGATTTTATTCATTATTTCCGTTCATTTTTTAATTGTAACGATATGGGAAAGATCATTTTTTTGGTTAATCATATTAATTATGATTTTAATTGCTATGGTTTTTGTGTTTGTTCATTGGAAAGTAAAAGAAGAAATTATCTTAAAAAAAGTGATGAAGGGTTTTTGGCGTTTTAATTTTATCCTCTTTCTTCTTGCTTACCTCGCCCTAACCCTTTATGGATTAATTCATCGTGCCTTGATTTTTACCTTTTCTAACTGAAAGATAAGCCAAAGATTTTTTCAAATGTGGTTGGTAGTGGTATACTCTTAACAGAATGAATTTGGGTGATCAGAAAGGAAGTACAATGAATGGAGATTTTAAATCTCTCTTTACCAGCAACCAATCGGTTTGCTTCGAATTATTTGGAACAATCTCCTGAAATCCAGCCTTTTTTTCATTACCGGTTTAATGAAAGAACCGATGATGCCAAACGAGTTGCTGAACTTAGTAACCGATCTTTTCCTCGCTTAGAGGTTGCTGAACATATTGAGAGCTTTATGAAGCGGTTTCCATCGTCTGAAGCTGTTAAAGAATCAATCGATAAACTAAAATCAGATAATAGTCTTGTCGTTATTGGGGGTCAACAGGCAGGTGTTCTTACAGGACCGCTTTATTCAATACATAAAGTGATTTCAATAATTAAATTAGCTGAGCAAAAAGAGGCACAGCTCAAAGTACCAGTGGTTCCTGTATTTTGGATTGCTGGAGAAGACCATGATTTCCAAGAAGTTAATCATGTGTTTGTACCAGTGAATCAAAAGGTTGATAAATGGACATATCCTGAAAGAGTCCTTCATAAGAAAATGGTCTCTGATATTCAGATAAACAAAGAAGTCTGTAATTCGTGGGTACAAAATTTAATTGAGAACTTCGGTGAGACAGAACACACGAATACTTTGTTAGAATTTGCTGAAGAACAAATCTCAAAATCCACCACCTTAGTCGATTTTTTTGCCAATATTATTATGGAATTGTTCAAGGATTATGGGTTATTAATCGTTGATTCTGGTAACAAAGAGTTTCGCATGCTGCAAAAGGAATTTTTTAAACAGCAAATCCTTCACCATGAAGCGATTACATCCAAATTATTGGAACAACAAAAGCAAATTGGTGAAAACGGGTTCCCGATTACGATTGATGCAAATGAACAGAATGCGAACCTATTCTACTATGACCAAAAAATGAATGACCGGATTTTACTTGAATTTGATCGTGGAAATGATTGTTTTGTGGGGAAAAATGGGGCTTTAGCATTTTCGAGAGAACAATTAGTGGAGTGCGCCGAAGAGAATCCAGTAGTTTTAAGCAATAATGTGGTGACAAGGCCGCTCATGCAAGAATGGCTCTTTCCAACTGTTGCTTTCATAGCTGGGCCCGGAGAAATTTCTTACTGGGCAGAACTCAAATTAGTTTTTGAGCATTTTCATATCAAGTTGCCCCCTATTGTTCCTCGTTTGAACATAACGATTCTTGATCGTTCCGTTGAAACAGATGTTAACGAATTGCGTTTAAACATAGCAGATATATTAAGCAATGGAACGGTTAAAGAAAGAAATCAATTTCTCGAAGAAATAAAAGATAAAGAAGTGGAAGCATTATTTTTAGGTATTAGGGAGCAACTAGTAAATCAGTACCGACTAATTGAAAGTAAGACAGTTGAATTGGATCGTGGTTTATTACCATTATTAAAGAAAAACGAAAGTTACTTACTAAAAGAAATCGGGTTTATGGAAACAAAGCTTAATGAGGCAGGAAAGTTAAAGCACGATAATCTACTCAAAAAATATGATCGTGTCGATCTTGCTTTAAGACCGGACGGCTTTCCACAAGAAAGAGTTTGGAATATATTTTATTATCTAAACCAGTATGGGTTGAATTTCATACAGGATTTAATGTCAGGTAGATATGAATTTGATGGGTTGCATAAGGTTATGAAAATGTAGAAACTTCACAATTGTGAAGTTTTTTTTTGGCTATGTTAAAGCTTATTGTAGATTTTGGCACACTGTTGATTGGAGAGGAAGGCGCGAAGACTTCTGCGGGAGGACGAGAGGAGGCTCCCTGGGCCCCCCGCGGAAAGCACGTGCCCGGAGCGGAAATCAACAGGCAAGTTTAACTGGGCTTTTTTTTTTTTTGATTAATTTCTGGATAAAAAAGGATTTAAGGATTTTAAGAAGAATAGTTTAAAAATAGGTGGTGGAAAGTGGGGGAATGTGGTACATTTTTAATAGAAAGTGGGGGTCATGGGAATGTTCATGGGTGAATACCATCACAGCATTGATAATAAAGGCAGACTAATCGTGCCCTCCAAATTCCGTGATGAACTTGGTGATATGTTCATCATTACACGTGGTTTGGATCAATGTTTGTTTGGATACCCATTATCAGAGTGGGGGCTGATTGAAGAGAAATTAAAAGGCTTACCTCTGACAAAAAAAGATGCCCGGGCTTTTACTAGATTCTTCTTTTCAGGAGCAACAGAAAGTGAACTTGATAAACAAGGAAGAATTAATATCCCTGCACCGCTTTTGCAATATGCAAAGTTGGAAAAAGAATGTGTGATTTTAGGTGTTTCCAATCGGATTGAAATTTGGAGCAAACAGATTTGGGAAGACTATTTTACCGAGTCAGAAGAATCTTTTGCAGAAATTGCAGAAAATATGATTGGCTTTGATATATAATGGATAAATTATGTTAATATATTTTCTGTTATATATCGTTCGATTGGAAAAGGTGGTTACTACATGTTTGAACATACAACCGTGTTGTTAAAGGAAGCTGTTGATGGGTTAAATATTAAGTCAGATGGAATTTATGTTGATTGTACTTTGGGTGGAGCTGGGCATAGTTCAGTTATTCTTTCCAAACTCGGAGTTAGTGGTAAACTATTTGCATTTGACCAAGATGAAACAGCAATTGCACATGCTAAAGAGAAGTTAGCTGAATATGGAGATCGTTTAGAAATTATCAAAAGCAATTTCTTATATTTGAAAGAAGAACTTGAAAAACGTGGAATTGTTAAGGTTGATGGAGTTCTGTATGACCTTGGAGTCTCTTCGCCTCAATTGGACACTCCTGAAAGAGGTTTTAGCTATCATCATGATGCGCCACTCGATATGAGAATGGATAATGAAGCTGATATATCTGCCTATGATGTTGTTAATCATTGGTCCTATGAAGACTTGGTGCGCATCTTTTTTCGCTATGGTGAGGAGAAATTCTCTAAACAGATCGCTCGAAAAATTGAAGCCGCAAGGATGGTAAAACCAATTGAAACGACAGCAGAATTGGTTGAACTAATTAAAGATGCTATTCCTGCCCCTGCAAGAAGAAAAGGTGGACATCCCGCTAAACGAGTTTTTCAGGCAGTTAGAATTGCTGTTAATGATGAATTAGCTGTGTTCGAACAGTCACTGAATCAAGCAATTGACTTGTTAAACCCTGAGGGAAGAATAAGTGTTATCACCTTCCATTCACTTGAAGACAGGATTTGTAAAGCAGCTTTTAAGAAGGCAAGTGAAACCCCTAATTTACCTCCTGGTTTACCAATCATTCCAGATGAGTATAAACCGATATTAAAGTTAATCTCACGGAAGCCGATACTTCCATCAGAAGAAGAATTAGAGCAAAATAATCGCGCCAGATCTGCAAAACTAAGAATTGCAGAAAGGCTATAAGAAGAATCCAGACATTCAAAACTGGATGTAGAAAAAGAAAATAATCTGGAGGGGAAGAAGATTGAGTAATCTTGCCAGGAAGAATTTAGAGCAGCAACAAACAGAGCAGAAAGTCCAAAATAAGAGTCAAGTAATCATTAAAAAATCCTGGCTCACTCCAGGAGAAAAAATTATTGGATTAGCCTTTGCTGGATTTGTATGTTTTGGTGCCGTTCATATTATTTCAAATCAAGCAAAGATTTACGATGTTAACAAAGATATACAAATTATGGAATCTAAGATAACGGAACAACAAAAAGTAAACAGCGATTTGCAAGTTCAGGTAAGCGAATTGAGTGCATACGAACGAATTTATAAAAAGGCCAAGGAAATGGGCCTAATTAAAAATGAAAATAACGTCAAGGTAGTGCATTAGAAATGAACAAGAAACAGCCCTATATGAATGCAGGAGCAACCATTTTATTTGGATTATTTGGTTTGCTCTTTTTTGTATTAATCTTTAGGTATTTCTCCATTCAAATTAGTGGAGAAGTTGATGGACAACCGCTTGCTGCAAAGGCGCAAGAAAAATATAGCAGGGAAGGAAATTTGGCAGCCTTAAGGGGCGATATCTTAGACCGGAATGGCGAGGTAATCGCTGAAGATACAAATGCCTATACCTTGATAGCAATATTAGATAAAAAGATGACAACGAATCCCAAAAAACCTCAACACGTAAAAGATGCGGCCAAAACGGCAAAAGAATTGGCTAAGTATCTAGAGATGGATGAATTAGAGATTTATAACATCTTAACCAAGGGAATAAAAAATCATAAATTTCAGGTTGAATTTGGTAAAGCAGGCAGAGATATTACCAATCAAACGAAGAATAAGATTGAAGACCAAAAGCTTCCTGGAATTACTTTTATTCGAGACTCCAAACGATTTTATCCAAATGGAGTTTTTGCTTCCCATGTAGTGGGTTATGCAGACAGGATTGAGCAAAAAGATAAAAGTATTACGTCAGTTGGTAAAATGGGAATCGAGAAAATTCTAAATAATGAGTTAACAGGGAAAGATGGGAAGGTTAATTTTGAAAGTGATTTATGGGGCTATATCCTTCCGGATGGAAAGGAAAAAATTACTCCTGCCCAAAATGGAAATGATGTTTATTTAACAATCGACCAAAAAATTCAAACCTTTTTAGAAGATGCAATGAACAAAGCAGCAAAGGAATATAAACCGGAAAAAATTATTGCGATTGTGGCTGATCCGAAAACGGGAGAAATTTTAGCGATGGGACAGCGGCCGTCCTTCGATCCAAAAACGAAAGAAGGAATTGAAGATGGCTGGCATAATGAGGCGATTGAAACGTCATTCGAACCTGGTTCGACAATGAAAATTTTTACGCTTGCAGCAGCTGTTCAGGAAAAAGTTTTCAATCCAAATGAAATCTATCAATCCGGTTCTTATCAAGTTACTAAAAAGGATAAGGCGATTCATGACCATAATTACTCTGGATGGGGTCCTATCACGTATCTTGAAGGGGTACAACGGTCATCTAACGTTGCTTTTGCGAAGATTGCCAAAGAGAAACTAGGATTTGAAAGGTTTAGGGAGTATTTAACAAAGTTTGGCTTTGATAGGCCTACCGGTATTGACCTTCCGAACGAAACTTCAGGGAAAATCCAATTTACCTATCCGATTGAAAAAATTACGACTGCTTATGGGCAGGGAACAGCCATTACACCAATCCAACAAATTCAAGCGGCAACAGCGATTGCTAATGGCGGGAAAATGGTAAAACCTCATGTTGTAAAAAAAATTGTTAATCATGATACTAGAGAGGTTGTTAAATCAACAGCACCTGAAGTAGTCTCTACCCCAATCACAAATGAAACCGCAAAAAAGGTTCGAGATTACCTTGAAACTGTTGTCACCTCACCTAAAGGTACAGGTGGACGCTATAAAATTGATGGTTATAGCGTTGCGGGGAAGACGGGAACAGCAAATATCCCTGGCCCGAATGGCAGGTATTTACAAGGAGTAAATAACTATATGTTCTCGTTTTTGGGAATGGCTCCAAAGGATGATCCGGAATTAATTGTATATGTTGCTGTTCAGCAGCCTAAATTAGAGGGATTGGAAGCAGGTCAAGGTGCGATTCCTGTCTCGGCTATTTTTAACCCTGTAATGAAAAACAGCCTTCATTACCTAAATATTAAGCCTTCTAAGCTAGAAAAAGCACAATTAAATAAACTCACAGATTATAAGGGAATGTCGGTTGAAGAAACGGTCGCAGATTTAAAAGGAAAAGGTGTTGAAACCGTCGTGATCGGCAAAGGAACTGAAGTGGTTAGACAGTTACCAGAGTCGGGGACAACTGTTTTGGAGGGTGAGAAGGTAATCATCCAAACAAATGGCGAAATACTTGCACCAGATATGACGGGTTGGTCACTTAGGGATGTAATGAAAGTAGCAAATATAGCTGGATTAAAATTAAATTCTAAGGGCAAAGGGTATGTAACACAGCAAAATCTTAAACCGAAAACACCTCTTCGAAAAGGAGATTTTTTAATTGTAGATTTAAAAACTCCTGAAGAACAATGGAATGCAGAAAATAATCAACAAGCCGATGACCAAACTCAAACAGACGAAAATACAGGAGAAATAGTGCAAGATTAAAAGAAAATCCCGCTGCATAAAAAGCGGGATTTTCTTTTGTCTATTCCTCTTAGCGACCGTTCTAAGAGAAAAAGTACAAGCATATAAATGAACGATAGAAAAAGGAGGGTCGTTCAATCTATGCGTGTTTCAAATGTAACTGTCCGTAAAAGATTAATGATTGCACTATTCATTGGTATTCTAACCTTCTTAATTATTGATGTCCGACTTGGATATGTACAATTTGTGCTAGGCGATTGGCTGACTGCAGGTGCTAAAGACTCTTGGAGCCGGAATATCCCCTTTGAACCTGAACGAGGTGAAATTGTTGACCGGAATGGGGTGGCACTAGCAACGAATATCAGTACTCCAACTGTTTGGGTTGTTCCGAGACAAATTAAGGACCCCGCAACAACGGCAGAAAAGCTAGCTTCGGTTTTAAATATGTCAAAAGAAAAGGCCTACCGCGATATTACATTAAGAGAAAGGATTGTTCGGATTAAAGAAGGAAGAAAAATTTCACATGAAAAGGCAAAGGCAATCAGATCTTTAGGGCTAGAAGGTGTCTACATCGGTGAAGATTCTAAACGCCATTATCCAATGGGAAGCTACCTGTCACATGTTCTAGGGTTCGCAGGAGTGGACAACCAGGGGTTGATGGGACTCGAACAATATTATGATAAAGAACTAAGTGGTGAACGGGGCTCGGTTAAATTCTATGCAAATGCTAAAGGGGAAAGAATGAACGATATGGCTGATGATTATGAGAAGCCGACTAACGGCCTCGATTTGAAGCTGACAATCGATTCAAAAATACAAACGATTGTGGAAAGAGAGTTGGATATCGCTGACGCAAAATACAACCCTGATGGTATTGTTGCGATTGCAATGAACCCGAATAACGGAGAAATCTTAGCAATGTCGAGCAGACCAACATTTGATCCTGCTAATTTCCAAAATGTACCTCAAGAGGTATATAACCGTAACCTCCCTGTATGGTCAACATACGAACCAGGGTCTACTTTTAAAATTATCACCTTGGCTGCAGCACTGAATGAAGGAAAAGTGAATTTGAAAAAGGAACATTTTCATGATTCTGGTTCAGTTCAGATAGCGGGTGCTAGGTTAAAGTGCTGGAAACGCGGTGGTCACGGTGACCAGTCCTTTTTAGAAGTTGTGCAAAATTCCTGTAACCCAGGATTTGTAGAATTAGGGCAAAGACTTGGGAAAGATAAATTGTTTAAATATGTGAAGGATTTTGGTTTTGGTCAAAAGACCGGTATTGACCTTCAAGGGGAAGGGACAGGGATTTTATTTAATTTAGACCGTGTCGGCCCTGTTGAACAAGCAACGACAGCCTTTGGACAAGGAGTATCTGTGACACCAATCCAGCAGGTTACTGCTGTATCTGCGGCCATCAATGGCGGAATATTATATAAGCCGTATATCGCAAAGGAGCTAATTGACCCTGTTACCAAAGAAGTGGTGATGAGAAATTCCCCAGTTGAAAAAAGGCGCGTTATTACGGAAGAAACATCGAAAGAAATCCGCCATGCCCTTGAGAGTGTTGTTGCAGAAGGGTCAGGTGGAAGGGCATTCGTTGATGGTTACCGTGTCGGAGGCAAAACCGGTACGGCCCAGAAAGCGAAAAATGGAAGATACTTAGAAAATAACTTTATTGTATCATTTATTGGCTTTGCCCCTGCAGATGACCCGCAAATTGTTGTCTATGTGGCCGTTGATAATCCCAAAGGAGTTACAGCCTTCGGGGGTACTGTCAGTGCTCCGATTGTCGGCAATATTATGAAGGATAGTTTGGGCCAGATGGGGATTAAACCTCGAAAAAATCAAATGGAAAAAGAATTGAAATGGCCAGATACCCCATTAATAAAACTACCGGATTTCACTGGTTTAACTAAAATGGAATTAATGGATCAACTGATAAACCTAAGAATTGATGCAAGCGGAGAGGGAGATGTGGTTGTTAGGCAATCGCCTGAAGCAGGTGCCAAAGTTAAAGAAGGATCCAAAATTAGGCTTTATTTTGGGAAGGAAGACTAATTTTGCTAAAAAAATCATGTATGCAAAGGCGGTCGGAATGATTTCCGCCGCCTATTTTTTTCATTAAGGTTACATTACTAAATAGCAAAATAAAATATTTTAATGTAAAATAAGATGGAACTTTCTTAAGAGGGAATTTTAAGGGAAATATTAGTATTATGTATGTACGGTAATGAGAGGATTTGAGAGAAATGAATCTACAAAAGCTGCTTAAGAATTTGCATCTTCTAGTTCCTTATCAAGGTGAAGACCCAGAAATAACTTCAATAGAAAATGATAATCGGAAGGTGCAAAAGGGGAGCTTATTTATTTGTATTAAGGGTTATACAGTAGACGGTCATGATTTTGCTGAATCCGCTGTAAAAAACGGGGCAGCAGCAGTATTATCTGAGCGTCCGTTATCACTTGATGTACCTGTTATTCTTGTTAAGGATACAACGAGAGCAATGGCTGTCCTTGCTGATGTTTTTTATGAGCAGCCAACTAAAAACCTGCACTTAATAGGAATCACTGGTACAAACGGAAAAACGACTACGAGTCATTTAATTGAAAAAATATTTGCTGATGCAGATCAAAAAACAGGTCTAATTGGGACTATGTATACCAAAATTGCGGAAAAGACGATTGAAACAAAAAACACAACTCCTGAAAGCTTAACACTTCAAAAAACCTTTAATCAAATGGTTGAAGCAGGTGTTGATATAGCGGTAATGGAAGTATCTTCTCATGCATTAGACCTTGGCAGGGTCCATGGCTGTGATTATGATGTAGCCGTGTTTACCAATTTAACGCAGGACCACTTGGATTATCACAAAACAATGGAAGAATATAAACGTGCCAAGAGTTTATTATTTGCCCAACTTGGTAATACATTTGATCATCAAAAACCAAAATTTGCTATTTTGAACGCAGACGATCCTGCATCAGAGATGTATAGCAGATCAACTGCTGCACACGTCATTACATATGGAATCGACAATAATGCTGATATCCAAGCGAAGAATATCCACATGACTTCTTCAGGTACAAAGTTTGATTTACATGTCCAAACCGAAAAGTTTCCGATCCAAATGCAATTAATTGGTAAATTCAGTGTTTATAATGTTTTAGCAAGTATTGCAGCTGCTGTTGTGTCTGGAATTTCTATAAAAGAAGTAATCCAGTCGATCGAAGACGTAAGAGGTGTATCAGGGAGATTTGAGTTGGTAAATGCAGGTCAGGATTTCACAGTGATTGTTGATTACGCCCATACACCCGATAGCCTTGAAAATGTATTAAAAACAGTGCAGCATTTTGCGAAGAAAAAGGTTTTTGTCATTGTTGGCTGTGGTGGAGACCGCGATCGCACAAAGCGGCCATTGATGGCTAAGATAGCCTGTGAATGGTCAACAGATCCCATCTTAACTTCGGATAATCCTAGAAGTGAAGACCCATTAGCGATCTTGAAGGATATGGAAGCAGGTGTTCAAGGTGAAGCCTACCGAGTGATTCCTGACCGGAAAGAAGCGATTCAAACTGCAATTCGAGAGGCATCTGAAGGTGATGTGATATTAATCGCCGGTAAAGGCCATGAAACCTATCAAATTATTGGGAATGTTGTTCACGACTTTGATGACCGGCTTGTGGCTCGGGAAGCGATTGAGGGGAGATAGCTATGTATTTAGCTTTAAAAGACTTGGCAGGTCTATTTGAAAATAGACGTGGGATCCAGGATGACCTATTTTTTGTTACAGTTTGCGACCAAGCTAACGCAGCCCAGCCAAAAGGATTATTTGTATACGGAAGTGGAAAGTCTGGTGATCTTTCTGAAGCAATTGCTAATGGAGCAATCGCTGCCATTTGGGAAGAAGGAATTGAAATTCCGAGCTATACCCCAAATCATTTCCCAATATTCTTTACACCAGACCCTGTTGAGGCAATTATAACGATAATAAGTCATTATATTGAAAAATTAAATGGAGAAACAGATGAAATTATGGAGATAACTAACTTTAAATTTTCAAATAAAAAACTTCTTAATAAAAATAAAGTAACATATGATATAGCTGTGATGTTAAACAAAATTAATACTAATAACGAACCTGAAAGGAGGGAATAAAATGCTCGAGCAAGTTATTTTCTTCACAATCATTATGGGCTTTCTTATCTCAGTATTGCTTTCTCCTGTGTTTATTCCCTTCTTAAGAAGGTTGAAATTTGGACAAAGCATTCGTGAAGAGGGACCCCAATCACATCAAAAAAAATCGGGCACACCTACAATGGGCGGTGTAATGATCCTGTTTTCGATTGTCATTACAACACTCGTCATGACAGGGAAATTTTCTGAACCGACTGTCAAAACCTATTTGCTGCTACTCGTTACACTTGGTTTTGGATTGCTTGGGTTTTTAGACGATTTTATCAAAGTAGTCTTAAAAAGGAATTTGGGGCTAACTTCCAAACAAAAGCTGGCAGGCCAAATCATTATTTCAGCTATCTTTTATCTTATTTATAGACAACAAGGTTTTTCTACAGAAATAAGCATTCCATTTTCGGATACGACCTTTGATTTAGGTTGGTTTTTCATTTTCTTCATCATATTCTGGCTGGTTGGCTTTTCCAATGCTGTTAATCTAACAGATGGACTTGATGGATTGGTGTCAGGCACCGCAGCAATTGCGTTTGGTGCTTTAGCTGTCCTTGCTTGGAATCAATCACAGATGGAGATTGCTATATTTTCTGTGGCCGTTGTCGGCTCTGTGTTAGGATTCTTGGTGTTTAATGCCCATCCAGCTAAGGTTTTTATGGGAGATACAGGTTCGCTTGCACTCGGTGGTGCCATTGCGACAATCGCAATTCTTACAAAGCTTGAAATTTTGCTTATCATCATTGGCGGAGTATTTGTTATAGAAACATTATCAGTTATATTACAGGTTATTTCCTTTAAAACGACTGGTAAACGGATTTTTCGTATGAGCCCATTACATCATCATTATGAATTAGTAGGCTGGTCGGAATGGCGCGTAGTTGTTACTTTTTGGAGTGTAGGATTAATTCTTGCGATACTAGGAATCTATATTGAGGTGTGGTTATAAATTGAAACAGATTAAATCTTTCAGTCATAAAAAAATTCTTGTCCTTGGTTTGGCGAAAAGCGGGGTAACCGCTGCCGCACTATTACATAAGCTTGGTGCATTTGTAACCGTTAATGATAAAAAGCCATTTTCGGAAAATCCAGAGGCGCAAGGTCTTTTAGAACAAGGGATTAAAGTAATTTGTGGTGATCACCCTATCGAGCTTCTTGATGAAGGATTCGAGTTGATTGTCAAAAATCCGGGTATTCCATATAACAACCCAATGATTGCAGGTGCGATAGAAAAAGGGATTCCTGTTATCACTGAAGTGGAGCTTGCATATCAAATCTCTGAAGCACCATTTATTGGGATCACAGGGACAAATGGAAAAACAACCACAACAACATTAGTTTATGAAATGTTAAATGAGGATGAGAAGCACCCGTTAATTGCAGGGAATATTGGTACGGTTGCATCAGGAGTTGCCGAGGAAGCAACTGCGGAAAATACGATTGTTATTGAATTATCCTCTTTTCAATTAATGGGGATTGACACTTTTAAACCTAAAATCGCCATTCTTACGAACCTTTATGATGCCCATTTGGATTATCATGGCACAAAAAAGGAGTACATTACTGCAAAGGCAAACATCACAAAAAATCAAACTGAACTGGACTATCTAATCGTTAATGCCGATCAAGAAGAAACATTAGAAGTCGCTCGTCACACTAAGGCCATTATTATTCCTTTTTCAACCAAAAAAGAACTGACTGAAGGGGCGTATCTTTCTGACGGCTGGATTATGTTTAATCGTGAAAAAGTGATGGAAATCGAAAAAATAGCTTTACCAGGCAACCACAACCTTGAAAATATATTATCTGCAATGGCTGCAGCAAAGCTTTCCGGAGTAGAAAACAGCGCTATTCAGCGGGTTCTCCGAACATTTACTGGCGTCAGGCACCGTCTGCAATACGTAACAGAAGTAAACGGCAGAAAATTTTATAATGATTCGAAAGCGACGAATATATTGGCGACTATTAATGCCTTAGCTGCTTTTAGTGCTCCGGTTATTTTACTTGCGGGTGGATTGGATCGTGGAAATGAGTTTGATGAACTTCTTCCTTATTTAAAAAATGTTAAAGCAATGATAACCTTTGGGCAGACTGCACCAAAGATGGAACGCATTGGGAAAGAAGCAGGAATAAAACTAATTAAGCGTGTCGATAATGTTGACAAGGCAGTGCCTGAGGCTTATCGATACTCTGAACCAGGTGACGTTATATTATTATCTCCTGCGTGTGCGAGCTGGGATCAATATAAAACTTTTGAGGTCAGGGGAGACATTTTTATCGAAGCGGTGCATAAGCTTAAGTAAAGGGCTTGTCTTAGCGGAAAAGCGGGAAGCGGTCGGCTAGCGAAATACACTAGTCGCTAGGATTTGAAGCTAGACAGTATTATATGTTCTGCTAAGCCCTAAAACTAGCAGTTGAGGTGTATTGTTGTGCCGACAAAGAGAACAACTCCTGATTTTATTTTAATGATTGTAACCTTCACTCTCCTGGCAATAGGGCTTATCATGGTTTACAGCGCAAGTGCTATTTGGGCTGAATATAAATTTAATGATTCCTTTTTCTTTGCGAAAAGACAGACCCTTTTTGCCGGAGTGGGAGTTGCAGCCATGTTTTTCATTATGAACATCAATTATTGGACGTGGCGGACGTGGTCCAAAACATTTCTACTTGTTTGTTTTGTGTTACTTGTCCTAGTGTTAATTCCGGGGATTGGTAATGAAAGAAATGGTTCTCGAAGTTGGATTGGTGTAGGAGCCTTTTCAATACAACCTTCCGAATTTATGAAACTGGCAATGATTGCTTTTTTGGCAAAGTATCTTTCTGAACGTCAAAAATTGATCACTTCGTTTAAGAAAGGTCTTGTTCCTTCCTTAGGTCTTGCCTTTTTAGCCTTCTCGATGATTATGCTTCAACCTGATTTAGGTACAGGAACGGTCATGATGGGAACCTGTGTTGTCATGATATTTATTGCTGGTGCCCGGGTAAGTCATTTTGCCTTTCTGGGACTGTTGGGAGTAGCTGGATTTATTGGCTTAATTGCCTCGGCCCCGTACCGTATAAAACGGATTACATCTTTTTTAGATCCATGGTCGGACCCATTGGTAAGTGGATTTCAAATTATACAATCACTCTATGCGATTGGTCCTGGCGGGTTGTTTGGACTGGGGCTTGGCGAGAGCAGGCAGAAGTTTTTTTACTTACCTGAACCACAGACCGATTTTATCTTTGCCATTTTATCTGAAGAACTAGGGTTTATTGGCGGTTCATTTATTTTACTTCTATTTGCACTGTTATTATGGAGAGGTATTCGAATCGCATTAGGTGCACCGGATTTATATGGCAGCTTTTTAGCTGTTGGGATCATCGCCATGGTGGCGATTCAGGTAATGATTAATATTGGTGTTGTTACAGGTCTAATGCCTGTCACAGGCATTACCTTGCCATTTTTAAGCTATGGAGGCTCTAGTTTAACCTTGATGTTAATGGCGATCGGTGTTCTCCTTAATATCAGCAGGTATTCAAGATTATGAACCTTCACCCTGTTTACATGCAGGGTTCTTTTTATTTTAGACTATGTTAAAGCTTATTGTTTAACATAGCATTATTTTAAAATAATCAATTCATATCATTACAATTAGATAACATTCTTTTTTCATTTGCTTTATTTTGATTGTTTTTATAGTAAGATAGGGTATGCAATTAGGTGTTAAATAGTTAATGGGGTGGAAACATGAAAATTGTTGTTAGTGGTGGAGGAACTGGCGGGCATATCTATCCTGCTCTTGCACTCATTCGTGAAATACAAAAACAGAATAAAAATGCTAAATTTCTATACATAGGAACTAGTAATGGTTTAGAAAGCAAAATTGTTCCAAGGGAAAATATTGATTTTAAATCCATTCACATTACTGGTTTTAAAAGAAAGCTCTCCTTTGAAAATATAAAAACAGTTCTTCGTTTCCTAAAAGGAGTAAAAGACAGTAAAAAAATGTTAAAAGAATTCCAACCGGATATTGTCATCGGGACTGGCGGATATGTTTGTGGACCAGTTGTGTATGCTGCTTCCAAACTTGGGATTCCAACGATCATTCATGAACAAAATAGTGTACCTGGTTTAACAAATAAATTTTTAAGCCGTTATGTTAATAAGATAGCGATCTGTTTTGACGAGGCAAAGGATTATTTTCCAGAACAGAAGACGGTTTTTACAGGGAATCCCCGTGCATCAGAAGTAATTGGCAAGGACGGGATTAAAGGGCGTCTTGCTGCTGGACTTAGTGCAACAATGCCAGTGGTCTTAATATTTGGTGGCAGTCGCGGTGCGAGGCCAATCAATGAGGCAGTTGTGAAGGCATTTGCCGATTTGGCTGAAAAACCCTATCAAGTTCTTTATATTACCGGTGACGTACATTATGATGATGTTAAAAAGGAAGTTGAATTAATTGGAAACCCTAAAAATGTCGTCATTAAACCGTTTATTCATAATATGCCTGAGGTTTTGGCGGGGGTTGATTTAGTGGTTTCAAGGGCAGGAGCAACAACGCTTGCTGAAATAACCTCACTCGGTATTCCAAGTATCCTAGTCCCAAGTCCATATGTTACAAATAATCATCAAGAGAAAAACGCAAGGTCGTTAAGTGATTATGGTGCTGCCGAATTGTTATTAGAGAAGGACTTAAATAATAATAGTCTTGTGAATCATATCGATCGTATTCTTTTAAATAAAGATAAATTAAATGAAATGAGGATAAAGGCTAAAAAAATGGGTGTGCCCGATTCAGCTTCTAGACTTTATTCCTTAATGCAAGAACTTGTAAAAACAAATCGAAAGTAGCCCAAAAAGGTTTTTAGCATAAACTGAAATAAATGCATCAAGGAAAGTTAGGGTGGTAAAAATGGACGGAATCTTAAACGAGTTATTAGCTTTAAATATCGGAAAGGTTAAGGAAAATGAACCTTTAGCCAATCATACAACGATGAAAATAGGCGGACCTGCCGACCTTTTTATTGAACCGTCATCGGTTGATAATTTAAAAACCATCATGAATATTATTGAGAAACATGGATTAAAATGGCGTGCAATTGGTCGTGGATCAAATTTGTTAGTTTCTGATAAAGGAATTGAAGGAGCGGTTATCAAGCTGAGTTCTGGTATAGATCACCTTGAGATTGATGAGACAAGTATAACCGTTGGCGGAGGTCATTCACTTGTTAGCTTATCAACACTTATAAGCAAAAAAGGCCTATCCGGTTTGGAATTTGCCAGTGGTATTCCTGGCTCCGTTGGTGGGGCCGTTTATATGAATGCAGGGGCACATGGTTCGGATATAAGTAAAATTTTAACTAAAGCACATATTCTATTTGATGATGGAAAGATGGAATGGCTTTCAAATCAAGAGATGGAGTTCTCGTACAGAACGTCAGTCCTTCAGAAAACTCGTCCAGGAATTGTAGTCGAAGCTGTTTTCGACCTTGAGAAAGGTGATCGTGCTGCGATTGTTGCTCAAATGCAAAAAAATAAAGATTATCGCAAAGAAACCCAGCCATGGAATTTTCCTTGTGCTGGCAGTATTTTTAGAAACCCACTGCCGAATTACGCAGGGAAATTAATTGAAACTGCCGGATTAAAGGGATTTAATATTGGCGGTGCAAAAATTTCCGAAATGCATGGGAATTTTATTGTAAATGCTGGAAATGCTACAGCAGAAGATGTCCTGGCGTTAATTCAACATGTCAAGGATACCATCTTTAGCTTATATGAAGTTAAAATGGAAACTGAGGTAGAAATAATCGGAAAAAAATAAGAAAAGGGAAATCGCCTGTTCAGCGCACGACAGGACTGTAGCCCTCCTGACTTATCGAAAGGAGGAGGGCGAAGTACACTAATCGCTAGGCGCTGCAGCAACACAGTTATCAATTTCCAAAGAAATAATCCTTACTTTTCTTGTGAGAAATGTCGTACGAATGACAAATATTGTGTTATAATTACTGATAATATTATAGGTGCAACCTTGATAAAGTTAAAGACGGCATGGTTTTTCGTGCCGTTGTTTCTCTTTTCGAGGTAACACTATCGAATGTTGGACAGGCTTAGTCTACTTATTTTGGAGCAGCTGCTTTTTATGTGGAGGAATCTTATATGGAAAAAGGTAAA
Source organism: Bacillus sp. sid0103 (assembly GCF_019219025.1). The sequence continues at coordinate 194,658 of NZ_JAHUWN010000001.1, read as the reverse complement.
ATCGTTGCTCTCGAGGACCGTATTCCAAAGCTAAAGGAGCAAAGACGGCGCAAAGCAAACAGACGCCTTGTGCTCCTGTTAATTCTGTTTTTTACAATGATAGTAGTGATCGCCTATTCACAATCACCATTAAGTCATGTAAAGACGATAACAATAAAAGGAAATGGTGTTTACTCCGAAGCAGAATTGGTCAGTCAGAGCGGCCTTTCGAATAATACGAATATTTGGAAAATAAAAAAGGATGAAACTGCATCAAGATTAAAGCGATTATCTGAAATAAACAAGGTTGAAATCAAGGTGCAATGGCCGAATACAGTTATCATCCAAGTTAAAGAACATAAAAGAATTGCTTATCTTAAACAAGCGAATAAATTTTTACCTATTATGGAAAATGGGAAAATATTAAAAAAGCGAGCTGCAAAGAAAATTCCTATAAATTCTCCAATTTTATTTGATTTTAAAGAAGGGGCAGCCCTCGATCAAATGGTGAAGGAGTTAGAAAAACTACCAAGTGAAATATCAAATTCTATCTCTGAAATCCATTATTCTCCGAAAAAAACTGATCATTATCATATTTCCTTATTTATGAATGATGGATTTGAAGTTAGTGCCACATTAAGAAGTTTTTCGGAAAAAATGGTGCATTATCCTTCAATTATCTCTCAAATAGATCCCAACAAAAAGGGGATTATTGACTTAGAAGTAGGTTCGTATTTTAAGTCCTTTGAAACCGAAGTGGAGGAAAAAGACGTTGAGTAAGATTAGGGTGAAGGGTAAGCATGTCATATTGTCCCTGGTCTTCCTTGTTTTGGGATTTATGATCGCCTTTTCTTATCATTTAACACAAATGGAGATGAATAAAGACAAACCTAAAGTTTCTGGTAAACAGTGGGAAGAGACTCTCGCTCTCAGAAACAAATTAATTGCAGAAGAAAAGAGCAATCGCGCATTGCAAAAGGAATTAAATCAAAAACAAGAGCTGGTTCTTAAAAATGAAAAAGACCTCTCCAAGGAAGCACAGGCATATGAGAATCTTGCAGAGGATGCTGAAAAATATCGGATGTTCTTGGGAAAAGTGAAGGTTAAAGGTAAAGGGGTTAAGATTACATTAACCGACGGTGCCTATGATCCAAAGGAAGACAATATTAATAATTATCTTGTTCATGAACACCATGTCTTCAAAGTGGTAAATGAACTCTATATATCAGGGGCAGCAGCAGTTGCCATCAATGGGCAGAGGCTGACAAGTCATTCTTATATTATTTGCAATGGACCCGTTATAACGGTTGATGGAATTGAGCATCCAGCTCCTTTTATTATTTCTGCAATCGGAGATCCCGCTGTCCTCTCTTCAGCCATAAACCTAATTGGAGGGGTGAAAGATCAGTTAGTCAATGATAATATTGTTTTTTCATTGGAAAAAGATGATGAAATTGTTCTTAATCCAATCCTAGGAAGTTAGTCATTTGAGATGTCCACGGAATGATAATTTAAAAGGTTAGGTGAAAAAAAGTGGACAACCAAAAAATAAACACAAGTTTTACATTGATTGCAGTCTTAGTCGGTTTCATGATTGCAATACAGTTTCAAACAGTAAAAAAACCTGCTGAGCGTGATACTCGGGATATATGGCAGCTTCGTGAAGCATTACTTAAAGAAAAAGAACTTCAATCCAACTTATTGAGTGAAATACGCTCTAATGAAGAGAAACTGGCTGCCTATGATTCGAAGCGAAAGCAAAGCAAAGAGCAAGCTTTAATAGATACATTAAAAGAATTAAAGCTTGAGGCGGGACTGTCTGAAATAACCGTTCCTGGGATTAAAATGAAGATTGAGCCTGTAATCGAAGAAATAAAGCCAGGGACACCAGTTAATCGGGTTATTCCACCAGACCTTCTAATTAGATTACTAAACGAATTAAATATGTACGAGGCAAAATATGTAGCAATTGATGGTAAAAGAATTATTAATACCACTGTGATCCGCGACATCAATCAGGAAACAAAAATCGATGGTCATACCGTTAAAAGCTTGCCAATAGAGGTTATCGTCGGCGTAGATGATTATTCTACAGCTGAAAAATTATATAATCGGATGAAAGTGTCCAAGTCTACTGAAGAATTTTTTATTGAAAATCTAAGACTTACTATTTCTAAACCAAATCCGAACGTAACGGTACCAGCCTATGATGATTCCATACGAATTCGCTACATGGAACCGACAAAAGAAGGAGGCGATTCTTAATGTGGCTTCCAATCATAGGATTAATAATTGGGATCATTCTGGGCTTATTAACAGAAATACGCATACCTGAAGAATATTCCAATTATTTGTCGATTGCTGTCTTAGCGGCATTCGACACTCTTTTCGGTGGGATCAGGGCATACCTGCAAAATATATATGATGAAAAAGTGTTTGTATCAGGATTCTTCTTTAATATTATACTTGCTGCAAGTTTAGCTTTTCTCGGTGTTAATCTTGGTGTAGACTTGTATTTAGCGGCAGTTTTCGCGTTTGGTGTCAGATTGTTCCAGAATATTGCCGTAATTAGGCGGATTTTATTGACAAAATGGTCAACCAACAAAGAAAAAGTAGAAAAAAATTGAAATTTTTTAAAGGGAATCATTTAATTGTGACGAATAATTTAAATGATATTACTATTGAACATGTAGTGGACAAAAAAATATAGTTGTTGTTCAACTTAAGGAAATCTAAAGGAGGTGCCAAAGAATGAACAGCAATGAAATATATGTTAGTCTTGACATCGGTACATCCAGTGTAAAAGTTATCATTGGTGAAATGGTCAATGACTCGGGTAAAGACTCGTTAAATATAATTGGTGTTGGAAATGTAAAATCTGAAGGATTACGTAAAGGTTCAATTGTTGACATGGACGACACCGTTCATTCGATTAGAAGGGCAATAGAGCAAGCGGAAAGAATGATTGGGATGGAAATTAGGGATGTGGTGGTTGGCATCTCAGCTAACAATGTCATGCTTCAACACTGTCATGGTATTGTAGCAGTATCAAGCCAAAATAGAGAGATCACGAATGAAGACGTCAATCGTGTCATTGAAGCCTCACATGTTGGTTCAATCCCACCGGAAAGAGAAAACATTGGTGTAATTCGAAAACAATTTATCCTCGATGGTAAAGATGAAATTAATGATCCCCGCGGTATGATTGGTGTTCGCTTGGAAATGGACGGCACCCTAATTACTGGCTCCAAATCGATTATTATAAATACCCTTCGATGTGTTGAACGGGCCGGCCTTGAGATTGTTGATATTGTCCTTCAGCCGTTGGCAGCAGGAGATTACGCACTTTCTAAGGATGAGAAAAACCTCGGCGTTGCGCTTATTGACCTGGGTGGAGGTTCAACGACTATCGCCGTTTTCGAAGAAGGCTTTATCACTCAGACAAGCGTTATTCCTGTTGGCGGAGATTATATCACAAAAGATATATCTGTTGGGTTACGGACCTCAACAGAAGATGCTGAAAAAATAAAAGTAAAACATGGACATGCATTCTACGATGAAGCATCAGAAGATGAAGTGTTCAGTGTACCGATAATCGGCAGTGATCAGCATCAACAATTTAACCAACTTGAAATCTCTGACATTATTGAAGCAAGAATGGAAGAGATTTTTGAACTAGTATTGCATGAAATGAAACGCTTAGGATATAGTGACCTTCCAGGCGGTTATGTATTAACTGGCGGAATTGCAAATTTGCAAGGTGTGATAGAACTTGCTCAAGTGATTTTACAAAATAGAGTCCGCGTAGCTGTACCTGATTATATTGGTGTTAGAGAACCTCAATATACCACTGCGGTTGGTTTAATTAAATATGCTTACAAGAATGCTAGATTACCAGGTGGAACAATTGGTTCATCAACCATTGCTGAACCCGTCGAAAAAAGAGCGCCAAAACAACAACAACAACAACCTAAAACAAAAGTAGAAAAACATCCGGAAGAAAAGATGTCATCAAAAGTAAAAAAATTCCTTGGTTACTTTTTCGAATAGGCAAATCGAAAAGGAAGCGACGAATTAGGAGGATTGTCATGTTAGAATTTGATACAAATTTAGATTCTCTTGCAACAATAAAAGTAATCGGTGTCGGCGGCGGTGGTAATAACGCGGTAAACCGAATGATTGAACATGGCGTTCAAGGAGTAGAATTTATCGCTGTTAACACTGATGCTCAAGCCCTAAATCTGTCCAAAGCAGAAGTTAAGATGCAGATAGGTGCAAAATTGACTCGTGGACTAGGAGCAGGAGCTAATCCAGATGTTGGAAAGAAAGCTGCTGAAGAGAGTAAAGAGCAGCTTGAATCAGCATTAAGCGGTGCCGATATGGTATTTGTTACTGCAGGTATGGGCGGAGGTACAGGTACAGGTGCAGCACCAGTTATTGCACAAATTGCTCGAGACTTAGGTGCATTAACTGTTGGTGTAGTTACTCGTCCGTTCACATTTGAAGGTAAAAAACGGTCAGGACAAGCATCAGGTGGAATTAGTGCGATGAAAGAAGCCGTAGATACACTTATCGTGATTCCTAATGATCGTCTCCTTGAAATCGTTGATAAAAGCACGCCAATGCTAGAAGCATTCCGAGAAGCAGACAATGTTCTTCGTCAGGGTGTACAAGGTATCTCCGATTTAATTGCTGTACCTGGACTTATTAACTTGGACTTTGCTGATGTTAAAACAATTATGTCAAACAAGGGTTCAGCATTAATGGGTATTGGTGTATCTGCAGGTGAAAACCGTGCTGCAGAAGCCGCTAAGAAAGCCATTAGTTCTCCATTATTAGAAACATCTATTGATGGAGCCCAAGGTGTATTAATGAACATTACCGGCGGTACCAACCTGAGCCTTTATGAAGTTCAAGAAGCTGCAGATATCGTGGCAACCGCTTCTGATCAGGAAGTAAATATGATTTTTGGTTCTGTTATCAATGAATCGCTTAAAGATGAAATTATCGTAACTGTCATTGCAACAGGATTTAAAGAAGAAACTATCCAGCCAAAAGCAACGCGTCCTACTTTTGGACAGGCTAAGCCACAAATGGGTACTGTAAAGAGAGAGCAGCCAAAACGTGAAGAGGTTCAGCAAGAACCTGTACGACATACTCAAGTTTCTCAAGAGGAAGCATTAGATATTCCAACCTTCTTACGCAACCGTAATCGTAGAAGATAAAAATGAATGATTTCTTTAAAGACACGCCCTTTTATAGGTCGTGTCTTTTTTATTATTTGCAACAATAACCATCTGACAAAATCCGTTGTGAATAGTGGAAATTTCTGTTTTTTTGATTACAGAAAGTGACACACTTCAGCCATGAAAGTACGTTATACTTTTTCGTAAACAGAAAGGAAAAGCTGACCAATAAAAGAGAGGAAGCTGGTGACTATTTATTTAGATGTGATTTGGGCTCTAAATTTGTTATTTGATAGCCTGCTTCTATACTTAACAGCTATTTTTTTAAAAAGAGAGATAAAAATCGGGAGACTAGCAGCTGGAGGATTTATTGGTTCATTGATAATTTTATTATCTTTTACGCCATTAAATGTCTATACAAGCCATCCCATTTCAAAATTTATGTTCTCAATCCTGATGGTATTAACCACTTTTGGATATAAGCGGATGACTTTTTTCTTTAAAGCGTTAATGACGCTTTATGTGTCAACCTTTTTAATTGGAGGGGCATTAATGGGAACTCACTACTTTATCCAATATGATTCAGAGTTAACAACCAAGGTCCTTCTCTCCAGTGCAAAAGGGTTTGGCGATCCAATTAGTTGGTTATTCGTTCTTATTGGCTTTCCGGTTGCCTGGCACTTCTCAAGAAAAAACGTTGAAAGCATGGAAATGACAAAAATTCAATTTGATCAAATTGTGAAAGTAAGTGTGAGCATTGATAATGAAACCTTTACTTTTAAAGGATTGGTAGATAGTGGAAATCAATTGTATGACCCATTGTCAAAACTTCCTGTCATGTTCGTATCAATTAAAAACCAACTGGAAACAGTCCCAGAATCAATAAAGAAGCTAGCGGGGGACCCAGAGTTACTTATCCACGGCAGTGGGGATCTTCCTGTGGAATGGCAAAATAGGATCAGAATTGTACCTACGCGCGTAATTGGACAAGAGCATCAACTGATTATAGCAGTAAAACCGGAAAACATCTTAATTGAACATAAAGAGACTCAATATTTATGTGAAAAGGGACTTGTTTCCTTTACAACGAAGCAGCTGTCCAGCGATGATGCATTTCAATGTATTGTTCATCCAAAGATGCTCACAGGCCCTAAGCACCAAATTGAAACCATTAAGGTGAGTTAGTATTACTATACTCGCAAAAAACATATTTTAGAAGGAGGAACACGCATGAAAAAATGGAGGCTACGCCTATCCTACTACTGGTATAAACTATTAATGAAATTGGGCTTAAAAACAGATGAAGTTTATTATATTGGCGGTAGCGAGGCATTACCGCCTCCTTTAAGCAAAGATGAAGAAGAGATGTTGTTGAAAAAATTACCTGGCGGTGATAAAGCGGCAAGGTCCATTTTAATTGAACGCAATCTTCGTCTTGTAGTGTACATTGCGAGAAAATTTGAGAATACAGGAATTAATATTGAAGATTTAATAAGTATTGGAACCATCGGATTAATTAAAGCCGTCAACACATTTAATCCCGAGAAAAAGATAAAACTTGCTACATACGCCTCAAGATGTATCGAGAATGAGATTCTTATGTACTTAAGACGCAATAATAAAATCAGGTCAGAAGTTTCGTTTGACGAGCCTTTAAACATTGATTGGGATGGGAATGAATTATTATTATCTGATGTTCTAGGAACGGATGATGATATTATCACAAAGGACTTAGAAGCTAACGTGGACCGAAAGCTGTTAACCAAAGCACTCCATCAACTGACTGACCGTGAAAAACAAATAATGGAACTTCGGTTTGGCCTAACAAATGGAGAAGAAAAAACCCAAAAAGACGTAGCAGACATGTTGGGAATATCCCAATCGTATATTTCCCGATTAGAAAAAAGAATTATTAAACGGCTACGGAAAGAATTTAATAAAATGGTGTAAAGATGAAAAAATTTTTTCAGTAAAAAAACCTAAGAATTTCATGATTTAATTGCATTTTTCGACAAATATGCACTTGTCCACCATCATGGATAAGTGCATATTTTTCCTTCTCAAGGAGATACTGTTTTTTGTACAGCAACTCCTGTGAGGAGGGAAAAGGATTGACTCGAAATAAAGTTGAAATTTGCGGTGTGGACACAGCAAAACTTCCTGTCTTAAAAAACGAAGAAATGAGAATACTCTTCAAGCAAATGCAAGAGGGCGATATTTATGCCAGAGAAAAGCTCGTCAACGGTAATTTACGACTCGTATTAAGTGTCATTCAACGATTTAACAATAGGGGCGAGTTTGTTGATGACTTGTTTCAGGTTGGCTGTATTGGGCTGATGAAATCAATCGATAACTTTGATTTGGGCCAAAACGTGAAGTTTTCTACTTATGCGGTTCCGATGATTATTGGTGAAATTCGCAGATATTTGCGGGATAACAATCCAATTCGAGTTTCTAGGTCCCTTAGGGATATCGCTTATAAAGCGCTTCAGGTGAGAGAGCGATTGATGAGTGAGACCTCAAGAGAACCAACAGCAGAAGAAATTGCCAAGGTCTTAGAAGTTCCACATGAAGAAATTGTGTTCGCCCTTGATGCTATTCAGGACCCAGTGTCCCTTTTCGAGCCAATTTATAATGATGGCGGGGATCCAATTTATGTGATGGACCAATTAAGCGATGAAAAAAATAAAGATATCCATTGGATTGAAGAAATTGCTTTAAAAGAAGGAATGCGAAGATTAAACGATCGTGAGAAGTTAATACTACGGAAGCGTTTCTTTCAAGGTAAAACACAAATGGAGGTCGCAGATGAAATCGGGATATCTCAAGCACAAGTGTCCCGTTTAGAAAAAGCGGCCATTAGACAAATGAATAAAAATATTCAAAGTTAGGCTGTCCTTAGGGCAGCTTTATTTTTATTCCAGAGTGAATTTTGTAAAAATCACACTAACATTAAACAGAGCCTACTAAAAAGAAAAACCCAATCATATATTTTCTATAGTAATGAAACCGGGAGTGAGAGAGATGGTAAAAATTTCTGAGTTCCAGATAAAAGATGTTGTCAATGTGGCGGATGGAAAAAGGCTTGGTAATATTGGTGATATCGAGATAAATTTAACAACGGGTAAAATTGAAGCAGTAGTTATAAGCGGAAGTGGCAGGGTGCTTGGTTTTTTTGGAAAAGATGACGATGTGGTTATTCCGTGGAAAAATATATTAAAAATCGGTCAGGATGTTATTTTGGTTCGCTATAAAGGCAGCACCGAAAATTTATCGGAAGAAGCAGAGGTGTGAACATGTTATTTGCGGTGACCAAATTTTCTTTTCATGGTAAACTATAGAAAAAACAAACGAGGTATGAGAATGGAACCCTTTGTTTTAAAAAATCAGTCATTATTATCGATAGAAAACTGGGAAATCAAATTTCCGGGTTTGGTTGCAGGAATGACCACTAAACATGGCGGGGCAAGTAAAGGGGATTACGAAACCCTTAACCTTGGTTTTCACGTAGGTGATGATAAAAACGATGTTTGCAACAACCGAGAAACCATTTCGGAACTGCTCACATTTCCGATAAATAATTGGGTCGGTGCAGAACAAACGCATGGCATTCATCTTAAAAAAATTTCTACACTAGACCGTGGTAAAGGCTCTAAATCCTATGAAAATGCGATTAAAGATACAGATGGTTTTTATACGAATGAGGAGGGCATCTTGTTAACACTTTGCTTTGCCGACTGTGTCCCTCTTTTTTTTATTGCACCTGAATCAAAAATGATCGGAATTGCCCATGCAGGGTGGAAAGGCACAGTTGGTCAAATTGCTAGGGAAATGATTACTGCCTGGAAAAAAGAAGGAATTAACCCCGAACAGATTCTAGTTACAATAGGCCCATCTATCTGTGAAAAATGTTATATTGTTGATAAACGTGTAATAAACTTGGTTGAAAATACACTAGATGATGTCGAAATTTTACCCTATAATTTAATTAACGATGACCAGTATTCATTAGATTTACGTGAAGTAAATAGGCAAATACTTATGAAGAATGGTGTGCCGAAATCAAATATCAAGATGACTAGATTTTGCTCTAGTTGTGATAAAGAGTTTTTTTCCCACCGTCGTGACAAGGGGAAAACAGGACGAATGTTAACTTTTATGGGCTGGAAGGAGAATACGGAACGTTTATGAGGGTTGCAGCAAAGTATGAGTTAATTAAACAACAAATTAATGAAGCCTGCCTTCGAGTAAACCGAAACCCTGAAGAAGTAAGGGTGATAGCGGTTACGAAATATGTCAGTACCGAAAGAGCTAATGAAGCAATACAAGCAGGAATAATAAATTTAGGTGAGAACCGGGATGAGGGACTCCTTCGAAAGTGGGAAGAACTTAAGGACAAGCCTATATGGCATTATATCGGTTCACTTCAAACGCGAAAGGTAAAAAATATTATTAATATCGTTGAATATATTCATTCCTTGGACAGGATGTCTCTTGCTGAAGAAATAAATAAACGTGCTGAACATAAGGTGAAATGTTTGGTACAAGTTAATGTTTCTGGGGAGGAATCAAAGCACGGCTTAAGTTATGAGGAAGTGGTTCCTTTTATTGAATCACTTCGGAAATTTGAGAATATCTGTGTGGAAGGTTTAATGACCATGGCTCCACTTACAAATAATGAATCGCAAATACGTGAATGTTTTCGTAATTTAAGAGAACTTCGTAAACAAGTCCAAGCCTTAGATTTGGATTATGCTCCTTGCACCGAGCTTTCGATGGGGATGTCAAATGATTTTGGAATTGCTATTGAAGAAGGGGCTACAATGGTAAGAATAGGCACAGCGCTTGTTGGTGAAGATGGTTAGGAGAGAAAATAATGACGATTAAATCGAAATTAAAAACATTTTTCTTTTTGGATGATGAATATGATGATAGCAACGAAGATTTTACAGAAACAGCAGAACGACTACCTGTAAAACAAAAACAACAACAACAGCCACAACAAGTTGTAAAAAACCAAAACGTGGTTAGCTTGCAAAGTGTGCAAAAAGCTACTGTTTCTACAAAGTCATCAAAGGTAATTTTAGTTGAACCACGATCTTATTCTGAATCAACTGATATTGCTGATCATTTAAAAAATCGCCGTGCAGTTGTAGTGAACTTGCAGCGAATTGATAGTGACCAGGGAAGACAAATTGTCGATTTTCTAAGTGGAGCTGTTTATGCTATTGGTGGAGACATTCAAAAGATTGGATTCAGTATATTTTTATGTACACCTGATAATGTTGAGGTGTCAGGAAATATATCGGAGCTTATTCCTGACTTTGAAAATCAAACGACAAGGTGGTAATGTAAATGTCATTTGTTTTTAGTTTACTACAACAATTAATTCAAATTTATTCGTGGGCATTAATTATTTATATTTTAATGTCATGGTTCCCGAATGCCAGAGAGTCATCCATCGGTCATTTTCTCGCGAAAATTTGTGAACCATACTTAGAACCATTTAGAAAAATCATTCCACCTATCGGTATGATGGACATTTCTCCAATTGTTGCATTTCTTGTTTTAAACTTTGCTAGCAATGGGCTAGGCAGTGTATATCGATGGCTTGCTTAAGAATTTGAACTAGGTTGTGTTTTTTAAAAATGAACATTTATCAGCACTTTCGTCCAGAAGAACGAGAATATATTGATCAGGTGTTAAATTGGAAGAATTATGTTGAGACACACTATACTCCTAAATTAACAGATTTTCTTGATCCAAGGGAACAGCATATTCTAAAAATGATAATTGGTGAACATGGTGAAGTAAAATATAAACTTTTTGGCGGCAGCCCTGATGTTGAACGAAAAAGAGCCATGATTTTTCCAGACTATCTGCCATCCATTGATGATAATGAATTTCAAATTAGTCTTTTTGACATCCATTATCCTGCGAAGTTCGTTACAATCGAACATCGACAGGTTTTAGGAACATTGATGTCTTTAGGGGTGAAACGTGGGAAATTTGGAGATATCCTAGTTAAAAATGGGAGATGCCAATTTTTTGCTGCCGAGGAAATTAGTGACTATATTTTAAGTAATGTAGAAACCATTGGCAGGGCAGGGGTAAAATTATCGGAAACGGATATAGACAATGCGCTGCCTACCAGTGAAATATTGGCTGAAAATGATTTAACGGTATCTTCACTCCGGCTTGATACCGTTATTTCAGGAATTTATCATCTGTCTCGGCAGAAATCACAGCTTTTTATTCAACAAAGACTCGTGAAAGTAAATTGGACATTAATCGAAAACCCATCATTTGAATGCGGTGTCGGTGATATGATTTCTGTAAGAGGCAGTGGAAGAGCCAAAATTCTCGCCATTGAAGGGAAAACGAAAAAAGAAAAATGGCGAATAAATGTCGGAAAACAAAAATAACTACACAGGCAAAGAAGGAATTTCGAAGAATGATGTCGAATATTTGCTTATACATATAGAATTTGAGATTGTATGGAGGTGGCATTAATGCCGTTAACACCGTTGGATATTCATAATAAAGAATTTAATAAAGGTTTTAGAGGGTATGATGAAGATGAAGTAAACGAGTTTCTCGATCAAGTGATTAAGGATTATGAATTAGTCCTAAGAGAGAAAAAAGAATTAGAAGAACGCATGAATGATATGAATGAGCGTCTTGGCCACTTTGTTACGATTGAAGAAACCTTGAATAAATCAATCATCATTGCGCAAGAAGCGGGTGAAGATGTTAAACGGAATGCCCAAAAGGAAGCAAAGTTGATTATAAAGGAAGCAGAGAAAAATGCTGATCGGATCGTTAATGAATCACTTTCAAAAGCAAGGAAGATTGCTCTTGAAATCGAGGATTTAAAAAAGCAGTCAAAAGTTTTCCGCACACGGTTTAAAATGTTGATCGAAGCCCAGCTCGATATGCTGAATACTGATGATTGGGATCACTTATTAGAATATGAGGTTGACGCAACAGAACTAAAAGTTCATCAAGAAGAAGATTCATTAGCTTGACGAAAAGCGTTTTTTTAGCATATAATTTCTTAACAGTTATAAAGAATGATCAATGACGATGATAGGGACAGTACAATTTTTTGAGGACTTTTTTAGCGAGCCGGGGGCGGTGGAAGCCTGGTAAGGTTAAAAAATTGGAAAATCACCCTTGAGTTCCGCAGTCGAAACCCTCTAGTAAGGATAGTAGACTTAGGCGTGTTATTCACGTTACGAATGTTAAAGAGGATAGATCGAGTGTTTCGAACTATTTATCAGGGTGGTACCGCGGGAATAAAACCTTCTCGTCCCTATTTTGGGATGAGAGGGTTTTTTTATTTGTCTATTGGCTATTCTGTTATATGAAGAGGATTACAGGAGGAAGAAAAAATGGAGTATAAAAATACGTTATTGATGCCACAAACTGAATTTCCGATGCGTGGTAATCTTCCACAAAGAGAGCCTGAGATTCAGGCAAAATGGGAAGAGTTGAATATTTACAAAAAAGTTCAGGAACGGACCAAAGGACGTCCGATGTTTGTATTACATGATGGTCCTCCCTATGCTAATGGTGATATCCATATGGGGCATGCCCTTAATAAAATTTTAAAAGATATGATTGTCCGTTTTAAATCAATGAGCGGCTATCATGCCCCATACGTACCAGGCTGGGATACACATGGTCTTCCGATTGAACAAGCGTTAACGAATAAAGGAGTGAAGCGCAAAGAAATGACGGTAGCAGAATTCCGTCAACTTTGTACAAAATACGCGCTCGAACAGATTGATAATCAACGTGAACAATTTAAACGTCTTGGTGTCCGTGGTGACTGGGAAAATCCATATATTACACTAAATCCGGCTTATGAGGCACAACAAATTAAAGTCTTTGGTGAAATGGCTAAGAAAGGTTATATTTATAAGGGTCTTAAGCCTGTTTATTGGTCACCATCAAGTGAATCAGCACTTGCAGAAGCAGAGATTGAATACCAGGACAAAAAGTCTGCATCTATTTATGTTGGCTTTAAGGTGAAGGATGGTAAAGGCGTCCTGGATACAGATACACAAATTATTATCTGGACAACAACACCATGGACCATTCCAGCCAACTTAGGTATTTCTGTTCATCCTGATCTAACATATGTAGTAGTTTCGGTCAATAATAACAAATATCTCGTAGCTGAAGCGCTCCTTGAATCTGTTTCGAAGGAAATTGGCTGGGAAGAAGTAACGGTGGATAAAAAGGTAAAAGGAAATGAATTAGATAATATTTTAGCCGTACATCCGCTATATGGCCGTGATTCATTGGTGATGTTAGGGGAACATGTAACTACTGATGCCGGAACAGGCTGTGTTCATACAGCACCTGGTCACGGGGAAGATGACTTTTATGTGGGTCAAAAATATGGTTTAGATGTCCTATGCCCTGTCGATGATAAAGGCGTAATGACAAGTGAAGCACCTGGTTTTGAAGGATTATTTTACGATACGGCAAATAAACCAATCTCACAAGCATTAGAAGAAGCTGGTGCATTGCTCAAACTTTCGTTTATTACACACTCATATCCACACGACTGGAGAACAAAGAAACCGGTAATCTTCCGAGCGACAGCACAGTGGTTTGCATCCATTAAAGATTTCCGTAACGAATTACTAGATGCAGTGAAGGAAACAAAATGGATTCCAGCTTGGGGGGAAACACGGTTATTTAACATGGTTCGTGACCGAGGAGACTGGTGTATTTCTCGTCAACGTGTATGGGGTGTACCAATTCCTGTTTTCTACGCAGAAAATGGTCAAGAAATCATTACAGATGAAACGATTAATCATGTTTCAGACTTATTCCGCGAATGTGGTTCAAACGTTTGGTTTGAACGCGAAGCAAAAGAATTACTTCCTGAAGGATTTACTCACCCAGGAAGTCCGAACGGTATTTTTACAAAGGAAACAGACATCATGGATGTATGGTTTGATTCAGGTTCTTCCCATCAAGCTGTTCTCCTTGAAAGAGATGATTTAGTCCGACCTGCCGACCTTTATCTTGAAGGCTCTGACCAGTATCGCGGCTGGTTTAACTCATCTTTATCCACTGCTGTGGCCGTTACAGGTGAGGCTCCATACAAAGGAGTATTAAGCCACGGCTTTGCTCTTGACGGAGAAGGCAGAAAAATGAGTAAATCAATTGGAAATGTAGTGGTTCCTGCAAAAGTAATGAATCAATTAGGTGCCGATATTTTACGTCTCTGGGTAGCCTCTGTTGATTATCAAGCAGATGTACGTGTATCAGATGCTATTTTGAAGCAGGTTGCTGAAGTTTACAGGAAAATTCGCAACACCTTCCGTTTCTTGTTAGGGAATTTAGCTGACTTTACTCCAGCAGATAAAGTGGCTTATGAAGATCTTCGAGAAGTCGATCAATTCATGCTTGTAAAGTTAAATAAATTGATAAAAAATGTTCGTAATGCCTATGAGAATTATGAATTTGCTGGCATTTATCATGCTATTAATAATTTCTGTACGCTTGATTTAAGTTCATTCTATTTGGATTTTGCAAAAGATGTCCTATATATTGAGGCAGCGGATAATCATGAGCGCCGTGCAATCCAGACTGTGTTGTATGAATCGCTTCTTGCGTTAACTAAGTTGGTTTCGCCAATCCTTTCACACACTGCAGATGAAGTGTGGAACTTCATCCCATCAGTATCAGAAGAAAGTGTTCAGTTAACAGACTTCCCTGAGTATCAAGAACTAGAGAATGCCAAAGCCTTAGAGGAAAAGTGGACTAAATTCATGAATCTTCGAGATGATGTATTAAAGGCACTTGAGGAAGCACGTAATCAAAAAGTGATTGGAAAGTCGTTAACAGCCAAAGTAACGCTTTATGTTAATGAAAAGTCAAGAACGTTATTAGATTCGATTGAAGAAAATATGAAACAACTCTTCATTATTTCTGGCTTTGAAGTGGCAGGAACCTACGAGGAAGCACCTGAAAATGCAGTTAAGTTAGAAACTGCAGCCATCGTAGTAACGAAAGCTGAGGGAGAAACATGTGAGCGTTGCTGGATTGTTACACCAGAAGTAGGTCAAGATCCAGAACACCCAACACTTTGCCCACGTTGTGCGGAGGTAGTGAAGGCTAACTATACCCATAATTAATAATCGAAGCCCTATGCAATGGCATAGGGCTTTTAATTTTTTCCTTCTCCGTTAATTGTTGTAGTTGTTGTCAAATGTTTTTCCGTGTCAGTTGATGGTCGGCGGAAATAATAAGACAAATGAAACACGGAGGTAACAACTATGAATGCAACGCAGGAACAGCTGTTTTTGGAACTCCGTCATACGAAAGATGAAATTGAAATTTCCTTAAAGAACAAACAGAAGCCAACTTGGTTTACTGCAATTTTAGAAGAAGAACTATCAGATGTTAATACAGCTATTCAAAAGCTAAATAATGGGAATTTTGGACAATGTGAGATTTCAGGTGAATTACTACCTAACGAATTATTAAACATGATTCCTACCCTAAAGACTGTTAAAGATTCGGAATATTTAATGAATTATTACAAAAAACCGATTTACTAATCTTTTTCGGCATGTTCCATTTTCGTTTAGCGATAAAGTATGCTAAAATGCTTAAGAAGTATGATAAGCGAAAGCGTCTAGATCTTAATTAGTCTAGGTTGATGTGGAGGTATTTCTTAGTGTTTTATTACTTAATCGCTCTTTTTGTTATTTTATTAGATCAAATTACGAAATGGCTAATTGTAAGCAACATGTATTTGGGAGAAAGTATTCCGGTCATTGATAATATTTTCTATATTACTTCACATCGCAATCGTGGAGCTGCATGGGGAATCTTACAAGGACAAATGTGGCTCTTTTATGTAATTACGATTATTGTTATCGCCGCAATAATGTTTTATCTGTACAAAGCTGTTAAAGGTAAAAGGATGCTTGGGGTATCCTTAGCATTTATGCTTGGAGGCGCCATCGGAAACTTTATTGACCGTGTTATTCGCAAGGAAGTGGTTGATTTCATTCATACGTATGTTTTTGGCTATAATTTCCCTGTCTTTAATATCGCCGATTCAGCTTTAGTGATCGGTGTCATCCTGTTAATGATTCAAATGCTGCTAGAAGAGAGAGAGACAAAGGAGAAATCATATGGAGAAAATGGAACACACCATTCTTGAGGAGCAAAAAGGGGATCGGATCGATAAAGTGATCTCCAGCCTTGATGAAGAATGGTCAAGAACACAGGTACAGCAATGGATTAAAGAAGGCAATATAACTGTGAACGGACAACGGATTAAAACGAATTATAAATGTAATTTGAACGATCAAATCGAAATTACAATTCCAGATCCTGAAGAATTGGATGTGGTCCCAGAAGACCTCAATTTAGACATTTACTATGAAGACAGTGATGTTTTGGTTGTAAATAAACCAAGCGGGATGGTCGTTCATCCTGCACCTGGCCATATGTCGGGGACACTTGTCAATGGATTAATGTTCCACTGTAAGGATTTATCAGGGATCAATGGTGTGTTAAGACCTGGGATTGTTCATCGGATTGATAAGGATACGTCCGGACTTTTAATGGTGGCTAAAAATGATTTGGCTCATGAGAGTCTGGTTAATCAGTTAGTTGCTAAAACAGTTACTCGCAAATATAAAGCAATTGTCCATGGTGTCATTCCTCATGACTTTGGAACAGTTGATGCTCCACTAGGCCGGGATACAAAAGACCGGCAAAGCATGACCGTCGTTGACCATGGAAAACACGCTGTTACTCATTTTCATGTTATTGAACGTTTTAAGGATTTTACCTTTGTTGAATGTCAATTAGAAACAGGCAGAACACATCAAATTCGTGTTCATATGAAATACATTGGCTACCCGCTAGCAGGAGATCCAAAATATGGACCGAAAAAAACACTGGATATTGACGGACAAGCATTACATGCGGGTGTGCTTGGATTTAACCATCCAAGAACAAACGAATACTTGGAATTTGAAGCGCCACTTCCAGAAGATATCGAGGCAGTACTTACCCAGCTTCGAAATAATCGTTGACATGGCCGGTTATTTACAGTAAGATAATTTTAGTTGAATAAGCCTTTAAAACAGTCCCGTGAGGCTGAGAAGGAAACGGTTATGATAATGGGCAAATTATGCTCTTATCTGTTAATTGACTAGTTAACCTCTCGCCAAACATTGGGTGAGAGGTTTTTTATTTATACAAAAGAAGAAGGTGTAATATGAACCAAAAAGCTGTTGTCCTTGATGAGCAGGCAATTGGAAGGGCACTGACAAGAATCGCCCACCAAATTATTGAGAAAAACAAAGGGATCGATGACTGTGTCCTTGTTGGTATCCGGACGAGAGGCATTTTTCTTGCAGAAAGACTTGCCGCAAAAGTTAAAGAGATCGAAGGGAAATCAATAGCAGTAGGTGAGTTGGATATTACCCTCTATCGTGACGATTTAACCAAGAAAACCGAGAATCAAGAACCACTTGTAAAAGGTTCGGATATCCCTGTGGGAATAAATAATAAAAAAGTGATCTTAGTTGATGATGTGTTATATACAGGTAGAACGGTAAGAGCCGGACTCGATGCTTTAATGGATTTAGGTAGACCTGCAGTCATTCAACTTGCGGTCTTAGTAGACAGAGGGCACCGGGAACTTCCTGTCAGAGCAGACTACGTAGGAAAAAATATTCCAACTTCAAGTGAAGAAAAAATAGTCGTTGAACTAGCTGAAGTGGATCAGTTGGATCAAGTAAGTATTTTTGAAAAATAAATAGCAACCCTTTTAAAAGTAGTCCTGTGAGGCTGACAAAGGGGAATATGCCGAAAGAATATCTATTTAGGCATGTCCATACCCTCTTTGTACCCTTACGGACAAAGAGGTTTTTTTATGAAAAAAATAAGATACTAAAGAAAAGCAATATAGAAAAATGGGGGAATTCACAGTGAACAATAAACCTATCCTAGACGTAAAAGAGATTCCTAAACCCTTTCAATGGATAACATTAAGCTTGCAGCACTTATTCGCCATGTTTGGAGCCACAATTTTGGTACCTTACCTTGTTGGATTAAGCCCGGCGATTGCACTTATATCAAGTGGACTTGGAACATTAGCGTTTCTTTTAATAACTAAATTCCAAGTTCCAGCCTATTTAGGCTCATCCTTTGCTTTTATCGCACCTGTGATTGCCGCTAAAGCAGCGGGGGGACCTGGTGGCGCAATGGTGGGTACTTTCCTCGCAGGACTTGTATACGGACTTGTTGCACTAATCATCAGCAAGGCAGGTCATCGCTGGATTATGAATCTTCTCCCGCCAATTGTTGTCGGACCAGTTATTATTGTTATCGGATTAGCCCTTTCAGGAACTGCCGTGAATATGGCGATGAATAATCCTGCGAGTGGAAAATACAGCATACTTCATTTCTCTGTAGCCCTTGTAACGTTAATAGCTACGATTATCTTTTCGATTTACGCTAAAAAAATGTTAAGTATGATACCTATCTTAGCAGGGATTATTGTCGGTTATATCTACGCATTAGCGGTAGGGGTCGTTGATTTTAAACCAGTTTTAGATGCTAAGTGGTTTGAAATGCCGGAATTCATCATTCCGTTTGTAAGCTATAAAGTAAAATTTACATGGGATTTAGTGCTGTTAATGGTACCAGTTGCAATTGTAACACTATCAGAGCACATCGGACACCAGTTGGTGCTAAGTAAGGTAGTCGGCCGAGATTATATAAAAGAACCAGGCTTACACCGCTCAATCCTTGGGGATGGAACAGCAACAATGATTTCCGCTTTGATCGGAGGCCCGCCAAAAACAACTTATGGGGAAAACATCGGTGTCCTTGCGATTACTCGAATTTATAGTGTGTATGTCATTGCTGGTGCAGCTGTCTTCGCTATCATCTTTGGGTTTATTGGAAAAATAACGGCCTTAATCGGAACCATTCCAACTCCGGTTATGGGTGGAGTTTCGATCCTTCTTTTCGGAATTATCGCTTCCTCTGGTTTACGTATGCTAGTGGATAGCAAAATTGATTTTGGTAACAAACGTAACCTTGTCATTTCATCTGTCATCTTGGTGGTTGGCATCGGTGGAGCTGTCATAAAGGTATCAGAATCACTACAAATTCAAGGGATGGCACTAGCAGCAATTTGCGGGGTCTTGTTAAACCTTATTCTTTCTGGAAGAGAACCAGCGAATGAAAATATGCTTGAGGAGATTGAATCCTCAGATAAGCGGAAAACTGCATAATTTAGTTTCAACTCTTTAAATAAATCCAGAGAGGTTTAAAAGGGTGTATGCTTAATACCATGATTTTGACTCATGGATTATGTTGTCATACCTACACCCTGAACTTTACGGTCAGGGTGTTTTTTATTCAAAATGAGAGAGGCGGGATGATTGATGTTAAGTCATTTACTAACCACGAACGAATTAAAGGTGAATGAGATTAATCAAATCTTAACAGATGCTCATAACTTTAAAAACGGAATGAAATGGTCTCCGGATAGGCAAATGTTTACTGCCAATCTATTTTTTGAACCGAGCACAAGAACAAAGAGCAGCTTTGAAGTGGCCCAAAGGAGATTAGGATTAGAAGTAATCCCTTTTGAAGTACTTACTTCAAGTGTCCAAAAAGGCGAAACACTTTACGATACGGTAAAAACATTAGAATCAATAGGTGTCAACTCCATTGTCATTCGTCACGAACAAGATCGCTATTTTGATGAATTGGTCGGTAAGGTAAACATTCCAATCATAAATGGAGGGGATGGATGCGGACATCATCCGACGCAATCACTTCTTGATCTATTGACAATCCAGCAAGAGTTTGGACAATTCACAGGCTTAAAAATTGCCATTATCGGCGACATTCGTCATAGCCGGGTAGCACGTTCCAATGCAGATGTTCTAACAAGGCTGGGAGCAGAAGTGATTTTTTCGGGACCAAAAGAGTGGTTCGATACTAGGAGTACAGATATATCAAGGTATAGGCCAATTGATTTGGCGATCCAAGAAGCCGATGTAGTCATGTTACTTCGAGTACAGCATGAACGGCATCAACAAAAAAGCAGCTTTACGGCAAATGAATATCACAAACAATATGGTCTTACACTAGAAAGAGAAAAGATGATGAAGCAGGACAGTATTATCATGCATCCTGCACCTGTTAATAGAAATGTAGAAATAGCTGATAGTCTTGTCGAGTGCAAGCGATCAAGGATATTCAAGCAAATGGAAAATGGTGTATACGTCAGAATGGCGGCAATCAAAAGATCAATTGAAAGTCTTGAAGGAGGAAATCAATATGAAACTACTTATTCAGAACGCATGCTACACAGCATCTAACGGTGAAACGAAACAAGCCGATATATTAATAAAAGATGGGATTATTACCAAAATCGATACTCAAATTAATGCGGACGTCGATCGCACAATAGACGCACAAGGAAAATTAGTGGCACCAGGATTTATCGACCTGCATGTACACCTTCGTGAACCAGGCGGAGAAAAAAAGGAAACCATTGCAACCGGAACAGCAGCAGCAGCAAGAGGCGGATTTACCACCATTGCCAACATGCCAAACACAAGACCGGTGCCTGACACCATTAACAATATGGAGGACTTACAAAAGCGGATAAAGGATACGGCGAAGGTTAGGGTTCTGCCATATGCTTCGATTACAATCCGCCAGTTAGGTCAAGAGTTAACAGATTTTGAAGGACTGAAAGCTCTGGGTGCATTTGCCTTTTCGGATGACGGGGTCGGCGTGCAGTCAGCTGCGATGATGCTTGAAGCGATGCGTAAAGCAGCCGCACTTGATATGGCGATTGTCGCTCACTGTGAAGAAAACACGTTAATCAATAATGGCTCCGTCCATGATGGATCATTTGCGAAGGAACATGGATTGAATGGGATCCCATCAGTCTGTGAATCCGTTCAAATTGCCAGAGATGTCCTGTTAGCGGAAGCTGCAGACTGTCATTATCATGTCTGCCATATCAGCACAAAGGAATCTGTTCGGGTGGTTAGAGAGGCCAAAAAAGCAGGTATCAAGGTAACGGCAGAGGTTACTCCACACCACTTATTGTTATCACAAGATGATATTCCAGGTCTTGATGCAAACTTCAAAATGAATCCGCCGCTTCGTGATGAAGAAGACCGTAAAGCTTTAATAGAAGGACTTCTAGACGGCACAATTGATTTCATTGCAACCGATCATGCACCACACACGGCAGATGAGAAACTTGAGGGAATGATGCTTGCACCGTTCGGTATTGTTGGGCTGGAAACAGCGTTCCCGTTACTATATACACACTTCGTTTTAAAGAATATCATCACACTCGAACAATTAATTGAGTATTTAACAGTCAAACCAGCCGAAGCATTTTCGCTGCCATACGGGAAAATCGAAGTGGGGGCACCGGCAGACTTAGTACTGTTGAACTTAGAGGAAGAACGTGCAATTAACACAGAAGAATTCTTATCAAAAGGAAAAAATACACCATTTGGCGGTTGGAAATGTAAGGGATGGCCTGAGATGACAATCGCTAGAGGAGAAATTGCTTGGGAAAAAGGATGTGTATTAGCATGAAAAAACAGCTAATTTTAGAAGATGGAACCATTTTTATCGGTAAAGGCTTTGGCAGTGATACGGAAACAATTGGTGAAGTCGTTTTTAATACAGGGATGACCGGTTACCAGGAAATCATTTCTGACCCATCCTACTGCGGACAAATTGTAACCCTTACCTATCCATTGATCGGGAATTACGGAATCAACCGAGATGATTTCGAATCAATCAATCCTGCAATAAAGGGATTGATTGTAAAGGAAGCAGCGGACTTCCCTTCTAACTGGAGAAACGAATACACTTTAGACGAATATTTTGATATGAAAAAAATCCCAGGAATTGCAGGGATCGATACACGTAAATTGACTCGGATTATCCGTCAATACGGAACATTGAAAGGGGCTATCTGCAGCATTGAAAAGGATGCGAATGAGGTTTTAGCCCAATTACGTAAAGCACCGCTTCCAACAAATCAAGTAAAACAAGTTTCCACTAAAAATGCCTATCCAAGTCCAGGACGCGGCAAAAGAGTAGTCCTCGTTGATTTTGGAATGAAGCACGGAATCCTGCGAGAACTCAACCAGCGGGATTGTGATATTGTGGTCGTCCCATATCACACAACTGCAGATGAAATCCTTCAGTTGCGTCCAGACGGAATCATGCTTTCAAATGGACCTGGGGATCCAAAGGATGTACCAGAAGCGATTGATATGTTAAAAGGAGTATTAGGCAGAGTACCATTATTCGGAATTTGCTTAGGCCATCAGTTGTTTGCACTAGCGTGCGGCGCTAATACGGAAAAAATGAAATTCGGTCATCGCGGTTCAAACCATCCTGTCAAAGACCTATCAACAGGAAAAATAGCGATTACCTCGCAAAATCACGGCTATACAGTAGAAGAAGACTCTATTAAGAATACAAGATTAGAAATTACTCACATCGCAGTAAATGACGGAACAGTCGAAGGATTAAAACATCTAGATTATCCAGCATTTACAGTTCAATACCATCCCGAAGCATCCCCAGGACCAGAAGATGCAAACGGCCTATTTAATCAATTTATTGACTTGATGGAAAAGAACAAACAGGAGGTTACAGCAAATGCCTAAACGTACAGATATCAACTCCATTTTAGTAATCGGTTCAGGACCAATTGTCATCGGGCAGGCTGCAGAATTTGACTATGCCGGTGCCCAAGCATGTATCGCTCTTAAAGAAGAAGGCTACCGTGTTATTCTAGTTAACTCCAATCCTGCCACCATCATGACAGATACAGAGATGGCAGATGCCGTTTATATCGAGCCCTTGACTGTAGAATTCGTCAGCAGAATCATTCGCAAAGAACGTCCAGATGCGCTTCTCGCGACTCTTGGCGGACAAACCGGTCTTAACCTGGCTGTCGAACTAACAAAATCAGGCGTTTTAGCTGAATGCGAAGTAGAAATTCTTGGTACGAAACTTTCAGCGATTAACCAAGCAGAGGACCGCGACCTTTTCCGCAGCCTTATGAATGAATTAAACGAACCAGTACCCGATAGCGAAATAATCCATGAATTAGCTGAAGCAAAAGCATTCGTTGAAAAAATTGGTTTCCCTGTGATTGTTCGACCAGCGTTTACATTAGGAGGAACAGGAGGCGGTATCTGTCATAACGACGAGGAACTAGAGGAAATTGTCACAAGCGGATTAAAGCACAGCCCAGTGAATCAATGTCTGCTAGAAAAAAGTATCGCTGGCTTCAAGGAAATTGAATACGAAGTAATGCGAGATAGAAATGACAATGCGATTGTTGTTTGTAATATGGAAAACATCGATCCGGTCGGGGTCCATACCGGAGATTCCATCGTCGTTGCTCCAAGTCAGACATTAAGCGATCGTGAATACCAGCTGCTTCGAAATGTTTCGTTAAAGATAATCCGTGCCTTAGGAATTGAAGGTGGCTGTAATGTTCAGCTTGCTCTAGATCCAGATAGCTTTAATTACTATATTATTGAAGTAAATCCACGTGTTAGCCGTTCTTCAGCACTAGCGTCCAAAGCAACCGGTTATCCAATTGCTAAGCTTGCTGCTAAGATTGCAGTCGGTTTAACACTTGATGAAATGTTAAACCCTGTTACAGGAAAAACGTATGCAAGCTTTGAACCGGCGCTAGATTATATCGTAACCAAAATCCCGAGATGGCCGTTTGACAAGTTTGAATCGGGTAACCGTTCACTTGGAACGCAAATGAAAGCAACGGGAGAGATTATGGCGATTGGCCGTACATTTGAAGAATCCTTATTGAAAGCGATCCGATCACTTGAGGCAGGGGTTTATCATTTCGAATTAAACGACGCTGCAGAAATCGATGATGAATTACTCGAAAAACGGATTCGCAAAGCAGGGGACGAACGCCTCTTTTACATCGCAGAAGGGTTAAAACGTGGATTAACCATAGAGACAATTCATCAATGGAGCAAAATAGACTTATTCTTCTTAAAGAAGATGGAAGGTATTATTGAACTGGAATCAATTCTTGCAGCCCACCCTTTTGATACTGAAATCCTGCTAGAGGCAAAACAAAAAGGCTTTACTGATAAAAAAATCGCCCAGCTTTGGAATACATCCGAAAAAGAAATTTATAATACAAGAAAAAATCTCGGTATTATCCCAGTTTATAAAATGGTTGATACTTGTGCAGCCGAATTTGAATCGGCAACACCATACTACTATGGCACATATGAAGACGAAAACGAGTCAATTGTGACAGAGAAAAATAGTGTCATTGTACTAGGGTCTGGCCCAATTCGAATCGGCCAGGGAATTGAATTTGATTATGCGACCGTACACTCTGTAAAAGCCATTAAAGAAGCAGGCTATGAAGCGATTATCATTAACAACAATCCTGAAACAGTATCTACCGACTTCAGTATTTCCGACAAGCTTTACTTCGAACCACTGACGATCGAAGATGTTATGAGTATTATTAATTTAGAGAAACCAATGGGGGTAGTCGTTCAGTTTGGCGGACAAACTGCGATCAACTTGGCTGCAAAACTTGAAGAAAACGGCGTGAAAATTCTCGGAACAAGCTTAGAAGACCTAGACCGTGCTGAAAATCGTGATAAATTTGAACAGGCGCTAGAAAAGTTAAACATTCCACAGCCATTAGGGAAAACAGCCATGTCAGTGGAACAAGCTCTTGTTATCGCCGAAGAAATAGGTTATCCAGTCCTTGTCCGTCCTTCTTATGTGCTTGGTGGAAGAGCTATGGAAATTGTCTACCATGAAGAAGAACTTCTTCACTATATGAAAAACGCTGTAAAAGTGAATCCAGAGCATCCAGTCTTGATTGACCGTTACTTAACAGGAAAAGAAATTGAAGTTGATGCTATTTGTGACGGCACTAATGTTTTAATCCCGGGTATTATGGAACATATCGAACGAGCAGGGGTTCATTCAGGTGACTCAATTGCAGTTTATCCTCCGCAAACTCTTAGTGAAAAAGTAAAACAAACACTTGTTGAGTACACCGAGAAATTAGCGAAGGGCCTAAATATTATTGGACTACTAAACATTCAATATGTGCTCGCGGGAGATCATGTTTATGTACTAGAGGTAAACCCAAGATCAAGCCGTACCGTTCCATTCTTAAGTAAAATTACGAATATCCCAATGGCAAAAATCGCAACGAAAGCGATCCTTGGGGTATCGATTCTCGACCAAGGCTTCATCCCAGGACTAGTTACTGAGAAAGAAGGAGTATACGTTAAAGTTCCGGTTTTCTCCTTTGCTAAATTGAAGAGTGTCGATATTACGCTCGGACCTGAAATGAAGTCGACAGGAGAAGTAATGGGTAAGGATGTTACACTCGAAAAAGCCCTATACAAAGGCTTAGTTGCTTCAGGTATGAAAATTCAGCAGTTCGGTACCGTATTGTTTACGGTAGCAGATAAGGATAAGCAGGAAGCCTTAAAACTTGCGAAACGTTTCTCTGCAAACGGCTATCGTTTAATGGCAACAAGCGGAACAGCGGCTATATTAGAAGAAGCAGGCCTAAGAGTGAAGGTTGTCGGCAAAATTGGTTCAGAAGGAAAAACTTTATTAGATGTCATTCATCATGGTGAGGCACAGTTCATTATCAATACATTAACAAAAGGGAAACAGCCTGAACGTGACGGGTTTAGAATTCGCCGGGAAGCTGTTGAAAATGGAGTCCCATGCTTAACTTCACTAGACACGGCTGATGCGATCTTAAAAGTAATTGAATCAATGAACTTTTCAGCAGAACCAATGACAGCGATGAAAAAGGAGGCCGTGTTTGCATGATCCAAAAAGAGTTATGCAAAGTACTCAGCCAAAAAGAAATTGCTTCAGATATCTTTGAGCTCACTATTCATGGAGATTTGGTCAGCCAGATAAATGCTCCCGGGCAGTTTGTGCACCTTAAAGTTTCAAATGGTCTAGATCCATTGTTGCGCAGACCGATTAGTATATCTTCATTTGACATCGAACAAAATAGTTTGACAATGATTTACCGCAAGGAAGGGAAAGGAACCTCCATGCTGTCAGAATTACGACCAGGGATGAATGTCGACATCCTTGGTCCATTAGGTAATGGTTTTCCTGTTGAGGAAGTCAGCACAGGAGATACTGCCTTACTTGTCGGCGGCGGAATTGGCGTTCCTCCATTATATGAATTATCAAATCAGTTAGTCGCAAAAGGTGTTAAAGTCATCCATGTGCTTGGCTTTCAGACTGCATCAGCTGTCTTTTACGAAGAGGAGTTTTTGAAAAATGGGGAAACCTATGTAGCGACTGTTGATGGTTCTTTTGGTAGAAAGGGCTTTGTGACGGATGTGATGAAAGAATTGCAATTTGATTGTATCTATACATGCGGACCAACTCCGATGTTAAGAGCAATTGAGCAGAATTATCAAGATAAAAAAGTATTCTTATCGCTTGAAGAGCGGATGGGCTGCGGCATCGGTGCCTGCTTTGCTTGTGTATGTAAAAAGAAGGATGATCCAACAGGAGTTTCTTATAAAAAGGTCTGCAGTGATGGTCCTGTATTTCGAGCCGGGGAGGTATTGATATGAGTCGATTAAACATTGAATTACCAGGCTTAAACTTAAAAAACCCAATCATGCCTGCATCCGGCTGCTTTGGGTTCGGCAGAGAATACAGTCAGTTCTATGATCTGAGTGTACTTGGCGCGATTATGATTAAAGCTACAACAGTAGAACCAAGGTTCGGAAATGCAACACCACGTGTCGCAGAAACCTCTGCAGGCATGTTAAATGCGATTGGCCTGCAAAATCCTGGACTAGAAAAGGTCCTTGGCGAAGAGCTTCCTTTTTTATCTCAGTACGATGTACCAATTATTGCAAATGTGGCCGGCTCGCTTGAAGAGGATTACGTGGAGGTAGCCCGTCAAATTTCTAAGGCCCCAAATGTTCATGCACTTGAACTGAATATCTCCTGCCCTAACGTAAAAACAGGCGGGATTGCTTTTGGAACCATTCCGGAAACAGCGAAACAATTAACCCGTAAGGTTAAAGAGGTATCAGAGGTACCTGTATATGTGAAGCTGTCGCCCAATGTTACTAACATTGTAGAAATGGCCAAGGCCGTAGAAGCCGGTGGTGCGGATGGGTTGACCATGATTAATACCCTTATTGGGATGAGACTTGATTTAAAAACAGGCAAACCGATTCTTGCCAATCGAACCGGTGGATTGTCTGGCCCAGCAATAAAGCCAGTGGCGATTCGGATGATTTACGAAGTCAGCCAGGCGGTTGAAATTCCAATTATCGGAATGGGCGGTGTTGAGACGGCTCAAGACGTGATCGAGTATTTTTATGCAGGGGCGAGTGCTGTTGCAGTCGGAACTGCCAATTTCGTTGACCCGTTTGTCTGTCCGACTATCATTGAGGAACTGCCTGAACTGCTTGAAAAATTAGGATTTGAACACATCAGTGAATGTACAGGAAGGAGCTGGAAGGAACATGGACAACTCGCTTATCATCGCGCTTGATTTTCCCGGCATAAACGAAGTTAATCAATTTCTTAAGCCGTTTGCTGGCAAAGAGCTTTTTGTAAAAGTAGGGATGGAATTGTTCTACCAGGAAGGCCCCGCGATTATTCATCAGCTAAAAGAACAAGGTCACCGTATTTTCCTGGATTTAAAGCTGCATGACATTCCAAACACAGTGAAAAGTGCAATGAAGGGTCTTGCCCGCTTAGAGTGTGATTTAGTTAATGTTCATGCTGCCGGTGGAATTGATATGATGCAAGCGGCACTGGAAGGTCTTGAAGCAGGTACCCCTGCAGGACGGAAACGACCTAACTGTATCGCAGTAACGCAATTAACAAGTACGTCTGAGGAACAAATGCAAAAAGAACAACTTATACCGGTCTCCTTAAAGGAATCGGTGCTTCATTATGCCTCTATTACAAAACAAGCAGGCTTAGATGGAGTTGTTTGCTCTGCATGGGAAGCAGCTTTGATAAAAGAAAAGGCCGGACAATCATTTCTGACGGTATGCCCCGGTATTAGGATGGCATCTGATCAGGTAGGAGACCAAAAACGGGTCACAACTCCTGAATCAGCACGGACAATGGGGGTAAGTGCAATTGTCGTAGGCCGCTCGATTACCCGTTCACAAGACCCGCTAACAAGTTATCAACAATGGATGGAAGCATGGAAGGGAGTAAAACAATGAAAAAATTAATTGCAGAAAAATTACTAGAAATCAACGCGGTTGCCTTGAAGCCCGAGGATCCGTTTACATGGGCATCAGGACTTCGTTCCCCAATCTATTGTGATAATCGCCTAACTCTTTCATACCCTGAGGTAAGAAAAGCAATTGCTGCTGGGCTGCAGCAGCTGATTCAAGAAAATTTCCCTGGAACGGAGGTCATTGCAGGAACTGCCACGGCAGGTATCCCTCATGCCGCATGGGTCAGCGACCTAATGGAGCTTCCTATGTGCTACGTTCGTTCGAAAGCAAAAGGACACGGTAAAGGGAATCAGATTGAAGGAAAAGCTGAGGCAGGCCAAAAGGTAGTCGTAGTCGAAGATTTGATTTCTACTGGAGGCAGTGTGATTACGGCTGTTCAAGCATTAAGGGAAGCTGGCTGTGACGTGCTTGGTGTGGTTTCCATTTTTACATATGGCCTTGAAAAGGGAAAAGAACTGCTTCAGGAAAACGAGATTAAAAGTAAATCACTGACTGATTTTGAAACATTAATAGAAGTAGCAATTTCTAAGGGTATAGTTACTGAAGAGGATCAGAAAAGTCTCCTTTTATGGAGTAAAGACCCTTCTGAATGGAGCAGCCACTTCGTGGAAACGCAGATTCGCTGATAAAATGAAATTAACGCTGATAAATCATGTGGTTTCGCTGATAAACAGGTAAAATCCGCTGATAAATAGAAAAAGAGGGCATCCGAGACCTTGCGGATGCCCTCTTTCCTTTCTATTTCTTCAATTTAAGTACCAATTCTTCATCCGGCGTGACAAATAACGTCTGTTGATTATCATAAATAACAAACCCCGGCTTGGCGCCGCTTGGCTTTTTAACAAACCGGACCCTGGTATAATCAACAGGGACTGAGCTGGAATTACGTGCTTTACTGAAGTAAGAGGCTAAAACGGCCGCTTCACGAATTGTTTCATTAGATGGTTCTTTGCTGCGAATCACCACATGAGAGCCAGGGATGTCCTTCGTATGGAGCCAAATTTCATCCCTTGCTGCCAATTTATTTGTTAAATAGTCATTTTGTTTATTATTTTTCCCAACGATAATATCCGTCCCATCGGTAGATACAAAATGATCTAAAATTGGCTTACTATTCTGTGCCTTCTTCAGTTTCTTCTTTTGCCGTTCGCGAATATAGCCGCCCTCTACCAGTTCTTCACGAATCTCTTGGATATCCTTAGGAGAAGCTGCTTGTATCTGCTGCAATAAATTATCAAAGTAGGTTACTTCCACATTTGCTTTATCAATTTGCTCTACAACAACCTCGACCGCATTTTTGGCCTTTTGGTATTTAGAAAAATACCTCTGGGCATTTTCAGAAGGTGTCTTCCGTGGATCAAGAGGAATTGTAATCGTCCCACCAGATTCATCATAATAATTAAGAACTTCAATTTCACGCATCCCTTTGCTGGCAGCATATAAATTAGCTGTTAATAGCTCCCCAAAGCGTTGAAATTGTTCAGCACGCTCTGCTTCTTTTAATGTTGCTTTCAGTTTGTCTATTTTCTTTTCATTCTTTTCTTTTTCATTATGAATAAATCGTTCGATATCATTTCCTTGCTGCTTTACCCGATCTCTTTCAGCTTTGCCAAAATAAAAACGGTCAAGCATTTCACTTAGAGTAGAAAAGGTTTTAACTTCTCCTTTTAAATGCTCAAGAGGGAATAAATAAAAGGAATCTTTACCGCCTGCTGTCATTATCGAAGGGAGAATCTCCCCTGTTTCCACCCTTTTTATCATATTAATGAACGTTTCCGGTACAGTTGTTCGATTGGCAAGACCGCTTTGGAACATTACTTCCTTGGCAAAAAGAGGCGATATTCCTGCGAATTGCTCAACTAATTGGCGGTCCATTTTTCCCGCATTAAAATCAAGTTTCCTTAGTAGATCATCTTTTTCACACTGAAATGGATTTTGCTTATGTTGTTCAGGTGGAGAAACATAAGGCTGGCCTGGCAAAATGGCCCTATGGCTGTTGAGTGCAAACGAGACATGTTTGATGCTGTCAAGAATGATATTCCGCGATTTATCAATCAGAACAATATTGCTATGTCTCCCCATTATTTCAATAATTAATTGCTTATAGCTGATATCACCAATCTCATTCCTGCCCTTAATTTCTAATACAATTATTCGGTCCGTTTCTTTTTGATATAAATCCTCTAAAATGTAACCCTCAATATGTTTCCTAAGCAGCATACAGAACATTGGCGGCTCACTTGGATTATCATAGGCTTCTTCAGTGAATTGGACCCTTGCATAGCTTGGGTGTGCTGATAATAGCAGCTTTTGATTAACACCATTGGCGCGAATGGTGAGAATCACTTCATTTTTATAGGGCTGATGAACTTTATTAATCCTTCCGCCCTTTAGCGAACGGACTAGCTCACCCACCATTGCTTTTGTAAATAAACCATCAAATGACATGGAAAACATCCTTTACTACAATCATATGAATTCATTATAGCTTACTATAAAAAGACTGTCTTATAATTAACCTATTATCTATTTTATCTTTCACTATATCATAGCATTTTTTGGGACGACCCTGAATAAGCTTTCTTTAGAGCATGTATTTATTGGTATTTAAAGGGGGAAGTGAGATGGTCGGATGAAATTTCATGAAATGAAGATAGAACAAGTAGAAAAGGCCTTAGAAACCGACTTTTCTTCTGGATTGACACATGAAGAAGTAAAAAAACGGATGAAACTGCACGGACTAAATGAATTGGATGAAGGAGAAAAGCAATCAGTTTTACTCTTATTTTTTAGTCAATTTAAGGATTTTATGGTCTTAGTGCTTCTCGCAGCTACACTGATATCGGGATTGCTAGGCGAATACATTGATGCCATCGCGATAATCGCCATCGTCATTATTAACGGATTTCTTGGCTTTTTTCAAGAAAGAAGAGCAGAAAAATCGCTACAGGCTTTAAAAGAATTATCTGCACCACAAGTTTCCGTTCTTCGAGACGGACAGTGGACCAAAATCCCTTCAAAAGAAATTGTCATTGGTGATATAGTGAAGTTTGGAAGCGGTGACCGTATCGGTGCCGATGTTAGGGTAATTGAGTCAAAAAGTTTAGAGATTGAGGAATCGGCCCTTACAGGTGAATCTGTTCCTGTTTCCAAGCAGATTGAGTCCCTATCCAATCCTAACCCAGGAATAGGTGATATGGAGAATATTGCCTTTATGGGTACGATGATCACGAGGGGAAGCGGGGTTGGAGTCGTTATTGCAACAGGAATGAAAACAGCTATGGGTCAAATTGCTGATTTACTCCAAAATGCCGAAACACAAGATACGCCATTACAGCGCCGCTTAGAGCAACTCGGAAAAATCTTAATAACGGTAGCATTGTTGTTAACAGTTCTTGTGGTAGCCGTGGGTGTTTTAAGAGGGCACGACATCTATGAGATGTTTTTAGCAGGTGTTTCGCTAGCAGTAGCTGCCATTCCAGAAGGGCTCCCAGCGATTGTAACAGTGGCATTATCTCTCGGTGTTCAAAAAATGATTAAGAAAAATGCGATTGTTAGAAAGCTTCCAGCCGTTGAAACACTTGGCTGTGCATCGGTTATTTGTTCTGATAAAACGGGAACAATGACACAAAACAAAATGACTGTTACCCATTTATGGAGCGGAGGTCAAACCTGGACAGTGGACGGGGTAGGCTATCAACCGCAAGGTAATTTTTATAGAAATGAGCGAACTATTAATCCTCGAGAGGAAAAAGCATTACAGCAAATGCTGATCTTTGGGATGCTATGTAATCATTCAGATTTAGTTGTCAGGGATGATGATTATTTTCTAGATGGAGATCCAACCGAAGGGGCA
The DNA here is from genome assembly GCF_019219025.1 of Bacillus sp. sid0103. The sequence goes on along the minus strand of NZ_JAHUWN010000001.1, from coordinate 162,298 downwards.
CTGTTAGTTAGTGCCATGAAAGCAGGATTTGATCGTCTTAAATTATTAAATGAATTTTCAATTATTAAAGAATTCCCATTTGATTCTTCTCGAAAAATGATGAGCGTCCATGTGAAAGACAAGCAGGGAAGACATTTTATTGTCACCAAAGGGGCACCTGACGTCATCTTAGGAATTAGTGAATCTGTCCTTTGGGATGAGAGATCACAATTCCTAAATAAAGAAACACAGTTCAAGGTACAAGATGCAATAAACGGCCTTGCGGCACAGGCCCTGCGCACGATTGCGATTGCTTATAAACCAATACAAGCTAACACTGTTATATTAAGTGAGCAGGAAGCAGAGAAGAATTTAACGTTAATTGGTATCCAGGGAATGATTGATCCGCCAAGACCTGAAGTGAAAAAGGCGGTTAAGGAATGTAAGGAAGCAGGTATAAAAACGGTTATGATTACCGGTGACCATGTGATCACCGCAAAAGCAATTGCTTCCCAACTTGGAATCATCAACAATAAAAGTAAGGTTATTGATGGGAATGCCTTATCTCAAATGTCTGTCGAAGAATTAGAAGAAGTTGTTGATGATGTTTCCGTTTTTGCCAGGGTTTCACCAGAGCATAAACTAAAAATTGTCAAAGCATTACAAAATCGCGGTCATATTGTTGCGATGACGGGAGATGGAGTAAACGATGCTCCGGCTATTAAAGCTGCCGATATTGGAGTGGCTATGGGAATTACAGGAACCGATGTTGCCAAAGAAGCTTCTGCGCTTGTTTTGTTAGATGATAACTTTGCCACAATAAAAGCTGCAATCGTAGAGGGCAGAAATATATATGAAAATATTCGGAAATTTGTCCGTTACTTACTGGCTTCCAATGTTGGGGAAATTTTGGTGATGTTGTTTGCGATGCTTTTAGCGCTCCCACTCCCGCTTATCCCGATCCAAATTCTATGGGTAAATTTAGTTACAGATGGTCTGCCAGCTATGGCACTTGGACTTGATCGTCCAGAAGAAAACGTGATGAAACGTAAGCCTCGCAGTCCAGATGAAGGTGTTTTTTCTCGCGGGTTAGGCTGGAAGGTGGTATCGAGGGGCTTCCTTATAGGGATTGTAACATTGCTATCCTTTATAGTTGTCTATCATAACGACCCAGCAAAGTTACAATATGCACAAACCGTCGCCTTTGCTACACTCGTCATGGCACAGCTCATACATGTATTTGATTGCCGCAGTGAAAAATCAGTTCTCTCAAGAAATCCTTTCGGGAATCCATATCTTGTTTGGGCCGTTATCTCTTCACTTGCCTTGATGTTTGTTGTTATTTATTATCAGCCCCTGCAGCCGATTTTCCACACGCTGCCGATTGCAGCTAAGGATTGGTTATTGATTGTTGGGTTATCATCCATTCCAACTTTTTTACTAGCAGGGTCATTTTTGTTAAGAAAAACAAAATAAAGTGTGTTATAATCCAAAAGGTAATAGAATCCACTCTATTACCTTTTCTTTTTTGAAAAATTTAGGGAGCAATCAATTTTTCAGGAGATTGGATGTGCACAAATGGTTATTAGTATGACGGGATTCGGAAGAGCCAAGGCAGAATCAGATTTCTTCTCTGTTAATGTGGAAATAAAAACAGTGAACCATCGTTTTTGTGAAATGAATATCCGCATGCCCAGGCAGCTATTAAAAATAGAAGATCGAATGAAAAAGAAACTAAGTCAGTATATCCGTCGTGGTAGAGTTGAAGTATATGTCAGCCTAGAGGGTGAAGGTATCGTTACCCGAAAAGTCCATGTTGACTGGAAGCTTCTTGATGAGTATGCCCAAATCATCAAGCAGGTACGTGAAAATTTTGATGTTGAAGGAACGATAACACTTCAGGATTTGCTTAGTCGAAGTGAACTCTTACATATTGAAGAAAGTGAAATCGGCAATGATGAGCTTGAGAAGCTAGTTCTAGATGCAACAGAAGAAGCTGCCAAATTTTTAAAACAAATGCGCTTGGCAGAAGGTGAAGAAATAAAAAAGGATTTGCTCGCTATACTTTCACAATTAGAAATGAATGTGTTTGAACTTCAAAAGTTCGCCCCGCTCGTGGTGCAATCATATAAAGAGCGCCTAACAAGAAGGATGGAAGAATTTGTTAATGGGCAATTGGACGAAACAAGGATCTTAACGGAAGTAGCCGTTTTTGCTGATAAAGCAGATATCAATGAAGAAATTACACGATTAAAAAGCCACATTCAACAATTCGAGCAAACCCTTCAAAGTGTTGAACCAATTGGAAGAAAGTTGGATTTTATCGTCCAGGAAATGAACAGAGAAGCCAATACCATTGGATCAAAAGCAAATGACTCCAACATTGCTAAACAGGTGGTCGATATCAAAAGTTTGCTCGAGAAGCTGAAGGAACAGGTTCAAAATATCGAGTAAGCCTAGTTTAGAAATGGTTTGAGACGGTCAAAATATATTATTGATGATTGGATGAAGACCATGTCGATTAAATTAATTAATATTGGGTTTGGAAATATCGTATCTGCCAATCGAATTATTTCAATTGTCAGCCCTGAATCTGCTCCAATAAAAAGAATTATTCAGGATGCTCGAGACCGGGGGGCATTAATTGACGCCACTTACGGTAGACGGACACGAGCAGTCATTGTTATGGATAGTGACCATGTTATTCTATCAGCTGTTCAACCAGAAACGGTTGCACACCGTTTAGCTGATCGTGATGAAATAATTGATGAAGGGTAGGATTTTTGAAAATGCAGGAAAAAGGACTGTTAATTGTACTTTCGGGGCCATCCGGTGTTGGTAAAGGAACGGTACGGAAAGAAATTTTTTCCCATCCAGATACAGCTTTCGAGTATTCCATTTCGATGACAACCCGCTCACCGCGAGAAGGGGAGATTGATGGAGTAGATTACTTTTTTAAGTCAAGAGAAGAGTTTGAACAATTAATTGAACAGGGAAAGCTGTTGGAGTATGCTGAATTTGTCGGAAATTATTATGGTACTCCTGTGGACTATGTTCGTGAAACATTAGATGCAGGTAAAGATGTCTTCTTAGAAATCGAAGTAAAAGGTGCCCGTCAGGTTCGTGAAAAGTTTCCTGAAGGTTTATTTATATTCCTTATGCCGCCAAGTTTATCCGAATTAAAGAACCGGATCGTAACAAGGGGAACGGAAACCGATGATATTATCCAAAACCGCATGCTGTCTGCCAGGGAAGAAATAGAAATGATGGAATTATATGATTATGTTGTTGAAAATGACCAAGTGGAGCGTGCTTGTGAACGAGTGAAAGCTATTGTCACTGCAGAGCATTGCCGCAGAGAACGTGTAGAATATCGCTATAAAAAATTGCTGGAGGTTGAATAATATGTTGTATCCTTCTATTGATTCATTGCTTGAAAAAATTGATTCAAAATACTCACTTGTTTCCGTTGCTGCCAAGCGTGCACGTGTAATGTCCCAAGTTAAGGATGAAAGATTACCAAAATATGTTTCCCATAAGCATGTAGGGAAAGCACTTGAGGAAATTTATAGTGGTGAATTAACGTACCGGATTTCTACAAAAGCAGAAACTACAGGTGAGCAGTAATAATTATATCGTAAGAAATCATAAGAGAAGGCGTGACAAGAGGGAGAAACCTTACGTGTCAGCCTTTTTTATTTTGGTGAAGCTTTTTTGTAGTTTTTGTCGAATTACAGTAGGTAAAAGATGAAAATTTGCATTCATTCTTGCATAATAAAAAGAAAGACTGATGACAAGAAGCGGGGGAACAGAAGATGATGAAAGATAAAAAAATATTATTATGTGTTACAGGTGGGATAGCCGTCTATAAAGCAGCTGCGTTAACGAGTAAGCTCGTTCAAACTGGAGCACATGTAAAAGTTATTTTAAGTGAATCTGCTCAGAAATTTGTTACCCCATTAACCTTTCAAGCATTATCCCGCCATGAAGTATATGTTGATACCTTTGATGAAATCAATCCGCGTGTTATTGCCCATATTGATTTAGCAGATTGGGCCGATCTAGTCCTGGTAGCCCCTGCGACTGCAAATACAATTGGGAAAATAGCGAATGGGATAGCCGATAATATGATAACTACAACACTGCTTGCAGCAACATCACCTGTTTGGATTGCCCCTGCAATGAATGTGCATATGTACGACCATCCTGCCGTGAAAAAAAACATATCCCTCCTAGCGGAATATGGCTATCAATTCATTGAACCTAGTGAAGGATATCTTGCCTGTGGATATGTAGGAAAGGGCCGTTTGGAAGAACCAGAAAAAATGGTGGAACTTATCCGGGAATTCTTTAGCAGCCAAGGTCACCAGCCCTTAAAAGGAAAAACTGTTGTGGTAACAGCAGGACCTACCCGCGAAAAAATTGACCCTGTTCGGTTTATTTCGAATCATTCTACTGGAAAAATGGGTTATGCCCTTGCAGTTGAAGCAAAAAAACAAGGTGCTCACGTGGTATTAGTTTCGGGTCCTGTTACATTAACACCTCCTAATGGGATGGAAGTAATAAAAGTTGAAAGCGCAGAGGATATGTACAACGCTGTTCTATCGTATTATGACGGAGCGGATGTAGTCATAAAAACAGCAGCTGTAGCGGATTACCGCCCAAAAATCACTTATGAACATAAGGTGAAAAAGCAAGCAGGTGACTCGAGTATTGAATTGGAAAGAACAAAAGATATCCTCTTAGAACTCGGAAAGAAAAAGAAGAACCAAGTGCTTGTTGGCTTTGCCGCTGAAACTGAGAATGTTGAAGAATATGCTAGGAAAAAATTAACAAAGAAAAATGCTGATATGATTGTTGCCAACAATGTAAAAGCAGAAGGTGCAGGGTTTGGAACAGATACAAATATTGTAACGCTGTTCAAACGATCAGGTGACGTAATAGACTTGCCAATTATGTCAAAGAGCAATGCAGCAAAAAGGATTATCGAAGAAATTACTTCTCTATTGAAGGAAATGGATGAAAATGGAAATAGCTAGTGTCATTGTGGATGTACCGACAAAGCAAACAGATCGGGCCTTTGATTATTTGATTCCAGAGCAGTGGAGTGGAGTCATCCAGCCTGGGATGAGGGTAATCGTCCCATTCGGTCCGAGAAAAATCCAAGGGTTTGTCACTTCCTTAAAATCACAATCTGAATTTAATAAATTGCGAGAAATAATCGAACCGATGGAGCTTGAACCTGTATTAAATAAAGAATTATTAGACCTTGGTGACTGGCTTACCGAATATACACTTTGTTTTAAAATCTTTGCCTATCAGGTGATGCTTCCTGCGGCATTAAAAGCAAAGTATGAAAAAAAAGTAAAACTGGCTGCAGGTGTGCAGTTGGCTGATTTATCGGAACCCATCCGCGCTCTATTTGAAAACAAATTAATGGTGGACTGGGAAGAAGCTTTGAAGAATGGAATGCTTCCCTTGTTACAAAAGGAGGCAGCGAACGGGAAGCTGGAAGTCATATACATCGTTAAGGAAAAGGTAAAAAAGAAACAATTAAAGTTTGTCCGGCCGTTTGTTTCCTTTCCTGAATTAAAAGAGATCATTGAGGGTTTCCCTCAGAAAGCAGAAAAACAAAAGCAAGTCTTAAATTATTTTGTCGAACATTTCGATGCAGTTGAATTGAGACAGCTTGTCGCAGAACTAAAAACAACATCCGCTACCATTAAGGCACTTGTAGAAAAAAAGTTACTTACTGAGTATGTAATGGAAGTATATCGTGATCCATTTGAACATAGGACATTTAAACGAACAAAGCCCTTACCATTAACAAATTCCCAACAAACAGCAATTGAACCCATTCTAAACGCAATTGAAACCGATCGACATGAGGTATTTTTGCTTTATGGGGTAACCGGAAGTGGAAAAACAGAAATTTACCTCCAATCCATACAAGAGGTTATTGAAAGAGGGCAGGAAGCCATTGTCCTCGTTCCGGAAATTTCTCTTACTCCACAAATGGTTAATCGCTTTAAAGGAAGGTTCGGGGATTTAGTAGCAGTTTTGCACAGTGGTTTATCTGCAGGGGAAAAATATGATGAGTGGCGCAAAATTCAACGGAAGGAAGTAAAAGTAGCTGTTGGAGCTAGATCTGCAATTTTTGCACCATTTGAGAATTTAGGAATCATCATTATTGATGAGGAACATGAAACAAGCTATAAACAGGAGGAAATGCCTCGGTATCATGCCAGGGATGTGGCAATTGAAAGGGCAAAAACCTATAACTGCCCTGTTGTACTCGGAAGCGCAACCCCATCACTCGAGTCATTTGCCAGGGCTCAAAAGAACGTGTATCAACTCTTATCTCTGCCTAAACGGATGAATAATCAAACTCTGCCGTCAGTGGAGATCATTGACATGCGTGAAGAGCTTCGCAATGGCAATCGGTCCATGTTCTCTCAAAAGCTTTTTGACATGCTGAAGGACCGCATCGAAAAAAAGCAACAATCTGTTCTATTTTTAAATAAACGAGGGCACTCATCATTTGTGATGTGCAGGGATTGCGGATATGTGATGAATTGTCCTAACTGCGAGATTTCGCTTACCTACCACCGTGTTCATGAACAAATGAAATGTCATTATTGTGGGTATGAAAGTCATGTTCCTAAACATTGCCCTGAGTGTTCAAGTGAATATATTCGTTATTTTGGCACAGGGACCCAAAAGGTAGAAGATGAACTTGGAAAAATTCTGCCGGAAGCTCGGGTAATTCGTATGGATGTTGACACAACGGGAAGAAAGGGTTCACACGAACGATTATTAACAGATTTTCAAAATGGCAAAGCAGATATTCTCCTCGGTACACAAATGATTGCTAAAGGCTTGGATTTCCCCAATATCACCTTGGTTGGTGTTCTTTCGGCTGATACGATGCTTCATTTACCTGATTTCCGTGCCTCTGAAAAGACCTTTCAATTATTAACTCAAGTGAGTGGAAGGGCAGGACGTCACCAATTGCCAGGTGAGGTCATTATTCAGACTTATACACCTGAACACTATAGTGTCGAACTGGCCGGGACACAAGATTATGATCTTTTTTATCAACGAGAAATGATGATACGAAAAGCACACCATTATCCACCGTTCTTTTATTTATCATTGATAACTGTCAGTCATGACCAGTTGATGACAGTCGTAACGGCCACAGAGAAAATTGTGAACTATGTACGATCGCAGGTTTCAAACGATGCAGTCGTTTTAGGACCAGCAGCCTCGCCGATTCCTAGGATTAATAATAGATATCGCTATCAATGTCTGATAAAATACAAGCGGGAACCGAACTTGTCAAAAATGTTAAAAACTATATTAGATCAATATCAAGCAGATACAAAGAGCGGCTTAATGGTAACAATAGATGTTAATCCATTTATTTTGATGTAAGTTGTTTGATGTGTACAGAGTGAAAGGTTAATATTTCGCTTTTTTGGTGAAAATGTAAGCAATAAAAAAATTATATACGCCTTAATCAAAATGGCATTTAATGGGGGAAATGAGTTGCCTATACTGAAAGTAGTAAATTACCCTGCTGAAATACTTGAGCAGGCTTGCAAGCCAGTAGTGAAGTTTGATAGAAAACTGGCAAAATTGCTTGAAAATATGTATGACACGATGATTGAATACGATGGGGTGGGGCTTGCTGCTCCGCAAATCGGATTGGATGCACGGATCGCAATTGTTGATATTGATGATGAACTAGGGACCATAGAAATGATAAACCCAGTAATCTTAGAGACATCTGGTGAGCAAACTGGACCAGAGGGTTGTTTAAGTTTCCCAGGACTATTTGGCGAAGTGACAAGACCCAATTTTGTTAAAATTGAAGCATTTGACCGTAGAGGCAAAAAATACACATTAGAAGCAGAGGAATTCCTCGCGAGGGCGATTCAACATGAAATCGATCATTTAGATGGGATTTTATTTACAACAAAGGTGACGAGATATCTAGAGGAAGATGAGTTAAAAGGAGTAGAAGCTGAATGACCAAAATTGTTTTTATGGGTACTCCGGATTTTTCCGTGCCGGTTTTACAACAAATTATTAATGACGGATATGATGTCATTGGTGTAGTGACACAACCAGATCGACCGGTAGGAAGGAAAAAGATATTAACCCCCCCTCCAGTTAAGGTTGAGGCTTTAAAACATGATATTCCCGTCTTTCAGCCAGAAAAAATTCGTCAAGAAGAAGAACTCGAGAAAATTCTTTCCTTAAAACCTGATTTAATTGTTACGGCTGCGTTTGGTCAAATCTTACCAAATAAATTATTAGAAGCCCCAAAATACGGCTGTATTAATGTCCATGCATCCTTGCTTCCAGAACTTCGCGGCGGTGCTCCCATCCATTACGCAATTATTCAAGGAAAACAAAAAACAGGTGTGACAATCATGTATATGGTTGAAAAATTAGATGCTGGAGATATTTTAACTAGTATCGAAGTTCCCATCACTGAAGAAGACAATGTCGGAACACTTTTCGGCAAATTAAGTATAGCAGGGGCTAAGTTGTTATCGGAAACCTTGCCGCTTCTATTGGAAGGGCGACTTACTCCAAAGCCGCAAAACGATGCAGATGCAACCTTTGCATCCAACATTAAACGGGAACAGGAAAAAATTAACTGGACAAAAACTGGTGAAGAAATCTATAACCATATCCGTGGATTAAACCCTTGGCCAGTAGCGTTTACAAGCTTGAATGGTCAGGTTGTAAAGATATGGCGTGCAAACAAGGTAGAAGCGCTCATGGGAGAAGTTCCTGGAACCGTCCTTAAGGTAGAATCTGATGGATTCACGGTTAGCACGGGTAATGAAACAGCAATTAAAATCATTGAACTTCAGCCTTCTGGGAAATCAAAAATGATGAGTGAACAATTCTTAAGAGGTTCAAAAATTTCAGTAGGCACGAAGCTAGGAGAATAGAATGACATCAACGATAAATAATGTACGGACAATCGCAATGGATATGTTAGTAGCTATTGAGAAGAATCAATCCTACAGCAATTTACTGCTAAATACGACAATTGAAAAAAACGATCTGCCTGCTAAGGATGTTGGACTTTTAACAGAATTAGTCTATGGAACATTACAAAGACGAATGGCACTTGACTATTTTTTAGAGCCATTCGTCAAAGAAAATAAAAAGTTAGCAAATTGGGTTCATCATTTATTAAGGCTGACCCTGTATCAAATGTTGTATCTAGATCGAATACCGGACAGAGCTGCCATATACGAAGCAGTCGAGATAGCCAAAAAACGAGGCCATAAAGGAATTGGCAGTTTGGTGAATGGAGTCCTCAGGAGTATCCAGCGAGAAGGACTCCCGTCTTTGGAGGAAATTGCCGACCCCGATAAAAGACTCGCACTTGAAACGAGTCACCCTGAATGGCTGGTTACCCGGTGGGTTGGCCAATTTGGCTATGATAAAACGAAAGAAATGTGCGAAATTAACCTAACAGCACCATTACAAACAGCTAGAGTTAATCTCACGAAAGTCACAAGAGACGAATGTATTGCCATGCTAGAAGAAGATGGTTTTCAAATCGAAAAAAGTCCAATCATTCCTGAGGCAATTCGATCATTAAAGGGAAATCTGGCTTCAACCATTTCCTTTAAATATGGAATGTTTACCATTCAAGACGAAAGTTCAATGCTTGCAGCTTATGCGTTAGGTGCAAAGGAAAACGAATATATCCTTGATGCCTGTGCCGCACCAGGTGGTAAAAGTACACATATCGCTGAAAAAATGGACAATACCGGTGAAGTGATCTCAGTTGATCTTCATCAGCACAAAGTAAGGTTAATTAATGATAATGCAAAACGATTAGGGTTAGAAAATATAAAAACAAGTGTTTCTGATTCTAGACATTTACAGGAAAAGTTTAAGACTGAATCCTTTGATCGGATTCTTCTAGATGCGCCTTGCTCCGGTCTCGGCGTAATGAGAAGAAAGCCAGATATGAAATATACCAAAACAGAGATGGATATAAAACGACTAAGTACAATTCAGCAAGACTTATTAACTTCCGTAACTCCTTTATTGAAAAAGGGCGGCATTCTTGTCTATAGTACATGTACAGTCGATAAAGAAGAAAATGAATATACGGTTAAGACATTCCTGGAGAACAATCCTGACTTTGACGGGGATTTTACCTTTAAAAACCGGATGCCTGAAGCAATCCAGCCCTTAATTACAGGCTTTGATTTGCAGATATTCCCACAGGATTTTGGGTCGGACGGATTCTATATTGCAGTTTTAAGAAAGAAGGTGTAACAGTTGGAACAATTAAATACAACTGAGACAAACACAACTACGGAAATTAAGAAAAAATCAATTTATTCATTGCAGTTACACGAATTAAAGGATTGGCTTTCAGAAAATGGTGAAAAGCCATTTCGTGCGGAACAAATCTTTGAATGGCTTTATAAAAAAAGAATTACAACCTTTGAGGATATGAGTAATGTTTCGAAGGGGCTTAGAGAAAAAATCGCAAGTCATTTTGAACTAACAACATTAAATACAGCGATTCAACAAACCTCATCTGATGGAACGATTAAGTTTCTTTTTGAACTTCATGATGGATACTCCATTGAGACCGTATTAATGCGTCATGATTATGGGAATTCCGTTTGTGTCACAACGCAAGTGGGCTGTCGAATTGGTTGTACCTTCTGTGCTTCTACATTAGGCGGCTTAAAAAGACATTTAGAAGCAGGCGAAATTGTTGCTCAAGTTGTGAAAGTACAACAAACTCTTGATCAAACTGATGAGCGTGTAAGTTCAGTAGTTATCATGGGCATTGGTGAGCCCTTCGATAATTATGATAATATGATGTCATTTTTAAAAATAATTAATCATGAAAAAGCACTTAATATTGGCGCGCGTCATATTACCGTTTCAACAAGTGGAATTGTGCCGAAGATTTATAAGTTTGCCGATGAAGACACGCAAATTAATTTTGCTATTTCTCTGCACGCTCCAAATACAGAATTACGTTCACGGTTAATGCCAATTAACAAGGCCTATAAACTTGATGACTTAATGACTGCAGTAAGGTATTATATCGATAAGACAGGGCGTCGAATAAGCTTTGAATATGGTCTTTTTGGAGGAGTTAACGATTCAGTTGAGCATGCCGAAGAGTTAGCTGAATTATTAAAAGGATTGAAGTGCCATGTGAATCTAATTCCTGTCAACTATGTTCCTGAAAGGGATTATGTACGGACGCCAAGAGACAAAATTTTTGATTTCGAAAAAACATTGAAGAATCGTGGTATCAATGTAACCATTCGCCGAGAGCAAGGGTCGGATATAGCTGCAGCATGTGGGCAACTTCGTGCAAAGGAGCGGAAAGAGGAGACGAGGTGACAAAAGTGAAAGCTGTTTTTAAAACGGACCAAGGTAGAGTCCGTCAGAATAATGAAGATAGTGGTGGTACTTTTGTAAATCGGGACGGACACCGCCTTGCCATCGTAGCTGACGGCATGGGCGGTCACCTTGCCGGTGATGTAGCCAGTAAAATGAGTGTATCACATCTCCAAGAAATGTGGGAGAAGTCTGAAGGAATTCAAACCCCAGATCAAGCGGAAGCATGGCTGAAAAGCCATGTTCTCCAGGTTAATCAATTACTTTTTGAACATTCTAAATCACATGTGGAATGTGAAGGGATGGGCACAACCATAGAAGCTGTAATTGCTTCCGAGAATTTTACAAGTATTGCCCATGTCGGAGATAGTCGTTGTTATATTCTAAATGATACTGGGTTCAAGCAGCTTACGGAGGACCATACGCTCGTCAATGAATTAGTCCGAACAGGACAAATTACAAAAGAGGATGCGGAGCACCATCCAAGGAAAAATTGGATATTAAGAGCACTTGGAACAGAACAGGATGTTAAAATCGATATTAAAACGATCATGTTTGAAGAAGGAGATTACCTTCTATTATGCTCTGATGGATTGTCCAATAAAGTGAATGAAAAGGAAATGGTACAAATTCTTCAAAATGAAGATTCAATTGAAGAAAAGGCTTCTACCTTAATTAAGATCGCAAATGATAATGGTGGAGAAGACAATATTACCCTGATCATATTAGAATATGCTAATGATAATGAATTGGGTGATAATCAGTGATTATTGGGAAGAGAATAAGCGGCCGCTATAAAGTTCTTGAAATGATTGGCGGAGGCGGTATGGCAAATGTGTATTTAGCACATGATATGATTTTAGACAGAGAAGTTGCTGTTAAAATGCTCCGTCTTGATTATGTTAATGATGAGGAATTTATTCGCCGTTTTCATAGAGAAGCACAATCAGCTACCAGTCTTACCCATCCCAATATTGTAAGTATTTACGATGTAGGAGAAGAGGATTCACTTTACTATATTGTTATGGAATATGTGAATGGGCAGACATTAAAGCAATACATACATCAACATTCATCACTACGTGTCGAAAAAGCTGTAGATATTATGATGCAATTAACTTCTGCCATAACTCATGCCCATCAAAATCATATTATTCATCGTGATATTAAGCCGCATAACATACTAATTGATCGGAATGGCAATGTGAAAATTACTGATTTTGGCATTGCAATGGCACTAAGTGCTACAAGCATTACCCAAACAAATTCTGTTTTAGGTTCCGTTCACTATTTATCACCAGAACAAGCAAGAGGCGGCATGGCAAATAGAAAATCTGATATATATTCTCTAGGGATTGTTATGTTCGAAATTTTAACTGGGAGGCTTCCATTCTCTGGGGAATCGGCCGTTTCGATTGCGTTAAAGCATCTCCAATCGGAAACGCCTTCTTTAAGAAGATGGAATCCCAACATACCGCAAAGTGTAGAGAATATTGTATTGAAGGCTACTGCAAAAGACCCCTTCCATCGTTATAACAGTGTTGATGAAATGGAGGAGGATTTAAGAACAGCACTTAATCCTGAGAGAATGAATGAACCTAAGTTTAACATTCCAATTGATGATGAAGCAACTAAGGCAATACCGATTATTACGAATGACCGTCCGCATAAAAATCTTGATGAAACATTAGTTCATAGTGCCGATAAAATTTTACCAAACAAAATAGATACACCGAAGAAAGAGAAAGAAAAAGAAAAAGATAGTAAGAAAAAGCGGAAAAAATGGCCAGCTGTCTTAATTACCACTTTTCTTATCCTTGCTGTTCTTGGACTCTTAGCTCCTACCCTTTTACCTGCATTATTATCTGCTAAAGATATCAAAATCCCTGATGTAAGCGGGATGGAATTAGATGATGCGATTTCCAAGCTAAAGCTTAACGGTTTAGATGTAGAGAAAAAAATCAAAATAACAGATGATTTGATTGATGAAGGAGAAGTCATTAAGACAGACCCTGAAATTGGCACAACGGTCAAGGAAAACACAAAAGTTACACTATATGTGAGTACGGGCAAAGAAAAAACGGAACTCTCAGATTATAAGGGAAGACTATACGATGATGTTTTCCTATTATTGGAAAATAGGAATTTTAAAGATATAAGGAAGAATGAGAAATATGATGAAAGTGAACCAGGAACGATCCTTAATCAATCACCTCCTGGTGGTGAAAAAGTCGTCCCTGAAGATACTGTAATAGAATTTGAAGTTAGTAAAGGACCAGAAAAAATTGTCCTTAGTGATTTAACACAATACACATTAAAAAGTGCTCAGGATTACGCCTCCTTAGTAGGGCTCAAGATCGAGACTGAAGAAAAATATGATGAAAAAGTTCCTGCCGACATGGTTATTTCTCAATCACCAAAACCTGGAACGGAAATGACCAAGGGAGATACCATATCTGTTATTATCTCAAAAGGGAAAGAAGAAAAGCCCCCAAAAACGGTAGTGAAGGAAATAACCATTGATTATGAACCAACCGTTCCGGTCACTGGCGAACCTCTTCCTAAGCAGGAAGTCATCATTTACATCGAAGATATGAATCATAGCATGACAGAACCAGCAGAAACTTTTGACATTACTGAAACAACGAAAAAACAAATTGAGTTAACGATTCCTTATGGTGGAAAAGCTGGCTACAGGGTTATTCGTGATAGTCAGGTCATTGCGGAGGATGTCATAAACTATTCTGAAACAGAATAAGTCCATATTATGATGCTCTTTTAACTAAAGGATTTGAAAACGGGGAATATATGAAGGTTGATATTTTCTAATTGAAAGGCAAGGAGTGTGGCTATGCCGGAAGGAAAAATTGTTAAAGCATTAAGCGGTTTCTATTATGTACTTGGAAATGATAAGTTAATCCAATGCCGTGGCAGAGGGGTATTTAGAAAAAATAAAATTACCCCTCTTGTAGGTGACGAAGTTGTTTTTCAAGCTGAAAATGACTTGGAAGGGTACATTATGGAAGTAAAGTCTCGCAAGAATGAGCTCATTCGGCCACCGATTGCAAATGTAGATCAAGCCATTCTTGTGTTTTCCGCTGTTGAACCAGAATTCAGTACAGTCCTATTAGATCGTTTCCTCGTTCTTGTTGAATTTAATCGGATTGAACCGCTAATTTGCATTACCAAAATGGACCTTACTACCGATGATGAGAAAATGATGATAAAGGATTATGCAGAGCAGTATACAGCAGCAGGCTATAAAGTAATCCTTACTTCTTCCGAAACAGAAGCAGGAATTGAAATGTTAAGTCCGCATGTTGATAATAAAATATCTGTTTTTGCTGGTCAATCTGGTGTTGGGAAATCCTCGTTACTGAATGTTCTTAGGCCAGATCTTGATTTAAAAACAAATGATATTTCCTCCCATTTAGGCAGAGGAAAGCATACGACAAGACATGTGGAATTAATTAAGATCGGCAATGGACTTATTGCCGATACTCCAGGATTTAGTTCATTGGAATTTACTAATATTGAAGCGGAAGATTTAACTTTTTGTTTCCCTGAACTACAAAGTGCAAGTGAGAATTGTAAATTTCGAGGCTGTTTGCATGTTTCTGAACCCAAATGTGGTGTGAAACAAGCCGTAGACACAGGGGATATCCCAGGATATCGATACGAACATTATTTAGATTTCTTACAGGAGATAAAGGATAGAAAGCCGAGGTATTAATAATGGTTAAAATAGCACCTTCCATACTATCAGCCGATTTTTCGAAATTGGGTGAAGAAATTTTAGCGGTGGAAAAAGGGGGAGCTGACTACATTCATATTGATGTCATGGATGGTCACTTTGTACCTAATATTACGATTGGACCCTTGATTGTTGAAGCGATTCGTCCAATCACGAAACTTCCACTTGATGTACACCTTATGATTGAAAACCCTGATCAATATATTGAAGCATTTGCTAAAGCAGGTGCTGATTATATTACCGTCCATGTGGAGGCATGTCCTCACTTACATCGCACGATCCAAAATATTAAATCCTTTGGAATTAAGGCAGGTGTAGTTTTAAACCCAGCTACACCTGTGGAATCGATTCAACACATAATTGGGGACATCGATATGGTCCTATTAATGTCGGTCAATCCAGGATTCGGCGGGCAAAAGTTCATACCTGAGGTTCTTCCGAAAATTAGAAAAGTAAAAGAAATGGCAGAACAAAAAGGTTTAGACCTAGAGATTGAAATTGATGGCGGTGTTAATTCAGAAACGGCAAAACTATGCATGGAAGCGGGAGCCAATGTCCTTGTGGCAGGATCTGCTATATATAATGAAGAAGATTATGCGAAGGCAATTTCGCTGATACGAGGTTAATGGGAGGCCAGCTTACGTGCTGGCTTTTTGCATATTGAAAAAGGAGAATTGTTATGATTATCAATATTGTTGCCGGAGGCCCTGAAGACCTTTTGCCAGATTTAACTGAGTACATAGAAAGTGATGCAATTTGGGTAGGAGTCGACCGCGGCGTCTATCACCTCTTAAAAAGAAATATTAGTCCATTTATTGCTTTTGGCGATTTCGATTCTGTGTCTTTAGACGAATTAATGTTTATTGAAGACCGTGTTTCTGAATTGAAAAAGTATAAACCGGAAAAGGACGAAACAGACATGGAACTGGCCCTCAATTGGGCACTTGGTCAGCATCCAAGCGCCATTCGCTTATTTGGGGCTACCGGAGGCAGATTGGATCATTTGTTTGCTAATGTACATTTATTACTCAATCAATTCAACCAAAAAAAAGAAGTGGATATTTGTTTAATTGACCGTAATAACATCATTTTTATTAAAGAAGCAGGCAGCTATACGATTGAAAAAATGAATGCAAAAAAATATATTTCCTTTGTTCCTTTAACACTAAATATCCGCAATCTTACCCTTGAGGGCTTCAAATTTCCTTTGAATAATCGTCATATTTCAATTGGTTCAACACTATGTATTAGTAATGAACTTATTAGTGATTATGGTACTTTTTCATTTTCTGAAGGCATATTAATAGTGATAAGAAGTCATGATTAATATGTTTTTGTAACTAACTCAGAATAGCCCATTAAAGTTGGAATAGTGCCTTCAATGTTTTTGGTACTGATTTCGTTCGTTTGAATAAAATGGTAGGGCGTTCGAAAAAAGTTGGGTTGAAATAAGCTGGGGAGATTTGTGAGGAGGGACAGTATGAAATTTTATACGATTAAACTGCCGAAATTTTTAGGTGGACTTGTCCGCGCGATGATTGGAGCGTTTAAAAAGAACGAATAGCATATGCATATGTTAATAATCTTTAAGCTAATGGCACCCGTTTAATTTGGGTGCTTTTTATTTTGTTTATTGGGAAAAAATAAATATGTTGATTGGAGCGAAAGGTGCTTCCCTTCCACGGGCGGTCCGTGGAGCCTCCTCATCGCTTCACGCCTTCCGCTGGAATCAGCATTGACTTTTAATACAGCTTTTGAATAAAAAGAAAAGACATCCTTAACGGATGCCCATTCCAAACGTTCTATTAAACGCGTTCTACTTTACCGGATTTCAACGCTCTTGCAGAAACCCAAACACGCTTAGGCTTTCCATCAACAAGAATACGTACTTTTTGTAGGTTAGCACCCCATGTACGCTTGTTTGCGTTCATAGCGTGAGAACGTGCGTTACCAGTTGTTGTTTTCTTTCCAGTTACAACACATTGACGTGGCATAATGATTTCCCTCCTTAACTACCAAAAGCTTTATACAGCAATCTAAGATCCTCATCTGGAAAAAGAAAATTGTATGAACAAATTTTCTAGACTTGAGATACCTTAATAATTTATCATACAACCTATTTGATTGCAATAGTATCCTTTCAAGAAAAAAACCTTGACATCATCATTATTTAAATGCTCTTATACTAATCAGGCAGGAATAACTTTCAATATTGCATTGACTATAGTAAAATGACTGTAGTCAAGGAGCAATTTTTTTCA
This sequence comes from Bacillus sp. sid0103, assembly GCF_019219025.1. The sequence continues at coordinate 144,889 of NZ_JAHUWN010000001.1, read as the reverse complement.
GGAGGGGGAACGATTCATGTCCATTGAATTAAAAACAAAGTTCGGACAAATTGATATTTCTAACGAAGTAATCGCGACCATCGCAGGAGGTGCGGCAATCGAATGTTATGGAATCGTTGGAATGGCCTCAAAGAATCAAATTAAAGATGGAATTACGGAAATACTACGTAAAGAAAATTTCACTCGTGGCGTAATTGTTCGCCAAGAGAATGAAGCATTACATATTGATATGTATATTATTGTTAGCTATGGAACGAAAATTTCCGAAATTGCCCACAACGTGCAATCAAAGGTTAAATATACCCTCGATAAGACTGTTGGACTTGCCGTTGACTCCGTAAATATTTACGTTCAGGGAGTTCGAGTGACGAACCCGTAAGTTCGTGTAACGAACTCTGTAGAGGAGGAAAGTTTAGTGTCAATAACAGCTTTAGATGGAAAACGTTTTGCCGAAATGGTGATTCAAGGGGCCAATCATTTAGCAGCGAATGCAAAAATGGTTGATGCTTTAAACGTTTTTCCCGTGCCAGATGGTGATACCGGAACTAACATGAATTTATCCATGACATCTGGGGCTAAGGAAGTAAAAAATAATGTTCAAGACCATATTGGTAAAGTGGGATCAGCCCTTTCCAAGGGATTGCTTATGGGGGCCCGCGGAAATTCAGGAGTTATTCTATCACAGTTATTCCGTGGTTTTTCTAAGGCGGTTGAAACGAAAGCAAACATCTCAGGGATAGACTTTGCTCACGCCCTAGAGGCTGGAGTAGAAACTGCATATAAAGCCGTAATGAAGCCTGTAGAAGGAACGATTTTAACTGTTGCTAAGGATTCTGCTAAAAAGGGCGTACAAGCTGCACAGAATTCAAATGACATCATTGTCATTATGGAAGAAGTATTAAAAGAAGCAAAGGTTTCATTAAAACGCACTCCAGAACTGCTTCCAGTTTTAAAGGAAGTTGGCGTGGTTGATAGTGGCGGCCAAGGACTTGTATTTGTTTATGAAGGGTTTCTTGCAGTTCTAAAAGGCGAAAAGCTGCCTGATACACCTACTGCAGCTCTTTCAATGGATGAATTGGTCAGTACTGAACACCATAAAAGTGTTCAAGGACATATAAACACAGAAGACATTGAATTTGGGTATTGCACCGAATTTATGGTGCGTTTTGAACAAGAAAAAACAGCAAAACATCCGTTTGATGAAGGCATGTTTAGAAATGACCTCAGTAAATTGGGCGATTCTTTATTGGTCATTGCGGATGATGATGTGGTGAAAGTGCATATTCATTCCGAACAACCTGGAGAAGTACTTACCTATGGGCAAAAGTATGGAAATTTAATTAACATGAAGATAGAAAACATGCGTCAACAGCACACCAATATTGTTGGCGAAACACATAGTGCCTCCGCTACTGACCGTAAAAAGTCCTCAAAAGAGAAGCAAGAATACGGAATTGTTACCGTGTCTATGGGCTCAGGGATTGCAGATTTATTTAAAAGTATTGGTGCTCATGAGGTTATTGAAGGCGGGCAAACGATGAATCCGAGTACGGAGGATATCGTCAAGGCTGTTAAGGAAGTAAATGCTAAAAAAGTATTTATCTTACCTAATAATAAAAACATCATTATGGCAGCTCAGCAGGCAGCAGATGTTTCGGAAGAGGAAATTTATGTGATCCCGTCTAAGACGGTCCCGCAGGGACTTTCAGCTTTGTTAGCGTTTAATCCTTCAGCTGAACTTCAGGCAAATCAAGATGCAATGAATGAAGCGTTAAAACACGTGAAAACTGGTCAAATAACCTATGCTGTTCGGGATACCCAGATTGATGGCTTAGAAATCGAGAAAGATGATTTTATGGGTATTGCTGAAGGAAAAATCGTTGTTAAAAACAAGGACAAAGGAAAAGTTGCTGAGGACCTACTTTCACAAATGCTAGATGAGGATTCAGAAATATTAACCATTATTTATGGGGAAGACATTAGCGAAGAAGAGGTAAACAAGCTAAGTCAGTTTGTAGAAGAACATTATGAAGATGTTGAAGTTGAAATCCATAATGGCAGACAGCCGTTATATTCATTTATCTTTTCAATTGAATAATGAAAAGCTAAAATAGAAGGGAGTTTTCCCTTCTTTTTTTGTGGAAAAAAGCAATTGGAAAAATAAGACAATAAAAACAGGGTTATGAGATAGAATAGCGCCCGAGGGGGAGAATGGAGTGAAATATAGGAGCGTGTTTGATATCATTGGTCCCGTCATGATTGGAATTACAAGTCAAATCCCTTGTGATGACGTGATAGAAGCAATGTATAGAATCGCTCAAACAATGCCAACAGCACTAAAAGAAACTGGGCAGGGAGGGTTGGCGGCAGCACCGACAGGTCGGAGACTGGAAGCTAAGATCTTCGGTATACCGCGAAGTAATAGTGAATCCACATCTTAATCAATCAATTACGGTCATAAAAGGAATTGGTGAAGAAACTGCTGACATTTTTTCAGAAATGAAAATCTTTACGATAGAAGATCTCTTAGAGTATTTTCCTTATCGCTATGAAGATTACCGCCTCCGTGAAATAACCGAGGTGCAGCATGATGAGAAACTAACAGTGGAAGGGAAGGTTCATAGTGAGCCTTCTCTTGTCTATTATGGCAGAAAGAAATCGAAACTTATGATTCGACTTTTTGTTGGAGCACATTTGATTAAAGTAGTCTTTTTTAACCAACCTTATTTAAAAAATAAAATCAGCATCAATGAAACCATTACGGTCACAGGAAAATGGGATGCCCATCGGCAAACCATTACGGCCAATGAGATGCAGATGGGAACAAATGCAAAGACAAAGGATTTTGAGCCTGTATACTCATTAAGAGGAAAATTAACGACAAAGGGAATCCGGAAATTTATCAGCATTGCTTTTCAACAATATGGACAGTTTATTGAAGAAACACTGCCAATCACTTTTCTAAAAAAATATCGACTATTTGATCGGCAAGCGGCGTTAAAAGCGATGCATTTTCCTGACAGCCAAGAAGATGTAAAACAGGCACGCAGGCGCATCGTCTATGAAGAATTTCTTTTGTTTCAATTAAAAATGCAGGCATTAAGGAAATTTGAACGGGAACATTCCCCAGGAGTCATTCAAAACTACGATGCAACAAAGGTAACGGAGTTTATTAATAGTCTTCCTTTTCCGTTAACGAATGCTCAATCCCGTGTGGTTAATGAAGTGTTAGCAGAACTAAAATCACGGCTTCGGATGAATCGATTGCTCCAGGGTGATGTTGGCTCGGGAAAAACAGTGGTTGCAGCCATTGGCTTGTATGCCAGTGTCACGGCAGGTTTTCAAGGTGCGCTTATGGTTCCAACAGAAATTTTGGCAGAGCAGCATGCAGAAAGCTTAAAAAGAATGTTAGAACCATTTCATGTTAGGTGTGAACTCCTGACGAGTTCAGTAAAGGGGAAACGGAGAAAAGAAATTCTTCACGAACTAGGAGAAGGGAACGTTGATATTTTAATTGGAACACATGCCCTAATTCAGGACGAGGTTACCTTCAAGAAACTCGGTTTTGTCATCACAGATGAACAACATCGCTTTGGGGTTGAACAGCGAAGAGTTCTGAGAGAAAAAGGTGAGAACCCAGACGTTCTATTTATGACTGCGACACCGATTCCTCGAACACTTGCGATTACAGTATTTGGGGAAATGGATGTTTCCATAATTGATGAAATGCCAGCAGGTAGAAAATCAATTGAAACGTATTGGGCAAAACCAGAAATGCTTGAACGTGTCCTGGCTTTTGTTGAAAAAGAATTACAAAAAGGCCATCAAGCCTATGTTATCTGCCCGCTAATTGAAGAATCCGAAAAGCTAGATGTTCAAAATGCTATTGACGTATATAATACATTAAGTCATTATTTTCAAAATCGCTATCAAGCAGGTCTGATGCACGGCCGCTTAAGCTCAGAAGAAAAGGACTCCGTGATGAAGGCATTTAGTGCCAATGAAGTACAAGTGTTAGTCTCAACGACTGTGGTCGAGGTAGGGGTAAATGTACCGAATGCTACTATTATGGTGATTTATGATGCTGAAAGGTTTGGCCTTTCGCAGCTTCACCAGTTGCGCGGCCGGGTTGGACGCGGCAGTGATCAATCCTACTGCATTTTGCTGGCTAGTCCAAAATCAGAAGTTGGCCAAGAAAGAATGCGGATCATGACTGAAACGAACGACGGGTTCGTTTTAAGTGAAAAAGATTTAGAGCTTAGAGGGCCAGGCGACTTTTTTGGCAGAAAACAAAGCGGTGTTCCTGAATTTAAGGTGGCAGATATGGTTCATGATTATCGGGCCCTTGAAACAGCGAGAAATGATGCGGTGATGCTAATCCAGTCTGAAGCTTTTTGGGCAGCCCCTGAATATCAATATTTAAGAAATATACTGGGTGAATCAGGCGTTTTAGAAGGGGAAAAGCTAGATTAAATCAAACTTTTTCTTTTTACTGTGCTCATTGATTGGAAAAAACAGAGGGTCAGGAGAAAAAACTAATTCTTGCAATCTGCTTTTTCAAATTTTATACTACTATTAGTACCTAGTCATAAGATCGCGGACGGTGTAAAAATTCATGAGAAAAAGTAAAAAAGAGCGACAACAATTGTTGACTTCTACAATTAAAGATAATCCATTTATTACTGATGAGGATTTAGCAGAAAAATTTCAGGTGAGTGTTCAAACAATTCGTCTAGACCGTTTAGAATTATCAATTCCTGAACTCAGAGAGCGGATTAAGACTGTAGCTGAGAAACGATTTGATGATGAAGTCCGCTCATTACCGCTTGAAGAAGTGATTGGAGAAATTATTCATATAGAATTGGATCAGAATGCCATTTCGATTTTTGATGTAAAGAAAGAGCATGTATTTAAACGAAATAACATTGCCCGGGGTCATCATGTATTTGCACAGGCGAATTCCTTAGCTGTGGCTGTTATCAATGATGAATTAGCGTTAACAGCAAAAGCGAATATTCAATTTAAACATTCGGTCAAATTAAATGAGCGGGTAATTGCCAAAGCAAGAGTATTGAAAATTGATGGAAACATAGGCAGGACGATTGTCGAAGTCACAAGTTTTGTAAACAATGAAATTGTTTTTACCGGAGAATTTGAAATGTACCGTTCGAAAAATCGGTAAAGGATGAGGAAAATGAAATTAGCAATTGATGCAATGGGAGGCGACAATGCTCCAAAAGAAATCGTATTAGGGGCACTTAAAGCCGTACAAGCATTTTCAGATATACATATTACCCTTGTCGGGGATGAAAATAAAATTAACGAAACATTAACCAATCATGAACGGATTTCTGTTGTTCATACAACCGAAGTGATCCTTGGAACAGATGAACCTGTAAAAGCGGTTCGCCGTAAAAAGGATGCCTCTATGGTGTTAGCCGCACAACAAGTAGCAGATGGATTGGCAGATGCGTGTATCTCTGCTGGAAATACAGGGGCGTTAGTAGCGGCAGGTCTTTTTGTGGTAGGCAGAATAGATGGAATCCACCGCCCAGCCTTATCCCCAACGCTTCCAACCATAGGCGGCGAGGGATTTCTGTTATTAGATGTAGGAGCGAATGCGGATGCCAAAGCAGAACATCTGCTCCAGTATGGTCAAATGGGCTCAATATATAGTGCAAAGGTAAGAGGTATTGCCAAGCCAAGAGTCGGTCTATTAAATATTGGAACTGAAGAAAAAAAAGGGAACGAACTTACTAAGCAAGCATTCGATTTGTTGAAAAATGCCGATATTAACTTTGTGGGAAATGTTGAAGCGAGGGATTTGCTAGAAGGTGTTGCGGATGTGGTTGTGACCGATGGATTTACGGGAAACATGGTCCTAAAGACAATAGAAGGAACAGCTCTTTCCATGTTTAAAATGTTAAAAACGGCCTTAATGAGTAGTTTTACTAGTAAATTAGCTGCAGCAGTACTGAAACCGAATCTTAAAACCTTAAAAAATACAATGGATTATTCGGAATACGGCGGTGCAGCCTTATTTGGCTTAAAGGCACCTGTTATTAAGGCGCACGGCTCATCCAATGGGCAAGCTATATTTAGTGCAATTAGGCAAACTAGGGAAATGGTAAGTAATGATGTTGTTGGTTTAATTAAGATGTCAACGGAAGAAGCAAATAGTGAAAAAGTAGAACGGTAAAGGAGTGTTGAAATGAATAAAATAGCATTCGTGTTTCCAGGACAAGGATCACAAGCAGTCGGAATGGGAAAAGAGTTAGCAGAAAAACACCATGAGGTTATGGATTATTTTAAAAGAGCCGATGAAAAGCTAAATATTCCACTGAGTAACCTAATTTTTGAAGGACCGAAGGAAGAATTGACCAAAACCTTTAATACACAGCCTGCCCTATTAACGACAAGTATTGCTATTTTAGACTACTTTCAAAAGTCTGGGATCAAAGCTGATTACGTCGCGGGTCACAGCTTAGGAGAATATACCGCGCTTGTTGCTGCAGGCACACTTTCTTTCGAAGAAGGAGTGTATGCTGTTAGAAAACGGGGCGAGTTTATGGAGAATGCAGTCCCAAATGGAGAAGGTTCTATGGCAGCCATATTAGGACTTGACCGTGACCGTCTTTTTGAGGTAACAAACGAGGTAAGTGAATCAGGCAATCCAGTATCATTAGCAAATTTAAATTGTCCTGGGCAAATCGTCATTTCGGGTTCGAGAAAAGGGGTCGAAATCGCGGGCGCTAAAGCAAAAGAAGCAGGAGCAAAAAGGGCGCTTCCATTAGAGGTTAGCGGTCCATTTCATTCCGCTTTGATGAAACCTGCAGCAGACCAACTGCGTGAAGTCCTGGATGGAATTGAAATGAAGGACGCGTCCGTGCCAATTGTAGCCAACGTAACGGCAGAACCAATAACGTCGGCTTTTGAAATGAAGGATAAATTAATTGAGCAGCTCTACTCCCCTGTATTATGGGAGGATTCCGTTCGCAAAATGATTGAGTTAGGTGTCGATACATTCATTGAAATTGGACCGGGTAAAGTTCTTTCAGGCTTAATCAAGAAAATCGATAAAACAGTTACCACTTTCTCTGTATCAGACGAGGAGAGTGCACAAACTGTTATAGATGCATTAAAGGAGGAAAGGCTATGAATCTTGATGGGAAAGCAGCCCTTGTAACAGGTGCTTCAAGAGGGATAGGAAGAGAGATCGCTCTTGAACTTGCACGACAAGGAGCAAATGTAGCTGTAAACTATTCAGGCAGTGAAGCAAAAGCAAATGAGGTTGTGGATGGAATTAAAGCTCTGGGCAGAGAGGCATTTTCTGTAAAATGTGATGTTTCAAACTCTGAGGAAGTTGCAGCAATGGTAAAAGGAACCATAGACAACTTTGGAAAAATTGATATTCTTGTTAATAATGCAGGTATTACAAAAGATAATTTATTGATGAGAATGAAAGAAGAAGAATGGGACGATGTTATTAATATCAATCTTAAAGGTGTGTTCCTTTGTACCAAAGCGGTAACAAGACAAATGATGAAGCAGCGCGCAGGACGCATCATTAATATCGCTTCGATTGTTGGAGTTAGCGGGAACCCAGGGCAGGCTAACTATGTTGCTGCCAAAGCAGGGGTGATTGGATTAACCAAAACAACAGCTAAAGAACTGGCATCTCGTAACATAACGGTAAATGCGATTGCACCTGGCTTCATCACAACCGATATGACAGATAAACTAACAGAAGAAGTGAAGACAGAAATGTTAAAACAAATACCTTTGGCGAGATTAGGAGAACCTAAAGATATTGCTAAAATCACGGCATTCATAGCTTCTGACGATTCTGCCTATATGACTGGACAAACCCTTCATATCGATGGCGGAATGGTGATGTGATTAGAAAAGCGGAAGCGCCCGTTCAGCAGCGTAGGGCGCTGTAGCTAGACAGTTCAAAAAGTTAAAAATGCAAATAGTAATAAAAACCTAGTGTATTATTTTGATGAAATACTCTATAATAGCTTGAGGGGAGGTGAACAGGCATGGCAGAGGTATTAGAACGTGTAACAAAAATCATCGTTGACCGCTTAGGTGTAGATGAATCTCAAGTTAAACTTGAAGCTTCATTTAAGGATGATCTTGGTGCTGATTCCCTTGACGTAGTTGAACTAGTTATGGAATTAGAAGATGAGTTCGATATGGAAATTTCTGACGATGATGCTGAAAAAATTAGCACAGTTGGTGACGCTGTTAATTACATACAAAGCACGAAGTAATCGTTGGATTTATTCACAAAAGCTCCGTTTTCAAACGGAGCTTTATTCTGTAAAATAGAACTTGGCTTCCAGCAGTGATGCCAAGTTTCTTTGCGTTTTGTGAAAAACTTTTTTAAACTAGTACTAAGTGTAGTTTGTAAATTATTTGATGCAAGGTGGAGAAGTTTTATATGCGCAAGAACGGTAATGAAAAAGAGTTGAATAATCGCGCAAAAGAAAATCTATTTAAAGGTTTTCAAAATACGATTGGTATTACGATGGAGAACGAGAAATTATTAAAACAAGCTTTTACTCATTCATCCTATGTGAATGAGCATCGCAGAAAGCCTTTCGAAGATAATGAGAGACTTGAGTTTTTAGGGGATGCTGTTCTAGAACTAACTGTTTCACAATTCCTTTACAAAAAATATCCAACGATGACCGAGGGTGAACTGACTAAACTTCGAGCAGCCATTGTTTGTGAACCGTCACTAGTTTCTTTTGCTAATGAACTAAATTTTGGAAATTTAGTATTGTTAGGTAAAGGAGAAGAGATGACAGGGGGAAGAGAGCGTCCCGCCTTATTAGCCGATGTTTTTGAAGCATTCATCGGTGCCCTGTATTTGGACCAAGGAATTGAAATAGTTATAAGTTTTCTAGAAAAAGTAGTATTTCCTAAAATAAATGCTGGTGCTTTTTCTCATGTGATGGATTATAAAAGCCAATTACAGGAGCTCATTCAACGAGATGGAACAGGGACAATTGAGTATCGTGTTCTTCAAGAGATTGGGCCTGCACACAACAAAGAATTTGTTTCTAAAGTCTCCTTGAACGGGAAGGAATTGGGTGTAGGAACGGGAAAATCAAAGAAGGAAGCCGAACAACATGCCGCCCAAATGGCTTTAGACATATTAAAGGCTAAAACATCTTAGAATGACAAAATGTATGTCAGTAGTCCAACTTGCATGCATAGGGAGGATTAAGAAATGTTTCTAAAACGGTTGGACATTATTGGCTTTAAGTCCTTTGCTGATCGCATTGGTGTTGATTTTGTTCCAGGAGTAACGGCGGTGGTAGGTCCCAACGGCAGTGGAAAAAGTAATATAACCGATGCCATCCGTTGGGTTTTGGGGGAACAATCAGCGAAATCGTTAAGAGGCAGCAAAATGGAGGATATTATTTTTGGCGGAAGTGATACCAGAAAACCTCTAAACTTTGCTGAAGTGACATTAACCTTAGATAATCAAGACCAAGGCGTGTCACTTGATTATAACGAAGTAAGTGTAACGAGAAGAGTATCACGCTCTGGTGAGAGTGAATTCTTAATAAATAAACAGCAGTGCCGTCTAAAGGATATTATCGATTTATTCATGGATTCTGGGCTCGGACGAGAAGCATTTTCGATTATAAGCCAAGGAAAAGTGGAGGAAATTTTAAATAGTAAAGCAGAAGAAAGACGGACGATATTCGATGAAGCCGCAGGGGTTCTAAAATATAAACATCGTAAGAAAAAGGCAGAAGTGAAACTGTTTGAAACACAGGACAATTTAAACCGTGTCAATGATATATTACACGAACTCGAAAGCCAAGTTGAACCACTAAAAATACAGGCATCGATGGCAAAAGATTACCTTGAGAAAAAAGAGGAATTAGAAAAATTTGAGGTAGCTTTAACAGTATATGAGATTGAAGACCTCCATAAAAATTGGGAAGAACTTTCCAAACAGCTTAAAGAACATCAGGAGGATGAACTCAAAATCTCTTCTGAACTGCAAGTAAAAGAAGCGAAAATAGTAGAAAAAAGAGATCAGATAGCCGCCTTTGATGAGTCCATCACAGACCTGCAAAACGTTCTTCTTCATGCAACAGAGGAACTAGAAAAACTTGAAGGTCGAAAAGAAGTCTTAAAAGAACGAAAGAAAAATGCCTCTCAAAATAAAGAGCAGCTGGAAACAAATATAACGGAACTAACAGAAAAAATTAGTCAGCTAAAAAAGAATCGCGACAGCCTTTTTATGTCAGCAGAAGAACTTGGGAATCAAGTAAAGCAATTACAAGACCAATTAAAGGAAAAACAATCAAAACTACATTTATTTAATGAGAATATAGAAGATAAAATAGAGAATTTAAAAAGTGAATATATTGAAATATTAAACGACCAGGCTGGCGCAAAAAATGAATTGAAATATATTGATCAACAGCTGGAACAACAAGAAAGAAAAAGTTCACGACTGGATATTGAGAATGATAAGTTTATAGAGGAACGGCAAATTGCAAAAAGTAAAAAATCCGAGATCCAATCAGCATTAGACGAAATCCGACAAAAAATTGAAGATCAAGTTGGAGACTTTCGAGGCAAGCAGCGAAAGCTTGAGACAACGAAAAACAATTATCAAAAGCAGGAAAAAACGCTGTATCAGGCTTATCAAATTCTCCAGCAGGCACAGTCAAGAAAAGAAATGCTCGAAGAAATGGAAGAGGATTACTCTGGCTTTTATCAAGGTGTAAAAGAGGTTCTTAAAGCACGTGGGAAAAGCCTCAATGGAATTGAAGGGGCTGTTGCTGAACTTGTAACCGTTCCAAAAGAATATGAAGCAGCACTTGAAACAGCGTTTGGCGGGGCACTCCAACATATCGTTGTCGATAATGAGCAAAATGCACGTACAGCCATACAATATTTGAAACAGAATTCTTTTGGCAGGGCAACGTTCTTACCTTTGAATGTTATTAAGGGGAGATCCTTGTCTGCTGTCCAATTATCTTCGATTCAAAAACATTCTTCCTTTATTGGAACTGCTGTTAGTCTAGTGAAATTTGATCCAAAATACGCCGAGGTTATGAGCAGCCTTCTTGGGAATGTGGTTATAACTAGAGACTTAAAGGGTGCAAATGAATTAGCAAAAATTCTTCAATATCGCTGCCGAATGGTTACACTTGATGGCGATATCGTCAATCCTGGCGGTTCAATGACAGGGGGGGCGATCAAGCAAAAAAATTCTTCATTGTTAACTCGTAAAGGCGAGTTAGAAGAATTAAAAGAAAAGCTGATCGTGATGGAAGAAAAAACGACCCAGTTAGAGAAACTTGTAAAGTCATTAAAAACAGAGGTTTCTGGTTTAGAAACTCAGCTGGAGGAATTGCGCAAAGATGGCGAAGATTTGAGACTAACTGAACTGACTCTAAAGGGTGACCTTCGTCAAGCAGATCTCGAAGAAAAAAACATCAATGAACGATTGGCCATTTACGACCTTGAAAAAGGGCAATTTTCAGATGAAAAATCAACCTTAACAAATAGAAAATTGGAATTATCAACTGCTATGAAAAACTACCAAATTTCAATAGCAGAGCTAGATACTCAAATATCGAAGCTTTCGGAACAAAAGTCGAGTGATCTGACATCGAAAGAAGCGCTTTCGAACGAAATAAATGATCTAAAAGTAGCTTTTGCCTCCAAAAATGAGCAGTATATGAGTACACAAGAACGATTAACTCTATTACAGGCTGATTTAGAAGAGAGTGAACAAAAGCTTTCACTTTATACGGAAGACCTTAATCTGTTAACTTCGGAAATGACGAACAGTTCATCCGGTGAGGAACAGTTAGTAACAGCGGCCATTAGAAAACAAGAGGATAAAGAAGCGGCATTGGAGTTAATATCTGTTCGAAGAGAAGAACGGCTATCCTTAAAGACGACATTAGATGATCTAGAATTGGAAGTAAAAGAATTAAAAAGACTTCACCGAGGATTGATTGTCGTTTTAAAAGACGAGGAAGTAAAAATCAACCGCTTGGATGTAGAACTTGAAAACCGTTTTGCCCGCCTCCGAGAAGAATATCTTTTATCATTTGAAGGAGCTAAGGAGCAATATCCATTAACAATACCATTAGAAGAGGCAAGGAAAAAGGTTAAGCTCATCAAACTTGCCATAGAGGAACTAGGAAACGTCAACATTGGGGCGATTGAAGAATATGATCGTGTATCCGAACGATACGAGTTTCTCAATGAACAAAAGACCGATCTCCAAGATGCCAAAGAAACTCTTTACAAGGTAATTGAGGAAATGGATGAAGAAATGAAAAAACGGTTTGAACAAACCTTCAATGGTATTCGTGAACATTTCGAGCCAGTATTTAGGTCGCTTTTTGGAGGTGGAAGAGCTGACTTAGTCCTTACCATTCCAGGAGATTTATTAAATACTGGTGTCGAAATAGTGGCGCAGCCGCCGGGGAAAAAACTGCAAAATTTAGGTTTATTATCAGGTGGAGAACGAGCATTAACAGCTATTGCACTTTTGTTTTCAATTTTAAAAGTACGGCCTGTTCCATTTTGTATACTGGATGAGGTCGAAGCTGCCCTGGATGAAGCAAATGTTCAACGTTTTAGCCAATATCTAAAACGGTATAGTACCGAGACCCAGTTTATTGTGATTACCCACCGCAAAGGAACAATGGAAGAAGCGGATGTATTATATGGGGTAACAATGCAAGAATCAGGCGTTTCCAAGTTGGTATCTGTTCGTCTCGAGGATACAAAAGAGCTTGTTGAATCTTAACATTAGGAAGTGAAAAAATGAGTTTTTTTAAAAAGTTAAAAGAGAAAATCACAAAATCGACCGATTCCGTCACAGAGAAGTTTAAGGAAGGTCTGACGAAAACAAGAGATAATTTTTCAGGAAAAGTTAACGATCTTGTCGCAAGATACCGCAAAGTGGATGAAGACTTCTTTGAAGAATTAGAGGAAATAATGATTCAGGCCGATGTCGGTTTTGAGACTGTAATGACACTAATTGAAGAGTTGAAAATGGAGGTAAAACGCAAGAACATCCAAGATCCTCAGGAAGTTCAAAGTGTCATTTCCGAAAAACTTGTTGATATCTATAATGCAGGTGAAGAGCAATCCTCCAAATTAAATATTCAAGAAAATGGTTTGACCGTGATCCTATTTGTAGGGGTTAATGGTGTTGGCAAAACGACCACCATTGGGAAACTTGGTTACAAATTTAAAAATGAAGGAAAGAAAGTACTATTGGCTGCAGGTGATACTTTCCGTGCAGGAGCGATAGAACAACTGGAAGTATGGGGAGAGAGAGTCGGTGTTGATGTCATCAAGCAAGCAGAAGGGTCAGATCCTGCTGCAGTTATGTATGATGCGATTCAGGCAGCGAAATCTCGCAAATCCGATATTTTATTATGTGACACCGCAGGACGCTTGCAAAATAAAGTGAACTTAATGAAGGAACTTGAGAAGGTTAAGCGTGTCATTGAAAAAGAAATTCCTGGAGCACCGCACGAAGTCATCCTAGTTTTAGATGCTACAACGGGGCAAAACGCTTTAATCCAGGCAAAAACATTTAAAGAAGTGACCAATGTAAGTGGAATTGTCCTTTCAAAATTGGACGGAACTGCTAAAGGTGGAATTGTCCTTGCGATTCGAAATGAATTAAAAATTCCTGTAAAATTTGTCGGACTAGGCGAAAAAATGGATGACCTTCAGGAGTTTGATGCAGAGAAATATGTGTATGGACTATTTGCCAATGAAATTGAAAAGACAGAATAGTGGATGTAAAGGTATTATCTTGACAGAAATTGTTCGACCCTGTAAACTACTTATGTAAAGGCTTTTCACTTAACATACGTGTTGGAGGGGATTGGCATGCTTGAAAAAACAACACGGATGAACTATCTTTATGATTTTTACCATTCGTTGTTAACACCAAAGCAGCAAAGCTATATGTCTCTCTATTATTTAGATGATTACTCATTAGGAGAAATAGCCGAAGAGTACGACGTCAGTCGTCAAGCCGTTTATGATAATATTAAGCGGACTGAGGCAATGCTTGAGGAATATGAAGAAAAGTTGCTGTTATTTCATAAATTTCAAGAGCGAAGCAAACTTTTGAGAAATGTTAAAGAATTACTTAACGAGGACGACCCTTCAAAACAGGCAATGCTAGAAGCTGTTGCCGAGTTGGAGAATTTAGATTAGGAGGCGGCATGAATGGCATTTGAAGGATTAGCCGACCGACTGCAGAATACAATCCAAAAAATCCGTGGTAAAGGGAAAGTTTCCGAAGCGGATGTAAAAGAAATGATGCGGGAAGTGCGTCTCGCTTTACTTGAAGCAGATGTTAACTTCAAAGTAGTAAAAGATTTTGTGAAAAAAGTCAGTGAACGTGCCGTAGGGGCGGAAGTACTGAAAAGCTTAACACCTGGACAACAAATTATTAAAATCGTTAATGAAGAATTGACGGAGTTAATGGGTGGGGAACAAAGCAAAATCGCTGCGTCAAATCGTCCCCCAACTGTCATCATGATGGTCGGCTTACAGGGTGCCGGTAAAACGACAACGTCAGGGAAACTTGCCAATTTACTACGCAAAAAGTATAACCGTAAGCCCTTGCTTGTTGCAGCAGATATTTATCGACCTGCGGCTATTAAACAGCTTGAAACACTTGGTAAGCAATTGGACATGCCTGTTTTCTCACTCGGTGATCAAGTTAGCCCTGTAGAAATTGCAAGGCAGGCAATTGCCAAAGCAAAAGAAGAACATAATGACTATGTCCTTATTGATACGGCTGGCCGACTACATGTTGATGAAGCATTAATGGGTGAGTTAAAAGACATTAAAGAATTGACTAAACCCGATGAAATCTTCTTAGTTGTCGATTCCATGACTGGTCAAGACGCGGTCAATGTTGCACAAAGCTTTAATGAACAGCTCGGACTTACTGGAGTTGTCTTAACCAAGCTCGACGGAGATACCAGAGGTGGGGCCGCTCTCTCTATACGCGCTGTTACACAAACACCTATTAAATTCGTCGGTTTAGGTGAGAAGTTAGACGCTCTTGAACCGTTTCACCCTGAACGGATGGCATCAAGGATCCTCGGTATGGGTGATGTCCTTACGCTAATTGAAAAGGCTCAAGCTAATGTTGATGAAGAAAAAGCCAAAGAGTTGGAACAAAAAATGCGGACAGCCTCATTTACGCTGGAAGACTTTTTGGAACAGCTTGGTCAAGTCCGTAATTTAGGGCCGCTAGACGAATTATTAAAGATGATGCCTGGTGCAAATAAAATTAAAGGGTTAAATAACCTGCAAATTGATGAAAAGCAAATTGCACACGTAGAAGCTATCATCCGTTCAATGACGAAGGCGGAAAAAAATAATCCTGAAATATTGAACGCAAAACGGAAAAACCGAATTGCAAAAGGCAGCGGTCGTTCTGTTACTGAAGTAAATCGTTTGTTGAAGCAGTTTGAAGATATGAAAAAAATGATGAAACAAATGACTGGAATGCAGCAAAAAGGCAAGAAAAAAGGCGGATTTAAATTCCCTTTTAAACCGTTTTAAAATCAAAAGCGGAAGCGCCTTGTTCAGGGGCTCGGGGTCATCTAAGTTCAAAAAATCATTTGTTTTATTTTGAAAAAATTTGGTAATACTGTATGTAAAGAAAAAACACTTTACAAACTATAAAAGAATTGATATTATACTATCTTGTGTGAAACTATTCGGAGGTGCTTTTTTAAAATGGCAGTAAAAATTCGTTTAAAACGTATGGGAGCTAACAAAACTCCTTTCTATCGTATCGTAGTAGCAGATTCTCGTTCACCACGTGATGGACGTTACATCGAGGTTGTTGGAACTTACAATCCAGTTGCACAACCAGCTAAAGTTGACATCAACGAAGAATTAGCTCTTAAGTGGTTACAAGACGGTGCAAAACCATCTGATACAGTTCGTAACCTTTTCTCAAACCAAGGCATCATGGAAAAATTCCATAATGCAAAATTAAGTAAGTAACAAATACGACTATGAAACAATTAGTCGAAACAATTGTTAAGCCTCTTGTTGATTTTCCAGAAGACGTTCGAGTTGATGTTGTGGAAGACGACAGCCGCGTAACCTATCAACTATCTGTGAATAAAGCAGATATGGGAAAAGTTATTGGTAAACAGGGGCGCGTTGCAAAGGCCATTAGAACTGTTGTTTATGCAGCAGGATCATCACAACAAAAGAAAATTTTTCTAGAAATTGGTGAATAGCTTTTTGCACCTAGATGAAAGGGAGGAATTAATTCCTCCCTTTTTTGCTATAGAAAAGCGAAAGCGTCCCTAGGCGCTGGAGTTAACAAAGAAAAACGAATGTGATAGCGTGAGGGAGGCATTTCTTTGCAAATCATTCAAACTGTTGTGGTAAAACAAATTCTAACGGAAGACAGCAAGAAAAAATTATTCGATCAATACGAAGCAAGAAAACTCCAGCTTCAAAGGGAAAAAAGTCAACTTCAATTTGAGTTAAAGCGCATGGAAAAAACCAAGAACTTTTCACCTGGAACGTTGAAAAATCATTTTGAAAAAGAAATCAATAAGCGTTTAGAAAAAGAAAAGCTTCTTGAGTTTCAAATCGAACAATTACATATGCTACCTTTAGGCAGTGAATTAAAGGAAAAGGAAATCCAGGCACTCATTGAGGTAAAAGTTGGCGATTCATGGACCGATCGTTTAGGACAGCCTGAAATCATTATTAAAGATGGTGTAATCGAGGAAATAAGAGAAGGTGAATAAGGAAATGGAAAAATGGTTTAATGTCGGAAAAATTGTTAACACTCAGGGGATTAAAGGGGAAGTCCGGGTCATATCAAAGACTGATTTCCCAGAGAAACGCTATAAGGCTGGCAATGTATTATCTTTATTTATGCCAAATTCAAGTACGCCGATTGAACTGACAGTCAAAAGCCACCGCACCCATAAAAATTTTGAATTACTAACATTTGAAGGGTACAACAACATCAATGAAGTTGAAAAGTTTAGAGATGGAATTCTGAAAGTACCTGAATCGCAACTTGAAGCACTTGAGGAAGATGAATTTTATTACCATGAGATAATTGGATGCCTTGTTGCTACAACAAAAGGGGAGGAACTAGGAAAAGTGATTGAAATTCTATCCCCTGGAGCCAATGACGTTTGGGTGGTTAAAGGTAAAGGCGGCAAAGAACTACTAATCCCTTATATTCATGATGTGGTCAAGAAAGTGGATGTGAAAGAAAAAGTCATACTAATTGATCCGATGGAAGGGTTACTTCCATGATGCAAATTGATATACTGACATTATTTCCGGAAATGTTTTCCGGGGTACTGGGCCAATCCATACTGCAAAAGGCTGTTGAAAAATCAGCAGTCAATTATAATGTTGTTAATTTCCGAGAATATGCAGATAACAAACATTCTTCGGTTGATGATTATCCTTACGGCGGCGGTGCTGGTATGGTTTTAAAACCGCAGCCTATCTTTGATGCGGTTGAATCACTTAAAGAGAAAGCAAAAAGCGGGAATCCAAGAGTGATTCTTCTATGTCCACAAGGCGAACGCTATGAACAGCGAAAAGCTGAGGAATTGGCAAAAGAAGAGCATTTAATTTTTATTTGTGGTCATTATGAGGGGTATGATGAACGCATCAGAGAACATGTTGTAACGGACGAAATCTCGATCGGTGATTATGTTCTGACTGGTGGTGAACTTGGCGCCATGGTTGTAGTCGATAGCGTTGTCCGCCTTCTGCCAGAAGTGTTAGGTAATCAGGAATCACATATGAAAGACTCTTTTAGTACAGGTCTGCTTGAACATCCACACTATACAAGACCAGCTGATTTCAGGGGACTAAAGGTTCCAGACGTTCTATTATCAGGGAATCATAAGTTAATAGAAGAATGGCGTAATAAAGAAGCATTACGTCGAACGCTTGTAAGACGGCCAGACCTTTTCGAGAAAATGGAATTAACAGCCGAACAGGAAAAATGGCTAAAAGAAATAAAAAAAGAATATGAGTAGTATTGCACGTCTCTAGCAATTATGGTATGATACTTCTTGTGACTTAAGCTGATACCTATCAGATTGTGGTCTTATAACGATGTTCCGCTGCAATTGTTTTAGAAGTTTGATGTGCATGAGCGTCTGTTGGAAGGAGTTGAAAACGATGCAAAAATTGATTGAAGAAATCACAAAAGAACAACTTCGTACTGATCTTCCTGCTTTCCGTCCTGGTGACACTGTACGTGTACACGTTAAAGTTGTCGAGGGTACTCGTGAGCGTATTCAGTTATTTGAAGGTGTAGTGATTAAGCGTCGTGGTGGTGGAATTAGCGAAACTTTTACAGTTCGTAAAATTTCTTACGGAGTAGGCGTTGAGCGTACTTTCCCAGTACACACACCAAAAATTGCGAAGCTAGAAGTACTTCGTCGCGGTAAAGTTCGCCGTGCTAAGCTTTACTACTTGCGTAACCTTCGCGGTAAAAAAGCAAGAATTAAAGAAATTCGATAAAATGAAAAGAAAAAGAGCTTGCTCGGGAGCAGGCTCTTTTTTTTATGATTTGATGCCCTTCACAATAAGAATTATGGGGTTTCCAGATTGTTGCTGATTTTTTAACAAATTATTAAAGTTTGATTAAAAAATATAATCCCATCGTGTTAAATTTGTTGAAGTTATGTAAAATAAGCTTTATAAAACATCTTTTTACAGAGATTGGCGGGGATTACGATGACAAAAAAGAAAAATGAACTCTGGGAATGGACAAAGGCCCTTTTAATAGCAGTTATATTAGCTGCCGTAATTCGTTACTTTTTGTTTGCACCGATCGTTGTCGATGGATTATCGATGATGCCTACATTAAAGGATCAGGATCGGATGATAGTAAATAAATTTAGTTATGATATTGGTGAGCCAAAGCGATTTGATATCATTGTCTTTCATGCACCTGAGCAAAAAGATTACATAAAGCGCGTGATTGGACTGCCTGGCGACACCATTGAATATAAAAATGATATATTATACGTTAATGGAAAAGCGTATAAAGAACCTTATTTAGATAAGTATAAAAAAGAAGTTCAAGATGGACCATTAACAGATGCATTCACATTGGAAGAGAAAATAGGTCGAAAAACAGTTCCTAAAGGTGAATTGTTTGTGATGGGTGACAATCGCCGCTTCAGTAAAGATAGTCGCCACATTGGGACCATTCCATATAGCAAAATTATCGGAAAAACAAGTTTTGTTTACTGGCCTTTAAATGATGCACATATCGTATCTGTGAAATAGAGTTTGTTATCTAGCTTCAGCGCCTAGCCGCTCGATTCAAATAGCCACCAGCAAGTAAAGTCAAAGTGTGGACTTTTTTACTGGTGACCATTTGCTTGTCGGAGCTTACGAGGCGCTTACGCTATTAAAGGAGGTGGCCAACTATGACGATCCAATGGTTTCCAGGCCATATGGCAAAGGCGCGCAGAGAGGTCACGGAAAAGTTAAAATTAGTAGATATTATTTTTGAATTGGTGGATGCGAGAATCCCCTACTCCTCGAGAAATCCAATGATCGATGAAATCATTCAACATAAGCCAAGGCTTGTCTTGTTAAATAAAGCTGATATGGCTGATAGAGAAGCCACAAGGGAATGGATTCAATTCTTTGCCGAAAAAGGAATTAAAGCACTGGCGATTAATTCTCAGGCTGGAGAAGGGATGAGAGAAATTGCCCAGGCTTCACAAGAAATATTGAAAGAAAAGTTTGACCGCCTAAGAGCAAGAGGTGTTACGAATCCAAGGGCGATTCGAGCCATGATTGTCGGTATTCCCAACGCTGGTAAATCGACGTTAATTAATCGGTTAGCGAAGAAAAATATCGCTAAAACTGGAAATACTCCAGGTGTTACGAAAGCCCAACAATGGATTAAAGTAGGGAAAGAAATGGAACTTTTAGATACCCCTGGGATATTATGGCCGAAGTTTGAGGACCAGGAAGTTGGTAAAAAACTAGCTGTAACGGGCGCAATCAAAGATACATTACTGAACCTGCAAGACCTTACTGTGTATGTCCTTAGGTTTTTAGAGCGGGAATATCCTGAACGCTTAAAGGAGCGGTATAATCTTGAAACCTTACCAGAAGATGTCGTAGAAATGTTTGACAAAATAGGCGAACTGCGTGGATGCCTAATGGCAGGTGGTGTCGTTGACTATGATAAGGTTTCAGAATTAGTCATCAGGGAAATTAGGTCGGAAAAATTTGGCCGGATTACATTTGAACGACCAGTAGATTTTGAGGTTGAATAAGAAAAACATTTGTTATAAACTCTCCCTGACGGAGAGTCTTTTTTATGGTTAATTCCCAATATTTTTTGAAGGCTATTTGTTCGCAAATCATGTAAAATTAATTAGTAATGAATTTAAAGGAGCGTCTTAAATGAAATATCGATCTGCATTTGATATTATTGGTCCTGTAATGATTGGACCATCAAGCTCACACACAGCAGGGGCGGCACGAATTGGCCGCGTTGCAAGAACCTTATTCGGTCGTCTGCCAAAGAAAGCCATAATCTCATTATACGGTTCATTTGCAAAAACCTATAAAGGACATGGAACAGACTTTGCCATTGTGGCGGGACTGTTAGATTTTGATACATTTGATGAACGTATGCCACAATCGTTAACAATAGCAAAAGAAATGGGTCTAGATGTGACCTTTTCTGTTGAAGAAGCAGTGACAGATCATCCGAATACTGTGAAAATTAATTTGTATCATGATGATAATGAACTTGAATTAGTTGGGATTTCAATTGGCGGCGGTACGATAGAGATTACAGAATTAAACTCTTTCCCGTTAAAACTTTCTGGAGAGCATCCCGCCATCCTTGTCATTCATCAAGACCGTTTTGGAATCATCTCAGCGGTAACAAGTGTGTTATCAAATTATAAGATTAACATTGGTCATATGGAGGTTTCGCGTTTGGAAAAAGGTGAAATGGCATTAATGATTATTGAAGTTGACCAGAAAATTGATGAAAAGGTAATCGAGGAATTACAGCAGCTTTCTAGTGTCTCGCAAATCATTCGAATGGCTGAATAGACCATCTATAATGTCATCAGGAGGTGTTCAAATGTTTCGAAATGTAGCGGAACTTGTTCTACTAGCAGAAACCAATCAAGTAAAGATTGCAGAAATTATGATCCGTCAAGAAATAGAAGTTTCGGGTCTATCAAGAGAAGAAGTTCTAAGTAAAATGGATAATAACTTAATGGTTATGGAGCAAGCGGTGGAAAGAGGCCTAAAGGGTGTACACTCCCATACAGGGCTGACAGGCGGCGACGCTGTATTGCTCCAAAACTATATTAATAGTGGCAGAGCATTAGGGGGAACGATTTTATTAGATGCCGTTAGTAAAGCGGTTGCAACCAATGAAGTAAATGCTGCAATGGGTGTTATTTGTGCTACGCCAACAGCTGGTTCAGCAGGTGTAGTCCCTGGAACATTATTTGCTGTAAAAGAGAAATTAAATCCAACCCGACAAGAAATGATTGAATTTTTATTTACCGCAGCTGCTTTCGGTTTTGTAGTGGCTAACAATGCCTCAATATCAGGCGCGGCAGGGGGCTGCCAGGCAGAAGTAGGTTCTGCGAGCGGAATGGCAGCAGCAGCGATTGTTGAATTAGCTGGCGGCTCACCAAAGCAGGCTGCGGAGGCGATGGCGATTACTTTAAAAAATATGCTTGGTTTAGTTTGTGATCCCGTCGCTGGTTTAGTAGAAGTTCCATGTGTGAAACGAAATGCGATGGGCGCATCTAATGCCATTACTGCTGCGGATATGGCGTTGGCGGGAATTACAAGCAGGATCCCATGTGATGAAGTTATTCATGCTATGTTTTTAATAGGGCAATCCATGCCATCAGCGTTAAGGGAAACAGCAGAGGGTGGTCTTGCCGCTACTCCAACAGGAAAAAGACTAGAACAGGAAATTTTTGGCACAGACAAACCATTTAAACTAAAAGACTTAGTGTTATCCTAACAAGAGTGAATAACACCCAATTTATATAAAATATTGGGTGTTATTTTATGTTGTGGATAGTAAATGATATCGGTCATAACAGCGGGTGGAATGAATGAGAATGAAACAATTAACAATTGCAGAGATTGAACGACATTTAGAAAACATAGAAATCGAATCTGATCCGTTCTTAATGGATCTTCATCAAGATGAACGTAAAGGTGTCCAACAGTTGGTACATAGATGGAAAAGGAAATTTGCCGAGAAACAACAACTAAAAGAAAAGTTTGTTGAAATGAATGTCTATGAGCAGAAATGGCGCTTAAAAGGATATGAAATGATTGCAGGTGTGGATGAAGTAGGAAGAGGACCGCTTGCAGGCCCAGTAGTTGCCGCAGCTGTCATTTTGCCGAAAGATTTCTTCTTAGCAGGCATAGACGATTCGAAAAAGTTATCTGAAAAAAAAAGAATGGAATATGATGCAATCATTAGAAAAGAAGCAATTTCCTTCAGTATTTCAATGATTCATGCAGAGGAAATTGATGAAATGAATATTTACCAAGCAACAAAAAAAGCAATGAACGTTGCAATAGCATCATTAGAGTCCAAGCCTGACTTATTACTAATTGATGCCATGAAGCTTGAAATTCCGTTTCCTTCTGAATCTATTATTAAAGGTGATGCAAAAAGTATATCCATTGCTGCAGCATCGATTGTAGCAAAGGTTGCCAGAGATAATCTGATGAAAGAAATTTCATCCATACACCCAGTCTATGGATTCCAGCAAAACATGGGATATGGAACAAAAGAACATATCGAAGCAATCAAACAATACGGGATAACCTCCTATCACAGAAAAAGCTTCGCACCAGTAAAGGATTTTATCTAAATAAAAGAATTAGAATTGATTTTAGCCACTATATTGATTGGAATGGATACAGCGAGACTCCTGTGGGAGTACAGGGCTGGGGAGACCCCGCAGGCGTGCAATTCGCCGAGGAGCTCCCCGCAACGCCTGCGAACCGCACGCGCCTGGAGCGCAAATCAACATCAAACTATATCACAGCAAAAAAAAGCAGGTACTTTCCTGTTTTTTTATTATATTACAAAACAAATTATTCCATATGAGGTGTGGATTTCCTAAGAGAAATCGAACAAAAATTATTGACTGCTTAGAATGTTTTTAACATGTATATAATTTTTTAGCATAATGGTAGACAAGGTATGTATCATTATATAAAATGAAAACGGAGTCAGTTTTTAGAAGAGTTTGAATAGGAGGATGGGAAATGAATATCCATGAGTATCAAGGGAAAGAGATCCTCAGAAAATACGGGGTTGCTGTTCCAAATGGAAAAGTAGCATTCACTGTAGAAGAAGCAGTGGAAGCAGCGAAAGAATTAGGTACACAGGTTTGTGTGGTAAAAGCACAAATCCATGCCGGTGGACGGGGAAAAGCCGGTGGTGTTAAAGTAGCGAAAAACCTTGATGAGGTTCGTACATATGCAAGCGAAATCCTCGGAAAAACTTTAGTAACACACCAAACAGGTCCAGAAGGTAAAGAAGTAAAACGTCTGCTTATTGAAGAAGGCTGTGATATTAAAAAAGAATATTATATTGGACTAGTTTTAGACCGTGCAACTTCTAGAGTTGTATTAATGGCTTCTGAAGAGGGCGGTACGGAAATCGAAGAGGTTGCTGAAAAGACTCCAGAGAAAATTTTTAAAGAAGAAATTGATCCTGTGGTCGGCTTACAGCCTTATCAGGCACGTCGAATTGCGTTTAATATTAATATTCCAAAGGAATTAATTAATCAAGCTGTAAAATTTATGACTGCTCTTTACAATGCTTACATTGACAAAGATTGTTCGATTGCAGAAATAAATCCACTTGTTGTTACAGGTGATGGTAAAGTAATGGCTCTTGATGCTAAATTGAACTTTGACTCAAATGCTTTATATCGTCAAAAAGACGTTCTTGAGTACCGTGACCTTGAAGAAGAGGATGCTAAGGAAATCGAAGCCTCTAAATTCGATCTAAGCTATGTTGCTTTAGATGGCAATATCGGCTGTATGGTTAACGGAGCAGGCCTTGCCATGTCAACAATGGATATTATTAAACACTACGGCGGCGACCCTGCAAACTTCCTTGATGTTGGGGGCGGCGCGACAGCTGAAAAAGTTACAGAAGCATTCAAAATTATCCTTTCTGATCCAAACGTAAAAGGTATTTTCGTTAATATCTTTGGTGGAATCATGAAGTGTGATGTTATTGCTGAGGGTGTAGTAGAAGCAGCTAAGCAAGTTGGACTAAGTGTTCCACTGGTTGTTCGCTTAGAGGGAACAAATGTTGATTTAGGTAAGAAAATCTTAGCTGAGTCAACAGTAGAAATAATTGCTGCTGAATCCATGGCTGATGGCGCACAAAAAATCGTTTCATTAGTGAAATAGGATCATAGAAAGGGGAATTAACGTGAGCGTTTTTATTAATAAAGATACAAAAGTTATTGTTCAAGGGATTACTGGTTCAACGGCCCTTTTTCATACAAAACAAATGCTTGAATATGGTACACAAATTGTTGGTGGAACATCTCCAGGAAAAGGCGGAATGGAAGTAGAAGGCGTGCCGGTTTTTAACACTGTTAAAGACGCTGTGGATGCAACAGGCGCTACTGCATCTGTTATTTACGTACCAGCACCTTTTGCAGCCGATGCGATTATCGAAGCTGTTGATGCAGAGCTGGATCTTGCGATTTGTATAACTGAACATATTCCAGTTTTGGATATGGTAAAAGTAAAACGTTATATGGAAGGCAAAAAGACTCGCTTAGTTGGTCCAAACTGCCCAGGTGTTATCACGGCTGACGAATGTAAAATCGGTATCATGCCTGGTTACATTCATACAAAAGGCCATGTAGGTGTTGTATCCCGCTCAGGAACATTGACTTATGAAGCTGTTCATCAATTAACACAGGCTGGTATTGGACAAACAACGGCTGTTGGTATCGGCGGCGACCCTGTTAATGGGACAAACTTCATCGATGTATTAAAGGCATTTAATGAAGATCCTGAAACATACGCAGTAATCATGATTGGTGAAATCGGCGGTACTGCTGAAGAAGAAGCTGCTGAATGGGTTAAAGCGAATATGACAAAACCTGTTGTCGGCTTCATTGGGGGACGTACTGCGCCTCCAGGGAAACGTATGGGCCATGCAGGTGCTATTATTTCAGGTGGTAAGGGTACAGCAGATGAAAAAATCCGTATCATGAACGAATGCGGTATTAAAGTTGCTGACACACCATCTGTTATGGGTGAAACATTAATTGAAGTCTTAAAAGAACAAGGTTTATACGAAAAGTGTAAAACTCACTAAAAGCGAAAGCTAAACAGTTATCAAAGATAAAACTCATCAGGTATTTTTCAAATAGTCCCTCATAATTGAGGGGCTATTTATTCTACTATAAATCTATAAGGAGGAAATTTTTTTATGGACGACTTTAAAGAAAAACTTATTTCTTTGCTGCATTATCCAGAAATCTCTTGGAGTACTGTATTACAAATACTAAAAAGAGACCCAACTCTGAACAACATTTATAAGTTACATGCCCAATTCCCACAACAAACTAGTTTATTTCCACCAAGTACCTCCAGTAACCCTTCAAAAAAACCTTCAAGCATTACCCTGCATCCTGACATCATTCGTGACCAAATCCGCCAATACGAAACCAATGACATTACCGTGATCACAATTATGGATAAAGAATATCCGCCATTGTTAAAAGAAATTTATCAACCACCATGGGCGTTGTTTGCTAAGGGCGACCTCTCACTGCTTGAAAAAGATCCCAAACTTGCAGTTGTTGGTTCACGTCAGGCTACCCAATATGGGAAAAATGCGATTCGTTTGATTTTTCCACAGTTGATAGACAATGGGGTGCTGATTGTAAGTGGTTTAGCTCGAGGCATTGACGCACTAGCCCATGAATATGCAATAAAAAATGGCGGAAACACAATTGCTGTGATTGCTGGTGGTTTTTATCATATTTATCCAAAGGAAAATCTAAACTTAGCACTAGAAATGATGAAAAATCAGCTCGTTCTTTCGGAGTACCCACCCGATACAAAACCGCTTAGATGGCATTTTCCGTCAAGAAATAGAATCATTAGCGGACTGTCAAAAGGAACACTTATAATAGAAGCAAAGCGAAAGAGCGGGTCCTTGATTACCGCAAATTTTGCTGTTAATGAGGGAAGAGATGTTTTTTCCTTACCTGGCAGCATTTTTAATCCATATTCCATCGGTGCAAACGAACTAATTCAACAAGGCGCAAAGTTAGTGAAAGATGCTGAAGATATATTAGTTGAAATTAAATAATAGTCTAGTTTACCTATAAATTTTTGGCTATGTTAAAGCTCATTGTTGATTCTTCTGCTATGTTGATTTGGAACGGATACAGTGAAACTCCTGCGTGAAAAGAGAGTCAAGGGAGACCACGCAGGCGTTCAGCGCCGAGTAGGCTCCCGGACGGACCTCCCGTGGAAAGCGAATCGCCTAAAGCGTAAATCAACAGGCATGTTTAAAAGAGCTAAATTTTTAAGGAAAATGATTTAATTTTAAAGGTTTTTATGAATAAATGGAGAAATTAGCTTAAAAAGGTTGCAATATTTTCTAATTTGTTATACATTTTCCAACAGATGTTCGAAAAAAAGAATATTTGCAAATGGAATAAATAATATTGTAAATAACATATAACTAAAAACTTTGGGATAGGGCAGTTTTGTAAAGTATTTTCTCCGGTCTTTTTAGGTAAAACTGGTATATAGGAAAGCTTCTCAAATGAAAAGCAACTTAGAAACAGACCTTTGCCGGATTCGGGGCGCTTCTACACTTTCCCTCTTAAGGAGGATATTTGAATGGCAGATTTTCTTGTAATCGTTGAATCGCCGGCAAAAGCGAAAACGATTGAACGATATTTAGGAAATAAATATAAAGTAAAAGCATCAATGGGACATATTCGCGATTTGCCACGGAGCCAGATGGGGGTCAATGTAGAAAATAGCTATGAACCAAAATATATTACGATTCGTGGAAAAGGTCCTGTTTTAAAAGAATTAAAAACAGCGGCAAAAAAAGCCAAAAAAATCTATCTCGCAGCTGACCCGGATCGCGAAGGGGAAGCGATTGCGTGGCATTTGGCCCATAGTTTATCAGTCGACATTCATTCAGACTGTCGTGTGGTTTTTAATGAAATCACAAAAGATGCAATTAAAGAATCGTTTAAGCATCCACGTCCAATTAATATGGATTTAGTCGATGCACAGCAAGCACGGAGAATTCTAGATCGTCTTGTAGGTTATAATATCAGTCCGCTTCTATGGAAAAAGGTAAAGAAGGGGTTGAGTGCAGGCAGGGTTCAATCTGTTGCCGTCCGTCTAATTATAGATCGGGAAAATGAGATCAAAGCTTTTATTCCTGAAGAATATTGGACGATTGATGGAGAATTTTTAAAAGGAAAAGACCATTTTAGTGCCCAATACTTTTCATTAGCTGACAAGGAAAAATTCGAACTAAAATCCGAACAAGATGTCCAAAACATCTTAAGTCAAATGGATGATAATAAGTTCAGAGTCATGTCGGTTACAAAAAAAGAACGAAAAAGAAACCCTGCACCACCTTTTATTACTTCATCATTACAACAAGAAGCAGCTAGAAAACTAAACTTCCGGGCTAAGAAAACGATGATGCTCGCGCAGCAGTTATATGAAGGGATTGAGCTTGGTAAAGAAGGAACGGTTGGTCTTATTACGTATATGAGAACAGATTCAACTCGGATTTCTGAAGTCGCCCAAGCAGAGGCTGCAAGTTACATCAGGTCGGAATATGGGGAAGAATATTTAAAAGATGATCAAAGAAAAGAAAAGAAACAATCGAATGCTCAAGATGCACATGAAGCGATTCGTCCGACCAGTACATTACGTGACCCAAATAGCTTAAAAGCATTTTTATCAAGAGACCAACTTCGCTTATATAAATTAATCTGGGAACGATTTTTAGCGAGTCAAATGGCACAAGCAGTAATGGATACAATGAGCGTAGACTTACAAAATGGTAATGTTCTATTCCGTGCCAATGGCTCAAAAATTAAGTTTCCTGGTTTTATGAAGCTTTATGTGGAAGGGTCAGACGATCATGTCGATGATAAGGACAAAATGCTTCCTGACCTGAAAGAAGGAGATGAAGTGTTTAAGAAGGACATCGAGCCGAAGCAGCACTTTACACAACCACCTCCAAGATACACTGAGGCAAGACTTGTTAAAACACTTGAAGAACTCGGCATTGGACGCCCGTCTACCTATGCACCAACCCTTGACACAATTCAAAAGCGGGGCTATGTAGCGCTCGATAATAAAAGATTTGTTCCAACCGAGCTTGGTGAAATTATCGATGAGTTGATTTTAGAGTTTTTTCCAGATATTCTAGATGTCGAATTTACTGCCAAAATGGAACAGGGTTTAGATAATATCGAAGATGGAAAAGTTCCTTGGGTCAATATTATTGATGACTTTTATCAAGATTTTGAAATTCATTTAAAAAAAGCTGAAGAAGAAATGCAATCTGTTGAAATCAAAGATGAGCCTGCCGGGGAAGATTGTGAGAACTGTGGCAGCCCTATGGTCTTTAAAATGGGCCGTTATGGAAAATTTATGGCTTGCAGCAATTTCCCAGATTGCCGGAATACAAAACCGATTGTCAAGGAAATCGGGGTAACTTGCCCGAATTGCAAAGAAGGACAAATCATTGAACGTAAAAGCAAGAAAAAGAGATTATTTTACGGGTGCACCAAATACCCTGAATGTGAATTTATCTCCTGGGATAAACCACTTCCGAGGGAATGCCCGAAATGTGAAGGCATGCTAGTTGAAAAGAAATTAAAAAAAGGCGTGCAAGTTCAATGTGTTAATTGTGACTACAAGGAAGAACCGCAAAGCTAAGGGAGAGTGGACAAAGTCCACTCTTTTCATTTTGCATCATTCTTGTTAAGAAACTACCCAAATTAAAAACATTTCTGTATTACTTAAAACTTTTTTCTTTTTCATTCGTATAGTACAATGCAAGATGGACTTAAATGTGGGAAAAGTATGTATAGGTATGTGAACTCTTTTACATGTACATAAACCAAGGTTAATATTAGGAGGTTAATAAATGAATGAAGTAACAATAAATGTCATCGGTGCTGGATTGGCAGGAAGCGAAGCAACCTGGCAGATTGCGAAACGCGGAATCAAGGTACGATTATATGAAATGAGACCAGTGAGGCAAACCCCTGCCCATCATACAGATAAATTTGCGGAATTAGTGTGCAGTAATTCCTTGCGTGCAAATACATTAACCAATGCAGTAGGCGTGTTAAAAGAAGAAATGAGAAAGCTTGATTCCGTCATCATCGCTGCTGCTGATGCTTGCTCTGTTCCTGCCGGCGGTGCCCTAGCAGTTGACCGCCATGAATTTGCTGCAAAAGTAACGGAAATGGTAAAAAACCATGAAAATGTTACAGTTATTAATGAAGAAGTTACCGAAATTCCTGAGGGTATCACAATTATTGCGACAGGACCACTGACAAGTCCGGACCTTTCAGAAAAGCTTAAGGGACTAACTGGCGAGGAGTATCTTTATTTTTACGATGCTGCTGCACCAATTCTTGAAAAAGATAGCATTGACATGGAAAAAGTGTATTTAAAATCCCGCTATGATAAAGGGGAAGCAGCCTACTTGAATTGTCCAATGACCGAAGAAGAATTTAATCGTTTTTATGAGGCGCTAATTTCTGCTGAAACCGTTCCAGTAAAAGAATTTGAAAAGGAAATTTTCTTCGAAGGGTGTATGCCAATTGAAGTAATGGCGTCACGAGGAAAGAAAACGATGCTTTTCGGTCCGTTAAAACCCGTTGGATTAGAAGATCCGAAAACAGGAAAAAGACCTTTTGCAGTAGTACAGCTTCGTCAAGATGATGCCGCTGGAACGTTATTTAATATTGTTGGTTTTCAAACCCATTTAAAGTGGGGGGCCCAAAAGGAAGTAATCCAATTAATTCCAGGCTTAGAGAATGCGGAAATCATCCGTTATGGTGTGATGCATCGAAATACGTTTATTAATTCTCCTAAGGTGCTAAAAGCAACCTATCAATTCCGCAACCGTGACGATTTATTTTTTGCGGGTCAAATGACAGGCGTAGAAGGGTACGTTGAATCAGCTGCTAGCGGATTAATTGCAGGAATAAATGCTGCTCGATTAACCCAAGGATTGGAACCACTGGAATTCCCTGCTGAGACATCGATTGGAAGCATGGCTCGTTATATAACCACAACGAACGCGAAGAATTTTCAACCTATGAATGCAAACTTTGGTTTATTTCCTGAGCTGCCGGTTAGAATTAAAGGAAAGCAAGAAAGGAACTTAGAGCATGCAAATCGAGCGTTAGAAACAATTCAGAACTTTGCGAAAGTTTTGTAAAGTTTATTGCAAGGGCATTAGAAGTATGTTACGATTTAGTAGCCCTTGCGTGATAAATATTATGACAAATGTGAATGTTTTCGTAAAGTTAGTTCATGGGTATTTACAATTACGAACTAATTCCTCAGAATATACAATTGAACATTATCAACATGAAATCAGTAAAATACCTTTTTTAACGGTGAAATAAGTATTGATGTCAACTATTCATTACTAGGAAGTGCTAGCATAAACGATCAAATGTTCCAGTTAACATAGTCAGTTATCATAATACCGAGGTAATTTTATATGTTACATATTTATCACGGGAATGTAATCGAAATCACTCCAAAAGGAGGCATATCTTTATGAACCAATTTCATGCGACAACGATTTTTGCAATCCATCATAATGGTGAATATTCAATGTCAGGTGATGGACAAGTGACATTTGGTAATGCGGTAGTGATGAAGCACACAGCAAGAAAAGTAAGAAAGATATTTAATGGAAAAGTGCTCGCTGGTTTTGCTGGTTCTGTTGCAGATGCCTTTACCTTATTCGAACTTTTTGAAGGCAAATTAGAAGAATTTAATGGTAACCTTCAAAGAGCTGCTGTGGAGCTTGCCAAAGAGTGGAGAAGCGATAAAGTCCTCAGGAAGCTTGAAGCGATGTTAATTGTTATGAATCGTGAACATTTACTGCTTGTATCAGGAACAGGAGAAGTAATCGAACCTGACGATGGGATTCTTGCGATTGGCTCAGGGGGGAACTATGCATTATCCGCAGGTCGTGCTTTAAAGAAATATGCAGGAGACCACTTATCTGCAAAGGAAATAGCGAAAGCTTCTTTAGAAATAGCAGCGGAAATATGTGTGTACACGAACCACAACATTATTGTTGAAGAGCTATAACGGAAGGAGACTAAAATATCATGGGAAGAACCACTAATTTAACCCCTCGTCAGATTGTTGAAAAACTTGATCAATATATCATTGGCCAAAAGGATGCTAAGAAAGCAGTGGCTGTTGCCCTTAGGAATCGTTACAGAAGAGGATTGTTAAATGAGAAACTTAGAGATGAAATTATCCCTAAAAACATCTTGATGATCGGTCCAACAGGCGTGGGGAAAACAGAAATTGCCAGAAGGATTGCTAAAATTGTTGGTGCTCCTTTTATCAAGGTCGAAGCTACCAAGTTTACGGAAGTGGGCTATGTTGGGCGAGATGTTGAATCCATGGTTAGAGATCTTGCCGAAACTTCTGTTCGTTTAGTGAAAGAGGAACGAATGCAAAGTGTGAAGGAACGTGCAGAAGAGAATGCAAACAGCAGGCTGGTAGATTTACTAGTACCGTCAGCAAAAAAGTCCAATAACTTTAAAAATCCTCTTGAGATGTTATTTGGTGGCGGGAACCCATCAACTGAGTCTGAAACTCAGCAAGAAGATTATTCAATAACTGAAAAACGAAAAATCGTCAAAGAAAAATTAGCATTAGGAGAGCTAGAGGATGAAATTGTAACCGTGGAAGTAGAAGAGCAAACACCTTCCATGTTTGATATGCTTCAAGGCTCAGGAATTGAACAAATGGGGATGAATATGCAGGATGCCCTTAGCAGCTTTATGCCCAAAAAACGCAAGAAGCGAAAATTGACGGTTCGTGAAGCTAGGAAAGTGTTAACTAGTGAAGAAGCATCTAAGCTAATTGACATGGATGAAGTATCTTCAGAAGCGATCTATCGCGCTGAACAAAATGGAATCATTTTCATTGATGAGATTGATAAAATCGCAAGCAAAAACTCTGGAGGATCTTCTGCAGATGTGTCAAGAGAAGGTGTACAAAGAGATATTTTACCTGTAGTTGAAGGTTCGACCGTTGTGACGAAATATGGCTCCGTAAAAACGGACCATGTGTTATTTATTGCGGCTGGTGCATTTCATATGGCAAAACCTTCGGATCTCATTCCAGAACTTCAAGGACGCTTCCCAATCCGTGTCGAATTAACAAAGCTTACAGTTGAAGACTTTTTCAGGATCTTAATCGAGCCTGATAATGCACTTATTAAGCAATATCAAGCATTATTGGAAACTGAAGGTATACAAATTGAATTTTCTGACGATGCTATTCGTAGAATTGCTGAAGTTGCATTTGAAGTGAATCAAAATACAGACAATATTGGTGCAAGACGTCTTCATACAATACTAGAAAAGCTATTAGAAGATTTATCTTTTGAGGCACCAGATATTTCGATGGAGAAAGTAACCATTACACCACAGTACGTAGATGATAAACTCGGTGCTATTTCGAAAAATAAAGATTTAAGTCAGTTTATCTTATAAAAATGAACGTTGGATTTTCGATTTTTGAGATATGTTCATTTATTAAATACCCTAACATGTAGAATTTGTGATTGAATAAAATTTAATAATGGTTATAGTTAATTAGGAGGAAGAACAGATGGATTTACTTACCAAAACTAGAAGGATTAACGTATTATTGCAAAAGGCTGCTGGAAAACCAGTTAACTTTAAAGAAATGTCTGAGACATTAAGTGAAACAATTGAAGCTAATGTGTACATTGTGAGCCGTCGCGGTAAACTTCTTGGTTTTTCAATTTACCAACAAATTGAAAACGAAAGAATGAAAAAAATGTTTGAGGATCGTCAATTCCCTGAAGAATATACACTAGGGTTATTTAATATCCAAGAAACCTCTTCAAATCTTGATATTGAAAGCCAATATACTGCCTTTCCTGTTGAGAACAGAGACCTATTCCGTACCGGTTTAACAACCATTGTTCCTATTATTGGTGGCGGGGAACGTCTTGGAACACTTATCCTTGCAAGATTAGAGTCGAAATTCCAAGATGATGATTTAATCCTTGCAGAGTATGGTGCAACAGTTGTCGGAATGGAAATTCTTCGTGAAAAGTCAGAAGAAATTGAAGAAGAAGCAAGAAGTAAAGCGGTTGTTCAAATGGCGATTAGTTCATTATCATATAGCGAACTTGAAGCGATCGAGCATATTTTTGAAGAGCTTAATGGCCGTGAGGGCTTATTGGTTGCTTCTAAAATTGCTGACCGTGTTGGTATTACTCGTTCGGTAATCGTTAACGCACTAAGAAAACTTGAGAGTGCTGGAGTAATTGAATCACGTTCCCTTGGTATGAAAGGAACGTATATTAAAGTTTTAAATGATAAGTTTTTGATTGAATTGGATAAATTAAGAGCAAATTAATCATAACGAATCCCTGGCTTCGCTGGGGATTTTATTTTTGGCTTTGTTAAGGCTCATTATTGATTTTCTAACTATGTTGATTGGAGCGGAAATCAACATTCAGTTATAACACAGCCATTTTTTTATAAAGTAATGCTTGATTGTTAGTTTTACATATGCTATATTATTTCATGGTGTTAATACACACGCTCATTGATTTAAACAGATGGTGCTGTTTCGACAGTTTCTGTTTAAAGATGAGGTGAGCGGAGGAAAACAAACCATTAGGAGGAAAAATCATGTCAGTAATTTCTATGAAGCAATTGCTTGAAGCTGGTGTACACTTTGGACACCAAACACGCCGTTGGAACCCTAAAATGAAGAAATATATCTTCACTGAACGTAACGGTATCTATATCATCGACCTACAAAAAACAGTTAAAAAAGTTGAAGAAGCTTATAACTGGGTTAAGGAACTTGCTGGTAACGGCGGAACAGTTCTTTTTGTTGGTACAAAGAAACAAGCTCAAGATTCTGTTAAAGAAGAAGCGGGCCGTTCTGGTATGTACTATGTTAACCAACGTTGGTTAGGTGGTACACTAACAAACTTTGAAACAATTCAAAAGCGTATTGGCCGCTTAAAAGATATTGAAAGAATGTCTGAAGACGGTACTTTCGAAGTACTACCTAAGAAAGAAGTAGTACAATTAAAGAAAGAACAAGAGCGTCTTGAAAAATTCCTAGGCGGAATTAAAGACATGAAACAACTTCCAGATGCATTATTCATCATCGACCCTCGTAAAGAGCGTATCGCTGTTGCGGAAGCTAAGAAATTAAACATTCCTATCGTTGGTATCGTTGATACAAACTGCGATCCAGACGAAATCGATGTTGTTATCCCAGCGAATGATGATGCGATCCGTGCGGTTAAGCTTTTAACTGGTAAAATGGCTGATGCTATCCTTGAAGCAAAACAAGGTGAAGAAGTTCAGGTTCAAGCTTAATTTAAGTGATTAAATGAAAAGGTGATAAGAGGGAGACCCTTTATCACCTTTTTTTAAGAAGGTTTTTTCTAGAAAGTTTTATATTAGCTGTCATTGGCTAAGATATGGATACATAGTAAAATAAAGGAGGAATTTACATTATGGCAATTACTGCTCAAATGGTAAAAGAATTACGTGAAAAAACTGGTGCAGGTATGTTGGATTGTAAAAAAGCATTAACGGAAACTGATGGTGATATGGACAAAGCAATCGACTTCTTACGTGAAAAAGGGATTGCATCTGCTGCTAAAAAAGGTGACCGTATTGCTGCAGAAGGATTAACTTATGTTGTAACTGAAGGTAACGATGCAGTTATCCTAGAAGTGAACTCTGAGACTGACTTTGTTGCGAAAAACGAAGCTTTCCAAGCGCTTGTAAAAGAATTAGCTGCACATCTTTTAAGCAAAAAGCCATCGACTGTTGAAGAAGCATCAGCACAAACAATGGAAAACGGTGCTACTGTAGCAGACCATATCAATGCTGCTATTGCTAAGATTGGTGAAAAATTAACTCTTCGTCGTTTTGCAATCTTATCAAAAACAGACAACGATGCATTTGGTGCGTACATTCACATGGGTGGCCGTATTTCTGTGTTATCTGTTCTTGAAGGTACAACAGATGCAGACGCTGCGAAAGATGTTTCAATGCATATTGCTGCACTTAAGCCAAAATATGTATCTCGTGACCAAGTATCACAAGAAGAAGTTGAGCATGAGCGTCAAGTATTAACACAACAAGCACTAAACGAAGGCAAGCCAGCAAAAATCGTTGAAAAAATGGTTGAAGGCCGCCTTGGAAAATATTTCGAAGATGTTTGTGTTCTTGACCAAACTTTTGTTAAAAACCCTGATCAAAAGGTACGTCAATTTGTTGAATCTAAAGGTGCTACAATCCGTGAATTCGTTCGTTACGAAGTAGGAGAAGGTATCGAAAAACGTGAAGATAACTTTGCAGAAGAAGTTATGAATCAAATTAAAAAATAATCGGCAAATATTCTTTTAGGGAATATTACTGAAATAGTTATTAAATAGGGGACACTGTGTGTTCCCTTTTTTAAAAAGAAATAAATACATAAAATGGAGGTTTATATGAGCGGTCCTAAGTACAAACGCGTAGTATTAAAGTTGAGCGGTGAAGCACTTGCAGGTGAATCGAGCTTTGGAATTAAACCTTCAGTGATTAAATCGATTGCTATTCAAGTGAAAGAAATAGCAGAACTTGGTGTAGAAGTTGCTGTCGTGGTTGGCGGCGGTAACATTTGGCGTGGTAAAATTGGCAGTGAAATGGGTATGGATCGGGCAACTGCCGATTATATGGGAATGCTTGCAACCGTAATGAATTCTTTAGCTTTACAAGATAGCTTGGAACATTTGGGTATTGAATCGCGAGTGCAAACGTCGATTGAAATGCGCCAAGTGGCAGAGCCATATATTAGACGTCGTGCGATTAGGCACTTAGAAAAAAAACGGGTAGTCATTTTTGCGGCTGGTACGGGGAATCCATATTTCTCAACTGATACAACGGCTGCATTACGAGCAGCGGAAATTGATGCCGAAGTAATATTGATGGCGAAAAATAATGTTGATGGTGTATACTCTGCTGACCCTCGGTTAGATGCGAATGCTACCAAATATGAAGATCTTTCTTTCCTTGATGTTCTTAAAGAAGGATTAGCGGTCATGGATTCTACTGCTTCCTCTTTATGTATGGACAATGATATTCCATTGATTGTTTTCTCAATTATGGAACAGGGGAATATTAAACGAGCCGTTATGGGTGAAAAAATAGGAACAATTGTTAGGGGGAAACATTAATGCCGAAACAGGTCATTTCTACCATTAAAGATCGTATGACAAAGGCGATTCAGTCTTATTCACGTGAGCTTGCAAGTATCCGTGCCGGAAGAGCAAGCGCATCGTTGCTGGATAGAATTACCATCGATTATTATGGTGCACCTACTCCTGTCAATCAAATGGCTGGAATTACAACACCTGAAGCTAGACTAATTGTCATTCAACCATATGATAAATCCGTTCTTGGTGATATTGAAAAAGCCATTCTCAAATCCGATTTGGGATTAAATCCAACTAATGATGGAATGGTAATCCGACTTGCGATCCCACAATTGACTGAGGAGCGCCGGAAAGAATTAGTTAAGTTGGTTAAAAAGTATTCAGAAGAAGCGAAAGTAGCAATCCGTAATATCCGTCGAGACGGTAACGACGATTTGAAAAAGTTAGAAAAGAATGGTGAGATTACCGAAGACAGTCTTCGCGGGCATTCTGATGATATTCAAAAGATAACTGATGAATACATTAGTAAAATTGACCAAATCACTAAAGATAAAGAAAAAGAAATTATGGAAGTATAATGAATTAATGAACCCTCTGTATAGGGGGTTTTTCACTATTTTTATTAGTAAATATTAGATTTTTTGAGGGATTTTGAAAGTTGTCTCAATATAATTCTTAATTCCTGCTATTTTACATAAGTTAATTTATAGAGATATCTTAATGCTTTTTTGGTAAGATAAAAACATGCTACCCCGAAATGTCCATTACATAACATCACACGCTTCAATGGAATTGATAGATGATTTATTTTCGGAGGAAATGATTAATTAATTAGAGGAGCAATGTCATGTTTAATAAAATGAGGCTTGGGAAGAACCGAAATACCTCTTCCACACTCCGAAATAAAATAGATGAAATAAAAAAATTGCCTGTTCCTGAACATGTGGCGATTATTATGGATGGAAACGGGCGTTGGGCTAAGAAACGGGCATTACCTAGGATTGCTGGTCATCACGAAGGTATGAAAGTAGTCCGCAAAACAACGAAATTAGCAAATGAACTTGGGATAAAAACGTTAACGTTATATGCATTCTCGACTGAAAATTGGAAACGACCAAAGAATGAAGTCGAATTTATAATGAGTCTTCCAGATGAGTTTTTAGGTACATTTCTTCCGGATTTGATTGCAGAAAATGTACAGGTGAGAATGATGGGCTATAAAGATCAACTTCCCGTACATACAATGCGTGCAATCGAAAAAGCGATCGAGGATACTAAAAATAACGATGGGTTAGTCCTAAACTTTGCTTTAAATTATGGGAGTAGAGCGGAAATACTTGATGCTGTTAAGAAAGTCTTAAATGATAGCAAAAGTGGTAAACTAAAAGAGACAGACCTTGACGAAAAAGTTTTTTCTTCCTATTTAATGACCGGCAACTTTTCTGACCCGGACCTATTAATCCGTACTAGTGGAGAAATCCGCCTAAGTAACTTTATGCTTTGGCAGTTAGCATACTCAGAGTTTTGGTTTACAGATGTGTTATGGCCAGATTTTAGTGAAGAACATTTACTTGAAGCAATTGAAACATACCAAAAACGGCAGCGTCGGTTTGGTGGTATTTAGTACAAAAAAGGTGTTGAAAATATATGAAGCAAAGAATTATAACAGGAGTCATCGCAGCTGCACTTTTTTTGCCAATCGTTTACTATGGTGGATTTCCAATGGTATTGCTAACTTACTTTTTAGCGACGATAGGTTTGTATGAATTATTGAAAATGAAAAAACTTAATATTTTTTCGGTAAATGGTGTATTATCAGTTCTATTTCTATGGGTGCTGCTCTTCCCGGAAGAGTATCATCACATAATAGATTCATTTTATTATTCAAAAATCGAAATTTGTATTGCGTTAATTCTATTGTTATTAACCTTTACAGTGATAACAAAGAATCAATTTACATTTGAAGATGTTTCATTTTCAATCCTCTCTGCGATTTATGTAGGAATTGGTTTTTACTTTTTTTATGAAACAAGACAAGAAGGCGGCCTCGTCTTTATCTTGTATTCCTTGTTTATGATCTGGGCTACAGATTCAGGTGCATATTTTATTGGAAAGGCACTAGGAAAGACAAAGCTTTGGCCGGAAATTAGTCCCAATAAAACGGTGGAAGGTTCAATTGGCGGAATCGTCTGTGCTGTTCTAGTCGGTGTACTCTTTACAATCTTTTCTAACATAAACGTTGGCCTTTTAACATTAATGGGCATTACCGTGGTTCTTTCTGTTTTTGGACAAATCGGTGATTTAGTCGAATCCGCTTTTAAGCGTCATTTTAATGTCAAAGATTCTGGTACTATTCTTCCAGGCCATGGAGGTATCCTTGATCGATTTGACAGCCTATTATTTGTTTGGCCCTTGCTGCATCTGTTTCACCTTTGGATCTAAAACGCATGCGCTTTACATTTAGGAGTTGACTCTAATTGAAAAAAATTAGTTTATTGGGTGCAACAGGATCAATTGGCACCCAAACGTTAGATATTGTTCGTGAACATCCCGCTGAATTTAGTGTGGCAGCCATTTCAGTTGGTAAAAACATCGATTTAGCTCGAAAGATGATAGTTGAGTTTCAACCGGAGCTTGTTTCTGTACAAGACTATCAAGACTGTAATACATTAAAAGCAGAATTTCCTACAATTAAGTTTACATTTGGTCAGGAAGGACTAATTGAGACTGCGGTTTATGAAAAAGCTGATATCCTTGTCAATGCCGTTCTCGGTAGTGTGGGTTTAAACCCGACGCTGCAAGCCATTGAATGTGGGAAAGTCATTGCAATTGCTAATAAGGAAACCCTTGTTACAGCAGGTCATTTAGTAATGGATGCTGCAAAAAGAAATAATGTTCCACTCCTTCCAGTCGATAGTGAGCATTCTGCCATTTTTCAAGCCTTGCAGGGGGAGAAAGAAAAAAATATTGAAAGATTAATCCTGACAGCTTCTGGCGGAAGTTTTCGGGATCTTACCAGGCAAGAATTGAAAAATGTGACTGTTGAACAAGCATTAAACCATCCGAATTGGTCGATGGGAGCCAAAATCACTATTGATTCCGCATCAATGATGAACAAGGGTTTGGAAGTGATTGAGGCACACTGGCTTTTTGATATGCCGTATGAAAAAATTGATGTATTGCTTCATAAAGAAAGCATCATCCATTCAATGGTTGAATTCCATGATAGCAGTATTATTGCTCAACTAGGTACACCAGATATGAGAGTGCCGATTCAATATGCACTAACCTATCCAGATCGCCTAGAATTGCCTACCTCAAAGCGTTTGAATTTAGCAAATATCGGAAGTTTGCATTTTCAGGAGATGGATGTTGCAAGATTCCGCTGTCTTGGTTTTGCTTATGAGGCAGGAAAAAAAGGGGGATCGATGCCTACAGTATTAAATGCTGCTAATGAAGTGGCTGTGGCAGCATTTCTAGACGGAAAAATTCATTTCTTACAAATTGAAGATTTGATTGAAATGGCATTAACCGCTCACCAAACCGTAGCTCACCCTAGTCTGGCAGCAATCCAAGAGATAGATAAAGAAACAAGAGAGTATGTACGTTCACTCCTATAAAAAAAGGTGGTTTTATTTTGACTACAGTTATTGCCTTTATTGTGATTTTTGGCGCACTTGTATTCTTCCATGAATTAGGTCATTTGATTTTCGCAAAAAGGGCAGGTATTTTATGCCGTGAGTTTGCAATAGGTTTTGGTCCAAAGGTATTTTCTCATAAAAAAGGGGAGACAACCTATACCATTCGCTTACTGCCAATTGGCGGATTTGTCCGTATGGCTGGTGAAGACCCAGAGATGATTGAAATCAAGCCTGGATATCGAGTTGGCTTGTTGTTTGATAAGGATGAAAAAGTTAATAAAATCATCTTAAATAATAAAGAAAAGTTTCCAAATTGTCGGATTGTTGAAGTGGAATATGCTGATATTGAAAAGGATTTAATCATTAAAGGATTCCCTGACGATGATGATGAAGAATTAAAAACCTTTATCATTGACCCAAAAGCAGTCATTGTTGAAAATGGGGTCGAATCACAGTTAGCTCCAATTGATCGTCAATTTGGTTCAAAAACCTTAGCCCAAAGGACCATGGCGATATTTGCTGGTCCGATGATGAATTTTGTGCTTGCATTCATTGTATTTATTATTATTGCTTTTATACAGGGTGTTCCTACGAATGAACCTAAACTAGGTGAAATAACTCCGGATGGGGCAGCAATGGCTGCAGGTCTAAAAAAAGGTGACTTAATTCAGACAATCAATGGTTCAGAAATATCAAGCTGGTCTGATGTTGTGGAGGTCATTCGCAAAAACCCAAATGAAAAACTTGATTTTTCTATTCGCCGTGACAATAAGGAGTTAGATATCACTGTAACCCCAATTGAAAAAACGGTAGAAGGTAAAAAAATCGGGCTTATCGGTGTCTATAGTCCTGTTGAGAAATCACCTATTCAAGCGATTAAAGCTGGATTCACAGAAACCTATTTCTGGACTAAACAAATTTTTGTGATGGTAGGTAAATTAGTAACAGGGCAATTTTCAATTGATGCTTTATCTGGTCCGGTTGGGATTTATCAAGCAACTGATTCTGTTGCTAAATCAGGTATTTTTTATTTAATGAAATGGGCCGGGATATTAAGCATTAACTTAGGAATTATGAACTTATTGCCAATTCCTGCTCTTGATGGCGGAAGATTGATGTTTTTTGCTGTTGAAGCTGTCAGAGGCAAGCCGATTGACCGTCAAAAGGAAGGGATGGTTCATTTTATTGGATTTGCCCTCCTAATGTTGCTCATGCTTGTTGTAACGTGGAATGATATTCAAAGATTTTTCTTGTAATAAGGATTATAAAAGCCCCTGTTAAAATTTAACGGGGGTCTCATTTTGGAGAAAATGAAGTAAAGAGGTGCCTTAAATGAAACAAAGTCAAACGTTAATTCCTACTTTAAGGGAAGTCCCTGCAGACGCAGACATAAAGAGCCATCAATTATTACTTAAAGCTGGGTATATCCGCCAAAATGCTAGTGGAATCTATAGCTTTTTGCCACTTGGCAAACGAGTTCTTCAAAAAGTTGAAACAATAGTTCGCGAAGAAATGGACAATGCTGGGGCAGTTGAATTACTGATG
The DNA here is from genome assembly GCF_019219025.1 of Bacillus sp. sid0103. Next base: position 103,099 of record NZ_JAHUWN010000001.1, on the reverse strand, counting down.
CCTGCCTTACAGCAAGCGGAACTATGGCAAGAATCAGGTCGTTGGTATACATATGGTCCTGAATTAATGAGATTAAACGATCGACATAATCGTGAATTTGCACTCGGTGCCACCCATGAGGAAGTTATCACCGGCTTGGTTCGTGATGAGGTGAAATCGTATAAACGACTGCCACTGACTTTATATCAAATTCAAACAAAATTTCGCGATGAAAAGCGGCCTCGTTTTGGGCTTCTACGCGGTCGGGAATTTGTAATGAAGGATGCATATTCCTTTCATTCCTCAAACGATAGCCTCGACGCTGTCTATCAAAAGCTTTTTCAAGCCTATTCCAATATATTTAGCCGCTGTGGTTTGAACTTCCGCGCAGTTATAGCTGATTCAGGTGCAATGGGTGGCAAAGATACACATGAATTTATGGTATTGTCTGATGTTGGTGAGGACACGATTGCGTATTCTGATACATCCACCTATGCAGCTAATATTGAAATGGCGCCAGTAAATATCAACTACAAGCGTAGTGAAGCGTCGCCTGAGCCATTAGAAAGAGTCGAAACAAATAACCAAAAATCGATTGCAGATGTTTCAAAATTCCTAAATGTATCGGCTGAAACATGTATTAAATCACTGCTGTTTAAGATTGATGACCAATTTGTGCTTGTTCTAGTTCGAGGTGATCATGAGGTGAACGATATAAAACTAAAAAACCTTTTTGAAGCTGGCACAGTCGAATTAGCCAGTCATGAAGAAACGAAAGAAATACTATCGTGCACGGTCGGTTCACTTGGTCCGATTGGGGTTAAGAATGTAGAAGTAGTTGCGGATCATGCTGTAGATTTCATTGTCAATGGAGTATGTGGGGCAAATGAAGAAGACTATCATTATATCAACGTAAATCCTAGCCGCGACTTTGAAGTGAGCAGGTTCGCGGATCTCCGCTTTATTCAAGAAGGGGATCCATCTCCAGACGGTGAAGGTACGATTGCGTTTGCAAAAGGAATTGAAGTGGGGCATGTATTTAAGCTTGGAACCCGCTATAGTGAGGCAATGGATGCAGTTTATCTTGACGAAAATGGAAGATCGCAGCACATGATTATGGGCTGCTATGGAATTGGTGTTTCGAGGACGGTAGCCGCTATTGCAGAACAGGGCAATGACGATAAAGGCATAGTTTGGCCGGCAAATATTGCTCCATATCAACTTCATTTAATCGCAGTCAATATCAAAGATTCAATTCAACGTGAACTTTCGGAAACACTATACCAGGAATTACAAAGTAATCGCTTTGAAGTATTGTATGATGATCGCCAAGAACGGCCAGGGGTAAAATTCGCCGATTCTGATCTAATAGGTTTGCCGATCCGTTTAACTGTCGGAAAAAAAGCAACAGAAGGCATTATTGAAGTAAAAGTTCGCAAAACAAGTGAAGTTTTCGAAGTGCATAAAGATGAACTTCTGGATAAAATTACATCATTGCTTCGCACCCTTTAATTTATGATAGGGGCCGTTACCACGGCCCTTATTCTTGTTAAGAAAGAAAATTATTTTACTAAACTGGAGAATTTTTTCTGTCGAATAAAGCCGAATCCATTCAACTCATATGATATAATTATTTTTTGACGAGAAATAAGAATAGTGATTTTTAAATAGATGGGAGAGAGAACGATGAGCGAACATGCCATAGGCAAAAAAGAGCGATTCCAACTCTTACTCCAGCAGCTGCAATTAATCGAGGATGCTGTTGTAGTGCATTTTAATAATGCGCAAATAGATAGATTATTAGTTGAAAAAAAGAATAGAAAGTGGCATTTTCAATTTTTATTTGAAAAGATCCTTCCTTACAATATCTATGTTCTTTTTACGACACAACTTGAACGAACATTTTCAAATATAGCCACCATTTCTTTCCATATTCAAGTAGAAAATCAAACCCTAACAACTGAATTAATACGTGAATATTGGAGTTATAGTATTCAGCAAATAGATGGGATTGCCCCTCCGCTTTTAAAACTGTTACATGAACAACTCCCTGAAGTGAATGGAAATAAACTAACGATTAACGTTCGGAACGAAACAGAGGGCCTTGCGTTAAAACGGAAATATGGGGAGATTATCTCAAAAATATATCAATCGTTCGGTTTTCCTAGTCTTTCAATTGAGACGGAACTGAAAAATGTAGAGAAAAGCGATGAATACCAACAATTTTTACTTGCCAAACAGAAAGAAGATCAAGAACGTGGACTTCAAGCAATGGTGGAATTGCAGAAGAAAGAAGCGGAAAAGGATCAAGCTTCAGGTGAAGTACCATCAGGACCGCTTACGATTGGTCTTACCATTAAAGATAATAACGACTTCCGCAGTTTGATTGATATTGTCGATGAAGAAAGAAGAATAGCGGTGGAAGGGTATATCTTTGATGCCGAGATTCGCGAACTCAGGAGCGGTCGTTCATTGCTAACCTTTAAAATAACAGATTATACTAGCTCCATCATGGTAAAAATGTTTTCACGAGATAAAGAGGATGCTGCTCTATTTCAACTTGTCAAGAAAGGTATGTGGGTAAAAGTCCGAGGAAGCATTCAAAATGATACATTTGTTCGTGACCTAGTTATGATCGGTAATGATATTAATGAAATTAAACCGGCAGGTCGAAAAGATACTGCACCAGAAGATGAAAAACGGGTTGAGCTGCATCTTCATACCCCAATGAGTCAAATGGATGCTGTAACGCCTGTTAGTGTGCTGATTGCCCAGGCTAAAAAATGGGGGCATAAAGCGATTGCCGTAACCGACCACGCCGTTGCCCAATCCTTTCCTGAGGCATTTGGTGCAGGGAAGAAGAATGATATTAAAATTCTTTATGGCGTTGAAGTGAATTTAGTAGATGATGGGGTGCCAATTGCTTATAATGACGCCCACCGATTGCTTACAGAGGATACTTTTGTTGTATTTGACGTTGAAACGACTGGACTCTCTGCCGTGTATAACACAATTATTGAGCTTGCAGCTGTGAAAATTCGTGATGGAGAAATCATTGACCGTTTTGAATCCTTTGCCAATCCGCATCATCGTTTATCGGCAACAACCATTAACCTTACTGGAATTACCGATGATATGGTTCAAACCGCTCCAGAAATAGCGGAAGTTCTACGGAACTTTAGTGAGTGGGTCGGAGACGCAGTGCTTGTTGCCCATAATGCCTCGTTTGATATGGGATTCCTAAATGTCGGCTATCAAAAAATAGGCTTTGACAAGGCAAACAATCCTGTTATCGATACACTTGAGCTTGGACGATTCCTGTATCCAGAGATGAAAAACCACCGGTTAAATACACTGGCAAAGAAGTTTGATATCGAATTAACCCAGCATCACCGTGCTATTTATGATGCAGAGGCCACTGGTTATTTACTTTTGAAAATGTTAAAAGATTCCCTTGAAAAAGGAATCGAATATCATGACCAATTTAATGATAACATGGGTAAAGGTAATGCCTACCAACGGGCGCGTCCGTATCACTGTACATTATTAGCGCAAACACAAGCCGGGTTAAAGAATCTGTTTAAACTGGTATCCATTTCACACATCAATTACTTCTATCGAGTTCCTAGATTGCCAAGATCTGTTCTGCAAAAATATAGGGAAGGGATTCTCGTTGGCTCTGGATGTAATAAAGGGGAAGTATTTGAAGGGATGATGCAAAAATCTCCTGAGGAAGTGGAAGGCGCTGCTCGCTTCTATGATTATATTGAAGTAATGCCGAAAGAAGTAAATGCCCCGTTGATTGAAATGGAATTGGTGAGCGATGAAAAAGCAATGGAAGACATTATTGCGAAGATTGTTAACCTGGGTGAAAAATTAGGCCTACCAGTCGTTGCTACGGGAAATGTTCATTACCTTAACGAAAATGATAAAATTTATCGAAAAATATTGATTAACTCTCAAGGCGGAGCAAACCCGCTTAACCGTCATGAACTTCCAGATGTTCACTTTAGAACAACGAATGAAATGCTGGATGCTTTTTCATTTTTAGGAAAAGAAAAGGCAAAAGAAATTGTTGTAACTAATACAAATAAAATTGCTGATATGATTGAAGTCATCAAACCAATTAAAGATGATTTGTATACACCAAAAATTGAAGGTGCCGATGAAGAAATGCGTGAAATGAGTTATGCAATGGCACATAGAATTTACGGTGACAATTTGCCAGAAATAGTAGAAGCTCGTTTAGAAAAAGAATTGAAAAGTATTATTGGGCATGGATTTGCCGTTATCTATTTGATTTCACATAAGTTAGTTAAAAAATCATTAGATGATGGCTATCTTGTGGGTTCAAGGGGTTCTGTCGGCTCATCACTTGTTGCTACCATGACAGAAATTACCGAAGTAAATCCATTGCCACCACATTATGTCTGTCCAACCTGTAAGCATTCTGAGTTCTTTAATGATGGATCGGTTGGATCTGGTTTTGATTTACCTGATAAAGATTGCCCGCAATGCGGCGGGAAATACCATAAAGACGGACACGATATTCCATTCGAAACGTTTCTTGGCTTTAAAGGGGACAAGGTTCCCGATATCGATTTAAACTTCTCGGGTGAATATCAGCCGCGCGCCCATAATTATACGAAAGTTCTTTTCGGAGAAGAATATGTTTATCGTGCAGGGACGATTGGTACAGTTGCTGATAAAACTGCTTTTGGATATGTTAAGGCATATCAGCAGGATAACAACCTTCAACTCCGTGGTGCCGAAGTGGAACGACTTGCTTCGGGCTGTACCGGTGTAAAAAGAACAACTGGTCAGCACCCTGGTGGTATTATCGTAATCCCTGATTACATGGATGTATATGACTTTTCACCTATTCAATTCCCAGCTGATGATAGAAATTCAGAATGGAAGACCACCCATTTCGACTTCCATTCCATCCATGACAATGTCTTAAAGCTCGATATTCTCGGACACGACGACCCGACTGTTATTAGGATGCTGCAGGACCTAAGCGGAATGGATCCAAAAACTATCCCGACAGATGATCCTGAAGTGATGAAAATCTTCAGTGGTACGGAGTCCTTAGGTGTTACAGAGCAACAGATTATGTGTAAAACTGGAACACTTGGTATTCCTGAGTTTGGAACTCGATTCGTTCGGCAAATGCTCGAGGATACAAAGCCAACAACCTTCTCAGAACTTGTCCAAATATCAGGGTTATCACATGGCACCGATGTATGGCTTGGAAATGCCCAGGAATTAATCCATAATCAAACATGTAATTTAAGTGAAGTAATTGGCTGCCGGGATGATATTATGGTTTACCTTATTTATCAAGGTCTTGATCCATCCTTTGCATTTAAAATAATGGAATCTGTACGTAAGGGTAAAGGCTTAAGCGAGGAAATGGAAGAAGAGATGAGGAAAAACGAGGTTCCAGAATGGTACATTGACTCCTGTAAAAAGATCAAGTACATGTTCCCTAAAGCCCATGCCGCTGCCTATGTACTTATGGCTGTTCGAATTGCTTACTTCAAGGTGCATCTGCCATTGCTTTATTATGCCGCTTATTTTACTGTCCGTGCGGAAGACTTTGACATCGAAGCCATGTCACGCGGACCAGAAGCCATTCGGGCAAAAATTGAGGAAATCAATGCTAAAGGCTTAGAAGCATCAAACAAAGAGAAAAACTTATTAACGGTTTTAGAATTAGCTTTAGAAATGACACAAAGAGGCTTTGTGTTCCAAAACTACGATCTCTATAAATCATCGGCATCAGAATTTACCATCGAAGGCAATACCCTAATACCGCCGTTTAATTCGATTCCGGGACTTGGAACAAACGCGGCCTATAATATTGTCAAAGCACGTGAATCAGGGGAATTTTTATCGAAAGAAGATTTGCAACAGCGAGGTAAAGTATCTAAAACCATTCTCGAATATTTAGATAAACAAGGATGTTTAACATCCCTGCCTGAACAAAACCAGCTTTCATTGTTCTAGATAGGAAAAACCTTGACAAACCGCGATGCTATTTGCATAAAATTGATGGTTATGGTATAGTTTTATTGGAAATACTAAGAAATACTCTCGTGATCAAGAGTGGGGAAACCCGCTCTTTCGTTTTTGTATACACCTTTTTTTCCTAGAGGAAAAGGGGCGGAGCGCCGTATTAATAAATCGGCTAATCATGTTGCAGTGATGTATTTTCATTTTTCACTTCGAAATTAGCGGTGCTTAACTCTGCTCACACGCCTTTATTATGTTGGTGGAGCGCTCATAATAATCCTTTTTACATGATTGGATTTGGAGTTGAAACTCATGAGAGTTTTTTTAGTAACTAGATAAAACTTTCCGTGAACTACATACAATATGGGTGAAAATATCGGAAAAGGAGGCAGTGCATGAGCAAGGTAACGGAAGTTGTAGAAGATTTGGCTACACCTATTTTTCAAGAACTTGGTTTAGAATTAGTGGAGATTGAGTATGTGAAGGAAGGGAAAAGCTGGTTTCTACGCGTATATATCGATAAAGACAATGGTGTTGATATTGAAGATTGCGGACTCGTTAGCGAAAAACTCAGCGAAAAACTCGATGAGCTTGACCCGATTCCCCATAACTATTTTCTTGAAGTTTCTTCACCAGGGGCAGAGCGTCCATTAAAAAAAGATAAAGACTTCCAAAAAGCAATCGGAAAAAACGTATTTATCAAAACGTATGAACCGATCGACGGGGAAAAAAGCTTCGAAGGGACCTTATTAGAATTTGATGGGCAGCAGATAAAAATCGAAATGAAGATAAAGACCCGTAAAAAAACGATTGAAATTCCCTATGAAAAGGTAGCAAATGCGCGGTTAGCTGTTACTTTTTCGTAATGATATTATAGGAAAAGGATAGGGGGATACACAAAGATGAGCAGCGAATTATTAGATGCTCTTACTATACTGGAAAGAGAAAAAGGTATTTCCAGAGATGTTATCATTGATGCAATTGAAGCAGCACTTGTTTCGGCGTATCGCCGTAATTTTAATCAAGCACAGAATGTTCGGATTGATTTAAATTTACAAACTGGGTCTATGCGTGTATTTGCTAGAAAAGAAGTAGTGGATCAAGTATTTGATCCTCGTCTTGAAATTTCTTTAGAGGATGCTAGGCAAATCTCACCAAATTATCAAGTTGAAGATGTTGTCGAAATGGAAGTTACGCCTAAAGATTTTGGTCGGATTGCGGCCCAAACAGCTAAGCAAGTGGTTACCCAGCGTGTCAGAGAAGCAGAACGAGGTATCATTTATTCAGAATTTATTGACCGTGAAGAAGATATTATGACGGGTATCGTTCAAAGACTGGATTCAAAATTCATTTATGTAAGTCTTGGTAAAATTGAGGCCTTACTTCCAGTGAATGAACAGATGCCTAATGAACGTTATAAACCTCATGATCGTATCAAAGTATTTATCACAAAAGTAGAAAAAACGACTAAGGGTCCTCAAATATTCGTGTCTCGGACACATCCTGGCCTTCTAAAGCGTCTGTTTGAGATTGAAGTGCCAGAAATTTATGATGGCACTGTTGAAATTAAGTCAGTTGCCCGTGAAGCAGGGGATCGCTCGAAAATCTCTGTTCATTCAGATAATCCTGAGGTAGACCCAGTAGGCTCTTGTGTTGGACCAAAAGGAGCAAGGGTTCAGGCTGTAGTCAATGAATTAAAAGGTGAGAAAATAGATATTGTTAAGTGGTCTGCTGATCCGGTTGTTTTTGTAGCCAATTCTCTTAGCCCTTCTAAAGTGTTAGATGTAATGGTTAATGAAAATGAAAAAGCTACAACTGTTGTTGTCCCTGATTATCAACTTTCGTTGGCAATCGGTAAACGTGGTCAAAATGCCCGCTTAGCAGCAAAATTGACAGGTTGGAAAATTGATATTAAATCAGAAGCGGAAGCACGTGAGATTGGAATCTATCCACGTGAAGAAACCATTAGACTTTTTGATGATCAAGTTGAAAATGATTTCGATTATGAAGAAGAGTTGGATTAAAAAGTGAGGTGAATGATGAGTGAACCCTAAGAAAAAAGTTCCTATGCGTAAGTGTGTAGTAACCGGCGAAATGAAGCCGAAAAAAGAACTAGTTCGCATCGTTCGCTCAAAAGAAGGGGAAGTATCCATTGACCTGACCGGTAAGAAATCCGGAAGGGGTGCCTACCTTTCTAAGGACAAGGAAGCAATATTACTTGCCAAGAAAAAAAATACCCTATCTAATCACTTACAGGTTTCTATAAATGATTCGTTATACGAAGAGCTACTTGAGCTTATAGAGAAGGAGAATTGACAATCCAAATGAAACATAATCAATGGATGTCATTGCTTGGCTTGGCCAATCGAGCACGCAAAATCATATCAGGTGAAGAGCTAACAGTGAAGCAGATTCAAGGCGGAAAAGCACGACTCATTTTATTATCCGCAGATGCTTCTGAAAATACGACAAAAAAAATTACTGATAAGTGTAATTCGTATCAGGTTCCATATAAAATTGTGGAAAATCGTCATCTTCTAGGCCAAGCGATTGGTAAGGAAGCCCGCGTTGTTGTAGCTATACTGGATGAAGGATTTGCAAAAAAAATGGTAACGTTGCTCGATTAAATCTAGCGGGGGTGAAAAGATGAGTAAAATACGTGTATATGAGTATGCAAAAAAACACAACATTTCAAGTAAGGAAATCATCACAAAACTAAAAGAAATGAATATAGAGGTCTCTAATCATATGGCAACAATAGAAGACGCAGATGTTAAAAAGCTTGATGCAACATTCAGCAAAAAAGAAAACAAGGCACCACAGCAAAAACAGGAAAATAGACAAAATGGACAGCAGTCACAACGAACTAACTCACGTCCAAATCAACAACAGCAACGACAAAATCAAAGACCTGCTCAGTCTGCACAAAGACCACAAGTGCAAACTAAAACGGCAAAGGCATTTGAGGAAGCAGCTGATAATAATGTTGCTCCAACGAAAGTTAAAGTGGTTTCTCCTCCAAGAGCAGGAGAAGGCAAAAAACAAAACCAAGAATTTCAATCCAAAGAAAATAAGGTTTTTAACAATGCTGATAAAGCAAAGGCAAAGCCTTATAACAATAATCAAAATCGTAATAATAATAACAATAATAAAAAGAAGAAAACTCATACTCCAGTTCAACAAGCACAACCACAAAAGAAAAAAGAGAAGGAACTTCCAGCTAAAATTACATTTAGTGAATCGCTTACTGTTGGTGAGTTAGCGAAAAAGATCTATCGCGAGCCTTCTGAAATTATTAAAAAGCTCTTCTTACTTGGAGTAATGGCAACAATTAACCAAGTTTTAGATAAAGATGCAATAGAATTAATTGCAAGTGAGTATGGGGTTGAGGTTGAAGAAGAAATTAAGATTGATACAACTGACCTTGAAGTATACTTTACTGAAGACTCAGAAGAATCAGTTGTAGAAAGGCCTTCTGTTGTAACCATTATGGGTCACGTTGACCACGGGAAAACAACCTTGCTTGACTCTATTCGTAACACTAAGGTAACAGAAGGAGAAGCAGGTGGGATTACTCAGCATATTGGTGCGTATCAAGTAGTCGAAAACGGCAAAAAAATAACCTTCCTTGATACTCCTGGACACGCTGCCTTTACAACCATGCGTGCACGTGGGGCTAAAATCACTGATATTACCATCCTTGTCGTAGCAGCTGATGACGGTGTAATGCCACAAACAGTTGAGGCAATTAACCATGCGAAAGCTGCCGAGGTTCCAATTATTGTGGCAGTGAATAAGATGGACAAAGAAGCTGCAAATGCCGACCGTGTTATGCAGGAATTGACAGAACATGGTTTAGTTTCAGAAGCTTGGGGCGGGGATACTATCTTTGTTCCACTATCAGCAAAAACAGGCGAAGGAATCGATAACTTATTAGAAATGATTCTTCTCGTTAGTGAAGTTGAAGAATATAAAGCAAATCCAAATAGAAAAGCTGTTGGAACAGTAATCGAGGCACAATTGGATAAAGGGCGTGGATCAGTAGCCACCTTATTAGTCCAGAACGGTACCTTAAAAATAGGTGATCCAATCGTTGTTGGTAACACTTTCGGTCGTGTTCGAGCGATGGTAAATGACAAAGGGCGCCGTGTGAAAGAGGCTGCTCCATCAACACCTGTTGAAATTACAGGACTAAATGACGTGCCACAAGCAGGAGACCGTTTCGTTGTATTTGAAGATGAAAAAACGGCACGACAAGTTGGGGAAGCACGTGCTCAATCGGCGCTGGCAGCCCAACGTGGTGAAAAATCGATTGTTAGCTTAGAAACCCTATTTGATCAATTGAAGCAAGGTGAAATGAAGGATTTAAACATCATCCTTAAAGCAGATGTTCAAGGTTCTGCTGAAGCAGTAGCCGCTTCATTGCAAAAAATAGATGTCGAAGGAGTAAACATCAAAATCATTCATAGTGGTGCTGGTGCCATTAATGAATCTGATATTACTCTCGCTGCTGCTTCAAATGCGATTGTTATTGGCTTCAACGTCCGCCCAGATGTAAATGCTAAACGTGCTGCAGAAGCGGAGAAAGTCGACGTTCGTCTTCACCGCATTATCTATAAAGTAATCGAAGAGATTGAAGCAGCCATGAAAGGTATGCTCGATCCAGAATTCCAAGAGAAGATTATTGGTCAGGCAGAAATTCGTCAAACTTTCAAGGTTTCAAAAGTTGGTACAATTGCCGGTTCATATGTAACGGATGGTAAGATTACCCGTGACAGTGGAATTCGCTTAATTCGTAATGGTGTGGTTACGTTTGAAGGGAACATCGATGCGCTAAAACGATTTAAAGATGACGTAAAAGAAGTATCTCAAGGGTACGAATGTGGGATTACCATTAAAAACTTTAATGATGTTAAAGAAGGAGACATTATTGAAGCATATGTAATGGAAGAAATTGAACGTAAATGATTATCGGTGTCGCAGAATGTGAATGTATGATCTATGATGCTCATTCTTTAAAAGAGAAACGAGCCGTTCTGCAACGAATCCTAACTCGATTAAAACAGAAATTTAATGTTTCTGTGGCTGAAGTTGGGTTTCAGGATGTTTGGCAACGAACGAAAATTGCCATCGTTGTCGTAACTTCCACGCGTGTTAATACCGAACATGAGTTGAATAATGCCTTAAAATTAATAGACTCATTTCCAGAAATAGAGAGAACGATCACCGAGATTGAATGGCTTTAAGTTAAGAGGTGAATGTGATGAGCCACAGAGCAAATCGTGTCGGAGAACAAATGAAGAAAGAACTTGGTGACATCATCGGTCGTAAAATCAAAGATCCTCGGATTGGTTTTGTAACGGTAACCGATGTTGAAGTAACAGGTGATTTACAACAAGCAAAAGTATATATTTCCGTATTAGGTGATGAAGAACAAAGGGAAAATACCTTAAAAGGTTTGGCCAAAGCAAAGGGCTTTATTCGGACTGAAATTGGCCACCGTATTCGCCTTCGAAAAACACCTGAAATCATCTTTGAATGGGATGAATCCATCGATTATGGGAATCGAATCGATACACTTCTTCATCAACTGCATAAAGATGAAAAGCCTTTAGAAAAAAGGGAAGAAGAATAACTGGATAGACAATAGGTCTATCCTTTTTTTTTGAGCTAATAATAAAGTATAATCTTTCGTGTGAAAGGTCATACTTTATTATTTCGCATAAGTGCAACGACGCCTCTGTCTTTGCCTAACGGCTCGCCAGTCGGCGAGTTTTCTTTATAATTTTTTAATTGGAGGTAATCGATTGGAAGGAATTCTACCTTTATTTAAACCTGCAGGATTAACATCCCATGATTGTGTCTTTAGGTTAAGAAAAATCTTAAAAACAAAAAAAGTAGGACACACGGGTACACTTGATCCAGACGTCACTGGAGTTCTTCCTATATGTATTGGAAAAGCAACAAAAGTTGCTGAATACATTACGGATGCTGGTAAAGCATACGAAGGAGAAGTAACGATTGGTTATTCGACAACAACTGAAGATGCTTCAGGGGAAACAGTTGAACAAAAGCCAGTAACCAGGATGATTGATCGAGAAGAAATACTCCACGTATTTCAGTCATTAACTGGGGAAATTGAACAAACACCACCGATGTTTTCCGCAGTTAAAGTAGGGGGGGTCCGTCTCTATGAGTACGCACGGAAAGGGATTGAGGTCGAACGGCCTACCAGGAAGGTAACCATTTATACAATCGAGCTATTAGATGATCGATTTGAATTTATTGGTGAAACTATAAAATTTAAGTTTAGAGTTAGTTGTAGTAAAGGGACTTATATTCGGACTTTAGCGGTAATGATTGGTGAAATGCTTGGGTTCCCAGCACATATGTCATACCTGCAAAGAGTTCAATCAGCCACTTATACATTAGAGGATTGTTTGACGTTCGAGGAAGTTGAAAACCATATGCAAGCAGGTACGATTTCGAGGGTTCTAAGGCCACTGGAGACAGCACTTTCTCATTTGCCGAAACTGCTAATTAATGATAAAGTAGCAGAGAAAGTGAAAAATGGCGCTTTATTACAAATGCCTGATCATTTAAAAACTATTAACGGACCGATTATCGCTGAAACTGATGATGGACTGGCTCTTGCTATTTATTCAGAGCATCCAAACAAGCCTGGCCTCTTAAAACCAGTTAAAGTGTTACGTAATAATGTAGATTAAAAAGGTACGGTATAGAAAAGGTGAGTTTTTTTGGAAGTAATTAGGCTTAGATTCCCATTTAATATTGAGCATACTGAATATCCACCTCTGGCAATGGCGTTGGGTTATTTTGACGGTGTTCACCGCGGCCATCAACAGGTAATTCTTGAGGCAAAAAAACAAGCTGAAGAAAAAGGAATTTGCAGTGCGGTTATGACCTTTGACCCCCATCCTTCTGTTGTTTTAGGAAAAACCGATAAGCAGATTCAATATATTAGCCCATTAACTGATAAAATAAAAATTATTGAAGAATTAGGGATTAATTATTTATTTATCATTCATTTTAGCCTGGAATTTGCAAATTTGCTGCCGCAAGAATTTATTGACCAATATGTAATTGGACTGAACGTAAAACATGTGGTGGCAGGTTTTGATTTTACCTATGGAAGAATGGGAAAAGGAACAATGGAAACATTGCCTTTTCATTCTAGAGAAAAATTTTCTTATTCGGTTGTTCCAAAGTTTACAGAAGGCAATAAAAAGGTAAGTTCAACAAGAATCCGCTCTCTTCTTAAGGAAGGCAGAACAAATGAACTTTTTTCACTCTTAGGTCGATATTATACAACATCAGGCATCGTTATTCATGGTGATAAACGGGGGAGAACCATTGGTTTTCCTACTGCGAACGTAGATTTAAATGGCGAGTATATTATGCCGCCAGTTGGTGTTTATGCAGTTAGAATGAAAGTTCATTCAAAATGGTATAATGGTGTATGTAATGTTGGCTATAAACCTACATTTAATAAGGAAGCATTACTTCCTGCCGTGGAAGTTCACTTATTTGACTTTAATGATAATATCTACGGTGAAGAAGTAATGATAGAATGGCATATTCACCTACGTAATGAACAAAAATTTTCAGGGATAGAGGAGCTTGTTGCACAAATTGCACGCGATAAGCAAAACTCACTCAATTATTTTAACAAATAGCTCTCTGTTATACCTATCTGTTGATTTCCGCTCCAGGCGCGTGCGGTTCGCTGACGTTGCGAGGAGGCTCCCCAGCCCTGTATTCCCGCAGGGGTCTCTCGCCTTTCGCTCCAATCAACATGGTGCCAAAGCCAACAATGAGCTTTATCATAACCTGACAAATAAGACAAACTTCTTAATTCTATTCTTTAAAAGGTGTTTTTCCTACAATAAACTTCGATATATCCTTGCTTTTTGGTGTGAAAAGTTGTATTCTTATTAACGTATTAAAAATAACCTCTACTTGGCAAGACGAATCACCAACGTTTGCTCGGTATCAGGGGATTTGTAAATTTTAGGAGGTGAATTCGGATGGCAATCACTCAAGAACGTAAAAATGAACTTATCAATGAGTTTAAAACTCATGAAAGCGACACTGGATCTGCAGAAGTTCAAATCGCTGTCCTTACAGAATCAATCAACAATTTGAATGAGCACTTACGTACTCATAAGAAAGATCACCACTCACGTCGCGGTCTTTTGAAAATGGTTGGTAAGCGTCGTAATCTTTTAACATTCTTACGTAACAAAGATGTTCAACGTTACCGTGTGTTAATTAATAAGCTTGGTCTACGTCGTTAGTTTACAGAAGCGGGATTATTCCCGCTTTTTTATTAGGTTTTAAAAGCAAAACGCTTAATAAAGAATTTTTTATACATATTTTTAAGTCAGGACTTTTTTGTGCATACTATTAAGGTGCTTTGTATTGATAACATAAGCTTTTCTAGGCTTTTTAATATTAGTTTGATTTAGTATGATGAGTACTGCGAAAGTGAAAATTTCGCATCATCCTCCTAAGTGATTTGGATAGAGAGGGGTAAAAATATGGAACAATTGAAACATGAGTATTCCATGGTTTGGGCCGGTCGTAAATTAACTGTCGAAATAGGACAATTAGCTAAACAAGCAAACGGTGCAGTCCTTGTTCGCTATGGGGATACAGCAGTATTGAGTACAGCAACTGCTTCAAAGGAACCTAAAAACTTAGACTTTTTTCCATTAACGGTTAACTACGAAGAACGTTTATATGCTGTGGGGAAAATTCCGGGCGGATTTATAAAACGTGAGGGTCGACCAAGTGAAAAAGCAATCTTAGCTAGCAGACTAATTGATAGACCAATTCGACCATTATTTGCTGATGGGTTCCGCAATGATGTACAAGTTATTAGTATTGTCATGAGTGTCGATCAGGATTGTTCAACAGAAATGGCTGCAATGTTTGGCTCTTCGTTAGCACTAAGTACTTCAGATATCCCATTTGAAGGACCAATTGCTGGTGTTGTTGTTGGCCGGGTTAACAATGAATTTGTCATTAATCCAACCGTAGAACAAGCTGAGAAAAGTGATATCCACTTAACTGTTGCTGGTACAAAAGATGCCATTAACATGGTAGAAGCAGGTGCGTTAGAGGTTCCCGAGGAAACGATGCTTGAAGCCATTATGTTTGGTCATAATGAGATTAAGCGTCTTATTGAATTCCAAGAAAAAATCGTCGCGGAAATAGGCAAGCCAAAAAGAGAAATTACTCTTTATGAAATTGATAAAGATCTTGAGGCAGAAGTAAGGGGAATGTGCGAGGGTGATATGGTAAGTGCCATTCAGGTCCAAGAAAAGCATGCCCGTGAAGATGCCATTAAAGAAGTGAAAAACCGAGTTATCGCTAAATATGAAGAACAAGAAGCAACAGATGAAGATCTGAAACAAGTGAAGCAAATATTGGACAAAATTGTTAAAGGTGAAGTCCGCCGTTTAATTACTGTTGAGAAGGTTCGTCCAGATGGCCGTAAAATCGATGAAATCCGTCCGCTCTCTTCACAGATAAGTATTTTACCACGTACGCACGGATCAGGCCTTTTCACACGTGGACAAACTCAAGCGCTGAGCATTTGTACTCTTGGGGCGATGGGTGATGTACAAATTCTTGATGGGCTTGGAATTGAAGAAGAGAAACGCTTTATGCACCATTATAACTTCCCTTCCTTCAGTGTTGGGGAAACCGGCCCAATTCGCGGACCAGGCCGTCGTGAAATCGGACATGGTGCCCTCGGTGAACGTGCACTTGAACCGATTGTTCCGTCTGAAAAGGACTTCCCATACACCATTCGTCTTGTATCTGAAGTGCTTGAATCCAATGGTTCTACTTCACAGGCGAGTATTTGTGCCAGCACTTTAGCAATGATGGATGCTGGTGTACCGATCAAAGCTCCTGTAGCTGGAATTGCCATGGGACTTGTAAAATCTGGTGAGCACTATACTGTGCTATCCGATATTCAAGGAATGGAAGACCATCTTGGAGATATGGATTTTAAAGTGGCCGGAACTGCTAAAGGGGTTACAGCACTACAAATGGATATTAAAATTGAAGGTCTTTCCCGTGAGATTTTAGAGGAGGCCCTTCAACAGGCAAAAGTTGGCAGAATGCATATCTTGGATTCTATGTTAGCTACTATAACAGAACCTAGAGCAGAACTATCTCAATTTGCACCGAAAATCTTAACGATGACAATCAATCCAGATAAAATTCGTGATGTTATTGGACCAAGCGGAAAACAAATCAATAAAATTATTGAAGAAACTGGTGTTAAGATTGATATTGAGCAGGATGGTACTGTATTTATTGCTTCAACTAATCAAGAAATGAACCAAAGAGCAAAGAAAATCATCGAAGACATTGTTCGTGAAGTGCAAGTGGGCGAAATGTACCTTGGTAAGGTAAAACGAATAGAGAAATTTGGTGCTTTCGTCGAAATCTTTGCTGGAAAAGATGGTCTTGTTCATATTTCTGAACTAGCTGAAGAACGTGTTGGAAAAGTGGAAGACGTTGTTAAGATCGGGGACGAACTTTTAGTAAAAGTAACTGAGATTGACAAACAAGGCCGTGTAAACCTTTCACGTAAAGTAGTCTTAAAAGAACAGCGTGAAAAGGCTGAAGAAAACAAATAGCAAGCATCTAGAAAGTAAAGTCAGGGTCATTACCCTGGCTTTTTCGATATGTAAAGTATGGCCTTGATTTCTTAATGCTTTAGAACTAGTTGTATTGATGAACCTGCAGTTCTACCTTGTCCCTTCTATACATAATCTGTATGGAAAGGGGGAAAATTAGATGAAAAAGGTTTCTATCATAATGGTTATTTGTTTAGCAGGATGGATCGCAGTAAGTAATCCATTTGTTAACAAATATTTAACTTTTACAAATAAATCCGTTTTGCCGGCAGCAAAAGAGTCAGACCCTCTTTATCAAAGCATTATCAAAAATGCCCCTACATATGAATTACCGCCTAAAGATGCGACGATTGATAAGGTCTGGAAAGCTATTCCTGGCTATAATGGGCGGGAGGTTGACATTGCAGCTTCATATAAAAATATGAAAAACAAGGGTGTCTTTGATGAGGAGAAACTTGTTTTTAATCAGACGAAGCCTAAAGTTCACCTCAAAGACTTACCGCCAAACCCTATATATAAAGGTCACCCTGATAAACCGATGGTCTCGTTTATTATTAATGTGGCGTGGGGAAATGAATATTTATCACAGATGCTTGCAACCCTAAAAAGACATAATATTTCTGTTAGTTTTTTTCTAGAAGGAAATTGGGTTAAAAAAAATCCAGATCTTGCGAAAATGATTGTCAGTTCAGGACATGAAGTAGGCAATCATTCCTATTCACACCCAGATATGAAGCAACTAACTGCTGAAAGAGCCAGAGAACAAATAGTGAAAACCAATGAAATTATCGAAGCGGCTACAGGTGAAAAATGTGTTTGGTTTGCACCCCCTAGTGGCAGTTACCGGGATGAAACGGTAAAAGTGGCCGACGAATTAAATATGCTGACTGTTATGTGGACTGTTGATACTGTTGACTGGAGAAAACCGTCGCCCGATGTCTTGATAGCTCGTGTGATGTCTAAAATTGATAATGGTTCAATGGTACTTATGCATCCAACAGAATCAACTGCAAAATCACTTGATCGCTTGATCACTCAAATTAAGCAAAAAAACTTAAAAATTGGCACAGTTTCTGAGTTAATGAGCGAACAAAGAGTGGAGCAATAATAATCGGGTAAGAAATACTGAAAATTGGAGAAAATACACTATTATAAGTATAATGATAGATGGTGCAGTAGCAGCGTTTGTTTATCCCGCATTAACGGGAAGTAAGTCCCCACTTTCTAGAGGGGAAAAATAAGGATAAGGTATAAGTGGAGGTCAACTCCCCGTAAAAGCCCGATTGGTTCAACTAACAATCAGTGGTAAAAACCCCCACTGATTGAAGTTTCACCGTATAGACTGGAGGAAGTCAATGATTAATAAATACACATGCCAAAATGGAGTAAGAATTGTATTAGAAAATATTCCTACCGTGCGTTCGGTAGCAATTGGTGTTTGGATAGGTACTGGCTCTAGAGATGAAAACCCACAAAACAATGGTATCTCCCATTTTCTTGAGCATATGTTCTTTAAGGGCACTACAACCAGGTCTGCGAAAGATATAGCTGAATCCTTTGATAGCATTGGCGGACAAGTGAATGCGTTTACTTCTAAAGAGTATACATGCTATTATGCGAAAGTTCTTGATACACATTCTCAATTTGCATTAGATGTTCTGGCGGATATGTTTTTTAACTCAACATTTGTGGAAGAGGAGTTAAACAAAGAGAGAAATGTAGTTTTAGAAGAAATAAAAATGTATGAAGATACTCCAGACGATATTGTTCATGATTTATTAAGCAGAGCTGTATTTGGAGATCATCCTCTTGGATATCCAATCCTCGGTACGGAGGAAACACTTAATACATTTACGGGAGAAACATTAAAAGAATATATCCATGAAAGATATACGCCTGAAAATGTTGTCATTTCTATAGCTGGAAATGTATCTGAGGCATTTATTAAAGAGGTTGAAAAGTATTTTGGATCATATAAAGGGGCTAACCAACAGGTTACTGAAAATATTCCTACATTCCATTCCAATCAAATTTCTCGTAAAAAAGAAACAGAACAGGCTCATCTATGTATTGGTTTTGAAGGATTAAAGGTAGGACATGAAGACATCTACAGCTTAATTACATTAAATAATATATTAGGCGGCAGTATGAGCTCAAGATTGTTCCAGGAGGTTCGTGAGCAAAGGGGCTTAGCCTACTCTGTATTCTCTTATCACTCTGCATACCAAGATAGTGGAATTGTGACAGTATATGGTGGAACTGGTGCGAAACAGCTAAATGTATTATATGAAACAATTCAAGAAACACTTAATACATTGAAGCGAGATGGGATTACTGAGAGGGAATTAACGAATAGTAAAGAGCAGCTAAAAGGAAGCTTGATGCTAAGTCTTGAAAGCACCAATAGCCGGATGAGCCGGAATGGAAAAAATGAACTTTTATTAAAACGACATCGTTCACTTGACGAAATCATTGATCAAATTGACACGGTTACGAAAAACCGTGTAGACGAAATGGCTAGAAATGTCTTTACAGATAAATATTCCGTTACATTGATAAGCCCAGACGGAGAACTGCCAAATAAATTAGCATAATCATAAAAGGGAATCCATTCGAAAATGGATTCCCCTTTTGTTAAGGCAAAATTCATCTCTTAATGCTTATGCAAGGTTTTCTTAGTCTAAATTAGGACTTCTTTTTATAAACTAATAGTAGGGGGTTTGGAAGGGGGGCTTATGCATTGAGATTAAGTGAATTAAGCGGAAAAGAAATTGTGGATGCAAAAAAGGCTGAACGTCTTGGTGTACTCGGGCAAACAGATCTAGAAATTAATGAAGGGACAGGCCAAATTCAGGCACTTCTTATTCCTTCAATTAAATGGTTTGGTTTTCGAAAACAAGGAGAAGAAATTAGGGTTCCTTGGCAGCATATTAAAAAAATTGGCTCAGATATGATTATTATCGATGTACCTGATGAGGATTAGGTACTTACACTGGTCAAAAAGGCCCAAGCAAGATTTATCTTGCTTGGGCTTTTTTTATTTAGTACGAATGGAAAACTCACCGAATGAAGTGAACCTACATAAGATGGTGAAGTGAAATAAGAAAAGGAATCTCTTAGTAGGATTTTTAAAAAAAGAAGGTGAATGTTTTCATGCTGACAGGGATGCAGATTGCCGTGATTGGTGGGGATGCTAGACAGCTGGAAATCATCCGCAAGTTAACCGAATTAGATGCGAGATTATCGCTTATTGGTTTCGAACAACTTGACCATGCATTTACTGGTGCTGTCAAGGAAAAGTTGGATGAAGTCGATTTTTCAAATATGGATACCATTATCCTGCCAGTACCCGGAACAAATTTAGAAGGACATGTAGAAACGATTTTTTCAAATGAAAAGGTTATTTTAACTGCAGATTTGCTAGCAAAGACACCTGAACATTGTACGATTTATTCCGGAATTAGCAATTCCTATTTAAATGGAATTACCAAGGAAGCCAAACGAACACTTATTCAGTTATTTGAAAGGGATGATGTGGCCATCTATAATTCCATTCCGACTGTAGAAGGGACGATTATGATGGCGATCCAACACACTGATTTTACCATACATGGGTCAAATATTGCTGTTCTGGGCTTAGGGAGAGTCGGTATGAGTGTAGCAAGAACATTTGCTGCATTAGGAGCAAGAGTTAAGGTAGGTGCAAGGAAAAGTGAGCATCTAGCTAGGATTACTGAGATGGGATTAACACCATTCCATTTAAATAATCTGGTAAATGAAGTAAAAGACACCGATATAGTTATTAATACAGCACCACATTTAATTGTAACAGCAATGGTAATATCCAAAATGCCATCACATACGCTCATTATTGACCTTGCATCAAAGCCAGGCGGCACTGATTTTCGATATGCCGAAAAAAGAGGGATAAAAGCCTTGCTTGCACCAGGGCTTCCGGGAATTGTTGCACCGAAAACGGCTGGTCAAATTCTGGCGAATGTCCTTGCCCAACTGCTTCAAGATGATTTAAGAAAGCGAAAGGGGAAAGTGAAATGAGTTTAAAGGGTAAAAGAATTGGCTTTGGCTTAACCGGCTCTCATTGTACGTATGATGCAGTATTCCCAGAAATTGAAAAACTAGTTCAAGCCGGTGCAGAGGTAATGCCAGTCGTGACTTTTACAGTTAAAAATACAGATACCCGTTTTGGAAAAGGGGAAGATTGGATCCAAAGAATTGAAGATTTAACTGGGAACAAGGTGATTGACTCGATTGTAAAAGCAGAGCCGCTTGGGCCTAAAATTCCTTTGGATTGTATGGTTATTGCTCCATTAACAGGGGTTTCGATGAGTAAATTTGCCAATGCCATGAATGATAGTCCTGTATTAATGGCGGCAAAAGCAACACTGCGTAACTTAAAACCAGTGGTGCTGGGTATCTCTACAAATGATGCACTTGGATTAAATGGAGTAAATTTAATGAGATTAATGGCTACGAAGAATATCTATTTCATTCCATATGGTCAGGATGACCCCATAAAAAAGCCAAATTCGATGGTTGCAAGAATGACAATGCTCACAGAAACAGTAGAAGCAGCAATCGAAGGGCAGCAAATTCAGCCTGTACTAGTTGAAAGATATAAAGATTCAGACTAAAATCCTCTCATTCATCAAAATAGGTTATTTCTTTAAAGGAATATGTTAAAATAAATTATTCTATCATCAGTGGGAAGATCCAAACCCACTGATGAGAAATAAAATAAATTATTAATAACATGCTGGATGCTAAATAAAGGCTATTTCCTTTTAGAGTATAATGACCAGTTATGTATACGATGAGTATGGAAGGGGAACTAGTAATGAGTCAACAAAATGGATTTCACGTTGCCGTTGTTGGAGCAACAGGTGCAGTAGGACAACAAATGTTACAAACATTAATAAAACAGAACTTCCCAATTAGAAAACTTACCTTATTATCTTCAGCACGATCCGCCGGGAAAAAAGTGGATGTGAATGGACAGGAATATATCATTGAAGAAGCAAAGCCTGAGAGTTTTGAAGGCGTTGAGATAGCCTTATTTAGTGCAGGTGGCAGTGTATCTAAGGAACTTGGCCCAGAAGCAGTTAAACGAGGTGCTATCGTGGTGGACAACACTAGTGCATTTAGAATGGATGAAAATACTCCTTTAGTTGTCCCAGAAGTGAACGAAGCTGACCTTCATCAACATAATGGTATCATTGCTAACCCGAATTGTTCCACCATTCAAATGGTAGTTGCCCTTGAGCCAATCCGTCAACAATTTGGTTTGAAAAAAGTAATTGTTTCAACTTACCAGGCTGTTTCCGGTTCAGGTGCGGCGGCTGTTGAAGAATTAATGCAGCAGACTCAGTCGATATTAAACGGAGAAACATATGAACCGCAAATTTTACCAGTGAAGTCAGATAAAAAACACTATCAAATTGCTTTTAATGCGATTCCGCAAATTGATAAATTTCAAGATAACGGATATACATTTGAAGAGATGAAAATGATTAATGAAACCAAAAAAATCATGCACTTACCAGAATTACAGGTTTCTGCAACTTGCGTGCGCCTTCCTGTAGCTGTTGGCCATTCAGAGTCGGTTTATTTTGAAATTGAATCTGACGAGGTCAGTGCAAATGACATTAAAGCATTATTAAAAGATGCCCCAGGTGTTATTTTACAAGATGATCCTGAAAATCAACTCTATCCAATGCCGGCAAATTGTGTTGGAAAAAATGATGTTTTTGTTGGTCGAATTAGAAAAGACATCGATGAACCACGTGGTTTTCATATGTGGGTTGTCTCTGATAACTTGCTTAAAGGGGCAGCATGGAATTCAGTTCAAATCGCAGAAAGCTTAGTGAAATTAGGGATTGTAAAATAAAGTTACATCAAAAAAGGCAGGGTTTGGTGTCACCATGAAAATTATTGTTCAAAAATTTGGCGGTACATCTGTAAAAGATGAAGAAAGCAGAAAATATGCTCAAGGCCATATCGAGAAAGCATTAGCTGATGGCTATAAGGTAGTTGTGGTTGTCTCCGCAATGGGAAGAAAAGGTGACCCTTATGCTACAGATTCACTACTTTCTTTGATTGGTGGAAATTTAAGTAATATTTCAAAACGGGAACATGATTTATTATTGTCCTGTGGAGAAGTTATTTCTAGTGTCGTGTTTGTAAATATGTTATTAGAAAGTGGAATTGATGCCGTTTCTTTAACTGGGGCACAAGCAGGCTTCCGTACAAACAATGACCATACAAATGCAAAAATTATTGAAATGCAATGTGATCGATTGCTAAGTGAATTAGAGAGAAATGATGTTGTCGTGGTTGCAGGCTTCCAGGGTGCTGCAAATAATGGTGATATAACGACCATTGGACGAGGCGGAAGTGATACTTCAGCAGCTGCTTTAGGTGCAGCCCTCAATGCCGAATTTATTGATATTTTTACTGATGTGGAAGGAATTATGACAGCTGATCCGCGTATTGCTGAAAATGCCCGGCCGTTATCTATTGTAACCTACACAGAGGTTTGTAATATGGCTTATCAAGGTGCAAAGGTCATTCACCCAAGGGCAGTTGAAATTGCGATGCAAGCGAAAGTCCCAATCCGAATCCGCTCAACCTATTCTAATAATTTAGGCACATTGGTAACTTCCTTAAGTAAAAATAATCGTGGCAGTGATATTAAAGAACGAGTGGTTACCGGAATTGCCCACGTTTTAAATGTAACGCAAATTAAAGTTTTTGCCAAAAAGGATCAATATTACTTGCAGGCTGAAGTGTTTAAGGCAATGGCTAATGAAGGAATTAGTGTGGATTTTATCAATATTTCTCCTAACGGAGTAATCTATACAGTTACGGAAGAAATGACCGACCGTGCGATTGGGGTTCTAAATGAACTGGGTCATGACCCCGTTGTAGAGCGTCATTGTGCAAAAGTTTCTGTTGTTGGTGCAGGTATTGCCGGTGTTCCTGGTGTTACTTCCAAAATCGTAACGGCCTTATCGGATCATGGAATTCGTATATTACAATCTGCAGATAGTCATACTACGATTTGGGTACTTGTAAAGCAGGATGATTTAGTTAAATCCGTCAATGCCCTCCATGATGCCTTTCAGTTAGAAGATGAAACAGTAGAATTTAATTTTACTGATCTATAAATAGTATCTTCGTATTAAAAGTAAATCCATATTATGAATTTGGGTTTAAGTATGCTTGATGGTATTGAGAGGAGTAAGAATATGGTTCATTTTGGGCGAGTATCGACGGCGATGGTAACTCCCTTTGATAAAAAAGGACATATTGACTTTGCTAAGACCACGCAATTAGTGAATTATTTAATTGAAAATGGAACTGATTCACTTGTGATTGCAGGGACCACGGGTGAATCCCCAACCTTGACTAAGGAAGAAAAACTGGCCTTATTTGATCATGTCGTTAAAGTTGTGAATAAGCGAATTCCCGTAATAGCTGGAACTGGCAGCAATAATACCTACGCATCCGTTGAGTTGACAAAAAAAGCTGAACAATTGGGTGTGGATGCTATTATGGTTGTAGCCCCATATTATAATAAACCAAATCAAGAAGGTCTATATCAGCACTTTAAGGCTGTTGCAGATGCCACTTCCTTACCGGTAATGGTTTATAACATACCAGGCCGCACGGCAGTGAATATTCATCCTGATACGATCATTCGTCTTTCAAAGATAGCAAATATTGTTGCGGTTAAGGAAGCAAGCGGTGACTTGAATGCGATGACACACATTATTGCCAATACTGATGATGATTTTGTTTTATATAGTGGGGATGATAGTCTGACAATCCCTGTTCTCTCTATTGGCGGTGTTGGGATTATTTCGGTTGCATCACATGTTATAGGAAAACAGTTGCAGGAGATGGTTAAAGCATTTCTTGGCGGAGAGAATGAAAGAGCTGCAAAGTTGCATCAGCATCTTCTCCCTGTTATGCAAGGATTATTTGCTGCTCCGAGTCCTGCCCCTGTTAAAACAGCTTTACAATTAACAGGATTAGATGTTGGTTCAGTAAGGCTTCCACTCGTGGGTTTAACAGAACAAGAACGCGCTGCATTAATTACTCTACTTAATCAATAATAATGAATCACCAAAGTCAACCGGATGATTTTGCCGGTTGGCTTTTTTTTGCTGTGTTAATGGTTATTGTTGATATTTTTGATAAATTGATTGGAGCGCAAATCAACATCCTATTATAACACAGTCTTTTTTTAGAAATATGCGGCTGGGTAAAATTACTTTTTATATTGGAAAGGTTTTCAAAAATCAAGTATAATAATCATAACTGATTTGGACGGAAATAAGAAAAGCGGATGCGCCCGTTTGGCGGAGCTAGAGCTAGACATTTTTCGGAGTTCAATAAATTATAAATTTGGATACAGCATAGGAGGATTTACAAATTGATAAAGAAAATTAATAACTCCATTAAGTTAATCACACTTGGTGGTGTAGGAGAAATCGGAAAAAATATGTATCTCGTTGAAGTGGACAAGGACATATTTATCATTGATGCCGGCTTAATGTTCCCCGAGGAAGAAATGCTTGGCATAGACATTGTGATACCAGATATTACTTATTTAAAAGAAAATAAGGAACGGGTGAAAGCAATTTTCTTAACACATGGTCATGAAGACCATATTGGGGCCTTATCGTATGTGCTTCGTCAAATTGATGCACCTGTTTATGGAACTAAGTTAACACTTGCCCTTGCAAATGCAAAACTTAAAGAACAGGATTATTTTGGTAAGCCCCATTTTATTGAAGTACAATCTGATACGATTGTAAATTTAGATACAGTGGATGTAAGTTTCTTTAAAACTAATCATAGCATTCCAGATTCTGTGGGTATTTGTATACATACATCTGAAGGAATCATCGTTTATACGGGTGATTTTAAATTTGATCAAGGTGCCACAGAGCTTTATAAACCTGAAATTGGCAAGATGGCATCTATTGGGGAACAAGGGGTTCTATGTCTGTTGTCTGATAGTACAGAAGCCGAAAAGCCTGGTTATACAGCATCAGAAGCGATTGTAGAACGTGAAATGTCCAATGCCTTTTATAATGCTCCTGGAAGAATTATTGCAGCTTGTTTTGCCTCTGATATAAATAGAATTCAACATATCTTTAATGCCGCATCTGAAAACGGCCGTAAAGTTGCAGTGGTAGGAAAAAGCCTCGAAAGAATTTATCATATTGCCCTAGATTTAGGATATTTAGATGTCGAAGAGGATTTAATTATTCCGGTTAGTGAACTAAAGGATTATCAAGACAGAGAAATTGTCGTCTTAATGACTGGTAGCCAAGGTGAACCCATCGAAGCTTTGCAGAAGATGGCAAAGCAGATGGATAAAGTAATTAATATCCAAACAGGAGATACTGTATTAATTGCCGCATCACCACTCAGAGGCAGCGAAGTATTTTTATTTAAGACGATTGATATGCTTTTTAGAGCTGGTGCTAATGTAATATCAGGTAAAAGGACCATCCATGTATCGAGCCATGGTAGTCAAGAAGAATTAAAATTCATGATTAACTTAATGAAACCAAAATATCTGGTTCCTGTTCATGGTGAATACCGAATGCTTAAGGCACATCGGAAATTAGCTTTGGAATGTGGACTTACTGACGAACAAATTATTATCCCCGACCGCGGTGATATTCTTGAATGGAAAGAAGACAAACTCGCTATTTTAGGTAAGGTTCCTTCTGGTAATATATTGATCGATGGTATTGGTGTCGGGGATGTTGGAAATATCGTGCTCCGTGATCGAAGACTCTTATCGCAAGATGGAATTCTAATTGTCGTCGTGACATTAAAAAAACAAGACAAGAGTATTGCAGCTGGTCCTGAAATTATCTCTAGGGGATTTGTATACGTTCGAGAATCAGAAAAATTGATGGATGATTCAACAAAACTAGTTCGTGATATTGTAGAAAGAAATATTGCTAAGGAATCATTTGAGTGGTCCAGTTTAAAACAAGAAATTAGAGAAGAATTAAACCGAAATTTATTTGAAAAAACAAAAAGACGACCAATGATTCTCCCAATCATTATGGAAATCTAGAAAGAAAGCACTGGAAAACTCCAGTGCTTTTTATTTTGGCACTATGTGATTGGAGCGGAAAGCGAGCGCCTGAAGCTCCAATCAACAGACAAGTTAGAGAGCATTTATTTTTAGCATGAAATTACCTTATAAGACAATACTAACCTATATCATGCTTGAAGGGAGTATTAAGGATGAATAACGATTTACAAAATAATAAAAATGAAAATCAAGAAGGCGGGGAACCTCAAAAAGAGGAGAAAACTTCTTCTGCATTAATAGACAAAATCCAGCAGCTAGGACAAACTAATGTACCACAGCTTTCGACAGATTCAAAAATTCATTGCTTGACGATAATCGGTCAAATTGAAGGCCATCTGGCTCTTCCACCACAAAACAAGACAACAAAATATGAGCATTTAATGCCGCAACTGGTTGCAATCGAACAAAATCCTAAAATAGAGGGCGTGTTAGTAATCTTAAATACAGTTGGCGGTGATGTTGAGGCGGGCCTTGCTATTTCCGAGATGCTTGCAACATTATCTAAGCCGACGGTTTCAATTGTATTAGGAGGAGGGCATTCAATTGGAGTTCCGATTGCTGTTTCCTGTGACTATTCGTTTATTGCAGAAACTGCGACGATGACGATTCATCCGATTAGATTAACAGGACTTGTAATAGGTGTGCCGCAAACCTTCGAATACATGGATAAAATGCAAGATCGGGTAATTAATTTTGTTACAAAGCATTCAAATATTAGCGAAGAAACTTTTAAAGATTTAATGTTTGCTAAGGGTAATTTAACAAGAGATATAGGAACGAATGTTATTGGTGCTGATGCTGTACAAACAGGGTTAATAGATGAAGTAGGCGGGCTTGGGCAGGCAATGAAAAAGTTAAATGAACTGATTGACCTGCATAAAGAAAAGGATAAGGGATTGATCCAATGATACTTTATACAATGATGCCGCCTGAATTAATATTTCCTTATGAGGCTGAATCACCGAGCAAACAACAAATGGTCAATTATCAAGGTATACCCCTCTTGGTAGAGTTGATAGATGGCCAAAATGTTCAAGTTATTCGGATTCTAAGTACAGACCCGCAACATTACTTGGATAACCAAATTTGCCCAGGTGCAAAAATTTCTTTCGCGAACCTAGAAGGATTGTCCTCGATGTAATAGTAGATTATGGTATAATTAAGAGAAGATATAAGAGCAGCCACTAAGGCTGCTTTCTTCCTTTTTACCCTTTTAG
The DNA here is from genome assembly GCF_019219025.1 of Bacillus sp. sid0103. The sequence continues at coordinate 75,062 of NZ_JAHUWN010000001.1, read as the reverse complement.
ACAAGGATGTTATATACTAAAGGAATAATATACCATAATGAAACAACAAGGTGATTAAATGGCCAAGAAAAAAAGAAGACAACCTAAAAAGAGAGATAACCATTTGAAAAAGACCGTGCAATATGAATTATCTGCACTAGCTATTTTAGCAATCGCGATCATATCGATTGCAAAACTCGGTGCAGTGGGAAAAGCAACTGTGATCTTCTTCCGCTTTTGGATGGGAGAATGGTATATGCTCAGTTTAATTGGGCTAGTTGTATTAAGCGTTTATTTGATGTGGAAACGTAGTATTCCTTTTTTCTTCCATATTAAATTAGTTGGATTGTACAGCATTACTTCTGCCATCCTTCTTCTAAGTCATGTAACACTTTTTCATTTGCTAACGAATGATGGGAAATTTAAAGATCCTAGTGTAATCAGTAATACATGGGAATTGTTTATGATGGAACTAAGAGGTGAAACTAGCACAACCGATTTAGGCGGGGGAATGCTTGGTGCAGTTTTATTTGCCTTATTTCATTACTTATTTGCCGAGACAGGTACGAAAATAATTGCGTTTATTTTTATACTAATTGGCATTATTTTACTAACTGGGAAATCATTCGGTGATTTCATCGCTAAAATCATGATGGTCTTTGTTGATTTTTCAAAAAGTCAGTGGGATGCCTTTAAAACAGATATGGCAGAATGGAAGCAAAAACAACAAGAAAAAAAAGCACAAAGATCTACACAAAGAAGACAAGCGCAGGAGAATCGCGAACAAAGAGAACAACCCAGCGCTACGACAGAACCACAATCACTTCAAGTGGAAATCAGAACACCAGAACCAATTATTTCAAGTTTTGCTGATAGGGCCTATGTTGATGAAGGTGAGATAAATAAAAATCAACCTGAAGAACCGAGGGGAAAAACAAAAACGACTGAAGAAAATGATGATTCCATTCCGCCAATTACTTTTACAGAAGTCGAGAATATTGAATATGAGTTACCGCCGCTCAGGCTACTAAGTCTGCCTAAGAAAACAGATCAAAGTGGAGAATACGAACAAATCCATGCCAATGCAGCAAAGCTTGAGAGGACATTTCAAAGCTTTGGCGTAAAAGCGAGAGTAACACAAGTACATTTAGGACCAGCTGTTACAAAATATGAAGTTCATCCAGATGTCGGTGTTAAAGTAAGCAAAATTGTTAGTCTAAGCGATGACCTAGCATTAGCACTAGCTGCTAAAGGTATTCGAATTGAGGCTCCGATCCCTGGTAAATCCGCGATTGGAATAGAAGTACCTAATTCAGAAGTAGCTATGGTTTCACTTCGTGAGGTATTAGAAGCAACCCAAAATGACAAACCTGACTCTAAACTATTAATTGGTTTAGGCAGGGACATTACTGGTGAAGCAGTTTTGGCAGAATTAAATAAAATGCCCCATTTACTTGTGGCCGGTGCAACTGGAAGCGGTAAAAGTGTTTGTATAAATGGAATTATCACTAGTATATTAATGCGTGCAAAGCCTCATGAAGTAAAATTAATGATGATTGACCCGAAAATGGTTGAATTAAATGTTTATAATGGCATTCCACACTTACTAGCCCCGGTTGTAACGAATCCGAAAAAAGCCTCACAAGCTTTGCAAAAAGTAGTAAGCGAAATGGAAAGGCGTTATGATTTGTTCTCTCATACGGGAACGCGTAATATTGAGGGCTATAATGAACACGTCAGAAGACATAATTTAGAAGAGAATGATAAACAGCCGTTGCTTCCATTCATTGTAGTCATTGTTGATGAGTTAGCTGACTTAATGATGGTTGCCTCTTCAGATGTGGAAGATTCGATTACCCGCCTGGCACAAATGGCGCGTGCTGCCGGAATTCACTTAATTATTGCAACGCAACGGCCATCTGTTGATGTCATTACTGGGGTTATTAAAGCAAACATTCCATCCAGAATTGCCTTCGCTGTTTCAAGTGCCACCGATTCTAGGACGATTTTAGATATGGGTGGTGCAGAAAAACTGTTAGGAAGGGGCGATATGTTATTCCTGCCAGTTGGAGAATCTAAACCAGTACGCGTTCAAGGTGCTTTCCTCTCTGATCAAGAGGTTGAGGACACAGTAGAATTTGTTATTTCCCAACAAAAAGCGCAGTACCAAGATGAAATGATTCCAGATGATATCCCAGAAGTAACAGGTGCGGTCGATGATGATATTTATAATGAGGCAGTTGACTTAATTATTGAAATGCAAACAGCCTCTGTTTCCATGTTACAGAGACGTTTTCGTATTGGGTATACAAGAGCAGCCAGGTTGATTGACGAAATGGAGGCACGTGGGATTGTTGGCCCATATGAAGGAAGTAAGCCTCGAGCTGTTTTACAAGCAAAACCAAAAGATAAGGAAGAACAAAGTTCATAATTTATTTATGAGATTGTTCGAAGTAATAATAGATAGAGTGAGATTAAATCCGCCTTTATTATGATGTGAAAATGGTCATAATAGAGGTTTTTTTATGAGTAAATTTACCTTTAGTAAAAATATGTTATATAGGGAAAATTACCCCTAGACAATTGTGACATAACCTCCCACCCTTTATCGACAAAATTTTTGAAATTCTATTTATTTATCCCCAAAAAAATGTTAATATAAATTTCGATTAGTAGAAATGATATCAGATGTCTGATGTCTAAGGAAAAGGCTGGAGGAAACAGCATGTCTATAAAATCAGATAACCGGCATTTATACTTACAAGTTATCGATCGTCTAAAGCAAGATATTGCAAACGGGGTATATAAAGAAAAAGAAAAACTACCTTCTGAGTTTGATCTTGCTAAACAGCTGGGTGTGAGCAGGGCAACTCTTCGAGAAGCATTACGGATCCTCGAAGAAGAGAATGTTATCATTAGACGCCATGGCGTTGGTACTTTTGTTAATGTAAAGCCTTTGTTTACTTCAGGAATTGAACAACTTAATAGTGTAACTGCCATGATCAAACAGGCCGGAATGATCCCAGGAACAATTTTCCTTAGTTCATCAACACAAGGTCCTACCGAAGAGGATATTCGCCGTTTTTCTTGTTCTACAAATGAGGACATTTTTGTGATGGAAAGGGTTAGAACCGCCAATGGGGAACCGGTCGTCTATTGTGTCGACAAGGTACCAGAACGTATTCTGCCGGAAACATTTTCCCATGCAGAAGAATCGCTCTTCCGTATTTTGGAAGAAGAATCAAATCGAAGAATTACATACGCGGTTGCCCAAATTGAGCCGTTAGGCTATCATGAAAAAATTTCCCCAATTCTAGAATGCGAACCAGAAACTGCATTGTTAGTTTTAAAACAGATGCATTTCGATGAAATGGATGAACCTATCCTATTTTCGGTAAACTATTTTAAAGCAGACAAGTTTAGTTTTCATGTATTAAGGAAAAGAATTTAATTTTTAATCCGTTTTGAAAACGCAATCAGTCTTGCTACAAAAACATTTTTACTAAATCAAACCATATTCATAGGGGGTCAATACCATGAAAAAGCGTAAAATTGGAACGGCTTTATCACTAGTTCTAGCTGCTGGTACACTATTAGGAGCATGTGGAAAAAGTGATGACACAGGCAAAGAACCTGCTAAAGGCGGAGAAAAGAAAAATAATTTCTCTGTAGCGATGGTTACTGATGTTGGTGGTGTTGATGACAAATCATTTAACCAATCAGCTTGGGAAGGTCTTCAAAAATTCGGTAAAGACAATGGCTTATCAAAAGGTAAAGGCGGATATGATTACCTTCAATCAAAATCTGATGCTGATTATTCTACAAACTTAAATACACTTGCTCGTCAAGACTTTGATTTAGTTTACGGAATTGGTTTCTTAATGCAGGCTGCAGTTGAAGAAATCGCGAAACAACAAAAAGATTCACAATTTGCGATCATCGATGCGGAAGTTAAGCAACCAAACGTTGCAAGTGTACTCTTCAAAGAGCAAGAAGCTGCCTTCCTTGCAGGTATTGCAGCAGCACTTCAAACAAAATCTAACCATATCGGCTTCATCGGTGGTATGGAAATCCCTGTTATTGAACGATTTGAATCTGGATTCTTAGCGGGTGTTAAGGCTGCAAAACCAGAAGTAAAAGTTGATGTTCAATATGCAGGTGCATTCGATAAAGCGGAACTTGGTCAAAACATCGCATCTAAAATGTATTCTTCAGGCGCTGACGTAGTTTTCCACGCTGCCGGTGGTACTGGTAACGGTTTATTTAAAGAAGCAACTGACAGAAAAGCAAAAGATCCAAGTAAAGAAATTTGGGCAATCGGTGTTGACCGTGACCAGGCTGACATGGGTCCAGATGTTGTTCTTACATCTGCACTTAAGCGTGTTGACGTAGCAGTACAAGACTTATCTAAAAAAGCAATGGATGGCAATTTCCCTGGCGGACAATCTATTCTTTACGGATTAGCTGAAGATGGCGTTGGTGTTGCTCCAATTAACAGCAAAGCTGGAAATAAAGATGCAATTGAAGCTGCTATAAAAGAATGGATAGAAAAAATTAAATCAGGTGCTGTAAAAGTCCCTGGAACTCGTGATGAATTAAAGAACTTTAGTGCAAAATAATTTTTGTGAGGAATAAGCGAGGGTTTACCACTCGCTTATTCCAACCTAATGAATCTTAACTGAAGCGTAGAATAAATATTCTACTTTTCATTTAAGATTATAGTGGGGAGGGATTCCCTGTTTTTTTAAAACTCGGAAAGGTCTGACCTCTTACTACTTATGGTCAATTTTTCCTTTTATCTTATCACAGGGAGTGAGAAAAGATGGAATATGTAATTGAGATGCTTAACATCCGTAAGGAATTTAATGGCTTCGTTGCGAATGATAACATAACCCTTCAATTAAAAAAGGGTGAAATCCATGCCTTGCTTGGCGAAAATGGTGCAGGAAAGTCAACATTAATGAATGTACTTTTTGGACTATATCAGCCAGAAAATGGTGAAATTCGAGTTAAAGGGAAACCAGTAAACATTTCTAACCCCAATATCGCAAATGATCTTGGAATCGGAATGGTCCATCAACACTTTATGTTAGTTGATACGTTCACAGTCACTGAAAATATCATCCTTGGTAGAGAAATAACCTCTGCTGGCCGAATTGATCTTAAAAAGGCTGAGCAACAAGTCCGTGAGATCTCTGAACGATATGGTTTAGCAGTTGACCCACAGGCGAAAATTTCTGACATTACCGTAGGTATGCAACAAAGAGTGGAAATCTTAAAAACACTCTATCGTGGAGCCGAAATTCTTATTTTTGACGAACCTACTGCTGTTCTTACTCCGCAGGAAATTAAAGAATTAATTCAAATTATGAAAACGCTTATAAAAGAAGGTAAGTCTATTATTCTCATAACTCATAAACTGAAAGAGATTATGGAAGTATCTGATCGTTGTACTGTTATCCGCAAAGGAAAGGGAATTGGAACAGTAACAGTAAGTGAAACCAATCCTAATGAACTTGCTAGTTTAATGGTTGGACGAGATGTTGTCTTCAAAACTGATAAGAAAGAAGCATCTCCAAAACAAGAGGTCCTTGAAATTAAGGATTTGGTTGTAAAGGACCCTCGTGGTGTGACAGTAGTTAATGGCTTGAATCTTTCTGTTCGTGCTGGAGAAATTGTCGGCATCGCTGGTGTAGATGGTAATGGACAATCGGAATTTATTGAAGCTATCACTGGTTTACGTAAAGCTGATAGCGGCAGTGTGAAATTGAATGGAAAAGAATTGATCAATCATACACCAAGACAGATTACTGAATCTGGCGTAGGTCATATACCTCAGGACCGTCACAAGCATGGGTTAGTTTTGAACTTCCCAATTGGTGAGAATATGGTATTACAAACATATAATAAAAGGCCATTCTCTAAGAACGGAATTCTAAACTTTGGTGAAATTTATAAAAAAGCTAAAACATTGATTAGTGAGTTTGATGTACGGACACCAAGTGAATACACTTTGGCACGTGCGCTTTCCGGTGGTAACCAGCAAAAGGCGATTATTGGCCGTGAAGTAGATCGGAACCCAGACTTATTGATAGCAGCACAGCCAACTCGTGGTTTGGATGTTGGGGCCATTGAATTCATTCACAAACGCTTAATCGAACAGCGCGATAATGGTAAGGGTGTCTTGCTTATCTCTTTTGAACTGGATGAAATCATGAATGTCAGTGACCGTATTGCCGTTATATATGAAGGGAAAATCGTAGCTGTTGTGAATCCAAAAGATACGACTGAGCAGGAACTTGGATTACTAATGGCTGGCTCGAATAGAAAGGAAGCGGGTGAAGAATCACATGTCTAAACGGTTTAGAAGTATCTTAACACCTATTATAGCCGTATTATTAGGTATCCTTGTTGGAACGTTTATTATGTTAATAAGTGGTTACAATCCAGTCGCGGCCTTTACAGCACTATGGAATGGTGCTTTTGGAGATATCTATTACATCGGAGAAGTAATCCGACAGTTTACTCCATATATCTTAGCCGGACTTGCTGTGGCATTTGCATTCCGCGTGGGCTTATTTAATATCGGGGTTGAAGGACAATTCTTAGTTGGTTGGCTTGCTGCTGTATGGGTAGGGGTGGCCTTTGACTTACCTCGAATTATTCATTTACCACTTGCTATCATTGCCTCCATCGCAGCAGGGGCACTTTGGGCATTTATTCCTGGTTTATTAAAAGCACGTTTCCGTGTCCATGAAGTAATTGTAACCATAATGATGAACTATGTGGCCTTACACGTATCCAATTATATTATTCGAAACGTAATCACAAAACATGGGGATAATTCAGGCCCTATTCATAAATCAGCAACATTACGATCTGGATGGTTAGAGAGTCTAACTGATTATTCAAGACTTCACTGGGGTATTATTCTTGCAATTATTTCTTGCTTTATTATGTGGTTCTTATTAGAAAGAACAACAAGAGGATTTGAATTAAGGTCTGTAGGTTTTAACCAACATGCTGCTCAATATGCAGGGATGAACGTGAATAAGAATATTATCCTTTCTATGCTTATTTCTGGAGCTTTCGCAGGTTTAGCAGGTGCCATGGAAGGATTAGGTACTTTTGAATATGCAGCAGTAAAAGGTGGATTCTCTGGCGTTGGTTTCGACGGAATTGCGGTTGCATTACTAGGGGGAAATACTGCACTAGGTGTATTTTTCTCAGCCATATTATTTGGTGTTCTAAAAGTGGGAGCATTAAATATGCCGCTTGAAGCAGGGGTACCAAATGAATTAGTAGATATCATTATTGCGTTAATCGTATTCTTTGTTGCATCAAGCTATATAATAAGAGTATTTCTTGACCGATTCAGTAAGAAGGAGGTGAAGTAAGTTGAGTTTAATGGATATTTTAATCATTCTTGTTCCATCCACTTTATTATGGGCAGCTCCACTTGTCTTCACTGCATTAGGCGGTATATTTTCAGAACGTTCTGGAGTAGTAAATATTGGACTTGAAGGTTTAATGGTAATTGGTGCATTCACCGCAATCGTATTTAACTTAACTACATTTGATACTTTTGGTAATGCTACACCTTGGATTGCATTATTGGTAGCAATGGCAGCAGGAGCATTCTTCTCCTTGTTCCATGCAATTGCTTCGATTACATTCCGTGCTGATCACACTGTTTCTGGTGTTGCCATTAACTTACTTGCAACTGGACTTACCTTGTTCCTTGTAAAACTTATCTATGATAAAGGTGAAACAGGAATTATCAGTAAAGGTTTCAGTAAAATTGATATTCCAGTTCTTAAAGATATTCCTATTATTGGTAAAATATTTTTCCAAAATACGTATTGGACATCTTTTTTAGCAATTTTAGTTGCTATTATCGTGTGGTACATTGTTTTCAAAACACCATTTGGTCTTCGCCTTCGTTCAGTTGGTGAACATCCAATGGCTGCAGACACAATGGGTATAAACGTAACAAAAATGCGTTATTTAGGTGTTATTCTTTCCGGAGCCCTTGGAGGTCTTGGCGGAGGAGTTTATGCACAATCGATCACATCAAACTTCAGCCACTCAACTATTAGTGGTCAAGGTTTCATGGCGTTAGCTGCCATGATTTTCGGAAAATGGCATCCACTTGGTGCATTAGGAGCTGCAATCTTCTTTGGTTTTGCTCAAAGTATTAGTATTATTGGATCAAGTTTACCTTTCTTAAAGGAAATTCCAAGTGTATACCTATTGATTGCACCATATGTATTAACCATTTTAGCCTTAACTGGATTCATCGGCCGCGCCGATGCACCAAAAGCAGTTGGTACTCACTATATCAAAGGCAGCAGATAATATCATCAGCAAGCAGAACCCCTGGTTATATTTCCAGGGGTTCTTTTTAATTGGCTCTGTTAAACTTGCCTGTTGATTTCCACTTCAGGCGCGTGCGGCTCGTGGTCGGTCAGGGGAGCCTCCTCGTCCTCCCGCAGGAGCGCAGCACCTTCTTCTCTAATCAACAATATGCCTTAACATCATCTTTTTATTAAAGAAAAAAGTGTAATTACTTGTATTGAACAAGCTTACCAAATTATAGTAATAAGTATAGGTTTTATTACAAAGGAAATGCTATAAAGAAAAATGTTTACATATTGTAATGTATAACCCTTTGAACAGTTAAGGAGGAATGTATGTGGCAACCGCTACAGAAAAAATAACCGAACTTAAGGGATATAAACTTCATCTAATCCCAACCGAAAAATATAAAACGAACACCTTGATCTGGAAAATGAAAGCGCCTCTAACAAAAGAAGATGTAACCAAACGGGCACTTCTTCCACAAGTATTACAAAGCAGTTCAGCTAAGTATTCTTCAACCACAGCTCTGCGGTCCTATCTTGATGAGTTATACGGCGCGACACTTTATGTTGACCTATCTAAAAAAGGTGAATACCATATCATGAGTTTTTCAATCGAAATTGCCAACGAAAAATTCTTAAGCGATCCAAGCCCATTATTAAAAAAAGGGTTTGAATTGTTAGCCGAAATATTAACCAATCCCAATATTAAGGGTAATGCCTTTGATAGAGAAACAGTTGAAAAAGAGAAGCGGACCCTAAAACAACGTATCCAATCTGTTTTTGATGATAAGATGCGCTACTCTAATATGCGCCTAATTCAAGAAATGTGTAAAGGCGAGCCTTATGCTTTAGAGGTAAACGGGGATGCAGCAGATGTTGATGCCATTACTCCGGAGAACTTATATGAATATTATAAAAACGCTTTTTTAACGGATGAAATGGATTTATATATTATCGGTGACGTTAATGAAGAAGAGGTAAAGAAATTTGCTGGAGACCTCCTGCATTTTGAAGAAAGAACACCGAAAAAGTTAGATAAACAAGAAGTAACCAAAAATAGACAGGTTAATGAAGTGAAAGAGCGGCAAGATGTAAAACAAGGAAAATTAAACATAGGATATCGCACGAATATTGTGTACGGTGACCCCGATTATTTTGCTTTACAAGTGTTTAATGGCATTTATGGCGGATTTGCTCATTCGAAATTATTTATAAATGTACGTGAAAAGGCAAGTCTCGCTTATTACGCAGCAAGTCGTCTTGAAAGTCATAAGGGCTTAATGATGGTTATGTCAGGTATTGATTTAAAAAATTATGATCAGGCAGTTGGAATCATTAATGATCAATTAGAGGCAATGAGAAACGGGGATTTCACGGAACAAGAGCTAGTCCAAACTAAAGCAGTCATCCAAAATCAAATTTTAGAGACAATTGACACATCAAGAGGACTAACTGAAATTCTTTATCATAATGTTGTGGCTGATGCAAATATTAATCTTGATACATGGCTTCAAGATATGCAAAAAGTAACCAAAGAAGAAATTATTGCAGTTGCTAAAAAAATCGAAATTGATACTATTTATTTCTTAACTGGAACGGAGGCGGCCAAATAATGGAGAAAATTACGTTTGACCAGCTTCAGGAGGAACTTTACCATGAAAAATTACCAAATGGTCTAAATGTTTATATCTTACCGAAAAAAGGATTTAATAAAACCTTCGCTACCTTTACAACAAAATATGGTTCTGTGGATAATACATTTGTTCCTTTTGGCAAAGAAGAGTATGTCAAAGTCCCCGATGGAATTGCCCACTTTTTAGAGCATAAGTTGTTTGAAAAAGAAGACGGTGATGTTTTTCAGCAATTTAGCCGCCAAGGTGCTTCCGCGAATGCTTTTACTTCCTTTACTCGAACCGCCTATTTATTTTCAAGCACGTCTGATGTAGAAAAAAATCTCGAAACACTCATTGATTTTGTGCAGGAGCCATATTTTTCTGAAAAAACGGTTGAAAAAGAAAAAGGAATTATTGGCCAAGAAATAACCATGTACGATGATAATGCTGATTGGCGTTTATACTTTGGATTGATTCAAAATCTTTACCAGAACCATCCGGTTAAAATTGATATAGCAGGAACAATTGAATCGATTTCACATATTACAAAAGATTGGCTTTATGAATGCTATAACACCTTTTATCATCCGAGCAACATGTTATTATTTATTGTAGGACCGGTTGATCCGAATAGTTTTATGGATCAAGTAAAAGAAAATCAAGCGAAAAAAGAATACAAAGATATGCCAGAGATTAAGCGTAAATTTGAGAATGAGCCAACAGAGGCAGCTGAAAAAAAACAGGTACTGGAAATGAACGTACAAACATCGAAATGTTTACTTGGGATTAAAGCACTTCATGTCGATCAAAGTGGCAATGAAATGCTGAAAAATGAATTAACGATGAATGTTCTATTGGATCTATTGTTTGGGAAAAGCTCGGAAAATTACAATCAACTCTATAATGATGGTTTAATTGATGAAACGTTTTCCTTCGATTATACACAAGAACAAGGCTTTGGTTTTGCTATGATTGGCGGAGACACTGGTGAACCTGACAAATTGGCGGAAACACTTGAAAAAATGCTATTAGAAGCAAAAAACAAACCTATATTTAATGAAGAGCAATTAGAAAGAGCCAAAAAGAAAAAGATTGGTGCATTTTTACGAGCGGTAAATTCACCAGAATATATCGCTAATCAATTTACACGCTATGCCTTTAATGATATGAACTTGTTTGATGTTGTGCCAACTCTTGAAAAAATCACCTTAAACGATGTTCAATCTCTTGCGTCTGAAGTCATTTCAGAAGAGCGCTTTTCAGTTTGCCAAGTAGTTCCAAAGAAAAAATAATAACCTGAAAGCGTCGTAATTTCGACGCTTTTTCTTTGTACTAGTTTTTAGTTAGAGAGAGAGTGTGATTTTTTTGAAATATGTATTAATAACTGGGGCAAGTGGTGGAATCGGACAAGCGATTGCATGTAACTTAGCCGAAAAAGGCTATCATTTGTATCTGCATTTTAATAAAAATGAACAAGCAATTAAAGGATTAATCAAAAAACTGAAGCCTTATGGTGGGGAATACATACCCATCCAAGCGGACTTGGAGGATCCTAGTGGTTATAAAAAGGTTGTTTCAGAAATATTTTCGTTAGATGCGATTATTCATTGCGGCGGACAAAGTCAATATGGACTCCTTGTTGATTTGCAACAAACTGAAGCAGAATCATTATTAAATGTACATGTATTAAGTCCATTAATGCTCACAAAAGAGCTTCTCCCAAAATTTCTTGCTAAAGGAAAAGGGAATATTGTGATGATATCGTCAATATGGGGTCAGACAGGAGCAGCGTGTGAGGTTGCCTATTCTACGGTTAAGGGTGCACAAATAGCTTTGGTAAAGGCATTAAGTAAAGAGGTGGCCATGAATGGAATACGAGTTAATGCCATTGCCCCAGGAGCTGTATCGACACCCATGATGGAAGGTTTTACACCAGAAGAGGTAGAGCAAATTGCTGATGAGATACCAATGGGAAGACTAGGCCAGCCGGAAGAAGTTGCGAGGTGCGTCGGTTTCTTGCTTTCCGAAGATTCATCCTACATAACAGGACAAGTTCTTTCCATAAATGGCGGGTGGTATACTTAAAAAAATTCAAAAGTTATTAATGCATAGTTCCCCTCACTTCATCGCAAAATAATCTTGTACAAATTTAAAGGAGGGAAAAAACCATGTCTGTTTTAGATAACTGGAAACAATGGGAAGAATTTTTAGCTGATCGTCTTCATCATGCACAAAATGAAGGTATGAGTGAAGGTGCTATTAATAATCTTGCATTTCAAATTGGTGATTATTTATCCAACCAGGTCGAGCCAAAAAACGAACAGGAAAGAATCCTTGCTGATCTTTGGTCAGTTGCAGATAAGGAAGAACAACAGGCTATTGCAAATATAATGGTTAAATTGGTTCAAAATAACGGCAATCGCTAAAAGAGAGGAGGCTTTCTCCTCTCTTTTTTGTGCTTCAAGGGTTCATTCTCCGTTAAAGAAGGTAATATCTTTGTTTTTACTTTCATCTTCATCCAAAATCATTTATTATAGGGGTTAGATGAGGAAATGTAAAAAAAATGTCGAAACTTCTTTAAAGGAGGTTTATTGCTTGAAAAAAGAATGGTATTTAGAATATGAGATACAAAAGAACCGACCTGGACTACTCGGGGATATTTCATCCTTGTTGGGTATGCTTTCTATTAACATTGTCACAATTAATGGTGTTGATGAAGGTCGACGTGGATTGCTCATTTTAGCAAAAGATGATGATCAAATTAAACGACTTGAGTCAATTTTACATACGATGGACACAATAAAAGTAATTAAACTTAGAGAACCAAAACTTCGTGACAGGCTTGCAGTTAGACATGGCCGTTATATTCAAAGAGATGCGGATGATAAAAAAACCTTCCGTTTTGTAAGGGATGAACTTGGCTTATTAGTTGATTTTATGGCAGAATTATTTAAACAGGAGGGACATAAGCTGATCGGTATTCGGGGAATGCCTCGAGTTGGAAAAACTGAATCACTTGTAGCTGCAAGTGTTTGCGCAAATAAGCGCTGGCTATTTGTGTCTTCCACACTGTTAAAACAAACAATTCGTAATCAACTTATTGAAGATGAATATAACGAAAACAATCTATTTATTCTCGATGGAATAGTTTCCACCAGACGTGCAAATGAGCGTCATTGGCAATTAGTCCGTGAAATCATGCGACTTCCGTCTGTAAAAGTAATTGAGCATCCAGATATCTTCGTTCAAAACTCAGAATATACACTGGATGATTTTGATTATATTATTGAACTTCGGAACGATGCGGAAGAAGAGATTACATACGAGGTCGTTGACCAGAATAACATGTTCTCCGGATCTGATTTTGGAGATTTTGATTTTTAATAAATTGGAAGGTGTTAACAGGTGACTGAATTAGGGAATCGACTTAAAGAAGCCCGATTAGCGAAAGGATTAAGCTTGGATGATGTACAATCCATGACGAAAATTCAAAAACGGTATTTAATTGGTATTGAAGAGGGGAATTATGCGAGCATGCCCGGGAATTTTTATGTTCGGGCATTTATTAAGCAATATGCAGAGGCGCTCAGCCTAAATCCTGATGAAATTTTTGAAACCTTTAAAGGTGAAATTCCAGCAAGCTTAAATGATGAATTGCCTCAGCAATTGTCTAGAGTGAAAACACACAAAGCCATTTCAGAAAGTAACTCTAAAATTTTTGATATTTTACCTAAAGTCTTAATCGGTGTTTTTGTGATTGGGGTTGCAAGCCTGTTATATTACTTTGTATATAAACATGCCGGCGATAATACGAATCAATCCATTAACAAGGAAAATGAGCCGGTTAAAATTGTGAAATCCGAGAATCTTGAGAAAGAAAAAGCAGACGAAAAAGAGAATAAGAAAGACAACACGGAAGAAAAGAAGGATAATCAAGCTGCCGATGAACAACAAACAAACATTGAAGAAACACCAACACAAGAAATTAAGGCTGTTCAAAGCAGCGGCAGGAATTCAACTTACGAATTAAAGAATGCAGACAAATTTGTCGTAAAGTTGGTATCTAAAGGACAGACCTGGGTTAGTATTAAAAATGGAAAAGGGAAATCCTTTTTCCAGGGAACACTAAAAAAAGGCGGAACCGAGAGTCAAACAGAAGATTTATCTGCTGAAAGCACGGCTGTGATTAGGGTAGGAAATGCTGCGGATACAGATATCTTTGTAAATGACCAAAAGCTCGAGTATGCAGTACCAGCGACTGCAAATGTTCAGAACATAACAATTCAATATGTTCTGAAAAACGAATAGTCATCTGTTGATGACTATTTTTCGCTTTAATTCATAAAACGGAGGAAAACTATGAATATTCCGAATAGAATAACTGTATCGAGAATATTATTAATCCCAATATTCTTGATTATTATGCTTGCTCCTTTTGATTGGGGCGATATGCATCTCCTTGGGACAATCCTTCCAGTTACCCATTTTGTTGGTGCATTGATTTTCATTTTAGCCTCAGCAACTGATTGGGTTGATGGTCATTATGCCCGGAAATATAACCTTGTGACCAATATGGGAAAATTTCTCGACCCTCTTGCTGACAAATTACTAGTCTCAGCTGCACTCATCGTTCTTGTTGAACTGAACGATGTGTATGCACCTTCTTGGATCGTGATTATTATTATTAGCAGAGAGTTTGCTGTAACTGGGTTACGTCTTTTGCTTGCAGGAGAAGGCGAAGTTGTGGCAGCTAATATGCTTGGCAAAATTAAAACATGGGCGCAAATTGTCGCTATCTCATCGCTTTTATTACATAATATTATTTTTGATATGATCCCGTTTCGTTTTGATATCGTGTCTTTATGGGTTGCATTAATTTTTACAATTTGGTCTGGATGGGATTATTTTGTGAAAAATAGTCATGTCCTTAAAAATTCAAAGTAAGTGTTATCTTAATATGAAGGAAAGGAAGATGTGTGAGGATGAATGCTGAGATTATTGCTGTAGGTTCTGAGTTGTTGCTCGGTCAAATTGTGAATACGAATGCACGATTTTTGTCTCAGCAATTGGCTGGCCTTGGAATTAATGTCTATTTTCATACGGTTGTTGGTGATAATCCTGATAGGCTAAAAACGGCCATTGAAATAGCTGAAAGGCGTGCTGATCTTATTATCTTTACTGGTGGTCTTGGACCAACAAAGGATGATTTAACGAAGGAAACGATTGCTCGTCACCTCGGAAAAGAACTAGTTACCGATGAAAATGCGTTAGCTTCGATAGAACTGTACTTTAATCGGACCAACCGCGTAATGACAGAAAATAACCGAAAACAGGCACTTGTATTGAGTGGGGCACATATTCTTCCAAATGATCATGGAATGGCTCCAGGAATGGTAGTTGAATCTAACGGTCACTCCTATATGCTCCTGCCAGGTCCTCCAAAAGAACTTGAACCTATGTTTTGTCAATATGGTTATCAGGCGCTTTCTAATGAAAATATGGCCAAAGAGGTAATTGTCTCTAGAGTGTTAAGGTTTTTTGGAATTGGTGAAGCTGCATTGGAAACGGAACTAATGGATTTAATTGATGCGCAAAGCAATCCAACGATAGCCCCCCTTGCAGGTGATGGTGAGGTTACTTTGAGACTGACCGCAAAACATGTGGACGGGAAAAAAGCTCATTCACTGCTCGATGAATTAGAAAAAACGATTAACCAGCGTGTTGGTGTATTTTTATATGGATACGATGAAACTTCGCTTATGGATGAAGTGATGAAAACCCTAAAGACACGAAAATTTACAATTTCTGCTGCAGAGAGTTTAACAGGCGGACTATTTCAACAACAACTAACTGCACTTTCAGGAGCAAGTTCCGTGTTTTATGGCGGAGTTGTCTGCTATTCCAATGATGTTAAACAGCATTTATTACATGTACGGCAAGAAACGCTTGAAACACAAGGTGCGGTGAGTGAGCAATGTGCAAGAGAACTCGCTGAAAATACCTCAAAATTATTTAATTCTGATATAGGAATTAGTTTTACTGGTGTAGCTGGTCCTGAAGAGCTAGAGGGCAAGCCGGTCGGTACTGTCTTTATTGGGATTGCGCTTAAGGGAAGGCCGACGATTGTAGAAAAGCTTTCCTTAGCCGGAACAAGGGAAGCAAACCGGACCCGTGCTGTAAAATTTGGATGTTATTTTCTACTTCGCACATTAAAAGAGTCACAGAATGCTAAATAGCATTCTGTGACTTTTTTTGAAGAAAAATATCTGACAACGGACGAAATTATCTTTTTCAGACGACAAAAGAGGCAATAAAATACAAAAGGAGTGGGGATCTTCCTTTTTTTACATCAATTTTGTTTTGAAAATAAACGAATGAATGTTCGTTTTTTTGCTCGACAAATATCCGAAAAGCGGTTATATTATTAATAGGTATTAAATTAATAGATTATAGCAATTAGCTTGTGTTTATATATAAGGGAGGAAATGATTCGTGAGTAATGATCGTAAAGCGGCCTTAGAAATGGCGTTAAAGCAAATAGAAAAGCAATTCGGTAAAGGTTCCGTCATGAAGATGGGAGAGAAAACGGATACGAAGATTTTAACGAGTCCGAGTGGCTCATTAGCACTTGATGCAGCACTTGGAGTGGGCGGATATCCTAGAGGTCGTATTATCGAAGTTTATGGCCCTGAGAGCTCTGGTAAAACAACGGTTGCTTTGCATGCGATTGCTGAAGTTCAAGCAAATGGTGGACAAGCAGCATTTATTGATGCTGAACATGCCCTTGACCCGACATATGCACAGAAATTGGGAGTTAATATTGATGAGTTATTATTATCACAGCCTGATACTGGCGAACAAGCTCTTGAAATTGCTGAAGCATTAGTGCGAAGCGGTGCCATTGATATTCTAATCGTTGACTCAGTTGCAGCGCTAGTACCAAAAGCAGAAATTGAAGGTGAAATGGGAGATTCTCACGTTGGTTTACAAGCTCGTCTGATGTCTCAAGCCCTTCGTAAACTATCAGGGGCCATCAACAAATCTAAGACAATTGCTATCTTTATTAACCAAATCCGTGAAAAAATTGGCGTTATGTTTGGAAACCCTGAAACCACACCTGGGGGTCGTGCTCTAAAGTTTTATTCAACAGTCCGTCTAGAAGTGCGCCGTGCTGAAGCATTGAAGCAAGGAACTGACATTGTAGGGAATAAAACAAAAATTAAAATCGTAAAAAATAAGGTTGCTCCTCCTTTCCGTACTGCAGAGGTAGACATTATGTATGGTGAAGGGATTTCTAAGGAAGGCGAGATTGTTGATCTAGGCTCCGATTTAGATATCGTTCAAAAGAGCGGTTCATGGTATTCCTATAATGATATAAGAATTGGTCAAGGGCGTGAAAATGCAAAGCTGTACTTAAAGGAAAACCCTGATATGCGTCTTCAGATTCAAACGAAGATCCGTGAACATTATGGTTTAGACGGTGAAAAATTTGTAACTGAAACAGATGATGATGAACAATTTGAATTAATCGACTAAATGAGATGAAAGAGAGCAAAGCTATTTATGGTTTTGCTCTTTTCTTTACATAGACATTGTGATATTACACTATTACACTATGTGGATTGGAGCGGAAATCAACACAGCCTAAAGTATTTATATACAAGCATATACTCATAAATAGACGATAAAAGTCAGCCATTAGGAACATAAAATGATGTCCTATTCTAAATATTTAAAAAAGCCACTAGGACTAAGCCTTGACAATGAATATTCCCACCTTTACAATTAACATGTATATTTTACATTTTTGGTATTATTACAATCCGAAAAAGCCTTGGTGCTTGCTGTATGTTGAGTCTAAACAATGTACATGCCGACACTTAAAAAAATGTAACAAAAGTTCATAGCAAGAGGAGGTGTAACGATTGGATTTAATTACTATCATCTCCATTTTGCTTGGCCTTATCGTCGGTGCCGTTGTTGGCTATTTTGTTCATAAATCCATTGCTGAAGCAAAAGTAGCTGGTGCAAAGAATGCTGCAGAGCAGATTCTAGAAGATGCGAAACGTGATGCTGATTCATTGAAAAAAGAAGCTTTGCTAGAAGCAAAGGATGAAATTCACAAGCTTCGCACAGAAGCAGAGCGTGAGGTTCGTGAACGAAGAAATGAAATGCAAAAACAAGAAAACCGTTTACTGCAAAGAGAAGAGAATTTAGATCGAAAAGAGGAAACGTTAAATAAGCGTGAAAATCTTTTAGAAAAGAAGGATGATTCTCTAAACCAAAGACAACAGCATATTGAAGAGATGGAAAGCAAAGTGGACGAGTTGGTACGAAAACAACAAACTGAACTCGAACGAATTTCAAGCTTAACGCGCGAGGAAGCAAAAGCCATCATTATCGACAGAATGGAGCAGGAATTAACCCATGACACTGCCATAATGATTAAGGAAAGCGAGAATCGTGCGAAAGAGGAAGCAGACAAGAAAGCGAAGGAAATTCTTTCGCTAGCAATCCAGCGTTGCGCTGCTGACCATGTTGCGGAAACGACTGTCTCTGTCGTCAACCTACCAAATGACGAAATGAAGGGCCGAATTATTGGCCGTGAAGGAAGAAATATTCGGACGCTAGAAACGTTAACAGGAATTGATTTAATAATTGATGATACTCCTGAAGCTGTCATTCTATCAGGTTTTGATCCTATTCGTCGTGAAACGGCGCGCTTAGCCCTTGAGAAATTAGTTCAAGATGGGCGTATCCACCCAGCACGAATAGAGGAAATGGTAGAAAAATCTCGTCGTGAAGTGGATGAGTATATCCGTGAGGTTGGTGAGCAAACCACTTTTGAAGTGGGAGTTCATGGACTTCATCCAGATCTTATCAAAATTCTTGGCCGCTTGAAGTTCCGTACAAGCTATGGTCAAAACGTCTTAAAGCATTCAATGGAAGTAGCACAACTATCTGGATTACTTGCGGCTGAACTAGGCCAAGATGAAACCCTAGCACGTCGTGCAGGCTTACTTCATGATATCGGAAAAGCGATCGACCATGAAGTTGAAGGCAGCCATGTAGAAATTGGTGTTGAACTTGCAACCAAATACAAGGAACACCCGGTAGTAATTAATAGTATTGCATCTCACCATGGGGATACCGAGCCAACATCAATTATTTCTGTTTTAGTTGCAGCTGCTGATGCTTTATCAGCCGCAAGGCCTGGTGCACGTAGTGAGACGCTTGAAAATTATATCCGTCGTCTTGAAAAGTTAGAGGAGATTTCTGAGTCATATGAAGGTGTTGAGAAGTCCTTTGCAATTCAAGCAGGGCGTGAAGTGCGTATTATTGTTAGACCGGATTCGGTTGATGATCTTGCAGCTCACCGCTTAGCACGTGATATTCGGAAGCGCATTGAAGAAGAACTTGATTATCCTGGACACATTAAGGTTACAGTTATCCGTGAAACACGGGCTGTTGAATACGCAAAATAAAAGCGGTGCGCATGCACCGCTTTATTTTTTGGTGTGCTAGTTCGATTAAATCAAGTCTGTATGTGATACAATTTAAACATTAACAATTTTCTTGATGAAAGGAATAAAAATGAATCTACTTTTTATCGGTGATGTTGTCGGCTCTCCAGGCCGAGACATGGTGAAGGAATATCTACCAAAATTAAAAGAAAAATATCGTCCTCATTTTACGATCATTAATGGGGAAAATGCAGCTAGCGGCAAGGGAATTACAGAAAAAATCTACCGCGAATTTTTAGGGTATGGTGCACAGGCAGTAACACTTGGTAATCACTCATGGGATAACCGTGATATCTTTGAATTTATCGGTACTGCTAAAAATATGGTTAGACCCGCAAATTTTCCTGAAGGAACACCCGGGAAAGGAATGGCGTTTTTTAAAGTCAATGATTTAGAAATTGCCGTGATCAATCTACAAGGACGAACTTTTATGGCACCTTTGGATTGTCCTTTTAAAAAGGCAGACGAATTAATTGCCATCGCCAGAGAGAGAACCCCATATATTTTTGTGGATTTTCATGCGGAGGTTACCAGTGAGAAACAGGCAATGGGCTGGTACTTGGATGGCAGAGTATCTGCAGTAGTGGGGACACATACACATGTTCAGACGGCCGATAGCCGAATTTTACCGAATGGCACAGGATATCTAAGCGATGTGGGCATGACAGGGCCGTATGATGGCATTCTAGGCGTTGAGAGAGAAGCTGTCCTTAAAAGGTTCCTAACAAGTCTTCCTGTCCGATTTGAAGTGGCAACAGGTGAAAGAAATCAGCTAAGTGCGGTGGTTATTGAATTGGATCGGAAAACTGGCTTTGCCAAAAAAATTCAGCCGATCTTAATAAATGATGATCATCCGTTTTATTCTTAGCGGAAAGATAAGTGCCGGGAACGGAACTCAACAGGCAAGTTTGACAGTGCCATTTTTTAAAGAGCAAATTAATTTTGCTCTTTTTTATTTTTATCTAGTAACGCTGAACAGTGTCTATTCCAGCGTCTAGGGCTTTTGCTTTACGTATTTTTTTTGTCCAAGCCGGAATATGTTTTTTCACAACTGAATATAGTAGCAGTGGAATGTTATAACCTGATTTGTTCATGAAACTGCTCATGCGGGATCGGGATTTTCTAAGGAGGAGCTAGAAATGGATATATTAAAAGTTTCAGCAAAATCTAATCCTAATTCTGTAGCTGGTGCGCTTGCCGGGGTTCTGCGTGAAAGAGGTGCAGCGGAAATACAGGCAATTGGGGCGGGTGCATTGAATCAAGCCGTTAAGGCAGTAGCGATTGCTCGAGGATTTGTAGCACCTAGCGGAGTTGATTTAATCTGTATCCCTGCGTTTACCGATATTTTGATTGACGGGGAAGAACGCACAGCTATCAAACTCATTGTTGAACCGCGTTGAAAGAGATAGACTATTGACATGAAAAACCAAATTAAATTCATTCTACCTGCTTGTTAAACAAGCAGGTATTTTTTAGGTTAGGGCCTAAAAATGAATGGAGTTGATAATATTATTATTCTAAGATAAACTTTCGTGATTTCTAGAATATAAAAATAAAATATTCGTATGAAGAATAAATGTGAGAAAAACTGCCATAAAATGTGGAAAAACGTTGATTTATTTTGGTTCGACATTATCGGCCGAGAGTGTATTTTAAATAATAAAAAAATATTCATATTTTAGACAATATTTCACTTTAAAGGGTTGCAATTTTTAGTGCATAGGTCTAGAATTGTAAGCGTTTAGTATATATCTTAAGTTACTTTTTTTAGTCTTTTTATAATCATAGGCTAAATTCTAGTGAAATACTCGGAATAGTGCTAAACTAATAAATGGATCAATCTAAACTACTTAATTTTTACATATCCAAAGGGGTGTAAGTCATGATCAATCAACTTTCATGGAAAGTTGGAGGACAACAAGGGGAAGGTATTGAAAGTACTGGGGAAATCTTTGCAATTGCACTGAATCGCCTGGGATATTACTTGTATGGTTATCGTCACTTTTCTTCACGTATTAAAGGCGGTCATACGAACAATAAAATCAGAGTGAGTACGACAGAAGTTCGTTCTATTTCTGATGACCTAGATATCCTGGTAGCTTTCGACCAAGAAACTATTGATTTAAACTACAAAGAACTACACAGTAAGGGTGTAATCCTTGCAGATGCGAAATTCTCTCCAAAGAAACCAGAGGATACTGAAGCATCATTGTATGCGGTACCATTTACTGAAATTGCCACTGAACTTGGAACTTCTTTAATGAAAAACATGGTTGCAATCGGTGCAACATCTGCCGTATTGGACTTAGATATTAATGTATTTGAAGTAGTAGTCCGTGAGATTTTTGGCAAAAAAGGCGATCAAGTAGTTGCAAAAAATATGGAAGCAATCAAAGCTGGCTTTGAAAAAATGAAAGAAAATCTTGCTTCTGGTATCCAAACAATGGAACTTGAAAAGGCTGACGGTAAAAAAAGGATGTTTATGATTGGAAACGACGCAATCGCTCTTGGAGCAATTGCAGGCGGATGCCGTTTTATGGCAGCATACCCAATTACACCAGCATCTGAGATTATGGAATATTTGATTAAAAAGCTGCCTGCATTAGGTGGTACAGTTATTCAAACAGAAGACGAAATTGCTGCTTGTACAATGGCCATTGGCGCTAACTACGGCGGTGTACGTACGATTACTGCTTCTGCTGGACCTGGATTATCCTTAAAAATGGAAGCAATCGGACTTTCTGGTATTACTGAAACACCGCTTGTAATTGTTGATACACAACGTGGCGGTCCTTCAACAGGATTACCAACTAAACAAGAACAATCTGACCTTATGGCAATGATTTATGGAACACATGGTGAAATTCCGAAAATTGTTATGGCTCCAAGTACAGTTGAAGAAGCGTTTTATGATACCGCGGAGGCATTCAATTTAGCTGAAGAGTATCAATGTCCAGTCATTATTTTATCTGACCTTCAATTATCTTTGGGTAAACAAACAGTTGAACCATTAAACTATGGCAAGGTTGAAATCAGACGCGGGAAATTGGTAACAGATGAAATACCTGCTAACGAAAATAATGCATACTTCAAACGATATGAAGTAACAGAAGATGGAGTTTCTCCACGTGTAATCCCTGGTATGAAGAATGGTATTCACCATGTAACAGGTGTTGAGCACGATGAGACTGGTAAACCATCTGAATCTGCTGCAAACCGAATTGCACAAATGGATAAGCGTTTCCGTAAAGTCGAAAATATTCGTTTTGATACACCAGTTTACAAAAATATTAAGCACGAGGATGCAGATGTTTTATTTGTAGGATTTAACTCCACTCGCGGTGTTATTGAAGAAGCAATGACACGTTTAGAGAATGATGGCTTAAAAGTAAATCATGCACACATCCGTTTAATTCATCCATTCCCAACAGACGAAGTTCTTCCACTTGTTCGCTCTGCTAAGAAAGTTGTTGTTGTGGAAAACAATGCAACTGGACAATTAGCGAATATTATGAAAATGAATGTTGGACATGCTGAAAAAATTACGAAGCATCTTAAATATGACGGAAATCCGTTCCTACCACACGAAGTTTATACAAAATGCAAGGAGTTGTTCTAAATGGCCACTTTTAAAGACTTTCGAAACAATGTAAAACCGAACTGGTGCCCTGGCTGTGGCGACTTCTCTGTACAAGCGGCAATGCAACGTGCGGCAGCGAATGTAGGCTTAGAGCCAGAAAACTTAGCTGTTATTTCGGGAATCGGATGTTCTGGACGTATTTCCGGTTATATTAATTCATATGGCTTCCATGGTATTCATGGCCGTTCACTTCCAATCGCACAAGGTGTTAAAATGGCTAATCGTGATTTAACTGTTATCGCTTCTGGTGGTGACGGTGACGGATATGCAATTGGTATGGGTCATACGGTACATGCCATTCGCCGTAATCTCGATATTACTTATATCGTAATGGATAACCAAATATATGGTTTAACAAAAGGTCAAACATCTCCACGTTCTGCAGCAGGATTTAAAACAAAGTCCACGCCGCAAGGTTCGATCGAACAATCGATTTCTCCAATGGAAATGGCTTTGACTGTTGGAGCAACATTTGTAGCTCAAAGTTTCTCTACTGATCTTAAAGATTTAACTGCTTTAATTGAAGCAGGAATCAAACACAAAGGATTTTCTTTAATCAATGTGTTCAGTCCTTGTGTTACTTATAACAAGGTAAACACATATGATTGGTTTAAAGAAAATCTAACAAAACTTAGTGATATTGAAGGTTATGACCCTTCAAATCGTGAAGAAGCCATGCAGACTTTAATGAAGCATAATGGTCTTGTAACGGGACTTATTTATCAAAACACTGAGCGTAAGTCTTATCAAGAACTAATCACTGGCTTCTCAGAAACACCTTTATCCAAAGCTGACCTAAACCTAGATCAAAATTATTTTGATAAATTAGTTTCTGAATTTGTTTAAACTGAAATAGAAAATCCCGTGGCTTTAGCCTACGGGATTTTCTATTGTTTTCAAGTCAGTTAACCTTTATACTATAATAATGTGCGGATACTGTCTGGAATCCCCAACTGTTTGCACAAATGAAAATTTCAAATTTTTAATAGATGAATGGATAAAATGGAAAGAAAGGGGCAATTGAACAAATGAATGAAAAACAACGTTTAGAAGGTACACAAGTCGAATCTGTTAATTCTTCGGACAAAAAATCCGATAAGGATTACAGCAAGTACTTTGAACAAGTGATTACTGCACCATCTTTGAAAGACGCTAAGAAACGTGGAAAAGAAGAAGTAAAGTACCACAATGATTTTGCGATTCCAGAGAAATTCCGTGGAATGGGTGAGGGTCGAAAGTTCTATATCCGTACCTATGGCTGCCAAATGAATGAACATGATACGGAAGTTATGGCAGGGATATTTTTAGCTCTAGGCTATGAACCGACAGACAGAACCGAAGACGCAAATGTCATTCTATTAAATACATGTGCCATTCGGGAAAATGCAGAAAATAAAGTGTTCGGTGAACTAGGTCATTTAAAGTCATTAAAATTGGAAAAGCCTGATTTACTTCTTGGTGTTTGTGGATGTATGTCACAAGAAGAATCGGTCGTTAACAAAATCCTAAAAACCTACAATCAGGTTGACATGATTTTTGGTACCCATAATATTCACCGTTTACCACAAATCTTGAACGAAGCATACATGTCAAAAGAAATGGTTGTCGAAGTTTGGTCTAAAGAAGGGGATGTAATTGAAAACCTTCCTAAAGTCCGCCGCGGGAAAATTAAGGCATGGGTAAACATCATGTACGGCTGTGATAAATTCTGTACCTATTGTATTGTACCATACACCCGTGGGAAAGAAAGAAGCCGCAGACCAGAAGAAATTATTCAAGAAGTACGTCATCTTGCTGCACAGGGGTACCAAGAAGTTACTTTACTTGGTCAAAATGTAAATGCTTATGGAAAAGATTTAGATAACAATTCCTATGGACTTGGTGAATTGATGGATGAATTACGAAAAATAGATATTCCAAGAATCCGCTTTACAACAAGTCATCCGCGAGATTTTGATGACCGGTTAATTAGCGTGCTTGCAAAAGGTGGAAACCTTATGGATCATATCCATCTACCAGTTCAATCGGGTTCAACTGATGTGTTAAAAATTATGGCAAGAAAGTATACAAGAGAACAATATTTAGAACTTGTTAGAAAAATTAAAGCGGCCATTCCTAATGTTGCGTTAACCACTGATATTATTGTAGGTTACCCAAATGAAACAGATGAACAGTTTGAAGAAACAATGTCCCTCTATCGTGAAGTTGGATATGAATTGGCCTATACCTTTATTTATTCACCACGTGAAGGTACTCCAGCTGCAAAAATGGAGGATAACGTTCCAATGGAAGTGAAGAAAGCACGCTTGCAGCGCTTAAATGCTCTTGTTAATGAGCTTTCATTAGAAGCTATGAAAAAACATGAGGGCCAAATCGTCAATGTGCTTGTTGAAGGGGAAAGTAAGAACAATCCAGATGTACTTGCAGGTTATACCTCAAGGAATAAACTTGTAAACTTTGCAGCACCAAAATCAGCGATTGGCAAAATTGTAAAAGTCAAAATTACTGAAGCAAGAACATGGTCATTAAACGGAGAAATGGTCGAAGAACTAGAACCAGCAGAGGTGAAGTAAAGTGGCGAAATATACAAAAGATGATATCGTTGCACGTGCGACAGACTTAGCACGGATGATTGCTGAAACAGAAGAGGTTGACTTTTTTAAGCGGGCAGAAGCACAGTTAAATGAAAACAAGAAAGTTCATACCTTAATTTCTGACATTAAAGGATTACAAAAGCAAGCTGTAAATCTTCAGCATTATGGAAAACCTGAAGCTTTAAAGAAAGTGGAAGATAAAATTGCTTCTATTGAACAAGAGTTAGATGAAATTCCTGTTGTACAAGAATTCAAACAATCACAAATAGACGTGAACGAATTACTGCAAATTATTGCTTCAACCATTTCAAATACGGTTACCGATGAAATCATCATGTCAACGGGCGGCGATGTATTGTTAGGAGAAACTGGTTCAAGCCTGAAAAATGGCGGCGGCTCTTGTGAAGGTCACGACGATTGCGATCACGAACATTAATACTCCAAAGCCAGGCTTATTCCAAAGCCTGGTTTTGTTTTATGTATCCTAACTCCACCTTTATTTTCCCCTGTTTATTAAATCTTATTACTTCCCATTTTTTAAGTACAGGCATAGAAGGCACACACCTACAAATCCCGCATAAAATGAACTATGACTAAACTTTTATCCAGTACTCATCAAAATAAATATCACACTAGTCTAATATCTTGCATACGATGAAATGAAAATGAATGAGGAGGGTTCGCGCGAAATGGGAGAATATAGAGAGATAATTACGAAGGCCGTAGTAGCGAAAGGACGTAAATTCACCCAGTCCAATCATACGATTAGCCCGGCGCATAGTCCAACAAGTATACTTGGCTGTTGGATCATCAACCACAAATACAATGCGAAAAAGGTTGGCAAGACAGTAGAGATACATGGCTCTTACGACATCAACGTTTGGTATTCATTTAATGATAATACCAAAACAGAAGTTGTCACAGAACGTGTACAATATACAGATGTCATTAAGTTAAAGTATCGTGACCATGATTGCCTCGATGACAATGAAATTAGTGCTCGAGTACTTCAGCAGCCAAATTGTGTAGAAGCGGTCATTTCTCCGAATGGCAATCGTATCATCGTCCATGTCGAAAGAGAATTCCTTGTAGAGGTGATTGGCGAAACAAAGGTTTGTGTTCATGTCAGCACTGAGGGATGCAAGGACAGTGACGATGATTGGGGGATGGATGTAGACGATGAAGAATTCGAGGAGTTAAATCCAGATTTCTTAGTCGGCTCAGAAGAAGAATAACCATAACTAGGAGGTTTTTACTTCCTAGTTTTTTTCTTTATTATAGGCTATATTAAAGCTCATTGTTCATTTTGGCACCCTGTTGATTGGAGCCGAAGGCACGATACTCCTGAATGAAAGCGGGTTAAGGGAGACCCCGCAGGCGCTTAGTCCCTGGAGAGGAATTCAACAGGCCAGTTTAACAGTGCTTTTTTAAAAGAAAGGATGGAAAATTATAATTTTAGAATGAATAAATGACAAAATTAGCAAGCTATGATAAGGAGGTGGTAAAATGGAACCCAAACAGCCTGGAAATAAAAATATGCCTGATTTTGACCAATTAAATGACAGAATTATTGCAGAAAGTTCACCCTCACCAATGCTTGTGATCAAAACAAATCTCGACCCAAAAGAGGCAACTGAAAATAATCCGTATTATCATAATACGGAAGTGAATAGCGCTAAAAAAATCAAGGAATATTTTGAGGAATAACAAAGCCAGGCATTTATACCTGGCTTTTTAACCATTCTGGTTTTAATATGGACAAAACAGATGTGTCATGAAATTCCTCATTTTGATGGATATAGCTGCGAAGAATTCCTTCTTTTGTAAAACCCATTTTGATAAGTAGATTTATCGATGCTTCATTCTCAGGATAAACGATAGCTCCGATTCGACATAAATCTAATTGATTAAAGCTAAAGCGGATCACTTCATTTATTGCCTCTGATGCCAACCCTCTTCGCCAATAATCTGGATGGAGTTCATATCCAATCTCTGCTCGCTTATTTTTTAAATGTAAAGCATTAAGCCCGACGGTACCAATGAATTTCTGATTTTCTTTTAATTTGATACCCCAACGAATCCCGCGTTTGTCAACAAGATTCTTATGAAACATATCAATTAATCTTGAGGCTTCGACTGGTAACGTAAAGCGGTTAGTCCCATAATACCGAGTTACTTCTTCTAATGATAAAATTTCATATAGGTAGTCCACATGCTGATGGGTTATTTCAATTAATTTAAGCCTTTTTGTTTCTAGAATTGGAAATGTCATGGCAAACCCTTTCTATTAGCCTCTTGTGCCGCATATTTACATATTTGATATTAAGGAATTTCCAAATGAATTTTTCATCTTTCTATTAATTATTAGTGTATAATGGCATAAAAGAAATTTCCATTCTTTTTAGAAAAAGTCTCATAATTTCGGGATGTTTAATAGATTAGAAGGTGTGCCAGTTGGAAAAAGCAGAATATATACATTTAATAGAAACAGAATTATTACCGAACATACAATTAACGACAATCAGTCCATTTGACCCTATTATTGTGGAAAATCGTTCTCCAATATGGAACACAATCGGGAGCGGTAACTATGCAGGGGTATTTTCGCTTGATGCCCAGCCAGAATGGGTAGTAAAAGTATATGGACGAAATCCAGAGGAGCTTAAAAAGGAAATCGAAGTATATAAAAGACTAGGTAGCCATAAAAGTTATTCTTTTCTTTATGACTATGGGGAAAATTATTTAATCTTAAAAAGGCTTGAAGGGATTACCTTGTTTGATGCAGTGATAAAGGGGGTTCCTATTCCCGAAACTGTTATTAAAGATATTGATTCAGGCTTAGATTATGCGAAGTCGGTTGGATTAAATCCCTATGATGTTCATGGCAAAAATGTCGTTTTGTTTGAGGGGAGAGGGTATATCGTTGATATATCCGATTTTTATAAACAAGGATATTGCAGGAAATGGAAAGACTTGAAAAAGGCCTATTATAAGATTTATCTCCCGTATATTTATAAATATCATCCGCCCATCCCATTTTCTATCGTTGATGGAGTTCGAAAAGGATATCGAATGTTTCGACGTGTGAAAAAGAAAAGCTTGAATGATAAATAACTTTTTATCTCAAAGATTCTTCATAATTAAAAGGATTTTTTAAGGTAATTTGCGTCATTCCTCCTTCATATAATGGTTTTAATGCAATAAGAACTAAGTGAGGTGGAATTATGGATGACCGTCATTTTCGAAACGCAATGGGGAAATTTGCAACAGGCGTAACCGTGGTACTAACAGACGTTTCTGGAGATGTGCACGGAATGACTGCTAACGCCTTCATGTCTGTATCACTTAATCCAAAACTTGTTGTCATTTCAATTGCTGAAACAGCTCAAATGCTTGAAAAAATTAAACAAAGCAGAAACTTTTCGGTCAATATATTAGCCGCGGATCAGCAAGAATTATCAATGATTTTTGCCGGACAAACGAAAAAGCAACAAGAAATCGTGTTTGACCGTCTCGAAGGTTTACCGGTTTTACCAGAAACGGTGGCTCAAATTACATGCGAAGTAACTGCTGAGCATGTTGAAGGTGACCATACACTTTTTATTGGCAAAGTAACGAATATTTATCTCGAGGATTCTGAACCACTAATTTATTTTAGTGGAAAATATCGATTGCTTGCAGAGGAGTAAAGGAAGCTTAAAGAGGATTCGTAAGTTTTATATTATATTTAGGAATCATTTTAAGAAATAATCTCAATTAACACCGTGAATCAGTAAAATTTTACTTAATTAGGTTTTTATAAAAATGCGCTGAAATTTTCAGCGCATTTTTTGTGTGTTTGCACAGAATAATGATTACTAATCTAAAAATAAAAAATATTTTGAATATATTGACAAGTAATTATTACCTATGTAGAATTACAGTTAGTAAAAGTAAGCGCTTTTTTTACGTTTTTATACGTTAAAGAGAAAGAAAATGGATAATTAAAATTTTAGTTCGAGTGAATCTGAAATTTTAATCCTGTTGTTTTTGAGGGCCAACAAAAGCGGCAGAGCTCATTTGTTATTTTTAATTTTTGTGAAAGCGGATATATTTTTTGATCCCAATAAATTAGGTTTTCCTTTCAAATTAGTTTTATATTTAGGGGAGGTTTATCAATGGCAGTAAAAACAATCAGCAGAAATTTTCTTAAGTTTTTGGTTGTTATACTTGCATTCCAAGATGTTGCTGCAGGGGTAGCTGGATCAATCATGGCAGACATTATTAAGGCATTTCCACAATATGACCCCACTATTGTTATGTTAGTTGCGACCTTTCCGGGCTTAATTCAAATTGTTCCTGCACTCTTTTATGGTAAACTTTCCAAAGCGTTCAAGAAAAGAACACTATTATTTGTAGGTTTGAGTCTTTTTATCATCGGTGGAGTCCTTCCAACTTTTATGGATAATTTATGGCTGATTATTGTAATGAGAGGGATATTAGGTCTCGGAGTCGGAATTACAATGCCATTGTCGGTGGACGTGATTACAGATTTCTTTGAGGGTAGAGAAAGAGATTTCTTGATTGGATTTGGAACATCAACCATCGCGTGCATAGGAGCTATTTTCTTCCAATTAGTAGGTGGAATCTTAGCGGATGCGTATGGTTGGCACTATGGCTTCCTGACCTACCTGTTCCCAATCTGGATACTTGCGATAACCATCCTTTATCTGCCTGAACCTGAAAAGAAACAGGCTTCAGAAGCGGTTGGATTTCAATCCAGTCAAAAGGTAAAATTGCCAAAAGCCATCTATTGGGTATGTCTTGGCCAGGTATTTTATTCTGCATTAATTTTTGGTTATGTAACTAATATTTCCGTTGTCATTCAGGCAGATAAATTGGGGAATGCAACTGAAGCAGGTTTAGCCATATCGATTTTCACTTTTGGAACACTTATTGCAGGATTCCTGTTTGGAAAAATAAAACATAGACTTCCAAATGTCTATTTACCACTTGCAGTCTTAGTCACGGGAGCAGGGATGGCTATTTGTTACTTCTCGTCATCCTTAACAATGATCTTTATTGGTAGTATAGTCGGTGGTTTTGCAATGGGAATTGGTCTTCCTGGTGTTTTTACAAGAGTTTCCGAACTTACGCCGGCTGGATCATCTTCAAATGTAGGATTAGTAGTGGCTGGTCAAGGGATAGGCGGAATTTTAGGGCCGTTTGGATTCCAAATGGTACAAACCATATTTAACCAAGACATTGGGAGATTCCCACTAGCAGTTAGTGCGATTGGTTTAGTTTTACTAGCTCTAATTTGGGCATTTTCAGTAATGAAACCAAAAAAGGATATCGAGGCTAATCTTAGTCAATGACAAAAAACAGAAGCTAAAATGATGATAAGAACATTCGTCATTTTAGCTTTTTAAGTTAAAAAACAAAAAATCTTGGAAGTAACCAGGGATATTCGTCTTATGAAAAAATAATAGAAAACGCATCAATTTAAAATATTCAGAATTTGTTGACAAACGGAAATGAACAAGAGTAAAATTATAGTTAGTTAAAGAAAGCGCTTTTATTACTGGAATTATCACTATTTTCGTAGTAAAAACACAAAACTAAAATTTTAGTTCAAAAAGGAAATAACGTTTAACATTATTTTTAACAAAGTGAGGGTCATGAAATGACAGCGATTGAAACCAGGAAAATTCAAACAGGAAACTATCAAACATTTATACTGGAGGGTGGTGCTCACTCCTCTGAAGCGATTATATATCTACATGGGAGTGGGCCAGGGGTAAGTGCAAAATCAAACTGGCAGCATATATTACCACATTTTAGTGAGAAATTTCACGTAGTAGCACCTGATATTTTCGGTTTTGGAATTACGGATCATCCTGAGACCTATCCGAACAATGGAGTGGAGTGGATGAACGAGAGAATGAAGCAAGTCTTAGCATTAATGGATGAATTGGGAATTGAAAAAGCCCATTTAGTAGGAAACTCCCTTGGGGGTGTGATTTCCCTTCACCTATTAATGTACGCACCTGAACGATTTGATCGTGTCGTTCTAATGGGAGCAGGCAGCGGTTTAACAGAACCAACTCCTGAACTAGCCAAACTAGCAAACTTTCATAAAGATCCAGATCCTATATCCTTTAAAAATTTATTAAGCTGGTTTCTATTTGATAAAAGCATTCTTGAGGATGAACTGGATAAAATTGTTGCAGAAAGATTAGAGTTGTTTTTGAAACCGGAAGTGCGCAAGTCTTACGAAGAGAATTTTTCCAAGTCTCACCTATCTGATATGCTTGTCCCGCCATCGGCACTTAAAGGAATGAACCATTCTATCTTACTTATTCATGGTCATGAAGACCGTTTTGTCCCTCTCCAAAGCAGCCTGTACGTATTGGACTATTTGCCAAATGCACAACTGCATATCTTTAAGCGCTGCGGACATTGGGCTCAAGTAGAGCAAAAAGAAAGATTTATCAAACTAACATCGGATTTTTTTAATGGTGAATTATAAGTATCACAAGCTGCACCATTGATACCCCTTATTGAGTGAAAAATCTATTAATTTCGAATCGATGATAGACTTTCGCGAAAGGATTAACATATGATAGGGGTAACAAATCCTAGAAAAATGCAGGTGTATACGATGAAAATTGATAAGGCGTATCGTTATATTAAGAGATTAATTATTGAGGGGAATTTGGAACCCGAAACGGCGATAAATGTGAATGAAATTACTGAAAAACTAAATATGAGTCGAACTCCAGTACACAAGGCATTATCAAAGCTAGAACAGGAAGGCTTTCTATCGATCATTCCTCAGGTAGGTGTGTTTGTGAAAAGGCCGGATCCAGAAGAAGTTCTAGAACGTCTATTGGTTTGTGCCAATTTAGATGCCTTAATGACTGAACAGGCCGCTTTAAATCTGAACGAAGCAGAATTTTGTTCTTTAAAAGATATCTTAATAAAGATGGACGACCCAGGATTAACAGCTGATGAGTACTCAAGCTTAAATATTGATTTTCATCGGATCATTTATCAAGCCTCAAAGCTGACTTATACCTTTAATCTGGCTAAGCAGCTATGGGATTACCTGAATTTTGTTGGAAACCCGGAAGAATTATTCACAATTGAACGGAGAAAACAGTCTCAAAACGAGCATTGGATCATTTTTTATAGTCTTCAAGAAAATGACAGTAAGATGGCTAAACGATTAATGGAAAAACATATGCGCCGAGTTGCTAAGTTGGTAGGAGAAAAATATCAGGCTATTGATTTAAATCAGCATATGTTTAGCTAAAAAGAAACGACCATTTTGATTACTGGAGGTACTAAAATGGAACAAAGCGTCTTGGACACAAAACGAGAACTGGTTGAAAAGGCTCGGTCACTGATTCCAAAATTACGTGAATACGGGGAAGAAATTGAAAATACAAATTCATTACCTAAAACAATAATTGATGATTTGCAAAATGAAGGTACGTTAAAAGTCCTGCGTCCGCATCTATTTGGCGGATATCAAACAAATATGCGGACGTATACCGAGGTTGTCACCGAAATTTCTCGTGGGAACGGTTCGGCAGGCTGGTTTGTTGCACTTAGTAATATCAGGGACTATATGATTTCATACACGTTTGGAGAAAAAGCTTTAAGCGAAATTTACAAACCCGGGGAAGATGTGGTATTAGCCGGAAACTTTAAACCAATTAAATGTGACATCAAAAAGGTAGATGGCGGCTATTATATCGAGGAAGCACAGTGGCCGTTTGTTTCAGGCAGTCCACATGCTGACTGGTGTTACTTTGGTTTCCCAATTTTCGATGAAAACGGCGGAGTAGAAATGGCCATTATGGTTATTCCACGCGGCGAATTAGAGGTGCTTGATGACTGGTATGTAATGGGCTTAAAGGGGTCAGGCAGTAATAGCTGTAAAATTAAAAATGTGTTTGTGCCAGAACACCGTGTGTCACTAGATCGTTTAGCCAGTAAAGGGCATTACCTTATTGAGCCACTTAATGACGTTGCCTTATACAGATCATCGTTTGTTCCTTCTCTAACTTTATCTATTGTTGCACCTGCGCTTGGGCTCGCTAAGGCCGCAATGGATTTGTATATGGAAAGGCTTCCAAATGCAGGTATAGGGAATACATTCTATAACAAGCAAGCCGAAGCACCAGTTACCCATCACCAGGTTGCTCAAGCACAACTAAAAATTGATTCAGCAGAGATGCATCTTTATCGTGCGGTAGACAAAATTGATGCTTATGCTGAACGTGGACAGGTAATGGATAAAAATGAAATTGTTAAGGTAAAAGCGGACTTTGGTTATGTCAATCAATTATGTAAAGAGGCAATTGATCTGCTAGTTGCAGGCGTCGGCTCGATGTTCACATATGATACAAACTCGATTCAAAGAGTCTATCGTGATTTTCTAACGATGCATTTACATGGATTCATTACTCCTTCCAGTTTAATTGAAACTTATGGAAGAGTCTTGTGTGGACAAGAACCAAATACTTATTTTGTATAAACTCAAATTTGCTAATCTATAAAAATAGTCAAAGTGTATACTTAAAAATCTGATAATTAGCAAAAATTTTTCTAGAGGGAATTTTATAAAAATAGGAGGCGGAATAAAATGAGTTTACCTGAAATCGCAAAATTAGGTCACGTGGCGTTAGTATCAACTGATCTTGAAAAATCACTTTGGTTTTTTAAAGAACTGATTGGGCTTGAAGAAACAGAAGTAGTAAACGGAACTCATTATTTACGGGCATGGGGAGATTTTGAACATCATACGCTTTCCATTACAGCTGGCGATAAATCCTATGTCGATCACATTGCTTGGCGGACAAAACGTCCTGAGGATGTCGAGGGATTTGCCCAACTTCTAAAAGAAGCCGGAACAGAGGTAAATTGGATTGAAGCGGGTGTCGAAGCTGGTCAAGGAAGAGCAATCCGCTTTCAATTACCTAGCCAACATCGCTTTGAGATCTATTATGACATGGAAAAAACCTTAGCTGAACCGTCCAAACGTTCAGTATTAAAGAATCAGACCTATAAATCATGGGCACGCGGTGTCTCACCAAGAAGAATTGACCACGTCAATATCCTAACATCCTTGAAGGCTAATTTCATTTCTGATTATTTACAGGAAAAATTAGGCTTTAACATGCGTGAATGCGTGAAAGCACCAGATGAATCATTAATCGGTGCGTGGTTAAGTGTCACACCTTTGGTTCATGATATTGCGGTTAGCC
Source organism: Bacillus sp. sid0103 (assembly GCF_019219025.1). The sequence goes on along the minus strand of NZ_JAHUWN010000001.1, from coordinate 40,092 downwards.
ATGATCCATTTTCCCCAACAACACATCAAATTCACCATATAGCTTACTGGTTAGATAATGCTCAAGACCTCCTTCGTGCTGCTGATATACTAGCTGAGCAGGGAATAAAGTTTAAAGGTCCAGGTAAACATGGTATCTCACAAGCGATGTACCTATATGTAGTCGACCCAGGCAGTGGCGTCAGAGTTGAGCTTTTTACAAATGGCTATTTAATCTTTGAACCAGATTGGGAGCCAATCGTATGGACTTTAGATGAAATGGATGTTGGCTTTACCTTCTGGGGCGACCAAACGGACACCATACCAGAAAATAACCCGACAATCGAAGCTTAATAGTTTAATAGATCTTATGCTTACACAATCTGAAAACGAGAAAGGGGTCAAAACGATGGATGATCGATTATTTCGAACAGCAATGGGAAAATTCGCCACAGGTGTAACCGTTATTGTAACGGACGTAGAAGGTGATGTGCATGGGATGACAGCTAATGCCTTCATGTCCGTGTCACTTAGTCCAAAGTTAGTAGTTATCTCTATTGCTGAAAAAGCTCGCATCATGGAGAAAATAAAACAAAGTCAAACATTTTCAGTCAATATTTTAGCTGCGGACCAACAGGAAATTTCGATGATTTTTGCTGGACAGATAAAAGAGCCACGGGAGGTTATTTTTGATCATCTTGATGGGAAACCAGTTCTGGCAGGGGCCGTTGCCCAAATTGCCTGTGTAGTATCTGCAGAACATGTGGAAGGAGATCATACCCTGTTTATTGGCAGAGTCACTGATATTAAGCTGGAAGATGCTGATCCTCTCCTATTTTATAGCGGCCGCTACCGTACCTTATTAGCGGAAACACACATTACATCCCCATTAAAAAATTAACCAAAGCATTTAAATTATGATATAAAGGAGCAATGGTAATGGATATTCAAAAAGCTGCTGCAGCACTAATGGAAGCAGAAAATGAGAAAAAGCCGATTGCTCCATTAACTTCATCAATAGAAGAAATTTCTGTTGATGAAGCCTATCAAATTCAATTACTTCAGATTCAAAACAAAGTGGACAACGGTGCCGTAATCGTCGGGAAAAAGATTGGCCTAACTAGTAAAGTAATGCAGGAAATGTTTAATGTGAATGAGCCAGACTACGGACACATTCTTAATGACATGGTTTATCATGACGGTGACACCATTTCACTGGACCGTTTCATTCAGCCTAAGATTGAATTTGAAATTGCCTTTGTCTTGAAAAAAGAGTTAAAGGGTCCAGGTGTAACATTGAATGATGTAATTGAAGCTACAGATTACATCGTTCCAGCACTTGAAATTATTGATAGCCGAATCAGAGACTGGCAAATTAATTTTGAAGATACGGTCGTCGACAATGGATCTTCAGCAGGAGCGATCATCGGCAAAAAAACTGCCAAGATAGATGAACTTGACCTGGCCATAATAGGAATGAATGTTTATAAGAACAATGAATTCTTGGATTCAGGTGTTGGTGCAGCTGTAATGGGGCACCCTGCTCAAGCTGTTGCCTGGCTAGCTAATGCACTTGGTAATTATGGAATATCACTAAATGCGGGGGAAGTTATTCTTTCAGGAGCACTTTCAAAGGCGATAGTAATAGAAGATGGGGATTCATTCACAGCAGAATTTGAGCAGCTAGGTGCCGTATCCGCGACTTTCAAAAATGGCAGATAAAATACACTTATATACGTAGTTTGAAGACTCCTTGTATGCGTTATGTGAGGAGTTTTTATGTTAATTTAGTCATTTATGCTTTATCTATTTGAAAGGGGTCATAAAAAATGGGAATACAAGTGGTTAGAGTTGAAAAGGATCAAAAGGAGCAATGGGGAGTGGTATCAGGTAATCAGATCCACCTCTTAACAGGTACATATAAAAATTTGGCTGATTTTTTGGAAAATGGGAAAGAAGAAGCCCGAGCTATTAAAGAACAAGAAAACGCAGAATGTGTCTCATTACATGAAGTGACTTTATTGAGCCCGGTTACAAAGCCAGCACGAATTATTTGTCAGGGAGTAAATTATTCTGCCCATCGATCCGAGACGGGAATGGGAGCAGAAAGACCCCCCTTTAATATGATTTTTAGCAAAACTGATAGTTCCCTCTGTGGAGCCAATTCCGAAATCATAAGACCGCGTGGTGTAAAATTATTGGATTATGAATTAGAGCTTGGGCTCGTAATCGGGAAGGATATCTCAGAGGCCGTTGAACTTACGGAAGAAAATCTTTATCAATACATTGCTGGTCTGGTTATAGCAAATGATGTTTCTGCACGAGATGTGCAACTTTCAGAGGGACAATGGTTAAAAGGGAAGAGTTACCGGACTTTTTGTCCAGTAGGTCCGTATCTATACTTGCTGGACAAGGAAGAACTTCCATTGATCAATGATTTACAATTAAAGCTTTGGGTGAATGAAGAATTAAGGCAATCTGCCAACTCGAGTCAATTGCTCTACAAGCCTGCCGAAACCATTACAGAGCTTTCGGAAATTATGGATTTATCGATAGGGGACGTTATCCTGACAGGTACGGCGGGCGGAGTCGCTTTAAACCTAACTCTAGAAGTAATGGAACAACTCTCAAACATGTCTGTTCCACATCATCAAAAGCTAAACTTACTAGAAGAAAAACAATTGAAAAGTGGAAAATACCTCAATGATGGCGATATCATTCGCTGCCAGATTCACAGTGCTAATGGATTAATCGACCTAGGCGAACAAATCAATAAGGTTGTCCCAAGTAAAGGAAGAAGCCTTGTAAACTCCCAATAACCGTTAGTTAGGAAGGGGTAAATAAAGTTGAGTAACTTGCTGAAATCATCCGATCTTGGTTCCACAGTAGATGGGAATAAAAAAATTCTATCAACATCTGCTGCTTTTGGGCTGCTAAGGAAAGGATTAATCGAAAATTTAGGTACAAGAAGAGCAAAAGGATTTCTGCTCCGTTATGGTTGGAATTTAGGTGTTAGTGACGCTGAGGAAGCAATGAAAACAACTTCATCCATCAATGACCTTCTCAATCAAGCGTCGATTCTCCATTTAAGTACTGGGCATATTAGAGACATCCAGTCTGAAAGAATCATTGAAATGAGTGATGGGGAAACGATAAAATCCATTCTTGGAAAGGGAAAATGGATTGATTCCTTTGAGGCTAATGAACATTTAAAGCATCATGGCCAATCAGAGATTCCCATCTGCCATACATTGACTGGTTATGCAAGCGGTTATATGTCAACCGTTTGTCGTAAGAGTGTCATTGTTAAGGAAATTAGCTGTATAGGCACGGGTGATGCTGAGTGCTGCTTTGAAGCAAGGATGCAGGCGGATTGGGGAATTGAAATCCAAGAGGAACTCAAGTTCTATTATGAGTCTAATATTATTGAAGAACTTGAGTTTACTTATGAGCAATTGCTAGAACAGCGGAATTATATCGAAACCGTATCAAAATTTCATAAGAAATTAACGGAAAGCGTCTCAAATGGAAGCAATCTCCAAGATATCGCTGACAGTTCATTTAAATTGCTAAATATACCAATTTCAATCGAAGATTTGGGTTTTCAAAAAATTGTCTTTTCCGGCATCAAGGAAGAGGAATATAGTAGACTAAATAAAAATCTAAAGGAGAATTTAATTCGTAAAAACAGGAAAAATCATAACTTACTGCCATTATTTAATGAGACGACAAAAATAAAAACTGAAAATCAGGAACGTCTCATTACGCCCATTGTTGTCCAAAAAAAAGTAATCGGGTACTGCACATTTCTTTATTTTAATAAAACAGCGAAAAGTGCTGAGAATGATATTATGTTTATTGAGAGGGTAGCTAATGCTGCCTCATTGTACCTCTTAAATGAAAAAACGAGTTTTGAAGCCCTTGAAAAAATGAAGGGGTATTTTTTGGAACAAATCCTGAAGGGGCAATATTCTTCCAAGGAGGAAATAATAAAACGAGGCCGGCATATGGGTTTCAATCTTGAGAATCCTTTTTATGTAGTGGCAATTGATTATAAAGAGAAGGGAAAGGCCACACAGAATAGCTTTGACCATTATGATCAAATGGTAGAGACCATTGCTAAGTATCTCGATATTCAAGGTTACAAAGCCTTGATTGGACAATATGAGGGCCAGATTATCATGCTGACTCCTGATACGGCAAACCTAGTAGCAAATATGGGGAAAATCCTTAAACATATGGAAACAACATATCCTTCCAACAAATATAAAATTGGGATTAGTGAAAAATCGGAAGAAATTGAACGTTTAGTTGATTGTTTAGAAGAATCATTAATGGCTCTTAGGATGTCAACAGAGAAAAGAATAACGGAGTTTAAAGATTTAGGAATTGTGGGTGCTTTGATTAATTCTAAAAATGTGAGTGGTATAAAGAAAATTGCCAAAGAGGAATTAGGACCGTTATATAAATTAAGCGAGGCCAAACAAAAAGAGTTACTAAGAACACTCTATGTTTTTTTGGCCAATGGCGGGAAACTACAGCAAACGATGGATGATCTTTCCTTATCTATGAGCGGCCTCATGTATCGAATTAATAAGATTGAAATGCTAATAAAGAAAGATTTGCGGGATTCTTCTCAAAGCTATCAACTCTTGCTTATTCTTGATTCGCTGTTGGCATTGGGAGAACTGGAAATATAGGCATCTTAGAGCAGTCCAATCGGATTGCTCTTTTTTATGGGGAAATCAAACGATAACCAACAAAAACCATTTGAAAATAGTGTAAATTTCAATGTTTTTTACTCTAGATACAGTATACGGAATTTTCTAAAATATAAAAATGTAAGCACTTTCAAATTAATTTTTAGGGAGGGATTTATTTGAATGAAACACAATCTGTCCATCTGATTGAAAAAAGTACTATTAAGAAAACCATGAAGTGAATTTTACCATTTATTTTGCTATTGTATGTGGTTGCCTTCTTAGATCGTGTCAATATGGGATATGCTGCCTTACAAATGAATGCCGATTTATCATTGACAGCTGAAGTGTTTGGTTTGTTGTCTGGTCTATTTTTTATCAGTTATTTCCTCTTTGAAGTTCCTAGCAACATGATTTTGCATAAAGTGGGGGCAAGGTTGTGGATTGCCCGTATTATGATTACTTGGGGAATAGTCGTTATTTTTCAGGGATTTATCCAATCAGCGACCCACTTATATATATTACGTTTTTTACTCGGTGCTGCTGAAGCGGGTTTTGTTCCGGGAATTGTTCTATATTTAACCTATTGGTTCAGGGCTCGAGAACGTGGCAAGGCTACATCTCTCTTTTTTGTTGCTTTACCATTAAGTGCGTTGATAGGAGCACCGCTGTCTACTTGGATCATGGATACAATCTCATGGAACGCTTTAGCTGGCTGGAGATGGATGTTTATCTTAGAAGGATTTCCAGCTGTGCTTTTAGGGATTGTGGTTTTGTTTTACTTAACTGATAAACCTGCCAATGCAATATGGTTGACTGCTGAGGAAAAAACATGGCTTGAAGGTGAATTAGACAAGGAACGAAAATTAAGTGCAAAATTAAATAAAACTTCTCATTTAGGTATGTTGAAAGAGTCAAAAGTATGGAAATTAGCTTTATTTAATATCGCTGGCTTTATTGCCGTCAATGCACTATCTTACTGGATGCCAACGATTATCAAGTCCTTAACTTCCTCATCAACAACTAACCTACAGATTGGCTGGCTGGCGATGATTCCTTCGATCATTGCAATCCCGTCGATTCTTTTTACTGGCTGGAATGCAGATCGAACTAACTCCCATAAAATGCATTTAGGCACATGTGTGTTTATTGCCATGGTCGGATTTATTGGTTGTGCATTAGTCTCGAGTGTTCCATTAATGGTCTTAATGCTATCCATTACTTCTGCCGGCTTATATGGAATCTCAGGTACTTTCTATGCCTATATCACCTTCTTCTTTTCAGAATCGACCGCACCTGTTGGGATTGCGCTAGTTAGCACCCTCTCCTCACTAGGCGGTTTCATTGGACCGTATATCATGGGTGTCTTCAATTTTACACAAGCGATGTACATCATTGCTGGTTTCTTGCTTATCAGTTTAATCACACTTACAACCCTTAAACTAGGGAAGAAGGAAATGGGAGATGAAATCGTCATAGAATTACAGAATTAAAACAGGAGGTTCAGAAAGAAATGAACAGATCCTTATCAGAAGGATCTAACTTTCTAATTATTTGTTAAGTGACCGGGCAATGCCCCGGTTTTCTTATGAAGAAAATGATGATAATAGCCGCAAATACAATCTAGAAATGGAGTTATTGGCTATAAAACCAATAAAAATCACCTAAAAATAGCCCGAAATCAGATGTTTTTTTCTCTAGAATTAAAATATCGAATTTTCTAAAATTTATATATATTTACCAATCTATAAAATGTAAAGGTTTTCATTTGGTTGATAATTGTAAGAAAGTTTTACTTTTAGAAGGAGGAAACGTTAAAATGGCATCCATTACTCAACAATTAGTTAAAACGGATCACTTTGAAACCTTTGTAAACCGGGCTGGGGAGGAACATACAGAGGCAATATTATTCTTGCATGGGTCGGGACCAGGCGTGTTCGCTTGGGCTAACTGGCGGTACGCATTGAATTCATGCGGTGAACAGTATGACTGTATTGCACCTGACCTTCATGGCTTTGGACAGAGTAGTCATCCTGAGTCCCTACCAAAGAATAGACAAGGATGGATGGATCTTTGGGTCAATCAGATGATTGAACTGCTCGATACCCTTGGTATTCAAAAGGCCCACGTGGTGGGGAACTCGTTAGGCTGTTCCATTGCCTTGGAATTATTACTTGAATATCCTGAACGATTTGACCGTGTTGTCTTAATGGGACCTGGCGGGACACCTAATACAAAGGTAAGTTTAGAGCTCGGTCGTGCGAAAGGCTTTTACGATAATCCATCCGAAAAGAAAATGCGTCAAATCATGGGCTGGTTTGTGTATGATGCGGAAAAATTAGCACCTGAAATCGACTCACTTGCTCAAACTAGATATGAGACAGCGATGCAACCTGATATTAATCGCTCCAACGAATCTATTTTTGCAACAGCCGCTGTGCCAGTGCCAGTAACTGCTTTACGACGAATCAAGAATCCTATTCTCCTGGTGCATGGTCGAGATGATTTGGTTTGCACAGTAGAATCTAGTTTCTATCTACTCTCGCATCTCCAAAATGTCCAATTACATGTATACGGTCAATGTGGTCACTGGACACAAATTGAGAATAAAGAAAGTTTTAATAATTTAATTCAAAACTATTTTTCTAGTTCGATTTAATAAAGGAGGCAGGATGATGACTTTACCAGAGATCGCAAAATTAGGACATGTGGCGCTAGTCACACCCAATTTGGAAAAATCACTTTGGTTTTTCCGTGATGTAATCGGTTTAGAAGTAACGGAAGAAAAGAACGGGACGTATTACTTACGGGCCTGGGGCGACTTTGAACATCATTCCCTTTCCTTAACTGCAGGTGAGAAAGGATATGTCGATCATATCGGATGGAGAACGAAACGTCCCGAAGATGTAGAAGGATTTGCTAAATTGCTTGAAAAAGCAGGAACAGAAGTCAACTGGATGGAAGCGGGAGAAGAGGCAGGCCAAGGTCGTTCGATTCGTTTTAAACTGCCCAGCCAGCATTCCTTTGAAATCTACTATGATATTGAAAAACCAAAAGCAGATGAAAAAAGACGTTCTGTTTTGAAGAATCAAACCTACAAATCATGGGCACGTGGTTGCTCGCCGCGAAGGTTTGATCATGTTAATATTGCCACCTCCATGGATGTTGGTGAAATCCTCGACTATTTAGGCAGTCAATTAGGGTTTAAGCTGCGCGAATATGTAAGATACCATAAAAAAACGACTGTCGCGGGCTGGATGAGTGTGACCCCGTTAGTTCACGATATTGCGGTTATTTCAAGACCACAAGCAGAAACACCGAATCAGCTTCACCATATTTCGTATTGGCTCGATAACGCCCAAGATATCTTGAGGGCAGCCGATATTTTAGCTGAAGAAAGAATTAAGTTTATTGGACCAGGTAAACATGGTGTTTCGCAAGCATTTTATCTTTATGTTATCGATCCAGGCAGCGGATGCCGGGTTGAGTTATTTAGTAATTCCTATTTAATTTTTGAACCAGACTGGGAGCCTGTCGAGTGGACGGAAGAAGAACATTCAATTGGAAACACCTATTGGGGAGATTCTGTGATGGATAAGGAAATGAATAAACCAACTATCGAAGCATGATTTAATAAAGCTGACTCAATGGTAGTTTGAGTCAGCTTTTTTGAAAGGAGGGACAATCTTGTGACGGAAAACAGAATCTATGAAACGGATGTTGTTATAGTTGGGGCAGGTAATGCTGCCATATGTGCGGCAATAGCTGCACGGGAGAATGGAGCCCAAGTCATGGTACTTGAAAAATCTCCTGAGGCTGAAAAAGGTGGTAATAGCACGTTTACGCACGGATCGATTCGCTTTGCTTATAACGGAGTAGAAGATCTAAAACAAATTATGCCCGACCTTACATCTGAAGATTTCGCAGTTACCGATTTTGGTACCTATACGGAGGAAGATTTTTATGATGATATGTGCCGGATTACTGATTATCGTACCGACCCGGAACTGGCATCCCTCTTAACGAGTAAAAGCTATGAAACAATGAAATGGATGCATTGTCATAAGGTAAGATGGGTCCCCATTTATGGCCGTCAAGCCTTTAAAGTAGATGGAAAATTCAAATTTTGGGGCGGAATGATTGTTGAATCTGTTGGCGGAGGAGCAGGGTTAGTCGGGGCACTACATGAAGAAGCAAAACAGTTGGGAGTACAAGTTTTATTTAATGCAATGGCAACCGATCTTATTCACGACGATGAAGGAGTACATGGGGTCATTTTTAAACAGAATGGAAAATCAACCAAAGTTCATGCCAAAGCAGTTATTTTGGCCTCTGGAGGCTTTCATGCAAACCCGGAAATGAGGACCCGCTATTTAGGTCCTAAGTGGGATTTAGCTAAAGCAAGAGGAAGCCGCTTTAATACTGGCGAGGGAATTCAAATGGCGCTAAATATTGGTGCTCAAGCAGCTGGAAATTGGTCAGGCTGCCATTCGGTTGGTGGAGATCGCTATCTCCCAGAATTTACAGAAGGATTTCAAAAACTCAGTTATCCGTTTGGAATCTTAGTCAATGCAGAAGGAAAGCGTTTTATCGATGAAGGAGCTGACTTTCGAAATTATACCTATGCGAAATATGGAAAATTAATCCTCGAGCAGCCAGGACAATTTGCTTGGCAGGTTTTCGATGCTAAAGTAGCCGGACTTTTACGTGACGAATATCGGGGAAGAAAGGTCACAAAGGTAAAGGCCAATACCATAGAAGAACTGGCGGAAAAGCTTGAGGGAGTAGATGGGGCAGGGTTTTTAAAAACGGTAAGAGACTACAATGAGGCTGTTCGAAAAGATATACCATTCAATCCAAATATAAAGGACGGTCGATGTACAGATGGGATTACGGTGCGGAAATCCAATTGGGCTAATACATTGGATGAAGGTCCATTTGAAGCATATGCCGTAACCTGTGGAATCACGTTTACATTTGGCGGCTTAAAAATAAACTCGAATACGGAAGTTCAAAACATTTTATCCCAATCCATTCCTGGATTATATGCGGCCGGTGAGATGGTGGGCGGGTTATTCTACTTTAACTATCCTGGTGGTGCTGGATTGATGGCAGGGGCAGTGTACGGGAAGATTGCGGGTGAAAATGCCGCACAATTTATTACTAGATTAAAAGAAAAAGAGGAGATGTTTTGATGACGAAAATAAAAGATTTTGACCGTACACTTGTAGAAAAAGCAAAATCGTTGATCCGAAAATTACGTGAAAGAGCAAAAGAAACAGAAGAAATCCGACGGATTCCAGAAGCAACAATGAAAGAACTTAAAGAAGCTGGCATGTTTACGCTATTGCGGCCGAAGCGATATGGCGGCCTGCAAACCAATATCAAGACCTATGCGGATTGTATTGTCGAGATTTCACGAGGATGTGCATCCACTGGCTGGATTGTAGCGCTGTGTGCGATTCGGGAACTGATGGTTGCTGAATCATTCACAGAAAAAACTCATTTAGAGATTTTTGGGGAAAAGGAAGAAAATGTCCTGTTTGCGGGAGTTTACGAACCTAGGAAATGTATTGCAAAAAAAGTGGATGGTGGATATTTAATTGAAGAAGGGTTATGGATGTTTTGTTCTGGCTCACTGCATGCAACTTGGGGATATTTTGGAATGGCGATTACAGATGATGACGGAAAGCTAGTAGATCAAGCATTAATGACGCTGCCATTTGATGAACTCGACATTATGGATGACTGGTATACGATGGGCTTAAAGGGCACAGGCTCTAACAGTGTTAAAATGAACAATGTTTTTATTCCAGAACATCGTTGTGTATCATTTTCTGAAGTGTTGAACGGAAATTTTAATTCTCAACATTTTCGTGATATCCCCTTATATAATACGGCACTCTTTCCTAGTCTAATTTTATCATTAGGACTACCTGGTTTAGGGTTGGTGAAAGCAGCTATGGATTTCTTCCAGGAATTCTTGCCAAATCGACGAGCTAGCCATATAGGGGTTGAATATTCAAAAGATGCAACCAGTACCCATCTCTTACTGGCAGATGCTACTTTAAAAATTGATACCGCTGAAATGCATTATTATCGTGTGGTGGATGATCTTGATACGTGGGCGTCAAGCGGGAAACACATGGACCGTCATGCAAGGGTCAAGACCTTGGCGGATATAGGGTACGCTAATCAGATGTGTAAAGAGGCTCTTGATATCTTGATGCTGGCCAGTGGCTCAGGTTTTGTTTATGAAGGTCACCCCTTGCAAAGAATTTTCCGTGATTTTTGGACTTTGTATTCGCACCGCTCCCTCTCACCAACCATTACAAAAGAAAACTACGGTCGAGTTCTAGCCGGTTTAGAGTCGAATGCACTTAGATACTAAGGTCAGGAGGCTTTTCGAGAGTAAAGGAATGCTATCCGAGAGTAAAGGAATGCTATCCAAGAGTATAGGGAAGTTATCCGAGAGTAAAGACTAGTCTATCCGTAAGTCCTGACACCTAAAGCGATTTAGGTGTTTTTTTATGGATAAATGCCGAAAAATGAAAGACAAGATTCCATTCAAAACTTTATAGGCACGAAAAAACCAATAAAAACTATCTAAAATCTACGTTAACTCAAACGATTTTTACTCTAGATTGAAGTTACCGAATTTTCTAATATTTATGTAAGAAATCAACATTCACTATATAAGCAGATATATAAATAAAATCAAATTGGAAGGGAAGAGATGGAATGGTGACAAGTGCAATTTTAGATGTCCAAACAGAACTTGTTGAAAAGGCACGAGCTATGGTCCCAAGATTACGTGAACGAGCAAAAGAAACAGAGGAGATTCAGAGAATTCCAGAAGCGACAATTAAAGAATTAAAAGAGTCTGGTCTATTCTATATTCTTCGGTCCCAAAAATATGGTGGTTATCAAACTAATATGAGAACGTATACGGATATTGTGACGGAAATTTCACGAGGCTGTGGTTCAACCGGCTGGATCGTTGCTCTATGTTGTCTTCGTGAGTTAATGATCTCTGAATCCTTTTCTGAAAAAACACATGATGAAATTTACGGTTCTAGTGATGATATTGTTTTTTCAGGTGTATTTGAACCAAGAAAAATTAAGGTGAAAAAGGTTAAAGGCGGTTACTTCATTGAAGAAGGTTATTGGCCATTTTGCTCTGGTTCCCTCCATGCAACCTGGGGATATTTCGGAATGCCGATTGTTGATGAAGATGGAAACATCGTGGACCAAGGCTTAATCACTTTACCAATGAGTGAAGTGGATATTGCTGACGATTGGCATGTAATGGGACTCCGCGGTACAGGAAGCAACAGTATTAACATGAAAGATGTGTTTGTTCCTCACCACAGAGTTGTGTCCTTCACAGGCGCCATTGACGGGAAATTCCAATCTAATCATTTTCGTGATATTCCCCTTTATAATACAGCACTCTTTCCGGCATTAGCGATGTCTATCGGTGTCCCTGGACTAGGAATGGCAAAGGCAGCTTTAGAATTTTTCATGGAAAAATTACCAAACCGGAGAGCGGCAAATTTAGGAGTGGAATTCCTAAGCGATGCCGTTACTACACATCATCAAGCAGCGAATGCAGCGCTAAAAATTGAAACCGCTGCCATGCACTTTTATCAAGTAGCGGATCGGCTTGACTCCTGTGCTGCAAGTGGAGAGTATATGAGTAAATTTGAAAGAGTAAAGGCATTGGCGAATATCGGATATGCGGTTCAATCCTGTAAAGAAGCGATTGATATATTAATTCTTGCAACAGGATCCGCCTATGTAGGAAATGGGAATCCGATGCAGAGAATTGGCCGTGATTTTTCAGCACTTTATACGCACAGAACAGTATCACCTATTACTTCAAAAGAAAACTTCGGACGTGTATTATGCGGTCTTTCCAGTAATACGAAAAATATTTAATAAAAAATAGGCGATAAAGGAGGGAGCTGCATGGAGACATTTTATTTGAATCCTGAAAATCTAGCGGACTTTCAACAAAATGCTACACCCAGTGTAATGGCCCTAGGATTTTTTGATGGTATTCATAATGGACACCGTGAAGTGATTAAAACCGCTTTTCAGAAAGCAAGTGAAATGAATATACCATTATCTGTGATGAGTTTCTTTCCACATCCGAAATCGGTTTTATCCAATGGAAAAACACAGATTGACTATTTAATGCCGCTTTCTGATAAGGAAAGAATCTTTAGTGAACTGGGTGTCGACATTTTCTATATTGTCGAATTTGACAAAGAATTCGCGGCGCTTTCCCCTGAAAAGTTTACTGCTAAATATTTAGTTGCACTAGGTGTAGTCCATGCAGTGGCCGGTTTTGATTATACCTATGGTTTTCGTGGTGAAGGCCGTATGGACCGCTTGAAAAACGATTCAGGCAGTGTCCTGGGGGTAACGAAAGTCAATAAAGTGGAATATCAAGGGGAGAAAATAAGTTCGACTTGTATACGAGAAAAATTAGCCAGTGGGAATGTCGAGGAGTTACCAGCATTTTTAGGGCGCCCCTACGAAATGGCATGTGATTGGGATGGAAGCACACTTAAAGTAAGGCCTCACTATACATTACCTGCTCCTGGGAGGTATGTCGTCACAGTAAAAGGGGCTTTTCAATCACATGTGATGGAAATGAAAGTAACGAAAGAAAAACATTTAATACCTCAAAGATCTGATTTAGAATTTGCAGCTATGCATAATGAAATTCTTTCAATAGTATGGCACGAGCGAATCCACGGGAATAGGAATGATTCTTTGTATAAAGATAATTGGTTTCAAGGATTTGTTCATATCGGATGAACCGTATGTTAAGAGGAGGCTGTAAAAAGTGAATAAAACGAAGGAATTTCAAAATCTATTGCATCAACCCGGGGCGTTTATTTTACCCGGTGCCTTCGATGCCATGTCTGCAAGATTAATAGAAGAAATCGGTTTTCACGCAATCTACGCAACTGGTGCCGGAATATCGAATGCCCAATTAGGCTGGGCAGACGTAGGCCTGACCTCCTTAAAAGAAGTCGTTGATATTGTAACTCGTATGGCCGATGTTACGACGATTCCGATTGTCGTCGATGCCGATACTGGCTTTGGCAACGCAATCAACGTTATCCGGACCGTTCGTGAGTTTGAACGAGCTGGTGTAGCTGCGATCCAACTGGAGGACCAGGTTTCACCTAAAAAGTGCGGTCATTTCAATGGGAAAGATGTGATTTCCAAGGAAGAAATGGTCGGGAAAATCAAAGCAGCAGTGGATACCAGGAAAGATGAAAATTTAGCCATAATCGCCCGTACGGATGCATTGGCCCTAAATGGGATGGAAGATGCATTGGAAAGGGCAAATGCCTATGCGGAAGCAGGTGCGGATATTATTTTTGTTGAAGCGCCGACTACCATCGAGCAATTAAAACAAATTACCAGTTCCTTAACAGGAATCCCACAGGTAATTAATCTCGTGGAAGGTGGTAAAACTCCACTTATTACATTAAAAGAAGCAGAAGAAATGGGCTTTAAGATTATGCTTTGCGCAAATACGGTTCTTCGCTCAGCTATCAAGGGAATCACCGAGTCTTTAAAAATATTAAAAACAGAAGGATCACAAGAACATGTTCACAATTTGATCTGTACTTGGGAAGAGCGGCAATCACTCTTTAAACTTAACCAGATTAAAGAATGGGAAAAGAAGTATTCAGAAAATCAGTCATTAATAAACAAGTAAAGAGGGGGACATAGAAGTGGGAAGAGAAGTAGATTATGACATTGTAGTAATTGGTTGTGGAGTTGCCGGCACCACAGCAGCATTATCTGCCGCCGAAAGTGCAAAAAAATCAAATAAAAAGTTAAAAATCGGCATTTTAGAACGTGCAGATTACGACCATCGGGGTGGAAATTCCCGTTGGACCGCCTCCTATATGAGGATGAAAAATCTCGATGAAGTTGCTGATAACTTTGTAGAGGACATGATTGCCTTTTCAGACAACTATTCCGATCGGGAGTACATAGAAACTCTCGCCAAAGATGCAGGGAACACACTTCGCTGGGTACAGGAAAAAGGAGTAGATTTTGATTACCTGCCTACGATGTTTTTAACAGCATCAAGGCCCCGATTGCTGCCAGTGGGCGGGGGGCGTGCCATTGTTGACACACTAGCGCGCCGTGCAGGTGGGCTTGGCGTAGAGATTATTTACGAGGCAACAGCTTGGAAATTACTTCTTGATGATGAGGGAGCAGTCGATGGATTATTGGTGCGAGTCAAAGGTGGAACCTCTCTGCAATTAAAGGTTGGAGCGGTGGTGTTAGCCTCGGGCGGATTCCAGGGGAATCAAGAAATGATGGCCCAGTATATTGGCAGGGATGCACATAAGATCCGGACGGTTGCAGAGGGTGGTTTATTTAATAAAGGTGAAGGAATTCGAATGGCGATGGAGATCGGGGCAAAGACAGCAGGACAGTTCGACTCATTCCATGCGGAACCGGTCGATCCAAGAAGTAAGCGAGAAGAAGCTGCTGTTATGACCTATCCATATTTTATTTTAGTCGATCAAGATGGCAAACGGTTTGTTGATGAGGGAAAAACAACAGTCGACGAACAATATGAAGAAGTTGCCAGGACAATATTCCACGATCTCCCTGGTCATATTGCGTACATGATTGGTGATCAAAAGATGTATGAAATTCCAAACTATGAACGGGCTGTGGAGACGGATAAACCAGCTATTGTTGCCGATACGCTCGAGGAATTGGCAGAGAAGATTGGTGTCCCTGTGGAACCATTAAAAGCCACAGTAGAATCCTTTAATGCGGCTGTTCAGCCTGGTGAATTCCAGTGGGATAAAAAGGATGGTAAACAGGCAATCGGAATTACACCGCCAAAGTCCAATTGGGCCATTCCAATTGATAAGGCCCCGTTTATTGCCTATCCAATTGTCTGCTCCAATGTGTTCACGAATGGCGGATTAGCGACTGACATCAATGGGCGAGTTTTATCCCAAGATCATGATCCGATTCCGGGCTTGTATGCAGTCGGTGAAACAGCTGGTCTATATTACGGGAAATATCCAGGCGGGACATCTGTGCTAAGGGGGCTAGTTTTTGGCCGCCGAGCAGGCGATCATGCTGTAGCTTTCGTAACCGATTCTAAGAAACTAAAAGTTTAGATGGAAAGGAAGAGAGGACTTGGAGTTAAAAAACAAAGTAGCCCTAGTGACTGGGGGCGGCAGGGGGATAGGCAGAGAAACCAGTATCCTCTTGGCGAAACAAGGTGCTAAAGTAGCCGTTTTTTCTGACAATGAATTGGAAAGCAGGGAAACAGCTCTTTATATAAATGATCAACTCGGAGGTAAGGCGATTGCTTTTTCCGGAGATGTTCGCTCAGAAGATGACGTCAATCGAGTGGTTCAAGGAACCCAGGAAACTTTAGGCCAGGTTGATATTTTAATCAATAATGCCGGTGTGATGCTCCTTAAACCGTTTAGTGAAACAACGGTTAAGGAATGGGACTTTGTCCAAGATGTAAACATTCGTGGTGTCTATTTATGTACTCGTGCTGTGGTCCCGCAAATGCTGGACAAGAAAAACGGTATAATTATTAATTTGTCTTCGATTTGGGGAACGAAGGGCGGTCCTGACCGCAGTGCATACATTACTTCAAAATATGCAGTCATCGGATTTTCTAAAGCATTAGGGGAAGAATTAAAGCCTTACAAAATTAGAGTGAACGCAGTTTGTCCTGGTCCTGTTGTAACAAAGATGATGAACGATCTAGCCCCAGATGTAAATAAAGACAATTGGTTACATCCACGAGATCTTGCGAATGTTATTGTCGATTTATGTTTGCCAAAAAGTGTCGCAGTGACTGCTACCGCAATTGAAGCATTTGGAAGCGGCCGACCAGTAAATTTATAAGAAATCCATTATTCGAAAAGTTGAAAGGGGATACTTACATGACAAAATTTATTCCAGCTATTGAATCAAAAAATATTAGTCTAGCACTTGCTGATAAAATGCTTGAGGCCGCCTTAGTAAAGGGAGGAGAATTAGGAATGCCGTTTAGCATTACAATTGTCGACCGTGTTGGGAATTTAAAAGCATTTGCTGCTATGGATGGTGCACCTGTATTAAGTCTGGAAATCTCACAAAATAAAGCATTTTCTGCGGCTACCTATAATAGGGCAACTCACGAATGGTACGACAGACTAAAGGATGATCCACCATTGCTGCATGGTATTGTTCACACGCCAAGACTGATTATTTTTGGCGGGGGCTATCCAATTAAAATCAATAACGAACTGATTGGCGGTGTAGGGGTAAGCGGTGGACATTATACCCATGATATGCAAGTTTGCCAGGCTGCATTAGAAGTGTTAAATAACCTCGAGTAAAAGGGTGTGATAATCAATGAAAACCTATGATTTGGTTATTTTAGGCGGCGGATTGGCAGGTATGTGTGCAGCCGTGGAGGCAGGTGAAGCGGGTGCACACGTCTTGCTCCTTGAAAAGCAGGATGAACTGGGCGGCAGTACAGTCCTTAGCTCAGGGTATATGGCATTCGCTGGAACAGACATACAAGAAAAGGCGGGAATAATCGATTCGATTGAATCGCTAATGGATGACATGAACGAGGTTGGCGGTGGTGTTAACGATCCGGCACTTGTCACGGCGTATGGTCAGCGTCAATTTGAGACATATAAATGGCTGATTGAATACGGGGTAGAATTTCGCTCCCTCGAAGCGGTTAGCGGTCACAGTGTTCCCCGGGGACACATTATTGACCCACATCAAGCAATTCAGACACTGTACAGACGGTTGAAGCAGTTGCCAAACGTGAAAATCCTTTTTAATGCCCCTGCAAGACGGCTTTTTAAAAATAAGGAGGGATGGATTGATCGTGTTTTATATGAGGTTGATGGAAAAGAACTTTTTGTACAGGCAACAAAGGGAATCGTTATTGCTTCAGGTGGGTTCGCCAAAAGTGAGGGACTTCTAGAGGAGTTTGCACCCCAGTTAAAGGGAGCGTTAAGAATTGGAGGACGTGGTAATCATGGAGACGGAATCCGAATGGCATGTGAACATGGGGCCTGGCTAAAGGATTTACCTTACTTGAACGGGACGTACGGTTTTCATCCGAGTGCTGCAGGACCTGTTAAGTCGCAAGGGTTAGCCTTCTATAAGGGAGCGATCATGGTCAACCAATTTGGTAAAAGATTCGTTAACGAGTCGATCTCCTATAAATTATTGGGAAAGGCCGCTTTCGAGCAGCCAGATTGTGTGACCTTTCAGGTTTGGGACCAAACCGTTATGGGCAAGAGCGTCCATGATGACCCTCTTTATGATTTTGAATTACTTAAACGCCGCCGTCTACTCTATCAGGCCGACACATTGGAGGAATTGGCTGACTGTATTGATGTACCACTGGAAGTCTTGGAAGAAACGATTTCCACATACAATCAAGGGGTTCAGGATGGAATAGATCCTGACTTCGGCAGGAAGACATTAACCCATAACTATGGAAAACCAACGCCGATCGAAAAAGCTCCATTTTATGCATTTGAGTCAACTGTTGCTATGCTTGGAACATATGCAGGAGTGTCAGTGAACTCAGCCGCACAGGTGGTCAATTCTTTCGGCGAGCCTATTTTAGGATTGTATGCTGCCGGGGAAGTAACAGGCGGATTTCACGGGGCAGGGTATATGACCGGGAGTTCTTTAGGAAAGTGTGCAGTATTCGGGCGGATTGCCGTCCAAGAGGCTTTGAAAGAGGTAAAAGTCAAATAATTGGTGGATTGCGAGAGTGCTTGGAATAGGATTCGCTCATAGAATTGTAGAATTCGCTCATTGAAAGGGTGGATGCGCTCGTAAAATCGGAGAATTCGCCCGTAATATTGAAGAATTCGCCCGTAAAATTTGGATTCGCCGATAGAACTAGAGAATTCGCTGATAGAACCAGAAAATCCGCTGATAGAACACAAAAATTCGCCGATTAAACTTAAAAAAATTACCGAAAGACCAGAAAAATCCACCGAACTACCCGGAAAACGTGATGATAAGCTAGTAAAATTCATCAATTCATCGCGTATATTAATAGTTTCTCTATAAAAAATACAAAAAAAGGAGGTAACTGTAATGAAAATCTGGCATCAAAGCTTAACCACGATTGACAGGGTACCCCAATATAGGGATGCCATCATGAACCACTTGAAAAAAATAGCACGCCCAGACGTGGAGGTCGTTTTGCATGGGATGTCGGAAGAGACGTATCCCACCCATTATCCCGGTCATTTTATTACTCACTCCTACTTGCAAAATCTGCACCGTGAGCAGTTCGTTCGCGCTGCCCTGATGGCTGAAGCGGCAGGATATGATGCGATGTTTATCGGGACTATTCCAGATGTGGGTCTATTGGAGGCCCGGACGTTAGTCGATATACCAGTGGTGGGTTATGGGCAAGCCTCCTTCCATATGGCTTCGATGCTCGGAGACCGAATCGGAGTGGTTAACTTTTTGACACCTTTGGCAGATGAACTTAGACAAAACGCTGCACGCTATGGTCTCGGTGAGAAACTTGGACCAATTGTTCCGCTTGAGTCAGGCTTTGATGATGTGCTTGCAGGCTTTCATAACCCTGAACAGGTCATGGCTGCTTTTCAAAGAGCTGCCGAGACAGCGATTGCCCAAGGTGCGGATGTGATTGTCCCAGGTGAAGGACCGATGAACGTATTCCTCGCCACATTTGGGATTTCTAGGATTGGGGACGTACCTGTGGTAGACTCTTTTGGCGCTGGGATTAAGATGTGTGAATCATTGGCGGATCTCAAGCGGGTATCCGGAGTTTATATGACCCGCCGCGGCTACTACAATTCAAAACCCCCAGCCGAAGCCGTTGCAAGACTGCGCGAGATGTATGGACTTGAGCCCTTCCCTAATCCGCAAAAGGAACGAGGATTGGCAGTACGAGCAGGTGCAGAAGTAAAAGGGTAAACAAATAAAAAAAACTAGAGGTGAACTAGTGATGCATATCGTCGTATGCCTAAAGCATGTGCTTGATCCGGAAATTACACCACGTTACTTTCAAATTGACCCTGAGACTAATCGTCCGGTGAGCGGAGACAACGACATGGTAGTAGACTCCTTTGCCGAAAATGCGCTTGAATTGGCTATTCAACTTCGTGATAAAACACCAGGTGCTACGGTGACTGCCGTCTGCCTGGGGGATGAATCATCTGAGGTGGTACTCAGAAAAGCCCTTTCGTTCACGGCAAATGCTGCCGTACGTGTCTGGGATGAGGAGTGGGAAAATCTCGATGGTCAGGCAGTTGGCCATATCCTTGCGCAAACAATCAAAACCCTTGGTGGTGCAGAGCTTGTACTGACAGGCTATCAAGCAAGCGATATTGAAGAGGGGCTGGTTGGGCCGGTTCTCGCCGAAGAACTCGGCATCCCCTGTTTGACACTCGTCTCTGAACTTGAATTAGATGACAAAATTGTGAAATCTACTTGTGAAGCAGAAGGCGGATATACGATAATGAGCGTTCCCTATCCAGCCGTTTTCACCATAATTAGTTCAGAGACAAACGTTCCTCGCCTCCCAAAGGTCAAGGATATTCGCCTTGCGAGGAGCAAGCCAATCACGGAATTTGAAGCAGACGATCTTGACTTAGATAATGAGCGGTGCCAACCCGGGGTAATATTAGAACGGGCCTACGTCCTTAATAGAGAGGTCAATTGTGAGATCGTCGAGGGCAGTGATGGTGCAGAGCTAGCAGCTGAATTGACTGACAAACTCTTGGCACTCAAGATTTTATAGGAGGTACGTAATCTTATGTCCAAAATACTTATCTTTGCAAATCAACATCAAGAATCGCTCACCTCGGGTACCAAGGAAGCACTGGCATTCGGCAGTCGATTGGCAAATGCCACCGCTGGGAGTGTCGAAGCTGTCATGGTTGGACCTTCGAGTACGCCTGGTGCTATGGAAGCAATTGCCTGTGGGGCTAGCAAAGTATATACCATTACAAATCCGCTCTTTGCAGAGTATCAGGTTGACTTGTTTGTGGATAGTCTATTAACGGTATTCCAACAATCTGATGCCGATATGCTGATCCTTTCCTTTGATCGAATGGGGAAAGATCTTGTTGGTCGACTAGCCACGAGCATTGGTGCATCTGCGATAACAGAAGTAACTGACTTTAGGACCGAGTCCACAATGCTTACTTGGGTCCGGCCTATTTATGGTGATAAGGCATATGGGGAGTATTCAACCACACGACCAAAGGTGGTTGTTGGTATTCGTCAAAAGAGTCAGGAACTAGCTATCCCTGATTCAACACGAACAGGTGAAATCATTTCAGTTGATTACTCTATTCCAGAGGAAATTATTTTATCGAAGTTGGTGGTAAAGATTCAATCAGCTTTGTCCGACATCCGTCTTGAGGATGCAGCTATTATTGTCGCTGGCGGGCGTGGTCTGGGCGGACCGGATGGTTTTCAAGATCTGCAGTCCCTTGTAGAATTATTAGGTGGGACTGTCGGTGCCTCAAGGGCCGCATGTGACGCTGGCTGGGTTCCCTCTAACCTGCAGGTAGGTCAAACGGGGGCCGTTGTTGCGCCAGACCTTTATATCGCAGTAGGAATTTCTGGTGCCAGTCAACATCTGGCAGGCATTACCAATGCGAAGACCGTTGTTGCAATCAATACAGATTCAGAGGCACCTATTTTTAAACGAGCTAATCTCGGCGTAATTGCTGATTACAAGTCGGTAATCCCAGCGCTTACGGAAAAATTGAAAAAAGTATTAGTTTAAGAAAAACGATGTAAGTCCTCCAGGTAGGACTTATTTTTTTATTTTCTGAAAATTTGTTACAATAGAAATACTAAATATTTATTTAAAAGGCTATGTTAAAGCTTATTTTTGATTTTGGTACCCTGTTGATCTACGTTCCAGGTGCGAAGACTCCTGCGGGAGGACGGCGAAGGGGAGACCCCGCAGGAGAGCAGCGCCGAGGAAGCTCAACGTACCGCCCGCGAACCGCACGCGCCTGGAGGGGAAATCAACAGGCAAGTTTAACAGAGCCTTACAAAAAAAGAGATAAGGAGTATTAATAATGGTATTACAACTTGAAAATGTTTCATTATTACGGGAAGGAAATTGGATTTTACAAGATGTGAATTGGAAGATTAATAGAGGCGAACATTGGGTATTATTTGGCTTAAATGGTTCAGGGAAAACCGCCATCTTAAATCTATTAAATGCTTATTATTTTCCTACAAAAGGGAAAGTTACTGTTCTTGGCATGGAATTTGGGAAGACTTATCTAAGTGAGAAATTGCGTAAAAAGATCGGATTTGTATCATCCTCACTACAAGAAAAATTCCATCAAGACGACAATGCATTTGAGGTTGTCTTGAGCGGGGCCTTCGCCTCTATTGGTCTGTATGAAGAACCGACAGATGCCATGAGAGAAAAGGCCGTAAAACTTTTGGAGACACTTGGTTGCCTTCATTATGCAAACCGAAATTACGTTAAATTATCACAAGGGGAAAAGCAGCGCGTCTTAATTGCACGTGCACTTATGGCTGACCCGGCTTTGCTCATTCTTGATGAGCCGACAAACGGATTAGATTTTATCGCGCGCGAACAACTGTTAGAATCGATTGAAACAATCGCAGAAAATCCAGATGGTCCGACATTGATCTATGTAACACATCATGTTGAAGAAATCCTGCCTGTTTTCACCAAAACCTTATTATTAAAAAAGGGAAAAGTTTTTGCAGATGGTGAGACAAAGAAATTGATATCTAGTCAGAAACTTACAGAATTTTTCAATCTCCAAGTACATGTCGATCGGCGGAACGACAGACCGATACTATCTAAGGTAGAAGTGGTTGAAAAAGAAAGACTAAAAATCTATTAATTTTGAAAATATATCCAAAGTTATCACCGAAAATAAATGAATTATTGTACCTTGTATTTATAAAAAGAGACCCATTCATTCCTACTATTCATGAATCTGATTTTTCCTCAATCGTACATAACTTGATAGTTGAAACAAAGGAAGACCAAATTCGCCACGTAATGATTGACGGCAAATGGGTTTTATTTGTTCGGAAATTGGTAACCATCGAAGAAGAAGTGATAATGTATAAAACTTCACAGATATAAAGTTGAATGTAGTATATAGTGGAAGGGAGTTGAGATATAAAAACATCTAGCTGAGAGGTTGGGTAAAATGAAAAGAATTTCTGTCTTCATAATTAGTCTTTTGATGTTATTTATTGCGGGCTGTGGGACATCCAATAATATGAAGGTGAAACTTACCACACCAAAAACATTTACTCTGAGCAAAATATATGCGATGCAATTTACGGTAGAAGATAAACAGGGAAATCCGGTCGAAGGTGCCAAGGTGAGTGCCGAATTAAATATGAAAAATATGGATCATGGAACAACTCCAGTTACAGTGGAAGAAATAGGCGCTGGCAAATATATTGGAACCGCTAGTTTAGCGATGAACGGTGAGTGGGTTGCTTCTATTAAAGTAGAAAACGATGAGCAAACGGTTGTGGACGAAAAGCCATTTACTGTCGATGCAAAGACATTGGAGAATGCCCATAAAGTAACAAAAGAGGTAACCTTACCTGATTTTAGGTTAATCGACGAGAATGGACGCTCTGTCACAAAACAGGATTTTATTGGAAAAACTGTTATAATGACGTTTACGTATATAAATTGTCTTGATCCGAATGCTTGTCCAATTTTATTAGCGAATTTCAGCAACTTGCAGCAGGATCTAAAATTGAAAGGAAACAAAACAGATCATATTTTACTTGTTTCTGTTTCGCTCGACCCCAAAAATGATACACCTGAAGCCATGAAAGAACACGCAATGAAGATGAATTTCGATCTGTCTTACCTGAAAATGTTGACAGGAGATAAGAAGCAGATTCAAAACATGGCAGACTCACTAGGTGAACATTTCAAAAACAACGGCTCCGAAGTGGTACATGACAACAAAACGTTTATTTTTAATGAGTATGGGAGGTTGACCCATGAATTTACTGGCAGCAACATTGACCGCAATGAATTATATCAAGTAATAACGTTAGAAAAATAAACAAAAGACCGCTATTTCAAATGATAGCGGTCTTTCAATATTGATTAATAATGGTGTTTATCCTAGCACCTATCCTGAAAATCAATTCATGGAATCTTATATCTACGCGGGTAAACATAAATTAGTAAAAAGAAAATTCTAATATGCGATATTAAAGGGGTGATGAACACTGCATATGTGTTCGTTGCCCCTTTTTACTTAAGATAAATCCAGGGAAATTCCAATAGATAATTCTTTCGATAAGCGAAATACCATGCTATACTATTTAAAGTTGCCAACAAAAACATCCTAGAAGGGTTGTCTAAGTAAAATGTCTAGTAGTATGTTAAAAGCTTTTATTAGTCTCTTTTTGGTTTCTGTTTTGTGGGGTTTTAATTATCCGATTAGTGCCTATTTGCTACAAGACTTTTCACCTGTTTTTTTATCAACCGTTCGAATTTGTTTTACCTCACTTTTTTTGATTATCGTTGCCTTGATTCATAAAGGAATGAAGCGTCCAACCATTTCAGAGTGGAAAATCTTAGTTTGTGTTGGAATATTTGGAACCCTGTTAAATCAAACCTTTTACTTTACTGGTCTCCATCATACAACACCGGCTAACGCTTCATTAATTATTTCCTTGGCACCAATAGCCACAATTTTATTGGAACGAATCATCTTTAAGGTAAAGTTTACGATTAAAAAATCGGCAGGAGCCATTATTAGTTTAATCGGTGTTTTTTCCATTATTGGAGTTGCAAATGGCGGTTTGGGAATATCATGGGGAGATTTAAATATACTAATCGCCATGCTGTGCCTCTCGATTAGTATATTATTTATCCGGGGTTTAGCGAGAACCATGAACACATTTAATATTACCGTTTACTCGACCGTGCTAGGAAGTGTACTGATGATTCCTGCTGCCGGAGTAGAAAATTTGGTGAGCGGCTCTGTGATCAGCCATTCTCTTTTCATGTGGATATTGTTAATTTCTGCTGGGATTTGCGCTCAAGGAGTTGCCGGCTTTTGGTGGAATAAAGGCGTAGCTAAAGTTGGCGCGGGTACAGCTTCGATGTTCATGAATATCCAGCCATTTGTTGCCATCCTTGCCTCCCATTTTATTTTAGGAAATCATATCTCACATAATCAAATCATCGGTGGTATTTTGGTATTACTCGGCGTATTTATTGCAAATATGCCATCGGTTAAAACTGTCGTTTCTACAGGGTCAAATAAAGCTGCAATGTAAAGAGTCATCCCACTTTAGGATTTCCAAATATACAAAGTAAACTCCCTTAATCGTCAGCGGGAGCAGCATAGAAAAGGGTAACGTCTAAGTGACTACGTTACCCTTTTCCTCTTCAGTGTTAAATTTAATTATCTTTCCAATCGAATTTTTCGATAAAATTTACAAACGCCTTAACAACATTCCATTCCAGAGCTTCTTTATGGTAATACATCCACGTTCTCCGCAAAATTGGATTTCCTTCTTGATCTTTTAAGTGGATTTTGTATAAGTCTTCTATCCCTTTGAGTACTCTGCTAGACAAAATGCCATAGCCTAAACCATTTATAACCATTTCCTTACAAGGGTCTACTTGATCTACTTCTATACTTATAAAAGGGGCTTGTGCATAATTTTCAGCCCACCAATGATCAATGACTGATTTTAATAAATAATCCCCTCTATATTCGATTCTAGGAAGACGAGGAAGATCCTTAATATCAAACTCATTTTTTGAAGCAATGCAGATGGTTTCCTCAAATAATTGATGTTTCGATAATCCCCGCCAGCCATAATCTCCCCGCACAAAGCCGATATGGACGTCCTTATTGTGAATAAGTTGAGTTACGTCTCTGCTCCATCCCGTAGTTACTTTGAATTCCACATGTGGATATTGCATTTTAAATAGTTTCAAAACGAAGGGAAGTTCATAATTAGCGAAAAAATTAGAAACCCCCAATTTCAACGTACCTACCACTTCATCGCTTTCGTTATTACTCATATTTTGGACACTTTCTTTAATCCTTTCATAATGAGCAAGGGCCTCTTCAGCACAATGAACAAGATATTCTCCTTGTGGGGTAAAATGCACTCCCCTGCTTTCACGGGTTACGATTTTAACACCCAGTTCTTCCTGCATATGCTTTAATCGAGTCGTTAATGCGGGTTGAGTAAGAAATAAGAGGCGAGCTGTTTTTGTTAGATTCTTTTGATGATAAAGCACCTTTAGTATTTCCCAGTCACGGTAATCCATTTTTCCTCCCATCTATCTGATATAAATATTTTTTATAGGTTAATATAATTTTTTAGCATTTTATTTATTTCAATTATTACATTATCCTTAACCTTAAGCAATTAATTATAACTTCACTAAATAATCCGAATCAAGACATATAAAGTAACACAACAATGGGGGAATTGTGAATGGGAGTACAGAAAAACCAACCAAATCCGTGGAGAAAATTCAATGGTCCAAACCTTGGCTATGTAATCGAACAATATGAACGGTACACGAACGGAGAAGACTCCATTGATCCAAAATTAAAAGAACTTTTTATTAAATGGGGTTCACCTTTGTCTTTTGAGTCAAGAGATACCGAAGAAACCTTCAATAAAGAATCTATCAAACCTAATGATTCCGTAAATATACAGAAAGTACTCAAAGTGGTAAAACTGCTTGAAGACATTCGTTCAAATGGTCATTTAGCGGCAAACATGAACCCATTAGAGGTGAATCACCAAAATCAAGAGTTGTTTCATCCAGAAAAACATGGGGTAAGTGAACAAGATTTGAAAGCGATTCCAGCTAAACTTGTTTGGGAGGAGGCACCTGATGACATTCAAACCGCATCGGATGCGATCAACCATTTAAAGAGTATCTATACCTCCACACTAGCCTATGAATTTAACCACGTCCAACATATGGATGAACGAGTATGGCTCACTCAAATGGTGGAGACCGGTTCCTTGCATCGCTCTTTATCTAAAGAAGAACAAACGAACTTGTTACAGTCTTTGACTGAGGTTGAGGGTTTTGAACAATTTTTGCATAAAACATTTGTTGGTCAAAAGCGATTTTCTGTTGAAGGGGTTGACATGCTTGTTCCCATGCTGAATGAAGCGGTGCATGAAGGTGTCGGGGAAGGAGCACATAATGTCGTGATTGGAATGGCTCATCGCGGCCGTTTAAGTGTCCTTGCACATGTATTAAACAAACCTTACAGTAAGATGTTCTCTGAATTTCAGCATTCATCCGCCAAACAACAGGGTCCGTCAGAAGATTTAGTCGACATTAGTGAGGGCTGGACTGGTGATGTGAAATACCATTTAGGACGCAATCGATTCATGGAAGGTCCTGGTAACGTTCGCGCACGTATTACTTTAGCCAATAATCCGAGTCATCTTGAATTTGTCGATCCGGTTGTCGAAGGTTTTGCAAGAGCAGCCCAAGAAGAACGAAGGAATGCCGGCTACCCTAAGCAGGATGTTAAGAGGGCGTTTGCGATTTTGGTCCATGGCGATGCAGCCTTTCCGGGCCAGGGAATTGTAGCGGAGACCTTAAATTTAAGTGGGTTAAAGGGCTATCGAACAGGTGGAACCATCCATATCATTGCCAACAACATGGTCGGATTTACAACAGATAGCCACGATTCTCGTTCGACGAGATATTCGAGTGACTTAGCAAAAGGATTTGAGATTCCGATTGTCCATGTCAATGCGGACGATCCTGAAGCATGTTTGTCAGCAGTTCGTCTTGCTTATCAATACCGAGCTCTATTTCAAAAGGACTTTTTAATTGATCTGGTTGGATACCGTCGATTTGGCCACAATGAAATGGATGACCCAGCTGTGACTCAGCCAAAAGTATACAAAAAAATTGTGAACCATCCAACTGTAAGAGCGTTGTATTCCAATCAATTGCAAAATAGAGGAATTCTCAATCAAAAAGAAGTTGAGCAAATCAATCGCAGCGTGCAAGAAATGTTGCAAGCTGAGTATGAAAAAGTGTCAGAGAAGAAGCAGAGTGAACCCTTTGCAGAAGTAGAGGTTCCGAGGGTGATCTCCAAAGGAATTCCACCGATGGAAACAAGCGTGCCACTTGATACCCTTCGTGAATTAAACCATGATTTGCTAAAATGGCCGGAAGGTTTTCATGTTTATCCAAAATTAAAGCGAATTCTGGAGCGCCGTGACAAGGCACTAGAAGAGAACGGTAAAGTAGAATGGGCGGTAGCAGAAGTGCTGGCATTTGCATCGATGTTAAAAGATGGTACACCGATTCGTCTCACTGGCCAAGATTCTGAGCGTGGAACGTTTGCGCAGCGACACATTGTGCTCCACGACTCGGAAACAAATGAAACCTATTCACCACTGCATCATCTTCCGCAAGCTCGAGCATCGTTTGCGGTTCATAATAGCCCGCTTTCGGAAGCGGCTGTTGTGGGTTTTGAATATGGATATAATGTATTTGCACCAGAAACACTTGTCATGTGGGAAGCACAATATGGCGACTTTGCCAACACAGCCCAGCCCCTCTATGATCAATTTGTTTCAT
Source organism: Bacillus sp. sid0103 (assembly GCF_019219025.1). The sequence goes on along the minus strand of NZ_JAHUWN010000001.1, from coordinate 11,740 downwards.
CTGCAAGAGCAAAATGGGGGCAAAAATCAGGGCTTATCCTTCTGTTGCCTCACGGGTATGAAGGTCAAGGTCCGGAGCATTCCAGTGCCCGTCCTGAACGTTTTTTACAGTTAGCAGCTGAAAACAACTGGACAGTTGCCAACCTGACAAGTGCGGCCCAATATTTTCATATTTTACGTCGTCAAGCATCCATCTTAGGATCAGAGTTTGTTCGGCCATTGGTGATTATGACACCAAAGAGTCTGCTTCGTCACCCGTTAGTCGCTTCTCCTGGTACTGCTCTAAGCGAAGGTCATTTCCAAACGGTTTTGGAACAGCCAGACCTTGGAAAAGAGACAGATAAGGTAAAGCGTTTAGTGCTAACAACAGGTAAGATGGCCATCGATCTGGCCGTAGAAATCGACTCAATGAAAGAAAATCGAAACTTAGAAGAGATACACATCGTTCGAATTGAACAATTGTATCCATTCCCTAAGGAAAAAGTAGAAGCCATCATAAAGCGTTACCCAAATTTGAAGGAAATCGTATGGGTACAGGAAGAACCGAAAAATATGGGTGCGTGGCATTATATTGCCCCTACTCTATTTGATCTTGCATCCGGTAGCCTGACAGTTGGTTACATTGGGCGTCAGGAGCGTTCAAGCACGGCAGGCGGCGATCCAAGCGTTCATAAGAATGAGCAAGAACGCATTATCCAACAGGCTTTGTACTATGTAGAGTCTAGTAGATACTCAGAAACAAGAAATCGAGTAAATTACTAACAAACCATCATCAGACAAAATAATATTATCTAACATAATTGCAGACTTAACATCATACCTAGGAGGATACAGCAGATGATTGAAATCAAAGTACCAGAACTGGCAGAATCCATTACAGAAGGAACCATTGCACAATGGCTCATTAATATTGGTGATAGAGTAAACAAAGGAGATAGTGTGGTTGAGCTGGAAACCGATAAAGTTAATATTGAATTAAATGCCGAATACTCAGGTGTTATCACAAAGGTTTTAAAAGAGCCTGGTGATATTGTCGAGGTAGGCGATGTAATTGCTATTATCGAGGAGAATACGGCTGCGGGAGTCACTCAGGAAGCTCCAGCAGCTCCAGCAGCTCCAGCAGCTCCAGAAAAAACAGCAAAAGTAGAAACCTTAAATCAACAGAGTAAGAGTACCCAGCCTGAACCAGAACTTCCAAAAGCCACAAGCCCTATTGCTTCACCAGCGGCAAGAAAATTGGCAAGAGAGCTAGGAATTGATTTAAACCAAGTAAGCAGCCGAGATCCACTTGGCAGAATTAGACCAGATGATGTAAAAGCCTATACACCTTCACCTGCGGTAAAAGAAGAACCAAAGTTGGAAAAGTCCAGCCCAAAACCGGCAGTAAAACAAATAGATGAAGAGTTTGACAAACCAGTAGAACGTGTGAAAATGTCCCGCCGGCGTCAAACTATTGCTAAACGACTAGTAGAAGTCCAGCATACAGCTGCGATGTTAACCACATTTAACGAAGTCGATATGTCGGCTGTTATGGATTTACGCAATAAACGGAAAGATGCCTTTTATGAAAAACATGGTGTTCGTCTAGGGTTCATGTCTTTCTTTACAAAGGCCGTAGTCTCAGCTTTAAAGCAATTCCCGCTTTTAAATGCTGAAATTCAAGGCGATGAATTGATTATCAAGAAGTTTTATGATATCGGTATTGCCGTTGCAGCACCAGAGGGGCTGGTTGTACCGGTTGTACGCGGTGCGAACCAGAAAAACTTTGCCGAAATTGAACAAGATATCAGTAATCTTGGTAAAAAAGCTCGTGATAATGCCCTTACTTTAAATGATTTGCAGGGTGGAACATTTACGATTACAAACGGTGGCGTTTTCGGTTCGTTAATGTCAACACCGATCTTGAATAGCCCGCAAGTGGGGATTCTCGGTATGCATAAAATCCAAACAAGACCAATTGCGATTGATAGTGAACGAATGGAAAACCGCCCGATGATGTACATTGCCCTTTCTTACGATCATCGAATTGTGGACGGAAAAGAGGCCGTTAGCTTCCTAGCCACCGTAAAAGAATTATTAGAAGATCCACATTCGTTATTATTAGAGGGGTAAGAGTTTCAAATATATTGATTCATAAAATGAGAAACAGACCTTTTAGGTCTGTTTTTGTTTGTTTTATCAGAAATATACAGATTGGGCAGGTATGAAGATCACCTAAATATCTGGATTCATTGTTTCTTATTTTTTTAATAACAAATACATAAAGTACGGAGCACCGATTAAGGCAACCATTATACCGGCTGGAATACCATTGGGCTCTATCAAATTCCGTCCAATTGTATCTGCGATGAGTAAGAGCCAACCGCCTATTAGAATCGCTAGGGGAATAAATAGTTGATTTCTAGGTCCTACCAATGCTTTTGCTATATGGGGAGCCAGTAAGCCGATAAAGGAAATTCCTCCAGTAACTGAAACGGCAGAAGCAGCTAGGGCCACGGCTGTTACTAGTAAAACGATCCGTTCCTTTTCAATCGAAACTCCAACACCGATGGCTACAGGCTCACTTAGTCCGAGAAGATTCAATCGATTAGCTTTGAATAATGTGTAGGGAATTAGAATCAATAACCAAGGTAAGAATGCCCAAATAAAAGGCCAATCGGTACCCCAAATATTCCCTGCTAACCATTTAGCAATAAAATCAACTTTTTCACGTTCGGCAGATGAAATCAGGACAATCATGACCCCAGAAAGTGCCATCGAAAAACCAATTCCGACCAGAACTAATCTAACCGGCTGCATGCCAGTATTTCTTTTATATGAAAATAGATAGATAAGTGCGGCAGTTAGTATCGCACCGAAAAAAGCAACAAGGGGAAGCACATAAACAAATGAACCTGCTTCGATTGGAAAAAACAAAAAGAAAATGGTAATAGCAACACCTGCTCCAGAGTTTATCCCAATAATACCAGGGTCAGCTAGATCATTTCTTGTGATTCCTTGTAAAATAGAACCAGATAAGGCCAAGGCCATCCCTGCTAACAATGTAATAATCATTCTTGGTAAGCGGATAGAAAATAATACAAAATCCTCTTTAAACGTTCCATGTCCGAGAAGACTTGGAATGAGTCTGTCATAGGATAGGGAGGAGTATCCTATACCCATGCTTATAATACTTGAAATCAATATGAGTCCTAGTAAAATACATAAAAGCAATCGCTGTTTTTTTAATAAAGTAGGCTGAATCATGAAAATACTCTTCCTCCTTTACGGACAATAACAAGGAAGAAGGGCAAACCCATTACAGCCATTATTGCAACGATTGGTGTTTCGTAAGGAGCATTAATTGTTCGGCCAAGGGTATCAGCAAAAAGCATAAAAGTGGCTCCAGAAATAGCGGACATTGGAATGATGAAACGGTAATCCGTTCCGACGATTGCGCGAATCAAATGGGGTACCATTAATCCGATGAAGGCCATATTCCCGACAAGTGCCACAGATGCACCAGCTAATAGAATGATCACTATAAATAGAATTGTCTTAATTTGAGTTGTTTTTTGCCCTAATCCTACGGCAACTTCTTCATTTAAACTAAGAATAGTCAGTTGTCTGGAGAGAAGCAGTGAAACTAGTATCCCAATAATAATAAATGGGACGATGATTTGAAGCTGTTTCCAAGACGTCCCAATCATCCCTCCTGAATTCCACATGGAAACATTTTTGGAAACTTTGAAATAAATCCCAATTCCTTCTGCAACTGCATAAAGGAAGGCAGAGACCGCTGCTCCAGCTAAAACAATTCTAAGCGGAGAAAAGCCGCCTTTCTTTATGGAACCGATACCAAAAACCATCAATGTTCCAACAGCAGCTCCCACAAAACAAGCGATCGTCAAGCTGAAATAATTGGCAGAAGGGATAAACGCAATGGTTATGGCAAGTGCCGCATTCGCACCAGCTGTTAATCCAAGTAAACCAGGATCTGCTAGTGGATTTCTCGTCAGTCCTTGCATGATCGCTCCTGAAACAGCGAGTGCGGCACCAACAAAAATGGCTGCTACCGCTCTTGGAAATCGGATTTCAAGGAGCATTAACGTGGCATTGTTGGACACGTTTGAAGTAAGCGCCAGCCAGACATCCTTGATAGTCGTATCTGCCGCTCCAAAAACGCAGGCAGCAATCGTCATACCGATAAATACAAGAAGACCGGCAATGATTTTATATACAAAGGGGAAATTTTCTTTTGTCATCAGTCTCTCATCTTTTCTTTCCTAGAATAAGGGAAGAGGGAATTCTTCATAAGAATCCCTCATAGGTTATTAGTTTCCGAGAAATGACTTCTTAAAAAAGTCTAATTGCTTATCTAATGTAACTGGGTCACTAAAGGAGGCACCGTTTCCATTTAATTCAAAGACACGATTGTTTTTAACCGCTGGAATATTTTTGTACGTTTCTGTTTCTTGGAATGAGTGATCCGCATTAGCATATTTACTAAGTATCACATAGTCCCCGGCATACTCAGGAAGTACCTCTGCTGAAATCGTATAGTAGCCAGATTTCAATGCCATTTCCTTCACCTTATCAGGCATTTTCAAATTCATGGCTTGATATAAGATTTCCGTTCCTCTTGCCCAGTTATTACCGAATACATATAGATCCTTATCATAAGCTTCGATGACTGAAACCGTTGCATCTTCACCAATTTTTGAACGAATTTCGTCTCCAACGGTTTTTGCACGTGTTTTGAAGTCATCAACCCAAGCTTGGGCTTCTTTCTCTTTATTTAACAGCTTTCCGATTTCTATGTGTTGGGTTAAATAATCGGCTTTCCCCCATGTATAAGTTACAGTTGGAGCAATTTCTTTTAATTTATCAAGGTTTTTAATATTGGATAACCCAATAATTAAATCCGGTTCTAATTCAATAATTTTTTCTAAGTTTTCATCAGATACTTCAGCAACATCTTTTAATTCTTCTTTAAAAGTGGGGTTATTTTTAGACCAAACATCAACTCCAACGATATTTACACCTAAATCGATGACATTACCCGTGAATCCTGACAGCAAAATGACACGTTTTGGGTTGGACGGGACTTCGATTGGACCATTTTCTGATTGATATGTAATGGTTTTTGATTGCTCTTCTTTTTTAGGTTTACTTTCTTCTTTTCCTGAAGTCTGGCTACTGCAGGCACTAATAATTAACACTAAGAGCAGGATAAACGGGTATAGCAGTTTTTTCATTTTGATTTTCTCCCTTTAATAAGTTATAGGTAATACACATTAGTTTATTTGTACGTGGATCTCTTCCAATTTGGGCATCAATTTGAAACACCCTTTTTAAAACCTCGTGAGTCATTACCTCCTCACAATTTCCAGCCTTAATGATGTAGCCCTCTTTCAGAGCAATCATATAGTCAGAGAAACGCGCAGCATGATTTAAATCGTGAAGGACCATGACAATCGTTCGATCCTGTTCGATGTTCAACTTTTGCAGGAGTTCTAGTACTTCCAGTTGATGGGCCATATCTAAATAGGTGGTTGGTTCATCCAGAAAAATGATGTCCGTTTCTTGAGCAAGAGCCATGGCAATCCAAACTCGTTGGCGTTGGCCTCCAGATAAGGAATCGACTGAACGAAACTTAAAGTCTAGTAAACCTGTGACTTCAAGTGCCCAGTCAATAACTTCATAATCTTTTTTCGTTAAGCGTCCAAAGCCTTTTTGATAGGGGAAGCGGCCATAGGAAACGAGTTCACCCACTGACATCCCACCAGCACTTTCAGGTGATTGGGGGAGAATGGCCATTTTTTTTGCAAGAATCTTTGTATTTTCTTTTGAGATATCTTTCCCATCCAACAAAACGCTTCCAGATTGCTGCGAAATTATCCGTGTGATTGCTTTCAATAATGTAGACTTCCCGCAGCCATTAGACCCGACGATAGTTGTAATTTTTCGATCGGGTATTTTCACACTGAGATTTTTAACAATCAACTGTTCACCATAGCTAATGTTTAAATCATCTGTATATAACCGAACCATTATTGGCCTCCTTTTATACAAGAGTAAGTAAATGATAATGATTATCATTTTCATAAATAACTATATTCGGTTGATTTAGTTGTTGTCAATAACTAATTTTTTAGTTTTTTAGAGGATCCATGTGGAAAGGATAGGGAAATCGTTGATATGACTGAAAGATACAGAGAATTTAATAAAAAAATTCTAAAAAATAAAAAAAACATTTGATATTGATAATCGTTATCAATTAAAATAGAGTTAAGTGATAATATTTATCAATTAGCGGAGTTGGATTTATGATATAGGAGGGGTTTTGACATGAAGAGCCATATGAAAGCAATGAAATATATGACGGAGGAAAATTTAAGAGGTTTCATTACTTGTCCGTATAAATTTTATTATGAATATATTGAGAAGAAAAAACTCCCAAAGGACTGGAGACATATGGTTCAACAGGTTGTAAATCATGTCGTCTTTTCTTATTTTCGACTCCCGATCGAACAGCGATCAGCAGCAAAGATTCTTTCATTGGTAGACCGATATTGGATCAACATATCTCCTCAAATATTTGAATCTAGAATTCAGTATTATACGGTAACAGCTAAAATTACCGATTACTTAATGCAAAATTTGACCATAGAAACAGATTCAACCCCACCTTTATTTTTATTTGAAAAATTTAAATCCAATATACAAGAACTAGATATGGATATCTCTTTAACGATTGATGTGGCGGAATGGTCCAATTCCTCCATTGTTGTAAAAAAGTACTTAGTCGAGGCAGAACCAGACATGCTAATGCTTTATAACCATTTAATCGCAGTATTTTCGAAGAAGGTGTTAAATAAAATCCCTGACAGAATTGAAGTGACAACTTTATTGGACGGAAAAAAGCATACATTTTTTCCTACATCTGAAAAAATTGAAGAAAGCATTCGTTATTTGCAGGCGATGAATCATTTTCTAGGTAATTCTTCAAGTTTTAATGAGGTATACAACGAAGATGATTGTGGAACTTGTCCTTTTGAACATGTCTGTAAACGTGATGCTCGAAATGTGAATGAATCGACTACATATTTTTCATAAAAAGATTTTCTTGGCAGGGAGTGTGCAAAGATGGAGCAGCAGGAAGTATTTGATGTGACCGTAATTGGCGGGGGACCAGCAGGGCTTTACTCGACTTTTTATAGCGGACTTAGAGAAATGAAAACAAAGTTGATAGAATTCCAGCCGCAATTAGGTGGGAAAATTCATGTTTATCCAGAGAAAATGATCTGGGATGTTGGCGGGCAAACGCCCATTCCAGGAGCAAAATTGATTGAACAGCTAATTGCTCAGGGATTAACGTTTAATCCAACAGTAGTCTTAAACGAAAAGGTTGAGTCGATTACACGTAATGAGGCAGGAATTTTTGTCTTAGAGACTTCCTCCGGACAGAAGCATTATTCAAAAACAGTCATTGTAGCAATCGGAAGTGGAATCTTGACCCCTCAAAAGCTGGAGATAGAAGGCGCGGAGAGATTTGAGGTATCAAATTTAAACTACACAGTGAAGTCGTTAAAACATTTTAAAGATAAAACCGTCATCATCTCAGGGGGTGGTAATACGGCCATTGATTGGGCTAATGAGTTAGAGTCGATTGCCAAAAAGATTTATGTGACGTATAGAAAAGAGGCATTAAAAGGTCACGAGGCACAAGCAACACAGTTAATGAAAAGTTCTGCTGTTTGTTTATTTCACACCTCAATTACCAAACTGATTGCCAGCAGCAATCATGATTCTATTGAAATGGTAGAACTGACAAACCATGTTTCAGGAGAGGTTTCTTATTTGCCGATTGATGAAGTAATTATTAATCATGGGTATGAACAAGATGCCACATTAATAGAAAACAGCAGTTTAAATATTAAGCTAGCAGACAATTATTATATTGCTGGTAATTCTGTAAGTGAATCATCCGTAGAGGGGCTTTATGCTGCTGGTGACATCCTTATGTATGATGGTAAGGTTAATTTAATAACAGGTGCATTCCAAGATGCAGCAAACGCAGTAAATAAAGCGAAACAATTTATTCAGCCAGACGCAAGTAAAATCGGGATGGTCTCTTCTCACAATGATCTCTTTAAGAAGCGCAATAGGGAATTAGTGAAACAAATGATGAAATAAGCAAATCTAAACTCTTTGTTGCAAAAGTCCGTCTTCTGATATGCCCTTCAAAAAATGATACAAGGGGAAAGGTATTTTATGTTACATCTATTTGGTTCGATATATCTCTTCCATGATCACGTCAACTTGACGTGATTCTTTTTTGCTTCCATTTTATTGCTATAATACAATGAAGTTAAGGGGTGATAAAATTGAAAGAAATAATTCTTATGCTTACTGACCTTTTAAATAATATCCATGATTTTATTCAAATATATGCAAGTAATTATTTAAATCTTGGTTTAAATGATAAAGACTTACACTTTTGGATTATGGGTATTATCGGCATCTTTGTGTTTCTTATTGTACTTATTTTGTCTAAATTAATATCAAAAATGCCTTTTGGAATCACAATTCTATCTTTTCTCTATACTTTTACATTCATGGTAGTTTTAGTATTTGCAATAGAAATACAACAAGCAATTACTAATAGAGGTAACATGGAATTCCAAGATGCTATCGTGGGATTATGGGGATACGTTGTATTTTTCTTAGGCTTCACAATAATTTCATCAGTCAACATAATATCTAAAAGATTTTTAAATCGACTTCTTAAAAATAGCGCTAGTAAAAAAGATAATTTATAAACATTCCACCTTAGAGCCCCTTTTTGGGAAGGGCTTTTTCCAAGCTTTAGGTCCTCGTTCTACAATGCGGTGTTCTTTATTTCCATTTAACCAAGCCTTACAGTCAGACAAAAAAACACTGATATTAAGTATCTCTTACCGGAAAGTAATATCCGACAGAAATGCAATAATATCAGTGTTTTAAAGGTTTTACGTCCCAGAGAGGATTCGAACCTCCGACCTACAGTTTAGGAAACTTTACGTTATGTCTTCGTTAATGTCATCGCATTGTCATTGCGTTAATTGAGCGCATGATTGACCGACAGTGTGATCGTTGGTCCTACGGCTTAAAATTTAATAACCAACATACGCTATTTTGCCGAATAGTCAGCGGATTGTCAAACGATGTAAAAATTCCGTGTTTAAATAACGTAAACCATTGCGTCACCTTAACGGGTGGCGTTTTATTAATATATACCCATGCGAAAAGGGATACCATAACCACCAATAGGTATTGACGGACTTATTTGTTGTAAAGGGAATTGGATTCCTCCCATAACAATTTGATGAGGGTATGGTCCATTTATTATTTGATGCCAGGGTCCGTAAATCGTAGTTGGGTGTCCATGATAGATAACACCGTCTATTCCAGTTATTATTGTTATCAATTAATCATCACCATACTTAAGTGAATTTTATATAACATACTTTTTAAAGAAATAGGGGAGTTTGTCTTCCTTAAAATTAGGCTTAAACAGGATTTGTCAACGCGGCACAAGGTATCGGTAGTTGGATAGATAGTATCCGGAATGACAAAGGGTTTCAGGCTAAGACGACTTTATTCGGACAGGTGAAGTGGGTTATCCATGACATTTTCGATAAGTTCATCGAATGGCTAGACGGAGGCGGCAGTAAACAAATTGCCAAAACCGTCGACAAATTATTTCAGTCGCTGACTGCGGTGTAAAAAAGGCAATAGAGATGATCAAGGATAAGAAGGGCGCTGCGCACGCTAGCGGTTTAACACGTGTACCATACTACGGCTATCAAGCGACACTCCATAAAGACGAACGAGTTTTGACTCCCGAAGAATCGAAAGTGTACAACGAAGGAAAAGGCGGAAACGTATTTAATTTCGGAGGCATTCATATTAACGGATCCGGATCGTCGGAGAAAGATGCGAAAAATGTACTCGAATTAATCGTTAAACAAATAGAATCAGCTGGCTTAGCTGGCGCGTAAGGGATAGTAGCCGGTACCTCGTGGCTGGCTTGTCCATATTATATAAAAAAGGGGGGATTTACGTAATGGCGACAAATAAAACGGATTTTTTAAAGTTGAACGATTGGGTTGGGACTGACCCATTTAGACCTGAAGAACTTAACGCGAATTTTCGCACATTAGACGCAAAAGCAAAGGATCATAATGACAGAATCGATGGTCTTTCAGTAACACTCCAGGATGTAGACGGAAAAGTGGACAAGGTTTCGGCCGATTTAACGGGTAAAGCAGACAAGTCCGAAGTCACTAATCTAACGACGCAATTGGCAGGTGTAGCGATAAAACTAGACACAAAAGAGATTAACGTATTAGCTCCTCCTGCTCCATTTGTGGCTGCAAAAGGGGATGGGGTAACGAATGATTCTGCTGCCATACAAAACATTATTGACTCGCTATCTAATAAGGGAATGAGATTATACTTTCCTTTAGGAACATATCTCATCGGCAACCAACTAAATTTGGTGAGTAAATTGCACTTAATCGGGGCAAAAGGAGCCGTTTTCAAGCTAGGAACCACTTCAGGCATGGTAGACATTACTTCCCGAAGCGATATTGTCTTTGAAAACATTATTTTTGATGGAAATAATCTAGCTTTAACAATTGAATTACTTGGTTTCTTTACCTCTAATAATATTGTACTGGACAAGTGTACCTTCAGAAACGTGAAACACCATGCGATTGTGTCCTATGAAACGAGTCTGCTTATGCGGGATTGCGTATTAACAGACATCACAAAAGAAGCCATCCGTTTAGATTCTACGAAACCCGCAACGATTGAACGAACAACGATTACTAATGCCACAAATGCAGGGATTGAAGTCGCAAATGGCGGCTCCGTAAAATACGTGAGTAATATTTTCCGTCATAATGTCATTTCCAATATTACATCAACAGGTGGTACAGGTGAAAATGGGAACGGGATTGTTGTTGACAAGGTGAACGGCGCATTAATCACACACAACGTCATCAGTCAAACGGCACGGTCGGGTATACGACTCAATAACAGTGGCGATACAGTGGTCAGTTCTAATAGGGTCAACAATGCAGGAGATTGGGCCATTTATGCGGAGTTTGGTGGGAACAACGTGGTCATTAGTGACAACCTCATTCTCGACTCGAACGGAGGAATTAGCTGCACGAATTCCAATGTAGGCGGAAAAGTAATGACGGTATCTGGCAACATCTTGAGAAACATTACAGATACAGCGATTGATATAGAGGACAGTACCGTTGTTACGTGCAATAACATCGACGGAGCCGTATGGGGAATCCGCATGGGTTGGGGCGCTTATGGAAAGAAACTAATTGTCACTTCAAACATAATTGCCGACACTCGGACAATACCTCTGTTAAAAGTGGGGATTGTCGTGAACAAAAACGTCCTGAATACCGATTTCATCATCGCTCAAAACATCATCAGAAACTTTATCAATTATGGTATTTGTGGGGCAGATTTATCCGTTAGTCCAATCTTAACAAATACACCTGCGTTCGCCATAACAGCGAATAACATTCCTGCTCCATACTAAAAAGAAGAGGTCCTTCGTGGGGAGGGCACTGAAAAAGTCCAATATCTAAATTAGGCAGTTGAAAGTTTCAATTGAATTGAACTTTCAACTGCCTTTTTAATTTATAATTAATGATATTAAATGTATGTAGGTGATTTCCAAAATGATC
>NZ_JAHUWN010000019.1 GCF_019219025.1 Bacillus sp. sid0103 | reverse complement strand
GCGTTGCTTATTTATTTCTAAAAAAACTTCCTATATAATTCCTGCCTGATGCTTCCGCTTAACTGGGCATATATCCGGGTGGTTTCACTTTTTTCATGACCTAATAGGCTTTGAATAACATCTAGAGACAAGACCTATTAGAAAGTAAACAATACCGTTACCCACAATTATTAAACCTATAAATGCAGCTCATTCGCCGGTACTGCCCATACGGTGGTCAACCTTCACAAAAATAGCACCAATTTAAAAAGCAAGGATTGGACCAAGGACTGAAATAATAAGACCTGAACCAATAGAATGAAGCTTTTTAGTATTATTTAGATATATAGCCATTCCGTTGAAAAACAAAAGCAAGACCAAGATAATTAACCAAACAACACCATCCCCACTCATTTATGACCCTCCTAATATTCAGATATTCCTTTTACTAAATCTCCCCAGGCTACCGTATTGATATAAGCATTAGAAATGGTCAATAATAACTTCAGTTAAGCATCTGGAATAATGGTAAAAGCAATTGTTCGAACCGGAGAATCTATTTTCTTGCTCGTAGTATTGTAGTATTTAGTCAATAAATCGTTTAATTCGTTTTGAAATTGTATAAAGTGTTCCTCATCAATCTTTAATTCTACTACGGAAAAAGCAGCAAGGTCCTCTTCGCAGTTTTGTTCATCTAATTTCTTAAGATAATCTTGATATTGAGTCATAAGCAATAATTGATAATAGGAAAAATAGGTCAATTTTTCATCGTTAGAAGCTTTTTTCCATTCCTCTACGTCAATTCTTGCCTCTTCTTCATTTAAAGCATAATATTTTTCGGAAACAGATTTCACCTTTTTTTCATTAATAACGTGGATCACACCAGAATCCACCATGGTTTGTATATGCCTATATAGACTTGATTGAGGCACATCTTTAATGATTTTAACCATTTCTAATGGTGTTAGCCCATTTTCTTTATTTCTCATTAATGCTTGGCAAATTTTCATTCTTACTGGATGCATGATAACTTCAATTTTGTTACTCACAATTTCACCTCATTCATTGTTTAATTTTAATCTCATTATAAATAATGAGAATAGCTATTGCAACACACCTACATCTAAGTTATCATTATTAATAATGAGAATGAGATTTAAGGGGATGATGGAAATGAAGCTGCACTATGGTCTGGGTGACCTAAAAGATATTGATTTTATGGCTTTTCTACCTATAATAATGCCCGTTATTGTAGTAAGTACGATATTAATTTTATTTGCATTAATTGATTTATACAGACATAGAACGACAAGAAAGAATGTGCTTCCGTGGGCTCTGATTATTCTATTTGCCAATACACTTGGACCGATTCTGTACTTTACCATAGGGAGAAAGGATAGTGAGAGAATATGAAATTAGAAATCAAAAATGTTACGAAAAAATTTAAAGGAAAAATAGCTGTCAATAATTTTTCGATGGACCTGAATTCAGGAGAATGCGTCGGATTAATCGGTCCGAATGGAGCTGGGAAGTCCACATTAATAAAAGTGATTTCAGATATCATCCATTCAGACTCTGGTGAAGTTTTGTTGAATGGGAAAAAAATATCGAAAATGAAAAGGGAAATTGGTTACCTGCCACAGTACCCTAACTTTTTTCATTGGATGACAGCGAAAGAAACTCTTACGTTTATGGGGCAACTTTCTGGAATGGTAAAAGAAGAATTAACAAACTGGATACCTGTAATTTTGGCAAAAGTTGGACTAGAAGGTGAAGAAGACTCAAAAGTCGGCACATTTTCTGGTGGAATGAAACAGAGACTTGGTATTGCACAAGCACTATTACATAAGCCTTCACTTATTGTCATGGATGAGCCAGTATCTGCATTAGATCCAATTGGCCGAAGAGAAGTGTTAAACCTGATCGAAGAAATAAAAAAAGAAACAACGATTTTATTGTCAACCCATATATTGGGAGATGCTGAAGAAATATGCGAACGATTTGTAATTATAAAAAATGGAACAAAAATAGAAGATACAACAATCACTGAACTGTTAAACCGAAACAAAGGAAATAAGTTAAACTTGGAACTCACATCGAAGGATCAAAAATGGATTGAAGTAATAAAAAAATTACATTATGTGAAGGAAGTCGAGGTCATAGGAAATAAAGTCCAAATAAAAGTTGAAAACATCCAAAAAAACAAAAATATGCTACTGATAAATGCACTCTCTTACGACGTGGACATCGTAAAATTTGAAATCAATAATGAAACTTTAGAAGAAATCTTCTTAAAATTGGTAGTGTAGAAATGAATAATTTTACTGTATTAACAAAAAAAGAATTTGTTCAAATGGTACGTGATTTTAAATTTATTTGGCTACCGATTGTCTTTCTCTTTTTAGGGATAACTCAGCCAATAGTAACTTTTTACTTGCCATCAATTTTGGAATCGTTAGGAGGAGGAACTGGCATTACAATTGATCCGAATGTGGCAGCTCAAAAAGGAGGAGAAGTACTAGCCACCACGTTAGGGTCCCAATTTGATCAGCTTGGAATTATGATTATTGTTATCTCAATGATGGGGATTATTCAAATAGATAAATCAAATGGTATGTTGGCCTTTATCTTAACACGACCTGTTACTGTTATTTCATATATCGGCGGAAAAATTGTATCAAATTATTTGATAGTAGCTTTTAGTGTAACGATTGGATACCTTTCTTCTTATCTATACGTAAATTATCTTTTCGAAGATGTTCCATTTTTAGACATGATTGCTGCACTATTATTTTATCTTGTATGGGTTCTTTATATCGTATCTTTTACAACGATGATTAGTACTATTTTTCACAGTCAAGGTATTATCGCACTAATTTCAATTGTTTACCTTTTGGGTTGCAGAATTATTGTCGGTTTGAATCCAGCAATTGATTATGTAAATCCAGCCAGTATGAGTAAACATGCAATGGAATCACTTATCACAGGTTCGGTAAATTTAATCGAAATAATCAATGTACTACTAACAATTGCTTGTATTTTACTGACTATCTTGGTAGCGAATTATTGGATTGCCAATAAAAAATTTAATCATGAATAAAAACTTAGAGTTGATAAATAGCTCTATTTTTTTTGCCATTTTATTTACGTTTGAATCAGGAAGATATAACCAAATAGTTGTGGAACAAATTCTTATTCAACAAACGGTCAGGATTGTTGAATAAGGAATTCAACCTATGTTTGTAGAAATAGTAATATTTAACAATGTTTAGTATTACTCTTATAGTATTTTAACAGTTGAATTATTTTCCAAATGGGGAGGGGCATTTTTGCAAACTTTTTTTAGATATAACTGGATGGTAAGAGAAGACTGGTATCGTTGGTGTGAAGAGTTAAGTGAAGAAGAACTTCTGCAGAACCGAACGGGTGGAATGGGAAGTATATTGCACACACTTTTCCATATTGTTGATGTCGAATGGAGCTGGATACGTCTCTTACAAGGTAAAACTGACTTTCAAGAGAGTTTCGATAGTTATAAAAGCTTGAACAAAGTTCGAAAATTGGACGCTGAATTTCATTTAGAAGTGAAAAACTTTGTGTACAACTGGGATGCTAGTATGGAAAATCAATTATTCTACGATACCTTGCCAGATGGAAGAATTGTGACGGATACTTGGGGTGAAATAATGCGACATGCCATTGCTCACGAAATTCACCATATTGGGCAATTATCAATCTGGGCAAGGGAATTAGGAAAAAAGCCTGTTTCTGCAAACCTTATAGGTCGGGGTCTTTCCTCTCATTCGAATAAATAATTCAAATAGATAGTAATTTAGTCGGTTTCTATATATTTTACAGGCGGTGTAACATTTATGAACAACAGTCTCGTTGTGAAAGAATACTCTAAAGATGATCAAGCTCAAGTTGTGGATTTAATTCTTCATATTCAGCAACAAGAATACAATATTCAGATAACCACGGATGACCCAGCCTGATTTATTTACCATAGAGGATTTTTATCAGACTGGTAACGGAAACTTTTGGGTGGCTCTTTATGACGATAAAATAGTTGGTACAATCAGTCTTTTAGACATTGGGAATCATCAAGTTGCATTAAGAAAGATGTTTGTAGATAAAGAATTTCGAGGAGGAAAATTTAAAACTTCCAGTCTTTTATTAAATACTGCCATTAAATGGGCGAGAGAAAAGTCCATTAAAGATGTATATCTCGGAACCACACCACAATTTTTAGCTGCTCATAGATTTTATGAAAAAAATGGATTTACAAGTATAGGTCTTAAAGATTTACCTGAGAGCTTTCCAGTGTTGCAGGTCGATAAAAAGTTTTACAAGTATTTGGTGGATTAGAACCAAACGAAATTTCGTTCCTCAGGCTTCGGGGGCAAGAGTTAAAGATTTAGCTGCCATTTTCGGCGGCTTTTTTCTATTTATCTAAAATGATGCGCGGGGGAAGGTGCGATCCTTCACCTTGATGAAATCTCCAAGTGGGGATTTTTTTTTTTGTAGGAAATTCAGCTATTCGCTACATAGGGCGGGGTTCGTAATAGGTAATGTATTTGTCCTCAAAAAATCCTAGTGAAAGCGCCCTTACCATTCTTCACTTCTTAACATAAATTGTATGGAATAGTCTAAAGGAGGTAATAAAATGTTTGGTTATGGTGGATACGGTGGATTTGGTGGTTGTTGTGGCGGCTATGGCTACGGCGGCGGCTTCGGCTACGGCGGCTGTTTTGCTTTAATCGTTGTATTGTTTATCTTATTAATCATTGTTGGAGCAGTAATCTGCTTCTAAGAAAAAAATGACTCTTAACTCAAAAAAAAAGCCCTTTAAGGGCTTTTTTGAGTTGAACGATACCTCATTAAGGTGTATGGATTGGTTATGGGGTTTCGGCTACACTCTAGATTATGCATCCATTCATGTGAATAACACTGGGATAAGCCTTTTCTTAGAGAATTTTTTTATTTTAGCTAAACACTTGTCTATACCTTTTAAGGTCTTGTACATATGTTATTACTACACCAAGCCAAATCTAAATCATTTCTTACCTCCAAAGAAACGTTTGCTTTCAAGCAAACGTTTCTTGCATTTTTAGACAAGTCGCTGATTTTGTTCTATTGTTCTAAAGGGGGTTTTTTGCCATAAGAATATGATTGGTACCCGGTCATCCTTGTTACCGTTTAAAACTTTCACTAAATGCTGACCAGATCTCATTTTTAGCAGCGAGAAGCTGATTCGGCAAAACCATGTCAAAACTAAAAGGAATACTGATAAAATTTAGCGCAAAAAAATAGCCGACTAAAACGGTCTGTCCAAACAGGATGATTCCCAGAACAACGGCCGGAATTAATTTTGTTTGAACCAGTGCCGCCTTCCTTTTCGGATTGCTCCTCTTCATAAACGATTGTTTACACACCTGAATGGCCCCAATCATAGATTGTACAAATAGAACCGATGCTATGAATATACTAATATGCACAAAAACCATTTCGAAGTTAACATGTATAGGTAAACCATTTTCGTAGCGAAAATATATGGGTAAAGTCAGTAGAACAGCAGTTGAAAGGCCCCATATCACCCCAAATGCATTCCGTATCCATAACATTAAGGCAAGAACACTAAGCCCTAAATAAAGATAAATCACCAAATGATAGTGGCCTTTCGATACTAAATAAAACAAGCCTATTGCTGCCACCGAAGCACCCGTATAGCCTGCATACGAAATAAGTGCTTTTTTAAACTGTGAAGTATCACTCCCAGTTGTCTGTCCTGAACCATCTCGATACAGATGGATTTTACCACCTTCCAGGCAAACACTGATCACGAGATTGACCAAGTTATGAAAATGGGCGAAATAAACCCTTATAAAAGGAAGCCAGCTCCCCATCAACGCTACACCGAGGTAAAGAAGAATCAGCGTGGTCGTACTCAATGTCACTCCTCCTCTCTGAGCCAGATAGGAAGAGAAGCACCCATCCTAGATGGTGGTGCTCCTCTCCCCCTGAATTATAATGCGGCCACTTTTTCTTTTTCATTCTTTAACTTTTCAAGTTCCTTACTGAGCTCTTCCTCGCTCACATAGCTATTGTATGCCGCATCAAACTGAGCTAACGGAGTCGCAAACTGATTTCCTGCCTGTACCTCCGCTTCCATCATTAAGATTCTCTCTTCGGCACGGGCCACTCCTCTTGCAATATCATCCGTATTGAATGAAACCGTTACTTTTTGAATTTGTTTCATCGACTGAGCGACATTCGCACGTGATGCTAACAAGATTTTCTTTTGTTGCATTTGATTATATGTTTCCTTCAGCTGGTCCAATTTTTCGATGAGGACTTGGGTTTGTCCTTTAATCGACGCTAATTGGTCCACATAAAGTTGTAACTCGTTTTCTTTGTTGAGCTTTTCTTGCACGGCAAGTTTTGCCATTGCCTCGTCACCTTGCTCAATCGCCAGTTTCGCCTGACGAGTACGCTTGTCCACCAACGATTTGATTTCAGAAATAAGTCCTTCTTGTTTTTTCTCTACAAAAATTTGCCTTGCTAAAGCTTTCTGACCTTTGGCAATTTCCTGTTCCATTTCCCTAGAATATTCATTTAACATCGCAATCGGATCTTCAATACCGTCTAAAAGCCCGTTAATCTCCGCCATTGTAATCGTCTTTAATCTTTTAAAAATGCCCATGTTATTCATTCTCCTTTTTTGTTACTAGATTTTTTTCCCATTGATCTAAAATGTTTGTATGTTGATTGGTTACTGGTATAGGCGAACCTACAACAGAAGTGTTAATAAACTGTTGCATCGAAGAAGCTTTTGACTTCTTTCTAAACCATCTTACTAATAGGACTAGAACAGCTAGTCCTATAATAAGGAAGAGCCAAGGGAATCCGCCGTCATGGTGAGCGCCATTCATCATTTGGCGGCCCCCGCCAAATCCGCCGCGGTGACCCATTCCACCCGGGCCATGTTCTTCTGGGCCTCTCGCATAAGCGCCCCCCCTCCTAGAAGAAAGTGGAGTACGTTGATGATCAATACGGTAGAAGCAACGATGACTCCCCAGAAAATACCCTTCTTTACTTTTGTGTTCATCTTGTTTATCTCCTTTCGTTATCTGATGTATTGAATATTAATAGGGAATGGTGAAAACTTGGTGAAAAGAGAATCTAGTAATACAATTTTTTGATGCCATGATCTCCTGGCTGAAAGAAGATTCGGTGGCTAC
Source organism: Bacillus sp. sid0103 (assembly GCF_019219025.1). The sequence goes on along the minus strand of NZ_JAHUWN010000019.1, from coordinate 121,857 downwards.
TACTAGATTCCAGTTTGAGGTCATTTCCAATTAATATCCAACAAATGTCGTAAGTTTCGAGAAATACGTAGTAATTGTCCTGAATTATGTAGTAAGTCGCGTAAGATATGTAATAAGTGACCAAAATTATGTAATAAGGATTTACAATTCGTATAAATCGCCACTATTTTCCTGTAATGAATGCATCCGAAGCTCTAAATCTTTGAATATGTACGAATTTCTACCTAATTTATACGAGAGTGGGTGTCTTTTTCACAAAAAAATGGGTATAAAGTGGAATCGGGGGTCCTTTGCATTATTTTGGGGAGGGTGCATTTAACCGTTTATCTATTTAATGGGCGAATTTTCAGGTTAAATGAGCGAATCTGGGGTCAAAATGAGCGAATTTTGGGCTTTTATGGGCGAATCTAGTGTTTCAATGGGCGAATTGAAGAAGCAACACTTTTTCAAAGCAACGCACAGACAGCGGAATTGATTAAGATAGTAGCTTGACTTCATACTCACCCATACGTAACGCACACAATGGTTAAGCTGAACAATTGAAAATGAATGTTAGTATTTCTCTAGGATTCCAAGAAAGCATCCAGGAATATCACCTCCTCTCGAAGTCATAACAACAGGCGATTTAAAAGAATCAAAAGATGTGCTAAGTAATCTTGAGATTTTAACCACTTTCTATCTCCTAAAAAGTCATAATAAGGTGTAAAATCACACCTTATTAGAGAATTAATCTGATCTATCAGCGGATTTAGTAAGTTTATCAGCGAATATCGTGAGTTTATCAGCGAATCTGCAATTTTATCAGCGAATCAAAAAAAGCAATAATCTTTTAGCAAAAAAGACATTCTAGTTTGAATGTCTTTTTTGGGCATTAACAAATCCTATTTTTGACGTCCATAATTTATCAATAGTTGAAAAGTTTTGCCTGCTCGGTAGAGGACGGAGTACAAATGATTCCTGCGAAAGGAAACCTTACCGTTTACCATTAGGCGGTGGCTATTACCACAAAAAAAAACGGAATTAATTCTGGTAAAAATGGAACAAAATAAAACGAATACTATCAGTTATATAAATGTGGAAAGCATCAAGGATTGTCAAACTGGGGGTACATCATCATGTCAAACATCGGGAAAATCGTTACAACAACTTTGTTAGTGATTTTGATATCGAGTGGAATCCTATCAAAGGAGGTCAGTACGGCGGAGATAAAAGCACCACAAATTGTGGGTGAGTTTGGAGTCACGATTGATGCCGTTACAGGCGAGATTCTTTACAACAAAAAAGCCCATGCAAAAGCATATCCTGCGAGTATGACGAAAGTGTTAACGGCTACTATATTAGATGAACGAATCGAAGATGGCGAAATGTTAACAGTTAGCCCCAATGCGGCCAATCAAGAATGTATCTGTTTGGGGCTTACAACAGGAGAAATGATTTCTAAACAAGACGCGATGAAAGCTTTAATTATGTTAAGTGCGAATGATGTGGCTGTTACGATTGCGGAAAACGTGGCAGGTAGCGAAGAAGGATTCGCCGAACTGATGAATCAGAAGGTCAAACAATGGAGCTTGAAGAACACCCATTTCGTTACACCCAATGGTCTTCATGATCCAAACCATTTCACAACTCCTTACGATATGGCCCTTATTACAAAAGAAGCTATTAAACATCCCTCCATTTTAGAGGTTATGTCTACCCAAACGACTACTATTAAAACAAGTAGACAGGAAAAAAACATTAGAAATTTGATTAATATTCAGAGCCAGCCGAACGTCATTGCTGGTAAACCTGGGTTTACAAATGCTGCTCAACATACACTAGTAGAATATTTAAAAAAAGGAAACAAAGAAGTCATCTCCGTTGTCATGAAGACCAATAAAAGGTCAAAATACAGCGATATTCAAACCATGGCAAGCTACTCATTTGCTAATATGAATACAGCAAAACCAGTTTCCGAAGGCGATATAATGGAGTGTCCTGCTTGTGGCAGATAACTCCCACACACCACAGCTGCGCATGGTTAATAATTAAAGATTTTGCAAACAAAAGAACCGGTCCCTATTGTGTGCCACTGGTGCGTCCAAACCACCCTTTGGCTACGGGTTTTCCTGTTTTCTAGAACAAAAAAAGAACCCTAGGTCTCAAGGTTCAATGATAGTTATTGCTGCTTAGCTTTCCACATCTGATGCATTTACTAGTGTAATAACTATACTTATGTCGCCTGCGAAAGAAACACAGGATGTATTTAAAATTCAAATTGAACAACTCCCTTTTGAACGATTAAATCCGGCAGTCCAGCCATCATAGCTTTACACTAGATCTGTGACTTTGCGTCCCTACTTTTCAATAGGTTTGCCTTTATCAGATATTGAATAAAATCCCAACTAAATAGTAGCATTATTTAAATAATTGTAAAAGCTTTACATTTCGACGTAAAACGACAAGTTCAAGGGGTCAGTCCCCCGCTGCAGTAAAGCAACGGGGGACTGACCCCAACCATCTTCGATATATACTCTATCCTGCTGGGGACTTTTTTTCAGTCTAAACTTGCACCGTCTAGTTAATGAACATGCCTGGCACACTAAAAAAGGACAAATCTGGTTTGTCCTTTATACTATATTAAATTTGAGGTGTCGGGCACCCAAATTATGAAATAGAGATGATACACCCTTTCGACTAAATACCATATAGCGTATACTATTCAAACGTTTGTTTAAAACTGCCACAAGTACTGATATGAATGGATTTCTCCTGTAAAGTTAGCACGAAGAATGTCGAAAGGCATTTAATAATTCCGCAGGAAATAACCCACCTTTCTACAAACTATGGTGGGTTTCTCGCAAACTTCTATTATTCTACTAAAACCACATTTTTTCGAAACTATCCAAACGTTTGATTAAAAGCAGTCTCAACATGCACCAATCCTGAATTGATCCCTTCAGATACCTGAAAATAAGGTCGACGGTTGTCTCCAATAATGCCTCTTCTAAAAAGAGTTCAACAGGGACGGTTCTAATGGTTTTTAATTAGGTTATTGCTGCCATAAGAACCGTCCACATGGTCCCTTCAAAAATTTATTCGTTATCCCCTGCTAATAATTGATTAACTGTAATAGAAAGCATATCTCTTAAAGCTCCGAAAGCATTGTCAACATCTAATCGTTCCGTCCATTTATGAGCATCCTTTCCAACAGGACCTAGGTTGAGTACAGGAATGTTTAGACTCTCTAATACATCTAAAGGAACACTATATCCCTTACCCCAAAGAGGCATGTTAGCGGTGAGGTCCCCAAGGCTTGAAGCAGGTTTATCTAAACTTACATAACTTAAGTCCGATAAACCAGCAAAATAATTTTGTTTTTTAAGCTCGATATGATACGTGTTTTTGGCATACCCAATGATATGATCCACTACACGTCTAATACGCGGGTGGTTTCGAGAGTTTACCGCCGGGTAATAAGGCGGAGCAAAGAATAGGACAATCATTGGTGATAACTCTTTACAAAGGATAGACAGTTCATCCACCAGGTGAATGGTCAGGTCGCGGTCGTCCTTCGATCCTCTACTTCTTATGACATTCGTTTGAATAATATCGACTTTTTCTTTTCCATAGGTTTCGATTGCATAACGTAATAATTCATCAAACTGATAAACCTTTACAGAAACTTCATGTGGTGTAGAATTTCCTAGTGTCGAAAAATGAGTTGCTCTTTTTTCGTACCCGTGTTCAATTTTCCGAGCGACTTTTTCGGCACTTTCCCTTAGGCGTTCAACGACTTCATTCATTGATCGTTCCATAATAAACATGTTAAACATGGTAACCGCGCGATGAGGGATTTGCACATTGTATTCTTTTTTTAAGTCTTTTTGGATCAGATTTGTTGGAGGAGGAGTGACCTCACCTTCAACAACTTCACAATATTCTGTGTTCAACTCTAACTCATTTGTTAGTAATGAGGCCATATAATTCCCATTTAGTCCTGAGAAAGGCTCACCCACATGTGTTTCCTTACCGTAGCAGAGAAACCCAGGTAAAATCTTACCAATTGAACCGGAATAGATATATTGATTCTCATCTCCTGGATAGCGTGCAAACATTGGCTCTGAGTTTAAACACGCTTTGTATTCAAGATTATGCTGCTTCGCCATTTCCAATAGAACCGGTGCCGCATTACGCATCCCAACAGAATTCACTTCTTCATCACAAACCGTTAAAAGCAATAAATTACCATCAAATGATCCGGAACATGCCTCTTCGATGAGGGACATATGCAGGGCTAAACCGCACTTCATATCCATCGTTCCCCTGCCGAACAACCAATTTCCATTTTCTAAGTCCTTTTGAACCTCTTTAGACATATGATTCTTATTTTCATAAAATAACTCTGTTAATTTTTTCGGATTAAAAGCATATTCCTGCCAATGACCATAATCCTCTACACCCACTACATCAAAATGACTGACAAGAATCACGGTTCTTTTTTCATTCGTCCCTTTTTTTACGAGAGCCGTAACAAATTTACGATCATCCTCTGTTGTATGAAGAGTTAAATGCTCTTTATTCGTTTGAAAGTAAGGAAGTTCACGAAGCTTTTTTTCAACATATTCCGCCACTTTGATTTCGCCGATACTATGTGTCACACTTGGAATCTCAACAAGTTCACAGAGTGAGTCCAATAATTGATTTTTTGTTTGCCATTTACTTTCCTTTACCATCATTTGCTTACGTCATCCCCTTTTAATAAAATATCGCTCTCGTACTTGTATTTGTATACAATACTATTTAAAAAAATATTTATTAGTAAATATGAGTTAAAGAAGCTCCAGTAACATGTCATCCTACTAGAGCGCTTAACCCCATACATTTTTTTATTTTAAAAGTGTAAGACCAAATCGATTGGATACATTTTTCACATGAATGCCCATACATTCAGCTGCTTCTTCTGGGTTTTTCCTTTCAAGAGCATCAATTATTTGAAGATGTTCTTGAAGAGCTTCTGACGCACTGGCTTGTAGCGTATTTGTTAGAATGAGATACCTTTGCATCTGGGTGCGAAGAGAATTAATAAATTCTATTAATTTATGGTTATTGGTGAACTCCGCGAGATAGATATGAAATTGGGTGTCCAAATTAATAAATTGACTAAAATCTTTTTCCACGATACTTTCACGCTGTTGATGACAAATATCTTTTAAAAATGCTAATTGCTCTTCATCAATGTTTAAGCAGGCAAGTTTTGCGGCTAGAGGTTCCAACGTTTCTCTTAAAACCTGGTACTCCCGCGCTTCCTCCACAGAGATCATTCGAACTCTTGTTTGTTTGGATGATTCCATTTCAACCAGACCTTCATAGACGAGCTTTTTTAGGGCGGTTCGGATCGGAGTTCGGCTTATCCCGAGGTTTTCGGCTAATTGCTCTTCTGTTAAATATTCCAAAGGTTTTATTTCATTATTGATAATGGCATTTTTTATAACATCATACGCTTGATCAGATAACGAACCAGCAGATTTCAATTTTCGCATAATAATCTTCCTTTACCTTTAGTCCAATTTAGAAATTACTTAAAAGTATAATCAAACTATATTGTACTAGAAGGACAATATAGTTTGATTATAACATGATGTTAAGATTGTAAATATCTGCAAAAGAAATTCCTATTAAATTTATTGAACAAAGTGAGTGAAACTGTACAAAGATCCTTTTCTTGTTCGAAACACCATCTTATTGACATTTCCCCACTGCCTTTTTGTTCATAATAGAATTCATAAAAAGTTCCATTCTATCTAAAGCTGTTTTGAGCATTTCCATTGAAGCAGCATATGAAATCCTTATGAAACCTTCTCCATAATCAGAAAAGCCGTTACCAGGCACCACCGCAACTTTCGCTTCTTGTAATAGGTTCATCGCAAAATCGAATGAATTCATGTTTGTACTTTTTATAGAAGGGAAAACATAAAAGGCACCTTCTGGTTTAACAACATCTAATCCCATGTTCGTTAATCGTTGGCAAACATAATCTCTTCTTTTCCGATATTCGACAACCATGTGATGCGCATCATTGATTCCATGGGTAAGAGCTTCAACGGCTGCATGCTGGCTTATCGTGCTAGCACAGACTGAATTATAAAGATGCACCTTCAACATCTCTTCAGATAAATAGGCCGGAGCAAACGTAAAACCAATCCTCCACCCTGTCATAGAATGAGACTTAGTTAGACCATTAATAACGATCGTTTTTTCCTTCATTCCTGGAACAGAGGCAATGGAATAATGTTTTTTATCAAACGTCAGTTCACTGTATATTTCATCCGAAACGACGAAAATATTCTTATCCCTCAGAAGTCTTGCTATTCCAATAATCTCTTCTTGATCTAACACGCTTCCTAACGGATTTGATGGAGAGCAAAGAACCAGACAGCGAGTTCGTTTGGTTATTTTGCTTTCAATCAGTTCGGCATTGACCTTGAATTGATTTTGAGTCACATCAATATATACGGGAACTGCCCCACACAATCTGATAAGCGGTTCGTACCCTGGATAAATAGGAGCTGGGAGAAGGACTTCATCTCCCTCACGCAAAATCGTGCGAAATGCTGTATCAATCGCTTCTGTTGCTCCGTTGGTTACAATGATCTCCTTTTCGGCATCATAGGATAGACCGTATTTAAGCTGCACAAAGTCACTAGCTGCTTGTCTGAGGCTCAGCATCCCCGCATTATGCGTATAGGCCGTTTGATTCTGTCTTATTGCTGTAATACCAGCTTCTTTTATATGCTCAGGAGTACGAAAATCAGGTTGACCAAGGGTAAGATTAATAGCATCAGGATAATCAGCAACCATATTGGAAAATTTTCTGATACTGGGAACCTGAATCGTCGTAACTCTTTTATTGTTCAAATTTTCCATGTGATCTCACCTTTTTTAGTTTTACACTCATTTCAACATTTCCTATTTATTTTCCACTGCAACTAAAGGACGATCAGGCTTAATAAAGAACCAGATCAAAGCAGCAATAATGACAGGGATAATGTTGATTAATAGAGTGGTGTTCCAACCCATTTCTTGTGCAAACCATCCGCAGATAATGGGAGATGTGATCCCTCCAATGGCACCCCATGTATTCATCCAGCCGCTGACGGAACCTGAGAATTCTTGACCTAAATCGTTCGCAATCGCCCAAGAAGCAACAATAGGAAGCCCTAGTGCACCAAGAGTGATGGTCAACCAAACAACGTTTGACCAATGACTAACAGAGTAAGCAGAGAGATACAAGCCTACCATGAAAACGACAAAACCGAATATTGCCATACCGCCACGAGCGATCATCCGCGAGTTTGTTTTTTGTAGGATTCTATCTGAAACAGCACCTCCGATTAGAACAGAGAGACAGATAGCCAACCAAGGGAAACTTGCAGCAAATCCCATTTCTTTTAGAGAAAAGTTCCTTGCCTCCATCAAATATGTAGGCAGCCATGTTAAAAAGAATGTGTTCATGTAGATCACAACTAGATATTGAATCCCTACCAGCCAAAATCGGTAGTTTCTCAAATACTGCTTCCAAGGGGCTGATTTTTTTTGAAGACCGGAAAAACTGCGGTTTTCAATAATGAGCCTTTTTTCTGTTTCAGAAATCCAAGGATGCTGTTCTGGTTTATCCCGTCCGAAGAAATACCAAGCCACTGCAACCACGACACCCAAAAGGCCAAAAACATAAAATACCCCATGCCAACCAAACGCTGCCAAAATGGCTACTGAAATCCCAGGTGCAATAACCGGACCCAAGAAGGAACCAGCTAACAAAGCACTAGACGCACGTCCTTTTTCATGCTTTTGAAACCAGTGCGAGTTGAATACAGCGTTCCCCGGATACATCGGGCCCTCACCAGCTCCAAATAAAAACCGTACGATACACATGACAACATAATTGGCACTAGCAGCTGTTAAAGCAGTAAAGATGGACCACCATGCAACGGCGATGGTCACGATCTTCCTTGCGCCAAACTTTTCTGCCAGCATACCGCCAGGAATTTGCGCAAAACAATACCCTAAGTAAAAAAGTGAAGAGAGTAGTCCAAATTGAACTTTATTCAATCCTAAATCTTCCATCATTGGTACAGCTACGATCGAAATATTTGATCGGTCCATGTAAGCGATGAAACCAATGATAAAAAATAGAAAGGCAAGTCCCCATCGTAACCCGATTTTCTTTTCTTTTACCTGTACCATTTCTATTTGTTTTTCAGCTTCCAATCTTCCCATCGAACCCTCTCCTTTTTTAAAGGCTCTGTTAAACTTGCCTGTTGATTTCCGCTCCAGGCGCTTCGCTTTCCGCGGGCGGTCCGGGGAGCCTCCTCGTCGCTGCGCTCCTGCGGGGTCTCCCCTGCCCCGTCCTCCCGCAGGAGTCTTCGCGCCTTCCACTCCAATCAACAGGGTGCCAAAATCAACAATAAGGTTTAACATAGCCTTTTTAAAATAAATGTAGAAAAGCAGAAAAAATGGTAATCATTTAATAGATTCATATCATTAGTCAATCTTGTTCTTTTCTACCAGCTGATCCCATAATGGGTCGAAACGGCGTAGATAATTCTCTGCACCTAACTGTTCTAAATCTTGGCGGCGTTTTTCATCGGCTTCCTGTTCCTTTTTACCAATTTCGAGATAGGTTACTGCATCCTCTTTTGGGACCACTAACAAGCCATCGTTGCTTCCGACAATAATATCACCGGGATTAATAACACAACCGGAAATGGATACGGGCACATTTACATCGCCATCAAGACTGTAAACTTTGGTTGTTAAAGGGGAAACAGCGTAAGAAAAAACCTTAAATTGGAGATCAATAATCACCTTGGTATCGGTAACCGGTCCGTTAATGATACAAGCAATAGCACCCTTTTCCATCGCAAGTTTAGTTGTGATTTCTCCCCAACAAGCAAAACGTTCTTCTTCGTTCATATCAATAACAACGACATCACCAGGTTTCACAAAATCCAGTGCCTTATTGACTAATAAACCATCATTGGGAGGAATTCTTACGGTGATTGCAGGTCCTGCAAAGGTGTTGTCAATTGGAAATAAGGGTTTGATTTTTCTTGTACTGATTAATTGAAAATTGAGACTGTGTCCATAATCACTTGGCGAAATCGCTTCCAATTCTTTAATCACTTGTGGATCTGGTCTTTGAATTTCAGAAATAATCTTCATTAAGTTATTTCTACCCCTCTCTTCTATTGTATACAAATACAAATACATTATATATGTGGAAAAGATAAATTGTAAATACTATTTAGAAAATTAAACTTTTTACATCCTATTCTTAAATTCGGGATGTCCTAATCTAAGTGGAGCCCCAATCGATCGTAATATACAACCAAGTAGTAAGGCATGAGGAAAGAGGAGAAATGGATAAACCACATAAATGCTGTATGTACTTTTTTAAAAAGGAACCACGGTTTGTGCTGAATCAGAATCTGTGCCATACCCGTTTCCACGACTTGTTGCTAATTACCTGCCGTGAGCTTCATTTTGGGCGTAAAGGAAATCCGTGATTATAGTAGGGAAACAGGGGTGGCAGATAAATTACTAGAAGTGGCTGATATATTCCAAAAGTGGCAGATAAAAATGGAAAGTGGCAGATAAATTACTAAAAGTGGCAGATAAATTACTAAAAGTGGCAGATAAAATTGGAAAGCGGTAGATAAATTCCCCAAAGCGGCAGATAAATTGATCAAACCTTTTAATCAAGTAGCGAATGATCACAAATGGTAACTAAAAAGTACTGCATTGCTGCAAATGAGCTTACTATTCGAACTTTATTTGCGGTAAAAGAGAGTTTATTTGCGATATCACCCGCATTTAACTCCACAGAGACGGTTCTCCTGGCTTTTTTTGAGGTTAAACCGTCCCTATGGTCTACCCTGTTCTAAGTATGTGATACGATTAGTTCAAGTTCACCATTTAATTCAAATTCTCCCAAACCGACTGGGATAATGAAATGTGTTCCTTTTGTCAACGGATACTTCTCACTATTGTGAACTAGCGTTCCATCACCCTTGATCACACTTAGAAGTAAATAGTGATTATTATATTCAAAAGCAGCCTTACCCTCTATTTCCCACTTGTAAACGGAGAAAAACTCAGATTCCACAAATGTTGTAATGGTTACATTTTCCCGCCCCTCAACTTTAGGAGCAACCCCCGCATTTTGATGCGGCACAGTCGTTACATCTATCGCTTTTTCTAAGTGAAGCTCCCTTAAATTCCCGTCAGCGTCCCTACGATCATAATCATACACACGATAGGTTGTATCAGAACTTTGCTGTGTTTCTAATACAAGAGTCCCTTCACATAGAGCATGAATAGTTCCGCTTGGCACGTAGTAAAAGTCACCTGGTTTGATTTTGACTCTGCGAAGCAGCTCGGTCCATTTTCCTTCTTTCATTTTCTCGACCAATTCTTCTTTTGTTTTGGCATTGTGACCGAAGATCATTTCGGCGCCTTCTATACAATCGAGAATATACCAGCATTCTGTTTTGCCAAGTTCGCCATTCTCATGAACCTTCGCATATGTATCCTCAGGATGGACCTGAACAGATAAATCCATATTTGCATCTAATATTTTTGTTAAAAGAGGAAAAACTTCTTCCTTTGGGTTACCAAAAAGTTCTGGTTGTTCTCTCCATATTGCATCCAATGACATACCTGCATAGGGCCCATTTTCAATAATAGAGGGTCCATTTGGATGAGCAGAAATAGCCCAGCATTCTCCTGTTTTATCATTTGGTATTTCATAGCCGAATTCTTCTTGTAAAGCTGTACCTCCCCAAATTCTTTCTTTTAAAACTGGTTTTAAAAACATCGGTTGCATGTATAATACCTCCATCATTTTTATTTTCTACAATCTCGATTCAAGGACGTGCTTACTGCTTTGCCTTTTTTGGGCATAGTGTCATCTATGCCTATGGTATAGTAATGTACGTTTATAAGGAAAAGAGAGCAATGGCTGCTCTCTCTTTCCGGATGGTATCTTTATTAACCTAATTCATTATTCGCAATTGTTCTTTTTGGTTTCTTTCTAGGTTACTGGATTGTCTCAAGCAATTTGAACGCTCCTTCTTTAGAAGTGACCTTTAATAATCGCTCTCTAAAGCTGTCATCCATTAGTTTGCGTGATAGCATTTGTAAGATCTTCAGGTGGGCATCTCCTGCTGCTTTTTCCGGTACGGCAATCATAAAGATTAGTTTTGCATCTGTACCATCTAGACTCTTCCAGTCTACACCGTTACGTTTAATTCCAAAGGCAACAGCTGGCCGTTTAACCGCACTTGATTTTCCATGTGGAATGGCAATATTCATACCCAGACCAGTAGAAGATTCACCTTCACGGTTCAGGATCGCTTGTTTAAATTCTTCCCTCGAACTTAAAACACCAGTAGCATCAAACTTTGTAATCAATTCATCGATAACACCGTCACGAGTTGTTCCGTCTAAATCAACTTCAATTAAGTCCAAATTGGTAATATCGGTCAATTTCTCGATTTCTGCCTTTGTGGCTTCTGCCATTACACCATTTCCTACTATGGGCGCAGCAGCTTGAGTTCCACCATCACCAACAGCAGCAGCCGGCGCTGCCTCAACATCCTTCTTCAATGCCGTAACCATTAACGCTGTTATAACTACCCCAACAATAACTGCAATAAAGAACATAACGACATTGTCTACGGCACCTAACACGGCAACAATCGGACCGCCGTGGGCCACTTTGTTACCAACACCTGAAAGCATGGCAATGACCGAACCAGCCATAGAACCTACAACGATACTTGGAATAACACGCAGCGGATCTTGTGCTGCGAATGGAATCGCACCTTCCGTAATACCGAATAAACCCATTGTGAAGGACGCTTTCCCTGCATCTCTTTCAGTTGGACCAAATTTTCGTTTGTTCAAGAATGTAGCTAGTCCAAGTCCAATTGGAGGAATACAGATCGCTACTGCAATCGGTCCCATAATTTCATAGTTTCCTTCTGCAATCATAGCTGAACCGAATAAGAACGCTACCTTGTTGAATGGTCCACCCATGTCAACTGCAATCATCGCTCCAAGAATCATCGCTAATACAATCGAACTTCCGCCTTGCATACTAGCAAGCCAGTCTGTTAAAGATTCAAATATTTGCGCAACCGGAGCACCGATAACGAAAATGAATAATAAACCTACAATAACAGATGAAAGAATTGGGATAAAAATAATCGGCATAACAGGTTGAACTGCTTTTGGCACCTTCAACTTCTTAATTCCAAGGGCTACATAACCTGCCAAGAAACCGGCAATAATCCCACCGATAAATCCGGCACCTGCTTCACTTCCATAAAAACTACCATTAGCTGCAATATATCCGCCGATCATCCCTGGCACTAGTCCTGGGCGGTCAGCAATACTTACCGCAATAAAACCAGCCAAGATTGGCACCATGAACATGAATGCTGTACCGCCTAGCTTTTCAACTTGTTTCCAAATGGAATCGTCTGGAATGACAATTCCTCCAGGTGTTTGTTGTCCGCCAAGAGTCAAGGCAATCGCAATTAATAATCCCCCAACGACAATAAATGGAACCATGTAAGATACACCATTCATCAAATGCTTATAAATTGGATTCTTTTTACTTTTACTATTCGTTGATCCACCAGCAGATGCTAATTCTGGTTTATAAACAGGAACATCTCCGCTCTGAATCTGCTTAATTAGTTTTTCAGGGTTCTGAATTCCATCTTTAACACCGGTAACAATGACTTTTTTACCAGCAAAACGGTCCTTTGGAACCTCTTTGTCGGCCGCAATTATAATTCCATCTGCTTCCGCAATTTCCTGTTCCGTTAACGCATTTTCTACCCCAATGGACCCTTGTGTTTCAACTTTAACCTCTATGCCTAACGCTTTGCCTGCTTTTTGTAAGTTTTCAGCAGCCATATACGTATGAGCAATACCAACTGGACAAGCTGTTACAGCTAGAATTTTTCCCATAATGGTTTCCTCCTAATGAAAAAATATTAGTAATCGCTTACTTATATAATAAATCCTCTTTGTCTAGTAAATTTTTTTTATTTTTACCGGAAGTTGCGGTAAAAATCATTTTATTACAATAATAAGCAACGAAAAAAAGAGTGGATCACTCGATCTACTCTTTTCTGCACTACTTATTTATGATCCGTAGAAAATCCTGATAATTCTCTGCTTCTGTTAACTCATGAATAACCAATGGTGACTCACTAAGGGAAGCTATTTTTCCGATCACCGCGCGAATGTCTCCTTGATTTTCTTTTGAAATCGCTAGCAGGAATACTAATGAAACCCGTTCATCGCCCCACTCAATTGGCTCATTCATGATGGCTGCCGCTATTGCAGATCTTTGAACCGCAGACGGATTTCCATGCGGAATGGCCACTCCTCCGCCGATCGCTGTAGAAGATTTCCTTTCCCGATTCACAGCGCTATGGATAAACTCTTTCCTAACATAGCCTTTGTTTAAGAGAGTAGTGGCAAGCATTTCGACAACTTCATAACGGTGTCCCTTATCCAAATGAAAAAACACAAGGTCTTCCGTCAAGAATTGAGAAAAAGCATTTTGTTCTAGAAGGTCAGGCTTATTCTGCTTTACCTTCTTAACAAATTGACTTAATCTTTTCTTATCCTCCTGCCCAAATAGCGGTGAAATGACGATGTACTCTATATTGATTTCAAGAGGAACAGTTGAAATAATAAAATCAACGGGATGTTGCCTAGTATAAGCTGCTACTTCTGCTTTGCCGATACAGGCTACTATATCAATGTCCTGATATTGCTGTTCAATTTTTGCCTCTAGCAAATGAGACATGCCAATTCCCATATGACATACGATAAGTGCCTTTTTCTTTAGGTCTCTCTTCCCCTCCATCCGTTCAATCGAGGCTTGAAAATGAAGAACGATATAAGCTGCCTCATCTTCAGGGATTTCTAAATGGAAAGTACTTTTAATTTCTTCGAGCTGTAAAATAACCATATTAAACATATAGGGATACATTTTCTTAATATTAGATAGCAGCGGATTAAAGATCGGAAAACCGTACTTAATTCGATTGATAACGGAGAGCATATGGACAGCAAGGCCGTTTAGTAAAACCGAATCGGCTTCAAAATCAAATAAGGTCAGTTTTCCCATTTTCGCAATGAACACACGTAGGATCTCTGCAACCTCTTCATCATATTCCATAACCTGTTCAGATCCCTCATCTACTCGCTTGCTGCTAATAAGGTGCCAGGTAAAATAGATCCGCTCTGCCTCAGGAAACGTAAGCCGAAATATGGATTCCAGCTGATTAAAAAACCAAATTGCATACTGGTATTCCTTTCGACCAAGTGCCGCTTTCTTTTCAGACTCTTGGACAAATACGGAAGACCTTTGCCGGGTCCGTTTGATCATGATCAGAGCATGAACCAGCAGGCTCTCTAACGCATCATCTGGAAAAGTTATCGAAAACTTGTCCTGCAAATCCTCCAGCGCTTTCCTCACGGTTGTAATTTCATAAGGCAAAAATAGATCCAACACAAAATTTTTCCCGTTTGAAAGAGAGGGAATAAGCTCTGATAAGTGAGCCAACGCGCTCCGTTTTTGCAGCTCTGTTCCTTCAATCACACTTCCAAGCCGTGGTTTAGTGATCAGTTCAAGATTAAATACCTGAAGCCAGTTCGCAATGTCTTCCATGTCTTTTTTAATAGCCGCTTTGGGCATGTAGTAAGAATCGGAAAAATACTGCAAGGTTATAGCCTTATTACTAGTTAAGAGTTGATAGGTGATTTCAATCAGCCGCTCTTCATTTGATTTGGGTTCACTAGAAAGTAGACTTCGCAAAATGGCAGACCGTTCTCCCTCGCCAATTCCAATCATGATTCCAAAACCAGGCTTACGGGTCATTCTAGCGCTGGAATAATCAAGAAGAAACTCCTCTATCCGGTCTAAATCATTCCGTACTGTTTTCTCCGCACAATCAAGCCCCTCCGATAAATCCCTTATATGCAAGGCCCCTTCTTCATTCGTCAGCAATATTCTAAGTAATTCCTTTTGTCTATTATTCATTCTTGCACCTGCTCCAAATAACGATATAGTAAGTGTATCTTTCTTTTGACATCTATTCAATTGGAACAAGGCAAAGTAGTATCCGAATTACTTTAGAAGAATAATGATTTCAGTTGCTTTTTCTAACGAAGCACTCTGAAGCACACTAAAACATTTTCACCACATCTAACGATAATCTTCACTAAAGACTGTCCTCTCTCGCCTTTATGAAGTCTACATTTTCTTTTTCTATTTCATTTAAAGAGCCATCAAAGGTATGGTCTGGATGATACCATGATCTACCCGAAAAATATGTTTGTAAATCCTGTGATTTAAAGACATACCCATGACGCGCGTAGATCTCATTTCTCGCTAAACGCAGCTGCCCTTTTGTAAGATTAGCAATGTCTTCTTCACTCATCATCCTCTTATCACTAGCAGGCAAAATATGTTCTGAAGAGGAAAGATTTGAACTTTCTTGTTTTTTTTCTTCAGTTGAAGGTTGATCATGACTAGCTTGATCTATATTTTCTACATCTTTATCTTTTGATTGATCAATTGTTTTTGTAGCTGTTACATTCGATTTAGGTTCAGGCTTATAAAAATCTTTAACCATTAAGGTTACGCTTATGACAAGCAGCAAACCTATAATCGATCCGAGTCCAACTAATAATCTCGTTTTTGAACGATTTTTCTTTATTTCAATGCGCGTTTCTTGGACTGAGGGCATGTTCTTCTGATCTATTGCAACCCTCGAACCGCAGTATGGACAGAATCTACTAGATTCATTTAATTTTTCACCACAATTTGTGCATAAATCCATTTAAACACTCCCTTTCTATTAAATATCCCTTAGTAAAGGACATCCAAAATTCTATACTTGCAATCATACATATTATAGAACAAAAAGAAGGGGTAATTATTTCAAACAGATTATTCTGATATGACAGCAGCATTTCATTTCAAAGCTCCAAAATCTAAATCCGGGGAACTAAGATTTATTTAACGGTTTATCTATTCAATGGGCGAATTTCCAGGTTCAATGAGCGAATCTGGGGTCATAATGAGCGAATTTTGGGCTTTTATGAGCGAATCTTATGTTTCAATGGGCGAATTAATGAAACAACACTCTATTAGACCTGGGCGATTTCAATTCCGTTAAGGTAGTTGGGACACGCGTCCTTGTGAGAGTAGAACGTTGCCAGGCACATCTAAGACAACCTAAAAAAGGTTGTTTTTGTGTTATGAAGTGGAAATTGGTTAATGTTAAATAATTATGGGTTTTACATGCTTGTTTACGGTCCAATGTCTATCGTAAGCGCTCCGATGGACAAAACTCATGAGAAATCCGGAAAAATGTCTATCGTAAGCTCTTCGATGGACAAAACTCATGAGAAATCCAGAAAAATGTCTATCGTAAGGGTTCCGATGAACAAAACTCATAGGAAAACTGGAAAAATGTCTATCGTAAGCGCTCCGATGGACAAAACTCATGAGAAATCCAGAAAAATGTCTATCGTAAGGGTTCCGATGGACAAAACCCATAGGAAAACTGGAAAAATGTCTATCGTAAGGGTTCCGATGGACAAAACTCATGGGAAATCCAGAAAAATGTCTATCGTAAGGGTTCCGATGAACAAAACCCATAGGAAAACTGGAAAAATGTCTATCGTAAGCTCTCCGATGGACAAAACTCATGGGAAATCCGGAAAAATGTCTATCGTAAGCGCTCCGATGGACAAAACTCATGGGAAATCTGGAAAAATGTCTATCGTAAGCGCTCCGATGGACAAAACGTTTGGTTGAAACGGCTGCAAGTACTGATGGAAAATCATTTTACCTGCATAGGAAGCAAGAAGCTTGTCGAATCACGCTCGAAAATTCCGCAGGAAATAACCCACCTTTCTACAAAATCAGATGGGTTTCTCGCAAACTTCCATTATTCTATTAACATCCCGCCATTTCGAAACTAACCAAACGTTTGATTAAAAACAGCCTCGGGTCCTTCCATTCCTGGCTTTTCCCATGCAAATGCGTGAAAAGAATGTCGACAGTTGTCTTCTTACAACCTGCCTCTTTTAAAAAGAAACTTATACTATCGAAGCGTGACACCCAGAAGATTTTAGTATAGGATTATCAAAAAACAATTCTCGTTATCCTCCCACTTAGAAATAAAGGAGATTTTTTATATGGTCGATTTTGAATGGTATAGAAGCTTTATTTATATCTATAAATACAATTCGGTTTCGGAAGCAGCGAAAACGCGCATTATGACGCAACCAGCAATGAGTCAGCACTTGGCTTCATTAGAAGCAGAAGTTGGAGAGCCCTTATTTACTAGAACTTCTCGAAAAATGATTCCTACCGAAAGGGGAAAGGAATTATATTCACAAGTAGCACCTCTTATTGAGTCTTTAGAGGAGACTAGTTTACGTTTTCATTCTACTTCGTTACCTACTCTCTCCATTATCAGGATTGGGTCTGCCATTGAATATTATTACGAGAATATACTTCCACAACTTCCCGAATACAACACCTGTACCGTTTCTCACTTTGGAACGGCTGATCAATTGTTAGAACTATTAAAGGAAGACACCGTCGATATCCTGATTACTTCTCAAAAGTCACAAACGCCGGGCATTGAGTATATAAAATTATGTGATGAGGAATTTGTCATTGTTGCACCGAAACAAATGGAAATACCCCATCATGATGACCAGAAATGGAAAGAACAATGGCTTTTTTCTCAAAAATGGATTAGTTATGGACTGGATTTACCTATTATTCGAAGACTATGGCGAGAGCACTTTAAAAAAAGACCTTCCATAAAACCAACTCATGTCATTCCTAATTTACATCTTATTCTCAAGACAATCGAACAAGGCGCGGGACTTAGTTTAATTCCAACCTATATCTTAAGGAATTCCATGGATGAGGAAAAATCAAAAATCATTTTCGATGAACTCAAAGTAACGAACGAATTATATATTGCCTACAAAACCAAAAATAAACATCTCCCTGAAATATATCATATAAAGAAGTTATTTCTGGGTGAAAAATAACCATAAAAAGTCATTCAGTTTACTTCTGAATGATTTTTTTGTTATCACCCCATCTATAAATTTATTTATACATAACCCATAAAAACATAATTTGTTTTATAGATTCAACGGGATTAGAATAGCAAATGTAACAAAAATACTTTATGGAGGTCATCACTTATGTCTAGAAAGATTTTAATGGTTGTCACAAACCATAGAGAAATAAATGAAGAAAAGCAGACGGGAATTTGGTTATCCGAGTTTGCTGAAGCATATATCGAGTTCACAAAGAAAGGGTACGAAGTGACCGTGGCAAGTCCCCTTGGAGGAAAAAGTACAGTCGACCCGGGCAGTGTAGATGCAACGACACCGCAAGAGTTTTTAGATACAGCAAAGTATTTACAGGACACATTGAAACTGGATGAAATTTCTCACCAAAGTTTCGATGCTATTTTCCTGCCAGGAGGTCATGGAACTATGTTTGATCTTCCTGATCACAAAAAACTTCAAGAATTGTTACGTGACTTCTTTGAAGGAAACAAGATTGTCGCTGCTGTTTGTCATGGACCTGCCGGATTGGTTGGTGCGACATTATCGAATGGGCAGTCTCTTGTTGCTGGTAAACGAGTGAACGCCTTTACAGACCGAGAAGAGGCAGATACTGGCCTTGCCCAGCAACTTCCATTCCTTTTGGAAAGTAAACTTCGTGAATTAGGGGCTATTTTTGTGGCTGCTCCAAACTGGTCTACTCATTACGAAGTAGACGGGAATTTAATTACTGGGCAAAACCCGCAGTCTACATTAGCTGTAACAAAAGCAGTAATTGAAAAATTAGGTTAATAAATAGGGAGACTGATAGAGGAAATGTCAGTCTCCTTCTCTATTAGAAAAGGAGGGTTCCAAATGGGCTTAATGAACATTAGCCACAATACAACAAATGCTTCAACATCCAATAGCTCAACAGTAGCTCTATATGCCCTTACTCTAGGTGCATTTGCCATTGGTTTAACTGAGTTTATCATTATGGGATTACTCCCAGATGTGGCTTCTAGCCTGCACGTCTCCATCCCCATGGCTGGTATGCTTGTTACTGGATATGCGTTAGGAGTTGCAATCGGCGCTCCCATCATCACCGTAGCCACTCATAAAATGAAACGGAAGCAACTTTTACTTTTCCTTATGATCCTTTTCATTTCAGGGAACGCGTTAGCGGCTCTAGCACCTAATTATTCTATTTTAATGGTGGCGCGCATCTTGGCAGCATTAACCCACGGTTCTTTCTTTGGAGTAGGTTCAGTGATCGCCGCAGAACTGGTTCCGAAAGAAAAACGTGCAGGGGCGATAGCGATTATGTTTACCGGGTTAACGTTAGCCAATATTTTAGGCGTTCCCATTGGGACATTCCTAGGACAGGCATATGGCTGGCGATCAACATTTTGGTCGATTACCATCATTGGTATTATCGCTCTGGTTGGAATCGCTCTAATGGTACCAAAAGTGAAAATGTCCGCCTCTAGTTTACGCCAGGAGCTCGGGGTTTTACGGCGACCAACGGTTCATGTCGCACTCTTGATGACGGTATTTGGTTTTGGAGGAGTCTTTACTGCCTTTACGTACATCACTCCCATTTTGGTAGATATCACAGGATTCTCACCAAAATCGGTTTCATACATTCTCGTATTATTCGGTGTCGGTATTACTATCGGGAATATTTATGGAGGAAGATGGGCTGATAGAAAGTTACTGCCGTCACTAATTGGAATTCTTATCCTGTTAGCGATTGTCCTGGCTCTCTTCAGCCTAACCGATCAATCTAAACTATTGACGCTGGTAACAATATTTTTATTTGGGATTGCCGCATTTGGAACAGTTCCTGGATTGCAGCTGCACATGCTGAATACCGCTAAAGAGGCACCTACCTTAGCGTCTACATTAAACATCGCTGCCTTCAACCTTGGTAATGCGCTTGGTGCCTATATCGGGGGAGTCGTGATTGATATGGAAATCGGCGGCGGCCTTCCGGCTGTTCCGTGGGTGGCATCACTGGTAACAATTGTTGGGATCCTATTAACTATTTTGGGTGCTCGGCAACAAAAACCGAAGCAGTAGAAACTCCACGGGGACGGTTCTCATCTGAACCGTCCCCTGATCAACAAAAACTTTCGATTATTGTCACATCATAATTGTTCAGTGGGATGTTTTTTAACGTATACTTTTTAAAGGTATAGTGAATTCGGCAGCCTTTATGGAGGAGAGGTTAGAATATGCGAGTGGTAACAAAGATCAAATGTGACGAGGTCGAGATTATTAAAATCTACACAGGCAAGAGATTGACCATTACAGTAGAAATTTTCACCGTTCCGAACGGTTACAAAAGCTTTGCAACCAACTCCTTTCTATGCCATGAGTCTTTAACAGGAACCGGATTTCAAAAAAGTAAAAAAGAGAGTGCCAAACAAGCGGTCAAAGATTTACTTAAATCGATGAAAGCGTTTGCGGGATAACGCCCAAAACCATCAAAACTATGCTGGTCAACAGCGTGGTTTTTTTCTTTTTCTCAGATTAGGCATCTAACCATCACTATCCTCTTCCGTCACGTACCGACACACTTTCGACCAAATTCCAAATAGGCTATACTAATCAAACGTTTGATTGAAACAACTGCATGTACTGATGGATAAGAACTTCACCTAAAAAGAGAGCAAGAAGATTGTCGAGACTCGCTGGAAAATTCCGCAGGAAATAACCCATCTTTTTACAAAATCAGATGGGTTTCTCGCAAACTTCCATGATTCTATTAACCCCCTGCCTTTTCGCAACTAACCAAACGTTTGATTAAAAATTGGCTCAGCGCACTCCATTCCTAAGTTTATCCTTCTAAATACCCGAGAAGTATGTCGAGAGATGACATGATCAATGACCTTTTATCTGTTCCAACCAGGGCCTGTCTGCCATCACCCGAATCATTCCTCGAGCAATTTTCCTAACGGTCTAAATAGACGATCAATGAACTGAGTCGGACCTGGTAGATCTGGAAAAAAAACCAACAATTGAGCTAGGAGCAATCCTAAAAGAGAAAGGGTAACTAAGGCAGCTTTTTCCTTTTTCTGGTTTGGTTTCATTTTTGGCCATTCGAATAAAACGATCAGTATTACAATGATGCTATTCCCTGCGAACATGCCCCATTTCACTCATTCTCCACCTCTTCATTTGGAATTGCCGAGGGAGTGGTAACCATACCAGGTCTATGAACCCTCGCTCTGGTTTCAATCGTTACCTCAATATTTTGAAAAATATCGTCCCACTTGTTCTTGTGTTTTTCATAAATTTCAGGATAGGCACGATGAAAAGCATCTGCAAATCCAATAATATCGGCATTCATGTCATTTTGAACCAGGCTTAACGCCATTTCCACTCTCTGATCAATATTTTCTACCAAGTCTTTTTCTAGCGTCTTGATCACTTTAGGATTCAATACGTCTAATTTGGTAGCGTTTTGGATAATATCATCTTCAGTATTTATTTTCAATGTGATTTTCCATTTTCCATTTTTTATTTTCGGTACCAGCTTGGAGTGGCTGCTACGCAAATTCAACGATATGAAGCCTTGCGCATCCTTTGGTTTTAGCGTGACAACTGCTAATTTTATTTCGTTTCTTAGCCATAATACTCCTCTTGTCACTGACTCATCTAGATATCCAACCATTTTTCCTTCTTTTAACACGGCTGTACCAACAATATAGGCAATGGTTTGTTTTTTTCCCAAACCTGATTGAGGAGGCAATATTTTGATATAGGGCACAGCAGCAGCTTTTGAATCACTGATTAACATTTGAGCCAAATCCTTCACGGTTATATCCATTCCAATTTTCAAAACGGCTAATTCTCGGAGCACTTCCGATAAACTTCGTTCTAAAGGGGGCTCAAGGCTCAGAATTTTTTTTACTTTCTGCTGACTAATAAATACGTGGGAACGTTCACGAAGCTGTGGATGACGAAGGATAAAATCAAGATGCGGCCGTAAATCCTCATTAGATAATTCCTTATCGATGATAAACACATCATCGTGCCCCCAAAATAACTTGCGTGGGAATTCTTGCTGAAGCTTAGACATCGCGTCAGCAATTGTATTCCCTTCTGCTGATCGCACTAATTTTGTTGCTCTGCCGTCCCCACCGCTTTCCCCCATCTGCTGCCCGCCTGCTGATTTTGGAACAAAGACAAGAGCGGTTAACTCAATCGTCTTATCTGTTTTTTTATCGATACCAGCAGCAGTAATGATGGCCAAATCATTCACTTCTCTTCGATCCCAGCAACCAGCTAGAAAGAAAACAGTCAAAATTAAGGAGAATATAAAGATTATTCTTTTTCGATTCGATAAAAAGAAAGAAGAGTTCATTTTATTTCACCCTTATTCTGTTGTACTTTTTTTCTTAACATAGCGATAAGAAGCAAAACACATGGAATGCCTAGCTGCAGGGTTAAAAAGTAAAAAGGAGCTGACGTACTTAGAAAATGTTCTAGTTCTGGCAAATTGGGTGCTGTCCATAAACCAAAGATGACTAAAAGTAAGCCAATCGGCAATATGATTGGGCGATAATCGGAAAGATTAAGCCACTGGGCTGTTCCAAGAGCAAGGGCATAAAAGAATATGGTTATTTTCACAAATACACCAGTGACCCAGATGGCCATTACAATTGCCTCCAAATGTTCTAGAAAATCAGCAATACTGATGTAGCGGACGGCAACCATTACTGGATAAGTAAAAGTACCTGTAAGTCCTCCAAATAACATATACGTGGATATATTCGCTAGAACCAAAATAAACAAAATGCTGCATATTGAAATAAATCCCCACTTGAAGCCTTTTTGTCTGTCCTTCAAATATGGCAGCATAAAGGTAATGAGAAGAAATTCACTAAACCAACTTTGAGGAACGATAGAACCCATAAAGGAAGGCTTCATTCCATGCTCCATAATTGGTAGTATATTTTTAACTTCCAAGTCCTTCATAAGCATGAATGAAATTAATAGGTAGAGAATGATTACCACTGGTACAATGATTTGAGCAGCTCTAGCGATGACCTCGATTCCGCCGTATACGGCAAAGGCACTGACTAAAATCATAGCGGATATCACAATAATCATCGGAGTTTGCATAAGAAAAGTTCCGATAACAAACTCCCCATATTCTCGAATGATGATGCCATTGATATGCAAATAAAAAAATAGATAAAAAAACCCTAAGACCTTCCCTGGAATCTTGCCAAGGATATGACCGCTGTATTCAATGATGGTTTCTTTAGGGTATAAACGGTTTAAATGAAAGGCCACATAAACAACTATTAACCCAATGATGGATGCCCAAATAGGTGATATCCACAGATCTTGCTTTGCATGTCTCGCTGTAACTGCTGGAACTAATAGCAATGCGGTTGCCAAAATAGTTGGGTTCATGATAATGGCCATCTGAACAGCCGATATTTTCCCCTTTTCAATCATCTTTTTTCAACTCCTACTCGGTACCTTTCGTAGGATCCGGTTTTTGTCCGGAGGCCTGTCGATATTTGTTATAATTCCCGGTTAGGCGTGGTCGGGAAGTAAGTGACCACCATGGTGCCCTTATCAGTACATCTTTCAATTCTGGACCTTTCATCGGGCCTATTGGCGACAAATACGGCACACCAAAGGAACGCATCGTGCACAAATGAATAAGGATGACAATAATCCCAAGCATAATCCCGAGCAGACCTAATGTACCTGCTAACAACATGATGGGAAAGCGCAGCATTCTGATTGCGATCGCAGCATTATACCGAGGTATGGCAAAGGATGCGATTCCTGTAATCGCCACTACCATAACCATTGGTGCTGAAGCAAGTCCAGAAGAAACGGCTGCTTGTCCGATAACTAATGCACCAACGATGCTGACCGCTGATCCGACTTGTTTGGGTAGCCGAATTCCAGCTTCTCTAAGCACTTCGAAAGTGATTTCCATAATGAGCGCCTCGACAAGAGCAGGAAAAGGAATTTCTTCCCTGGTTTTTGCAATACTGAGCAGCAGATTAGTAGGGATCATCTCATGATGGTAGGTTAGAATCGCCACATATATAGAGGGCAGCAGTAATGCAATCATGACAAAGCTATATCGAAGCCATCGAATTAATGTCCCGATCATAAAACGCTGATAATAATCCTCTGGAGATTGAAGCAGGGAAAATAATGTCGTTGGAACAATCATGACAAAAGGAGTTCCATCTACTAAAATGACTGCTCGCCCTTCAAGGAGACTGGATGTTGCCACATCGGGTCGTTCTGTATTTAAGACTTGTGGAAAGGGAGAAAAAGGATGATCTTCAATAAATTCTTCGATATAAGCGCTTTCTAAAATACCGTCGATATCAATACGCTGTAGCCGGTTATTTATCTCCTCCACTAGGGTAGGATCGGCAATGCCCTCCATATAAGCAATCATGACTTGAGTCTGGGTGTGTCGGCCGATTTTCATGGAGGTGATTTTAAGACTGGGACTTTTAATTTTTCTTCTTAATAATGAAGTGTTAACCGTCAAAGTTTCAGTGAATCCTTCACGAGGACCACGAACGACGGCTTCGGACAGCGGTTCTTCAATCGATCGCTTCTCCCACTTAGCCAATCCCACAGAAACGCCAAAGGATTGTTGATCGATGAGAATCACAGGATTGCCTGATGAAATTTGCTCAATCACTTCAGAAAACGATCGGATCTCTTTTATATTAGAGACCGTTAAATTCTGTTCAAATATCGTATTCATATTCAAGTTATCAGCTGTTGTTTGCTGCATCAGCGGTGAAAGTACGCTTTTATCAATTTCTTCAGTATTAGATAGACCCTCAATATAAATAAGGACGGCTTTTGTTCTTCCGCCAATTAAAAACAAGCGAAAAAAGACATCGGGGCATTTAGTATAAATGGATTGGATAATATGTAAATTTGTCTCTAGACTCATCGTTAGAGAATCATGTTTTGAGTGAGACTGAGAATCCATTCCTTGATTTTGATCAGGACCATGAGACCTTCCTTTCTTCATCTTCTTTATTAACATTTTTTTATACAAATCCATGATCAATCTCCTATATAACAAAATCATTTTCAATAGGCATTATAATCATCATTTTTTTGACATTCATGCGAGTATTTGTTTGTAAATTGGAAAATCTTGTTTTCGCTTCTTTATTTTTCCCACCTTTAAACAAAGGATACTTAGTTTGGCGCATAAATAAAATTTGCTATATAAAATAAAAAATGAACAATTATAAAATGACTGATAGATCAGCATTTATTACAATTGTTCATTTTCTAGATTGAAGAAATCGGTCGCTTATCTATCGTTAAAATTAAAATACCATTGTAGCTGAAATCTGTGCCTTCCTATTTTCTGGTAGATAATTAAAAATTTTTTTAAACTATAATCCAAGTAATAGATTTTGAATTTAAAAAAGAGACAATCGCCCGAACGATTGTCTCTTTACTATTTTTAAGGATGAATCTTAATGATTTATCCTTATTAATTATTTATTAACAAGTACTTTTACACTTTGCTCGATCATGGAAAAGATGTTTTTATGGTTGTTTTTTGCAAATTCTACATATTCACTTGTAACATTTAGCAAGTCGTTACGACGCTCTCTTACATAGTGTACATAATTCTCACTATTTTCCACAAGGCTATTATCAAATCGATCCATTAGATCGAAGGATAATTTAATTGGAGTTAACGCTAGATTCTCTACACGATCAGATACATCTCGAAATTGGTCTGTAAGCTCTGAAAAATCAATCTGTAAGGCATCATTTTTTTTATTAAGGGCGCTTACACTATCAACGATTTCACTGTTAGTCTTTTTAGATTCTTGATAAAGATTTAAAAAAGAATTTCTAAAGTCTTTATTGAACTTAGTCGTTTCTTTTACAGTCTTTAGATAAGCTTCTTCTCCACTTTCTTGTAGTTCCTTTGCCCAATCTAACGATAGCTCGAATTGATTCCATAATGTGTCTACAAATGGCATGACTTGATATCCTTTTTCCTTAACTTCAGCAGCTTTCTTTGCTTGCTCACTTTTTTTTGTCGGTGTATTCATTTTCATTCCTCCTCTTGTCATTGGTGCCTTTCTCTATTGGATCCTTCCTTTTAATTGAAGGGATATAGAGCTCTAGTAAATTAGAATACATTGTGAAGAATTGATCTAACATTGATTGGTAGGTTTCTAATTGATTTGCATATCCCTTTAAGTATGTAACGCCTACCTCCGTGATTGTGTAACGTCTCTTTGCAGGACCATTTCCAGTAGTATCCCATTCAGATGAAACAAGGTTTTCCTTTTCAATCTGACGAAGGAGCCGATATAAGTTTCCTTGATCAATCGTATTAAACCCAAATGTTTCAAGCTTTTGAAATAGCTCGTATCCATGAAGTGACATTTTACTAAGATTTAATAATATAAAAGGCAGAACAAAACTCTTTGATGGTTGAATGGTTTGATTGGCGCTATCTTTTGCCATGGGATTATCTCCTTAGTTCTTCTATATGTGTAATTTACACCTACAGGAATATTATGTCAACCATTTTTATTATAAATTATTTATAATATTATTTATGTTATTACGTTGGAACAAGAGATGGCTATTACTGATTCAACTGATCAAGATTCGGATACACCTGGTTCTTCATTTATTATGAGCACACAGTCTCAATTCTTATTCATAATCCAGATTGGGCCGCCTTACATGAATGACTTCCCTCACTGGACTGCTGTGGCTAAATTTAGTCAAAACAGAAACACAAATAAAAAAGCAGCCAGTTTTCGTAGACCGCTTTTAAGCAAGAACACTAGCACCATTACGCATTTTAGTATTGCTCTAAAGGAACTTAAAGCAAATCAAAAAGGCTTCACGGGGAGCGAAACCTTTTTGTTAACAGAGATATTATTCTAATGTCTTGATTTAAATTAAATATTCTAACCTACTTTACTTTCTTCTATGGCATGTTGCTGTGATCCTTTTCATTAAATCTAACGAATAAACATGTCTATGCTCGGCGCATATATGCACGTACTGTGATAGGTGCAAAGATCAATACAATGACAGCAGCCCCAATGAGAGAGATGCCGAAATCCGTTCCAATGGTTCCAGAATTGGCAAGCTCTCTGACTGCTGTCACAAGATGGGAAACCGGGTTGAACTTCACGAACCACTGAAGCCAATTAGGCATGGTCTCAACTGGAACAAAAGCATTAGAAAGAAAAGTAAGTGGGAACAGCACTAGCATCGAGATTCCTTGTACGCTTGAAGCCGTACGTGCAATCACACCGAAGAAGGCAAAAATCCAGCTAATTGCCCAAGAGCACACAATCACAAGTAGTCCAGCGATTGCGACATAACCTAGACCTCCATCAGGTCTATACCCCATAACGTATCCCATAACAAAAGTAAGCACAGTGGCAATGGCATACCGAATGTTATCTGCCAACAATGCTCCTGCTAACGGAGCAATACGTGCAATCGGCAAAGACTTAAATCGATCAAACACGCCTTTATCCATGTCCTCACGCAGTTGGACCCCAGTGACAATGGAGGTTGAAATCACCGTTTGAACGAGGATACCTGGAATGATGACTGGTAAATAGTCCTGTACGTTCCCAGAGATTGCCCCGCCAAAAATGTAAGTAAACATCAGCGTGAAAATGATGGGCTGAAGTGTAACGTCAAACAATTGTTCTGGTGTGCGACGAATTTTCAACAAACCTCGATAGGCCATTGTAAACGAGTTACGTACTGTTTGACCGATGCTTGTGTTATTTTTTAATTGGCGATTAGAAACCAACTCATTTGTATTGTTTTTCATATGCCTACCTCCCCTACTTCTCCCGTTTCACCAGGCAATGTGTCCTCTACACCATGACCAGTAAGGTTTAAAAAAACTTCATCGAGTGTTGGTTTTTGCACACTCAACTCAGCCAATTGGATTCCTGACTCACGGAAGGCGATAAGTAAGTCAGTCACTTTGTTAGCATCCGCCATTGGTGCAATAATCTTCACACCTTCGGACGACACACTTGACTTAACTTTAAGTACCCGTTCAACCGTATGACGAGCGTTTTCCATATCTTTTGTATTTTTTATTCTCAATTGTAACGATGAGTTCCCAACTGACGCTTTCAATTCGTCCACAGTTCCCTCGGCAACAACTCTGCCACGATCGATAACCGCTATCCTATCAGCAAGTTCATCTGCCTCTTGTAAATACTGCGTTGTTAACAATACCGTTGATCCCATCTTTACCAATCGGCGGATGGTCTCCCACATTTGATTACGTGTTCGTGGATCCAGTCCAGTCGTCGGTTCATCCAAGAAGATAAGCGGTGGCTGTGTAATGAGACTTGCCGCTAAATCTAATCTGCGACGCATACCACCAGAGAAATTTTTCAAAGGACGTTTTGCAGCTTCTGTTAAACCAAATTCCTCTAACAACTCGTTTGCCTTACGTTTTGACTCTGCACGCCCTAGTCCTAACAGTCGAGAAAAGATGACCAAATTCTCCGTAGCACTAAGTGACTCGTCTACCGATGCGTACTGGCCAGTCACTCCAATTAGTTGACGTACAATCTGTGCTTCTTTCACTACATCGTGTCCAAAGATTTTTGCTGAACCCTCGTCTGATCGTAAAAGCGTGGCCAGCATTCTGATTGTGGTAGTTTTCCCTGCTCCATTGGGACCAAGCACACCGTAGATAGTACCGGCACGTACGTTCAAATCTACCCCATCAACAGCACGGTTGTCGCCAAACGTTTTAACAAGTCCACGTGCTTCAACAGCCCAATCTCCATTTTCCGGAAATGTTATCTTTTTATTTATATAATTCATTTCATTTCCTCCCCATATAACTGAATACATAAACAGAGTAGCAAACATTTGTGAATTGAAGATGAACTATTGAGAATTCCATCTAATCTGTACAATTGTCTTACCTCCTTTACCACAGGAAGGTAACCTAAACGAACGTCCAATAGCTCCACTGAAATTAGAAGATAATCACTTTAACGTTCCGATCAAACAGAACCAAGTTAAAACGGTATTATTTTAATTAATTGGAATTACCAACAAAAAGCCTAATCCTTAATTGATTAGGCTTTTTGTTATTATTTCAAAAAATTTAGGAACCGCTCTTACTCGGCCGACATAGCAAAATTTTTGGGCTGATAGGCATTATGAATGGCTCTATCGACCACCATGGCATTTTTCTTTCTATGGCGGGCTTTATGAGCTCTTTGTATCATTTTACAACCCCTCCACCTTCGTTTGCCTAGGTCCATAATTTGGTGTCAGCCATCACACCACATCAAGCATTTTGTATTGGGCTTTCACTAATTCATAATAAACTCCTTGTTTAGCCATCAGAGTGTCATGGTTTCCCTGCTCAAGAATATTTCCATGATCAAGCACCAAGATTTTATCTGCTTCCCTGATCGTCGATAACCTGTGCGCAATCATAATCGCTGTTCTTCCTTTTAATAACGTTCTTAATGCCTTTTGAATCTTGACCTCTGTTTCCGTGTCAATACTTGCGGTGGCTTCATCCAAAATGAGAATTTTCGGCCCAGCGAGAAGGGCTCTGGCGAATGAAAGTAGCTGGCGCTCACCCACAGACAAGATATTGCCCCGCTCTTCCACCTCCGTTTGATAGCCATTGGCAAGCTGGTTAATAAACGAATCAGCTCCTACTACCTTCGCTGCAGCCATCACTTCCTCGTCACTTGCTTTCGGATCTCCAAAACGGATATTTTCCAAAATCGTTCCTGAAAAGATAAACGTATCCTGCAGGACCACACCAATTTGCGAACGGAGACAAGCAACGGACAATTCGTGAACGGGATGGCCATCGATTTTTACAACACCTGACGTAGCATCATAAAAGCGGCTGACCAAGTTGGCAATGGTCGTCTTCCCGGAGCCCGTATGTCCAACAAGTGCGACCGTCTCCCCCGATTTTATGGAAAAAGAAATACCGTTTAACGCCTTCCGCGAGGCATCATAGGAAAACTCCACACCCTCAAAATCAATCTGCCCTTTAATAGAAGGGAGAACCAACGGGTTTGAAGCCTCCGCCACAATCGGCCTTTCATCTAAAAACTCAAAAATCCGCTCAGAAGAAGCCATCCCAATCAGCAGCTGATTATACAGCTGACCAAGACGTGAAATCGGCTCCCAGAACATCCCTAAATAAAAGGCAAAGGAGACAAATTCCCCAATCGTACTTTCACCGCCCGCGACAAGAAAAGCCCCGTACCAGATGAGAATGGCCGTCCCGATAGCATTGGTGATCTCGACAAACGGTCCAAACATGGCATTTTTATGGACAGCTTGTTTCCAAGTTTCAAAGTTTTCCTGGTTGACTCCCTTAAAAAATTGAATGTTTTCTTTTTCTTGGGTAAAGGCCTGTGTGACGCGAATTCCTTGAATACTTTCATTTAAATGGGAATTGAGCTTCGACTGGACGAGCCGAACCGATTGCCACTGCAGCCGGATTTTTTTTCGCAGGCTGGTGGAGATGAAAAACATAATCGGCAAAATCACCATAATCGCAACCGTTAATTTTGCATTCAAAGAAAATAAGATAATAATCGTCGCAAGCAATAGGAGAAAATCGGTTAATAGATTAATAACACCACTTGTAAACAACTCCTGCAATGAATTAATATCATTCATAATCCGTACAAGAATCGACCCGCCCGAACGCTGGTCGAAGAACCTGTGCGATAGGGACTGCACATGTGTAAACAAATGCTTCCGCAAATCATAAATGACATTTTGCCCAAGCTTGTTCATCCAACGGATTCTTAGCAAATTGACAAAATAGGATAAAACATACAGCCCTGAAATGATGAGAATCAGCTGGAGTAATAAGGTTGTATCTTTTTCAACAAGCGCCTTGTCAAGTGTATAGACGCCAATTAAAATCGGTATGATTAAACGGATGGATGTTGAAATGATCACAGCCATAAACGAAAGGGGCAGTAAATTTTTCGTATAGGGCTTTAAGTATTGCAGCAAGCGCCACATCTGATTCCATTTAAATGATTTATCAATCACTTCATCCTGAGAGTAATGAAACCGCTCGAGGATTAGTTGTTTCTTTCGTTTTTCCTCCATGTTTTCACTTACCCTCCCGTCTTTTGCATAATGGCTGCCTGATCTTGATATTGAATGTTGTAGATGCGCCGGTACGCTCCATCATGGGCAAGCAGCTGTTCGTGTGTACCACGTTCGATGATTCTTCCCTGATCCAGCACCAATATTTCATCGGCATGCTTTAGTGATGAAATACGATGGGCAATAATAAGCGTCGTTCTTCCCTTCATGACCTCGCGGAGGGCCTTCTGAATTTGAAATTCAGTTTCCATATCGACCGCACTTGTTGAATCATCTAAAATGAGAATCGCAGGATTCATACAGATGGCTCGTGCAATCGCAATCCGTTGTTTTTGCCCCCCGGAGAGCCCCATCCCCCGTTCTCCCAGCTTCGTGTCATATCCTTCAGGCAGCTCCATAATAAAATCATGGGCCTGCGCCCGTTTGGCCGCATCGATAATTTCCTCCATCTCCGCATCCGGCCTTCCGTAAGCGATATTTGCCTTGATGGTGGATGAAAACAGAAAGGTTTCCTGTAATACAACGCCAATTTGCGAACGCAGCATTTTCAACCCATATTCCTGAATAGGACGATCATCAATCCGAATTTCACCTGCAGTCGGTTCATAAAAGCGGGACAGAAGCTGAATGATGCTTGTTTTCCCGGAGCCTGTTGCGCCAATAAGCCCAATTGTTGTCCCTGGAAGCGCGGAAAAAGTAATCTCCTTGAGCGCTGCTGCCTCTTTCGTTTGATAGTGGAACGTGACCTGATTGAAGGCCACCTTGCCTTCCATTCTGCCGGTACTCCTGATGTCATCGCCGTCAATAATCGTTTCATCCGCTTCCAATACTTCCAGAAGTCTCTCGCCGGAAGCTTTTGCCTGGGAGAACATATTGATGGTGAATCCCAAGTTCATAATCGGCCAAATAATATACCAAACAAGACTGTAAAAAGCGACAAGCTCCCCAGGCTTTAAGGCCCCATTGATCACTTGAAATCCTCCATACGCCAGTAGCGTGACAACGGAAATATTGCCGATCAGCTCCATCAGCGGGAAATATTTCGACCATACCCCCGACGTATACAGCTGTTTGGTCCTGTACTCTTGATTGGAGGAGTTAAAGCGCTTCATTTCCTCCTTTTCTTTGGACAGAGCTTTAACTGTATGGATCCCGTTAATATTTTCCTGCACCATTGTATTTAAGCGGCCGAACGATTCGCGAATCCCGCGGAATGCCGGATGGACGGCTTTGTCGAACTTATAAACCACCACACTTAAAAAAGGCAGCGACATCATCGTGACCAGAGTCAGGGAGACGGAATAATAGAACATCACACAAAGACTGGTGCCCACGACAATAATAAAGCGAAGGACCTCGCAAAAACCGAAGGATACAAAAAAACGAAACCCTTCCACATCCGCGGTTAAACGAGACATTAAATCCCCTGTCTTTGCGTTATCATAATAGCTGAACGATAACCGCTGCAGTTTTTCATATAAGGCATTTCTAAGCATAAACACGGATTTAATGCCGAACATATCCGCCAAATAATGCTGGATGAAAGTAGAGAAGGCTTTTACCGCCATAAGCGCGATAAACCCCAGGGCAATCCATGGCACCCAGTCATATTGCCGGCCAAGCACAACATCATCAATGGTTACCTGCAAAATGACCGGATAGATGACTGTAATGGCTGCGACAATCAGCATAAAGAGCAGCGACCAGATGAAATCCCTTTTAAAAGGAAGATAAAACGACTTTAACTTTTTAAAAACGAACATTTTTTCCTCCTTATGAAACCTATAAATTTACATGCTTTACATATATATAAGTCTAAGTTAGAAATATTTCGAAAATCTTTAAATTAGGTTGTCTAAATTTTTCTTGAAAAATGGTGAACGAAGCTTATAGGTACCACCAGCGAGTTACCACCGTTAACCAATAGCACCTTTACAAATGGCTCACTATGTAATGCATCAAAAGATTATTTGATTGATAAACTCCACCTCCTTTAATAAACATAGTTTCACTTAATGCCATAAACTGGCACCAATGTAAGCCTTTCCACTATTTTAGCAGTACTATCCCTTCCGTCCTATTGGTAAAAACATAGTTTCATTGGTTAAAATAAAGAACACTGTTGATCAAAAACAGAATCAAAAAAACGTACCACACTACGAAGTGGTACGCTTTTCTATTAATAGTCTTTGTTGCTCTCAATCAATGACTGATGGGCCAGCAAAAGCGCCCCTGTAATCCCTGCATCATTGCCTAAACCAGGGGTTACAATATATTCTGAAAGCTCCGGCAATGAAACATAATCACGCAGAAACTCCTCTAAATACTGATAGATAAAAGGGAAAACTTGTTTTTGGTTCATGACGCCGCCGCCAAGGATAATCTTTTTCGGAGAAAGAATCAGAATATATTGCATCAGGGCCTGGGCGATATAGTATCCTTCCAATTCCCATACTTCCTTCCGGCCCGCCAAGTGGATTGATTTTTCACCCCAGCGTTCTTCAATGGCAGGGCCGGCCGCCAGTCCTTCCAGGCAATCACCGTGGTACGGGCACCTCCCTTGATATGGATCCTCCGGATGACGTTTGACCAAAATATGCCCCATTTCCGGATGAGAATACCCTTGAAGCAGCTGTCCCTGAACAAGCGCTCCTGCGCCAATTCCTGTTCCCACAGTAATATATAAGCAACTGTCCAGTCCTTCGGCTGCACCAAAGGTCGCCTCTCCTAAAGCCGCCGCATTTACATCGGTATGAAAGCCGATTGGAACATCAAATGCTTCCTGAACCGTTTGCACGAACGGATAATCCTTCCACCCTGGTTTTGGTGTCGACGTAATATGTCCGTAAGTGGGACTTTCCCGGTTGACATCAATGGGACCAAACGAGCCAATCCCGATTGCCTCCACTGGATATCGTTTAAAAAAGTCGATTACTTTTGGAATGGTTTCTTCCGGGGTAGTAGTGGGGATTTGAATCCGGTCCGCCATCTTTCCCTTTTCGTCTCCGACGGCACAAACAAATTTTGTCCCTCCCGCTTCAATCGCACCCAGCATTCGCAACTCCTCCTAATCTATTATTCTTCAAACCGGCCTTTGTCATTCAGGAAATGAAACAATGCCCCGATTAAGTTGGCATCATTACCAAATTGACATGCTTCCACTTCAATATGTAACGTGGAAATATCATTTCTTAGCCCCTTTAATTCACGATTGATCCCAGCAATCACTTCCTGCCGTTTGCTAATTCCGCCGCCAATGAGGATTTTTTGCGGGTCTAGGGCATATTTTAAATTATAGATACCGATTGCAAGCCTCTGATAAAACTCGGAAAGACATTCTTGGGCAATCGGGTCACCTTCTTCGGCCAAACGAAATACCTCTTCTCCGTTCAGCTCCCCTTTTTCAAGCGAATTTCTCTTTTTCACTTCCTCCACAAGGGCATTGGTGGAAGCCACAAGGCTCCAGGTTGCTTGAAGCGGATTTTGGAAGGGTGCTCCCATAATCATGTAACCGAACTCCCCTCCGTGAAGCGAAGCCCCGCGTAAAATCGATTGGTTCATGACAATACTGCCGCCAATTCCTGTTCCTATCACAATACAAATATAGTAATCCGTTCCTTTGGCCGCACCTAACCAGCCTTCCGCCAAGGCAGCACAATTTGCATCATTTTCAATCGCTGCCTGAAGTCCCGTCCGTTCCGTTATGAGGCCAGCCATGTTCACCCCATGTATATAGGGAATCGCACTGGCCCCGCCAATAAAGCCTGTTTTTACATCTACAGCTCCCGGAGAACTTACCGCAATTCCTTGAAGATCAAAATCAGCCGAATATTTTTCTACTATTCTTTGTAAAGTCAGCAGGAAACTCTCCAATCCATCTTTGGGCGTTGCCAGCTTTCCGCTTATCAGTTTCTTGGCCGTTTCATCCATAACCGAATATTTAATAGATGTGCCGCCAATATCGAATACCATGTAGGCTTTCATTGGAATCCCCCTACTATTAGAATTTTGGCTCCACCAGGCTTAAAATCCATTGTTCTCTGCCAGCAGCTTATACCATCTGCCCGATTTCTTAATGGTGCGTTTTAAACCATTCTTCAAATCTACTTCTACCAATCCGTAGCGGTTCTTATAGGCATTTGTCCAAGACCAGTTATCCATGAATGTCCAGATATGGTATCCCAGGCAATTGGCCCCTTCCTGAATTCCTTTATGTACCCATTTTAAGTGTTCTTTCACAAACTCAATCCGGTAATCATCCTCAATAAATCCTTCTTCGTTGCGAAACTTCTCCTCGCCTTCAACCCCCATGCCATTCTCGGAGATGAAGAAGGGAATATTGCCATAATGGTCACGAAGATCGATCATAATGTCATAGATGACTTCCTCGCAAATCTCCCAGCCGCGGTGCGGATTGATTTTCCGCCCTGGCATGATATACGGATCAAATAGATGTTCCGGCATAAACGGAGCATTCTCCGGTTCCGGCTTCTCCTTGGCTTTTACGCGGCGCGGCTGGTAGTAGTTCACACCTAAAATATCAATCCGATTATCTCTTATCACTTCCAAATCACTGACCTCCACAGTTGGAAGCAGGTCTCTTTCTTTTAAAATATCAACCAAGTCACGCGGATACTCCCCTTTTGTGACTGGATCGAGAAAACTGCGGTTAAAGAATAGATCCGAAATATGGGCTGCGGTCTCATCCTCCGCATCCTTGCTTCTTGGATAAGTTGGGGTTAAGTTTAGGATGATGCCGATTTTGCCATCCACATTCAATTTCTTAAAGGACTCTACCGCCCTTGCATGGGCCACAATCGTATGGTGGGCAACAACGGCAGCCCGTTTGAAATCTGTTACATTAGGATAATGCCAATTATATAAATAGCCCGCCTCGACAGGAACAATCGGTTCGTTAAAGGTAAACCAATATTTCACACGGTCGCTAAATAATCGAAAGCAGGTTTCGGCATACTTCACATAGGCATCGATGACTTCCCGGCTTTCCCATCCGCCTTTTTCCTGCATGCACATAGGCATATCAAAATGGTATAAATTCATAAATGGTTCGATGTCATTAGCAATCAGTTCATCGATGACCTGGTTGTAAAAGGCAACAGCCTTCTCATTTACTTCTCCTGCTCCATCTGGAATCAAACGTGACCATTGAATCGAGGTGCGGAAGGAGTTATGGCCTGTCTCTTTCATCAGCTGGATATCTTGTTTATACCGATGATAGAAATCGGATGTATGTTCCGGTCCTACTCCATTATGAAAACATTCCGGCTCAATACTGTTCCAGTAATCCCAAACGCTTGGTTTTCTTCCATCTAAATGGGCTGCGCCTTCTGTTTGCGGGCCTGATGCGGCACTTCCCCACCAAAAGTTTTTTGGAAAACGATAGGCAAGGTTATTTTCTTGCAGCTTAATGTCCATTGATCATCACCATCTTTTTATTATTTAATTTTTCTCCATTCACTTGGTGTGGTTCCCACACTTTTTTTAAACTGTTTATAGAAATAAGCAGTATCCGAATAACCGACCTTTTTGCCAATTTCACCTGCACGATAATGGGTGGTTTTGAGGAGCTCCTTTGCCTTTTCCAATCGGTACCGGTTTATGTATTCTGAAAAGACTACCCCTACTTCTTTTTGAAATAATTGCCCCAAATATATGGCATTTACATGAAACTGCTGGCCCAATGTTTTTAACGAAATCCCTTCATGATAGTGGGCATGTATATAATCAAGGACATTTTGGACAATCGGACTGCGATTATTGACCTGTTTGTGGATCGAAAAAATTAATTCCTGACAATATTCCTTCAACATCGCTTTCATCTCGTCAATATCAGAGCTATACACCATTCTTTCTATTGCAGCTGTATAATAGGAGAGATCGTTCGGCTGCAACGAAAAATGGATATAAGAAAGTAAATCAAAGATATATTTTCTGGCAGCTTGCGGTGAGATAAATTTTGAATTCTTTGTAAGATCCTGAAAAAATGAATCAATCAGTTGTAAACCTGCTCCATTTGCTTTCAATAGCTGCTTTACAATCGTTTCTTTAAATTCTTGCTGTTTTTTTAATTCTTCATGCTTATCAATTGTCAGATGTTCTGAAATAAGCACATTTGGGACTGAATATAGCTGCAATAAACTATATTCCCTTGCAATCATAAAACTCTCTTCTAATTCATCTAACGCTATTACCGGCTTTCCCATCGCTAAATAGAATAAACCGGCCCCGCTATTTTCATCTCTTAGATACTCTACCAAGCTTTGATTGTATTGATACAATTCCTCTTCCTTTTCGC
Source organism: Bacillus sp. sid0103 (assembly GCF_019219025.1). The sequence goes on along the minus strand of NZ_JAHUWN010000019.1, from coordinate 84,221 downwards.
TCCCCAAAATAATGATCAGGTCTTGATTGGGACTAAATAAACAAACGGCTGAGCAATGGTCCTCAATAAAGCTTCTGATTTTCTTTAAAATCTCAGCTCTGTAATAGTTTTCAAAATTTAAAATAGAAACTGCATAATACGGCTGAGTAAACTGGAGATCATATAATGACAATCTTTCAAGACAGTCATTCTTATCAATCTCGCCATTTAAAAACCGCCATAATGTATTATCCAGTAGGTTAGAAGGTTCCTGTGCCTGATTACCTCCCGACACTGCATTCATTTTCCTGCCTATATTTTGAATGGTCGTTAATAGTTCTTCCTCATCCACAGGTTTGACCAAATAGTTTTCTATCCCTAATAACAGACCTTGTTTAATAAACCCGAACTCCTGGTAACCAGTTAAAACAATACTTTTCACCTTCGGCTGGACTTTTTTCGCTTCTTCAATTAAGTCTAAACCGGACATTTCTCCCATTAATATATCCGTAATAAGTAAGTCGATTGGGTGTTCTTTAAGATAGGCAAGAGCCTCCTCCCCGCTCTCAGCACGCGACACGATTTCAAACCCATAGTCCTCCCAATCCAGGAGAGCTTGAAGGCCTATCGTAATTAACGGTTCGTCATCGACAAGAAGCACCTTATACATGGCTGTTCCCTCTTACTGGAATAGTAAGTGTAACAATCGTTCCTTTATCTTTGATACTTTTGACAGAAATGCCGAATGGATCTCCGTATTTCAGTTTTAAACGTTGATGGATATTTCTTAATCCAATTGAATCCATTTCATCTCCCTCTTCACAATTAAGATGATGGACAATCATCGCAAGATCCTCCTCTGTTATCCCCTTACCATTATCCTCCACTGTGATTTCCAACTTTTCCCCAAGATGAGTGGCACGCACGTGTAACTCATTGTCAGCCCGGTCCTTTCTAAAACCATGAACAAAATAATTTTCTATGATCGGCTGCAAAATTAACTTTTGCACAGGTGTTTGCTCCACATCACTAGGAATATTAAAATCAACCTGTAATTTATTTGGGAATTTAAATTGCATTAATTTTAAATACTGATTTACATATTCAATTTCCGTATATAAAGGAACCGTGTCTTTTGACTCTAACGAGTAGCGAAATAGTTTTGATAAATGGAAAATCATTTTACTAGAAGTTTTTGAACCCTCTACGACAGCTACCATCCGTATAGCCTCTAACGTATTAAATAAAAAATGAGGATCGATTTGTGCCTGAAGCGCTTTTAATTCCGCTTGCTGCTGCTTTAAATTTAACAGGTAAAATTGTTCAATATAATTATTCAACTCTTCTAACATCGAATTGATATTGACTGCAATCCTTGATAACTCATCTTCATGTTTGGATTCCGGTATCCTGGCATCCAGATTTCCATTCTCAACCTGCCGAATAATCGAAACAATTTTATTAATACGCCTTGAATAATTTCGAGTAAAGGAATAGGAAATTAAAATGGAAATAATGATGAAGAATATAATGACACCCCACATAGTTCCCCTGACAATCGTCAGCTTTTGCCACCCTCTATCGGGAATAACACTGACATACGTATAATCACCCTGGTTCGCAATGGTACTTATATAAAAACGGTCATTCTTCCACTTTATTTTTTTCTCATTTGTTTCAGGCTTTATCTGTTTGATCATATCTAAGGGAACATCACCCTTATTTACGGAATAGATGATATTGCCTTCAGCATCCACGATAAAAAAGGAAGCAGGTACTCCATCGTGCTTTTTGACCATCTTGTCTAGACGATTAGTAGAATAAAAAATAGTAATCTCACCTATTTTTTTCAAGGTCACTGGATTGTTAACGACAATTTTTTTGGTAAAGGTATCTCTTAGTTTCCTGCCTCTTGGAATACCATCCCCGCTAAACTTGGGAAACCCTTCTGAAAGAAGTGGGCCACCCAAATACATGGAATGATCGATGATGCTTTTATTCCATCGTAAATTTTGATAAATGAGCAGGTATTCTACCGAAGGGGTTTCCAACGAACGTAAACTGATTGCATTAATATCGCTATCTTGACCGAAATAGGCATTGAAATACGTATCAATATTATTCGGTACAAATGACGGGCTCTCCGAAAATTTATCTAGACGATATTCCAAATATTTCGAATACCCGTTTTGAAGGGCAAAGGAAATATCGTCAATGACATCCCCTTTAACATAAAAATCCCTTTTGGATCGATTAATATCTGCATCTTTAGCGGAAAAGTAATCCTCCACCCGTTCCATCGTTCTGGTATTGACGTTCACTTCTTTTTGAATAATAACTTCGGAATAATAGTTAGTAATCGTCACGATTAAAATAATAATGGTTACAATAATAGTGATAGATGATGCCAAGAATAGTTTATTAAATATCTTTTGAGTAAAACGTCCTTTTCTTCTTAATTCCATTTTGATGTCCTCAAATTATACTTATTGTTTTTTCTAGTCTACCACTGGATACAAATCCATAACACACCTGTACGGTTTCTATGGTTTTGATATCAACGGAATAAGTTGAAATAAAAGCAAGCTGAGATGTTCCACCCAGCTTGACTTTTTTGTTATTATTTTTGCTTGCTCTTCCATTCGTCAAATTGCTTTTGAATTTCTTTTAAGACTTTGTCAATTCCAGCTTCTTTTAACTTCTTATTATATTTTGGCAGGTACTCTTCTGGGTCAACAGAACCTGTTGCCAATGCCGGATAGAATTCTTTTGAAATATTTGTAATCGAGGCAAGCTCAGATCTTACTGGGTCACTGTTAAAGTGGAAACCAAGTGTTGGCGCTGTTTTTGCAGATTTGTTAAACTCTTCGAATTTATCCCATTTATCTTTAGGATCATTTTCATACAAATCCAAAACAAAGAAGTTTCCAAGTGAATAAGATGGAACATTATAACGATCTATACGTGCTGGAAGGTCTTTAATCATTCCATCCTCATTCTTTTCGTAATGAACGCCTTCAATACCTTTGTCAACAAGGTTGCGCAGATATGGATCTGTGTTAAGCAGTGTCAGGAATTCCATTGCTTTCTCAGGATTTTTTGATGTGGCTGAGATTGCCTGAATGGAACCGGATACAGAATCATTAATGGTAATCGGATCTTCAGCCGGAACGGAAACAACATCATACTTAGACGCGCGGGACCACAATAAATCAGCATATGGCTGAGAATCACCCATGCGGACAAACCAGTTTTCTACATCCATCGGCCAGCTGTCTTTACTTGTCGCTGCATCTTCTTTAAGAAATCCAGATTTATAATATTTATGCATTGTTTTATATGTTTTCATTGTTAAATCAGACTCAAATTGATTGACCACATGGTCTCTATCGCCTTCCATAGCAAAGGCAAATGGCATTTCATTATTAAAGATATAATCGTATGGCAGATAGGCTTTGAATGTAGCCATTGGTGTTACGCCAGGTTCATTCGCTTTAATGGTTTTTAGCATCGGTTCAAGATCTTCCAAGGTTTTTACTTTTGAAAGATCAAAGTGGTATTTGTCTACTAGGCGTTTATTAAATGTATAAACCGATTGTCTTGCTGCCTCTTTATTAGTAGGAACGCCATAAACTTTTCCGTTGACCTTAATTCCTTCTAACAGGGCCGGATTGAGAGTCTCTTTAAGTTCTTTGCCCTCTTTTCCTAACATATCGTCAATGGACGCAAATGCACCTTTTTGGGCATTTTGAACGTAAGAGGTGCCATTGGTAAAGATAATATCAAATGGTTCCCCTGAATTGATCATCACTTGTGATTTTTGATCCCAATCCCCCCAGTCAATTTGGGTCATTTTCACTGTGGCATTAATTTTTTTCTTTGTATACTTGTTGACTTCTGCAAAGACTTTCTCAGTATCTTTTTGCGGGGTTCCAATGGTGTACCATTTAATTTCATAAGGTTCGCCATTTTTACCGCCTTTTTCTGATGTGGCACTGTCTTTGCTGGTGCAGGCAGATAGAAGGGTTCCAGCTGCCAGTACGGATGCGAGAATAATGCCTAACTTCTTTTTCTTCATTCCTCTTCTCCTCTTTCTGTTGATTATTCTTTAACGCCGCCAATCGTCAGTCCGCTAATAAAGTACTTTTGAAAGAACGGATAGGAGACTGCAATGGGTAAGGTGGCGATTACAACCATAGCCATTTTGGCCGTTTCTTGCGGAATCGTATCAAATAAACCTTTCTGCATGATCGCAACATCCATATTTTTTCTCATAAATTCAAGATTGGCCTCTATTTTCATGAGTAAAGCTTGAAGCGGCACCAGATCGGGGTTATCAATATAAAGCAAGGCTGTAAACCAGTCATTCCAATAACCCAGTGTACTAAACAAGGCAATCGTGGCAATCCCCGGTAAGGAAAGCGGGAATATGATTTGGAAGAAGATCCTCCATTCACTTGCCCCATCTATTCTTGCCGATTCTAAAATCGATTCAGAAACGGACTTTAAGAAGAAAGTTCTCATGATGATAATGTAAAACGCATTCATGGCAAGTGGCAGGATCAATGCCCAAATGGAATTTTTCAAATGCAAAAATTGGGTGACAACGATGTAAGTCGGCACTAGCCCGCCGCTGAAAAGCATCGTAAAGAAGGCCAGGAACGTGAAAAATTTTCGATACTTAAATTGCGGTCTTGAAATCGCGTAGGCATAAAAGGTAATCATGAACACACTGATCATTGTACCGATAATCGTAATAAAAATCGTGACACCATAGGAGCGGAAAAAGGACTCCTTCATACTCCATAGATAATGATAAGCATCCATGCTCCAATCCTTCGGGATCAGTTGAAAACCGTTCCTGACAATACTTTCCTCACTTGTAAACGAAATGATAATGACATAGATAAAAGGAAAGATACACGTAAACGCGAGAATTCCAAGCAGCACACTAATAATGGCATTTGCGGCCGGATGCATATGTTGAGGATCTCGATACTTTTTCCTGGGGATCTTAGCCTCAGCCTTTTTACTTTCTTCTACTGTTTTTGAAATAGCAAGCGATGAATGGGTTTGTTCTAGTTTTGGCATATCATTAGCCGCCGGGCGACTTTTCCTCCCTTCGTAAAGAAATGAACATTAAAACAATGCACTTTCCTCATCTACTTTTCGGACAATGTAGTTGGTAATGATAACGAGGATAAATCCAACAGCCGACTGATATAGACCTGCTGCCGTGCTCATACCAATATCCCCCAGATTCATAAGACCGCGGTATACGAATGTATCAATAACATTGGTAACTCCATATAGAGCTCCCGAATCTCTTGGCACTTGATAAAACAATCCGAAATCCGAGTTGAATATTCGGCCAATATTCATGATGGTTAAGATAATCATTAATGGCTTAAGCATTGGCAAGGTAACATGTTTAATCTGCTTCCATTTTGAAGCACCATCAATCATTGCTGCCTCATAATACGTCCGGTCAATCCCGACGATGGATGCTAAATAAACGATACTGCCGTAACCTACACCCTTCCACATGCTCATAAACACGAGAATAAACGGCCAATATTTCGACTCGCTATACCATGAAACAGGGTCAACATGGAACCAGCCAAGAATATGATTTAACAAACCGTGTTCCGTACTTAAGAAAGTGAAGACAAAGTAACTGCCGATAACCCAAGAAATAAAATGCGGGAACAAGATAGAAGTTTGGTAAACCTTTGACAGCCTCTTATTGATTAACTCACTAAGCAAGACGGCTGTTGCAACCGCCGTTACCAGCCCTAATACAATAAAGACAAGATTGTAAAGGATCGTATTTCTTGTAATAATCCACGCATCATTCGTACTAAATAAATATTTAAAGTTGTCAAAGCCAACCCATTCACTATTCATGACGCTGGCAAAAAAACCATCGGGATGAATCCGGAACTTTTTAAAAGCCAATACTTGTCCAAACATCGGCAAATACGAAAATAACAGCAGCCAAAGTGTTCCTGGTAAAACCATAAGCAGCCAAACTCGATTTTTATAGAGATCGTTTACTATCCTTTTCATATTTCTCCTCCTCCCGCTTTAATGTAAGCACTTCCATATACTTATTCTATAGCGAAAAGAGCCCTATTTATAGTTGACTAATTTGGGATTAAGTGCAAAAATCTTAGAATTTACCACAACTTATGTTTAACAAATGGTGAAAGTGAGAATGCAGGATTTGCGGATCATAGTTAAAATGAGCCGAAAATAACTGAGTCGAAAAAAGTCCACAAAATATTACCCTATCAAATAACCGACTGGAGCGATCCAGCCGGTTCATTTTTGTCCTATAAAACTCGAAAAGTCTTAATCTCATACGGTTTGATTTCAACCTCAATAGGTGATGCCGATTCTTCTCCGATTGGTTCTTCCATCAAATTGGTCTCCACCCATGAAGTGATGCCTCTGGCAACATCCAGAGAAACCTTGCCTCTTCGTCCTTCATATTCGTGCAAGCGGATAATGATACCGTTACCATCATAAGCTGGCTTAATGGCATCAATCCAAACATGGTCCGAATCCATTTCCAGGAATGACTCTTCCTTTGCCCATTTCCCTTCGACAGCGGCAACAGGGTCGTTCAAATCCCACGCTTTCTCCACGGTCTTCGCTTTTCGCCATTCCCCCTTATGCGGATAAAGCGAATAAACAAACGAATGTGTTCCTTGATCTGCTTGTGGATCAGGATGAATCGCTGATTTTAATAAGGTGATCCGCATTGTATTTTCTTTAATGTCGTAGCCATATTTGGAATCGTTCAGTAAACTTACCCCATAGTCCGGTTCTGACAGGTCGGCCCACTGATGGCCGACCGTTTCAAATTTGGCCAAATCCCAACTTGTATTCCAATGGGTTGGGCGCTTCACATTTCCATATTGAATATCATAGGTGGCCTCAGTTGCGCGGATATCCACAGGGAAGGCTGCCTTCAGTAATTTTCTCTTTTCATGCCAATCCACCGTTGTTTCAAAATCAATGCGGCGGTCATTGTGATAGAATACGACCCGCTGAGAAATTGCAGAATGGTGATACGTCCACTTGGCAAGAAGCGTAAACGCCAATTCACCATTTTCCACTACTTCAAATGTTACTAAATCACGGATTTCTTCCATTTTTTCTTGATAAAAGATATCGATATCCCAAGCATCATGGGCAAGCGGCTTATCTTCGAAAATTTGCAGGATATTCCCCTTTTGATTTTCAGCGAGAACTTGGCGATTGCCTTCCTTATCAAACAGCGACGTGAGTTGGCCATATTCATTCCATTCAACATGGTAATACGGTGTTTCTAATTTCCGGTCTTGATAGATAAAATTTGATTTAGTCTCCTGAATGGCTACCACCGGCTCAAAATATAAAGTCTTGGCACCAAAGGATGGAAGGGTGTCGACCTCAATGAGCCAGCCGTTATCCCGTTTTTGATGGGTTAAAATTTCTCCCTTGCTGTTTTTCCAAACACCTCCGGCAAAGTCAGTAAATTGAGGTACCGCCACATTCTTCTTACCCTTATGGTGGGTCGCGTTAAATAGTACGACAGAGCGGTCATCCTGTTCGACTCCATGCTGGATGATACGGGATTCCAGGTTTCGGACTAACTGGTGCGCTTCCTTGTATTCTTCCTTGGCATCCTCGTACACTTCATGAATGGAGGAGCCAGGAATAATATCATGGAATTGATTGCGCAAAATAATTTTCCAGCCATTTTTCAGCTCGTCATCCCCCATCCATTGGCCATTTTCGGAAAGCCAAGAAGTTAGGAATTCGGCCCGTCTGTATAAAAGTTCCAATTTCCGATTCATCTGCTTCATAAATGCCTGGCTGGTATAGGTGCCCCGATGGTACTCCAGGTAAAGCTCGCCATCCCAATTATGGATATAGCCATTTGCTTCTGAAACATTCTGGTGAAGCTTGTCAAAAAATTCTCCGGCTGTCGACGTTTTCACCTTCGGCATCCCTGGCAGTGAATCAAATCTGCGGCGCATTTCAAGCATATGCCGGTTGACGCCGCCGCCGCCATCACCATATCCATAGGAAAGAAGCAAATCTTTGGATAACTCCTTATCACGATAGCCTTTCCAAGCGCCATTCACCGTTTTTGCAGAAATAAAGCCATTATACGTATAGAACCAAGAGTCCGGGGAATTCCATGGCTCTGGCGTCGTAATAAAATGCGTTAAAATCTCCGTACCATCGATTCCTTTCCAGTAAAAGGTATCATGCGGCATCCGGTTATACTGGTTCCAGCTGATTTTAGTCGTCATCATCGTTTTGATGCCTGATTTTGTTAAGATCTGCGGCAGTGCCCAGCTGTAGCCAAACACATCCGGAAGCCATAAGTACTGGCAATCGACGCCAAACTCTTCTTTAAAATAGTTTTTCCCGTGAAGGATTTGGCGGACAAGCGATTCGCCGCTGGGAATATTACAGTCAGCCTCAAGCCACATGGCACCGCCGGCCTCCCACTTGCCTTCTGCCACTCTTTCCTTTATTTGAGCGTAAATCTCAGGGTAATCGGTTTTAATATAGTCATAAAGCTGCGGCTGTGTTTGCAAGAATAAATATTCAGGGAATTGCTTCATTAAATGCAAGACCGTTGAAAAGGAACGAGCGGCCTTCTCCCTTGTATTTTTTAACCGCCAAAGCCAAGCCACATCAATATGGGTATGGCCGACTGTGTGTATGGTGATGTCTGATGATTTGGTGAAGGACTGAATCGCTTCTGTAAGGCTTTCCTCCGCCGCATAACAGGACTGATAAAATTCTGGACTGCCGGGCTCGGTCCAATTAATCAAATGCAGGGCATCCGAAATCAACTTCTTCAAAATGGTATAGGCTGAGTCGGACTCACTTGTTTCTTTTAACACCTCATTAGCGGCTAACAGCGTATAATAGAGGTTATCTACACGGGGATCTAGCCAGCCGATTGCGGCCATTTGCAGTTTAAATTCATTTTCTGTCGGGATCCCTCCACCCTCAAGACCCGACCAGAGTCTGAAATCCAAGCGGATCGGTCCCTTAGCCGTTTGATCATCGAAGAGAACTTCTTCATGGTTGGAATCGACACCTTGATAGGGTTTGCCATTGACAAATAAAAGAGATTCAAAGCCGGAATTATTGCCCCCGCCCGTTTTTCCAAACGAGAATAGGCCGACCATCTGCCGATCGGCATAGGGCAAATGAGTATCAATCTCTGCATGAAGCCATATATATCGATCGCGGCCTTTCCAGTAGTCGCCGATTTTCATTACATTTTGTTCATCATAGGCAGCCGGTGGATAGGCGCCGATTGCACCCTCATCTTCATGGACGAAAAATTGCTTAATTCCCGTGATGTCACGGTACCGGTAACCCTCTAATTCCCTGATGCGCTCTTCAAATTTTCTTTCCGTTAAGAACATGTTTTCACCTCATCATGACTAGTTATTACAATGAAAAGTTTCCTGCAGTGACGATCCGATGATAGACATTGCCGCCTACCAGCCCGTCAACAATTTCCCATGGCCCATCATGAAGCAATCGTTTTTCTTCCAATTCCTCAATCCGGGGAATTCTTCCCTCGAGCCACTCCTGAATCCGGTATTTGACGGAATCAATCCGGGTCATGACACCGCCGTAACGAATATCGATCACTTCCCAGCCAAATGGCTTGTACGCTGCAAACCAGATGCTTCGGTGCTTTTGCCTTAAAAGATCAACATTCGCTTGGATTTTATCCAAAGTAATAAGAATGGATTTCATTTGTACATAATCGTTGTTCTGATACGCCTCTAAGATCCTTATGCCGATTTCCGCTTTGTCGGCCAGCACCATAGCCAGTTGTCCATATAGACCAAAAAGGGCTTCCCATGCTGGATTCTCCCGTCTGGCTTTATCAAACACCGGCGCCAGCTGTTGATAATGCTCCCCTAAAGAAAGACCGCGGACATTCTCATCATATAAACCTATTAAACTATCTTGGTAGAGCAGCACTTTCGACGTCATCGAGGTATTCATGTTATCCTCCATAACACCAGGGGTTTCATCCAATAATTTCAAATTCATAAAATCAGCAAAATGTCCCTCACCGCAAAATTTAAAACGCTCTGACACCTTTTCAAGGGACACTTCCTTCTGGTAGGTGTGCTCGGCAAATAATTGTAAAATTGGATAAGCGGTTGCAAACGGCGTTTCGGCCCCGTTATCCCCCCACAATGTGACAAAGATTTCCCCGATTCCTTCCTTTTTGCAGGCAGCCAGTGCGGCTTCTGTTGTCGCAATCGCCTTGCCATAGTTCGGCGCTAGTCCATTCCAGGTCCAAGCCCCGCCGGCAAAAATCGGCGTGGAGCCGAGAAGCTTATGGTTTTGAAAATCTCGTTCATACACTTCTTGTTCTTTCCGGTAATAGTTCCAATAAACAAGCTCCACATCCGGAATTCCGTCAAGAATATTTTGACGGATGCTGCCGCTTTCATCCTTATAGGGGCTGTTTTCGGCAAACAATGGGAAATACATATCGCTCCAAATCATCGGTTTTAGACCCAGCTTATTGGTAATGGAGACCACCTTTTGCAGATGTCGATTCATGAGATCAATATGGTGTTCAAAACCATGCTTCTCTAAATATTTTCCTAAGCCAAGCTGAAACGTCTCGTCCATGCCGATATGAATCCGTTTGGTCCGAAATGGCTCGGAGGCTGCTTTAAGACAGCTCTCTAAAAACTCATACGTTTTGGGCTCATCCACGAGTAAGATATCATCTGTGTCTTTGAATCCGGAGGCATAATTCCATTTAAGGCCTTCCCGTAAGTGGCCCAATGTTTGAATGCAAGGGATCATTTCAATTCCGAGCTTCCCTGCATATTCATCGCAGGCTTTTAACTCCTCAAACGTATATCTTCCCCGCATATATCCAAAATAAGGATATTCCTTCACCTCATACGTATCCTCCGTATAGAGCATCAGGGTGTCTAATCCCATCACCGCCATGTGCTGGAGAAGCTTCTCTACTTCAGCAACGGTGGGAACCGCATTTCTCGACGCATCCAGCATCACACCACTCATGTTAAACTGTGGATTCTCTGTTAAATCGAATTCGTTACTTTTTTGAAAATTCTCCAGCCACAATCCGAGCGCCCGGAAAAAGTGAACCGGCTTTTCAAACGAAATTTCTCCTTGTCCGCTTTTATTCAAAACCCTTAACGGCCCTTTCTGATGTTTCACTTGAATCGGATAACCATCAGTAGAAAGTTGAACATTTAATCGTTTTGAAACAAACTCAAGACCAGCTGCTACTGAAGATGTGTCTCCCTTTAAGAACAGTTCCACTTGTTTTCCCCCTGTATTTTCCATATTGTTAATACTGCTGTGCTCTTTTCTCTAAAAAGGAAAATCGGCTGAGACAAACCCTCATGATCCAAAAGGCAGGAGCCACCGCAGAAATAAACGGGATGAGGCCAGGAACCTGATGGATCAGGTAGCCAATCACAAAAAAACCGGCGCCAATCCATATGGTTGAAGGCAAACCTGTTAAGGTGATGAGAAAGGACTGTTTGATATATTCCTTACTGGAAAGCTCGTAATGGGCATAGACGGCAAAGAAATAGCCAACAGCTACTATTAAAACAATCACTAGGATGTATAGGATAATCGAAATAAAACTAGCAAAAACACCTGACATATAGCTCTCTGTAATCCTGATATCGATAAACAGAAAAAGGCCAATGCTGTAAAAAACAAGGCCTATTCCATTACTTCGCTTCCATTCTTTGAAATACACTTGCTTAAACGTCTTCCAAACAGGGACATCTGTATCTTTTCTCAGCCATTTACGAACAAGGGTAAACAGGGCAACAGATGCAGGGAAAAAGCCAAAAATCCCTAACCCCAAGCCGGTAAAGGCAATCCAGCATAAATTTGCTGTGATTGCCCTCCAAATCCATTCACAAGCAACGATCATCCATGGAACTTTTTTCATACGGCACCACCCTTTCCAATAACCTGCTCAAAAATAAACTTAAGCTTGATTGCTGTAATTTTTCATGAATTGATGATAAAGCGGACTTCCGTTCACTGCTTTACCTGATAAACTTAGCACGAATTCACTAAACATCGTATTCGCCCACGCGAACCAGTCCCTTGTAAATTCCTCAGGACAATCGGCGTTAAAGCCTTCATGCATAAAATTCGTACCGCCATCTGAGTTTTTAAAATAAGCAAAGATTTGCTGTTTTTCCTCTTCATTTGTCGCGGTCATCCCTTGGATGGCAAGGGCAATATGCCAAATATAGTGGTCTGGCGTATGCGGGCTGCCGATACCATTGGCATACTTCCCTTCGTAATAATAGGGATTATCCCTGCTTAAAAGGAAACTTCGTGTATTTACATACGTCGGATCATCAAATGGGATGTACCCTAAATACGGTGCCGCAAGCAAACTTGGAACATTGGCGTCATCCATTAAATGGACGCGGCCTTCCCCATCGGTTTCATAGACATACATCTCACCGTAGATCGGGTGGTCCAATTTCGCATATTGTTCAATCCCCTGCCTAATTTCGTCACGAAGTTTTAAGCATTCTTCTTTTAAGGAAGAATCAGTTAACACCTCATCACACATTTCAGCCGCATATCCCAACACGACAACGGCAAACATATTCGCCGGGACAAGGTATCCGTATGTGCAAGCATCATCACTTGGACGGAAGGCGCTCCAGGTCATTCCGGTCGGAACAACACGCCCGCCTTTTCCTTCTCGAATTAATGTATCGGATTGGCGCACATCGGCCCGCTCAAACCGGTAAGGAGACTTGTTTTCATGATCCTGCTCCGTCCTCCAAACATGGATAATCTTCTCGAGCACTTCTTGGAACGTTTCTTTTATATAGGAAGTACGTCCGGTTGACTTCCAAAACAGATAGGCAAGCTGGATCGGATAGCATAAAGAGTCAATTTCGTATTTCCGTTCCCAAATATGGGGTGTCATGTTGGTAAGATCGGTCTGATGCCCCTTGCCATTTTCCGTTTCATTAAAAGCATTGGCATAAGGATCATGTAAGATAAAGGCGAATTGCTGGCGAATGACCCCTTCGAGTAAATCAGCCAGTTCTTCATCCTCCTCTGCAGCAAGCAAATAGGGACGAACTTGTGCTGCTGAGTCTCTTAACCACATCGCCGGAATGTCCCCGGTTACGACAAATGTTTTTCCGTCTTCTAGTTTTTTCAGCGTCGTGGTATACGTATTGACAAAGCATTGTTCAAACATTTGGTGTAATTTTTCATCCCCAGGAAAACATTCCTTCACATGTTGGATCAATTTTTGCATCGATTTTGGAATTAGTGCTGTCATCTTTCCCTCTCCTATCGCTTTGGTTGAAAACCTAGTGTAATAATTTCATAGCCAGCCACTTCATACTGGTCGCTGGAATCCTTGGTTTTTTCTTCAAGTATCGTACTCTTATAAGATCTAAAATCCGGCTGGATGGATGCCTTAAGACTTTTACTAGTTAGCGCCGGATTAAACCAGCGAATCATCACGTCGTCACATTCCTCCGCCACTTTCATGGATGCCCACGCAAGGCCCTCGGACTCCCACTTCACAAACTGATGGTCAGCTGGCAAGGTTCCTTCATGGGCACTTGTCTGAATAACCTGAAGGGGAACTTTATATTGATAAGCCTCCACAAATGCTTTTGACGCCACCACATCTTTTTCATGCGGGAGCACTTGCCATTCGGCTGTTTGATTCCCTAGGCACTGAGCCTCCGGTGTCGGGAAGTAGCCCCAGTCGCCAAGCTCTGCAACCGAGCGAAGTACGGTGAGGGCAATCGTTCCGTCCGCCGGCAGGATTTCATATTCCTGAAGACCATCCGTGGCCACGGTTAAGCCTACTTCGTCATCCGCAAGACTGGCGAAGCGCTGCTGATGATGACAGAAGCTTGGATTTTCCCATTCCTTTTCCGGTGTATTCGGGCGTGTCACAATCTCAAAAATACTGTCTGCCTGGTGTGTTTCCGTTTTCAATCCTGTTGGGAAAAGGACACGCAGGCGGTGATCCGTCGCTTGATTGTTAATGGTCAGTTTGAAGGCTGGACCCTTCATTCCTTTTTCAAGAGTGGCAACGGTACGCAGTGTGATGGTCGTCGTTTCGCACGATCTGCCTGCTTCTCTTTCCTTATGCCAAATCAAGCGGTTCCGTTCGATCGCTAATCGATCGTCCGCTGAAACCGGGATGGTTAAGGTGTGCGTAAATTCAAGCTCGGTTCGAAGCCGTGTTTTTTCAATGAAACGAAATTCGGCCGGCACACCCTTTGTCGTAATCGGATCATGTCCTTTTGCTTCCTTGTACATATATTCATTCCCGACATCCCCTGTGTCCTCGTAAATACCGAGACAATGGAAAGTCTTGCCGGTTGCTTTATTCGTTAGATCATAGGTGCCATCCTCATGAAACAGGATGTGAACATATTCATTTTCCATCTCCATACCGCCGTCGGCCGAGTGTTCTTGGAGCTGCCCGCCAGGCTTCTCCTGCGGAATAAGATAGAATGTCTTGTAGCCGAATGCCGGTATATTTTCTGCAAAGAAGGACAGCTTGGCCCGTTTGGCAAAAAACGGCTGGCGGAATTTGTCATCCGGTAAATCATAGCCAAACTCAACCACCGGGTTTTCCAGATGACATTCGATGGTATTGCCCGCTTGGTCCACCAGCTTGTAGGACGGCATGTCTTTATCCTGTAAATAGATTGGAATTTGCTCAAAATGCATTTGGGAGAAATAGACTTTTTCCAGATCGACTGTTTTCGTGACGACTTCGTCTTTGTTCCAGCCCGTTGTATTCAAGACAACAAGAGGAATTCCGCCTTCCGGTGCGCCAAAAGTATCAATTTTACGGACAAGCTCCGCTGCATGCTCCTGAACAAAAACCTCTCCCATTTGCGAAACCGTTTCAAAGCGGGTCACCATTTCGCGGTGCACCTCATCCACGCTGCAGCCGCAAATGCTGTCATGAGGGTGATTTTTCATCAATGATTTCCACATGAAGCGGAGATATTCCCTTGGGTAAGTCCCGCCTGCTAAAAAGGCCATGCTAGCGAGCGGTTCGGCAATCTTTTCCAAAAGAGATTGACAGTGGTTGTTCCATTGCTTTAAATAAATCCGGCTGGATGCGGTATTGACTAGCGTCGACCAGCCATCGGTCCGCTGATTGCGCAATTCTCCTTCAATGACCTGCAGTTTCTCTGGAAGAGCTTCTTTTAAAGCCTTCGTATATTCATCAAAACTTGAATGCTTAAACGTGTAATCAGGATATAAACGGGATGCGGTTTCAATGGCCTGCGGAATCGTTTTTTGCAGCGGCTGGTGGTCACATCCGTTCATAAACAATAACTGATTGGTGGACGCATATTTTTCGGCATCCCGGAGCTTCATATCCCAGAATTTTTTCGCTTCCTCTTCGTCCACCGGGATTTCATTACCGTTAGAATACCAATTGGCAAAAAGAATTCCCAATACATGGGAGCCGTCCGGTGATTTCCAGATCATCTCGGAATAAGGAGATTCATAATCAGGAGAATCTGACACCGTGTTATTAAACCCGGTCGGTTTTACGCCTCTTCCGAAGGCAGCCGTATCAATCCCCGCTTGCTTTAAAAGCTGGGGCGCCTGCCCATAAATGCCGAAAGTGTCAGGAAAATAGCCAATTTTTGATACATGTCCATAAGCTTTGGCATCATTTAAACCGATTTGCAGGTTTCGGACATTTGCTTCAGAGCTTGTTAAAAAAGCATCCTGCAGCACATACCACGGTCCGATATGCAGCTTTTCCTCTTCGATTAATTGTTTAACGATCTCCCGGTTTTCCGGATGAACGGCAAAATAGTCTTCCAAAAGAACAGTCTGGCCATCAAGATGGAACGCTTGAAAGGCATTTCCTTCTTTTTTGAACTGGTCTATTAAATCATTCATAAGCTTTATGAAGTAGTAACGGTGCTGTTCAAAAGGCAAGTACCATTCCCTGTCCCAATGGGAGTGAGAGATAATATGTGCAGTTTTGTTCATAGATTCTTACCCACTTTCCTTTATTTCAGCGATACGAAAACGCTATCATTTACTTTGACTTCATTTTAACAAGCCAGGATTTTGGAGCAATAGATTACTAGTAAGTCCTATGGATTTTACAGTGTATCTTAAAATAGTTCATAAAAAAGGGGGCAAACCTCATTGCTTTCATGCAATGAGGTCTGCCCCCTTCTCTTATTTAATTTCCATTATTGAAATCCTTTTTTAATTCCTCCATCCGATCCATTAACTGAACCAGACGGTCATAATTTGTTACCTGTTTTCGTAAGGTTGGATGAAGCTTGTTGTAGGCAACTTTGCAGTCATTGACACGATTCTTATCATCTAACGTCAATTGATCCACGTCAGGAAGAGCGTTGATTTGACGAATGACTTGCGTTACCTTTTCGTTCAAGTAAGCGGCACTAAACCTTAGGCTTTCTCTTTCATCTTCCTGTTGGATAGTGTAATAGATTCTTCCAGACTCAGAACCGAAATCCAGCTGTTCAAATGTGATCGTTCCGTCTTGGTCAGCCGTCTTTTCTGCCAGAATACTCTTTGCATCTAAGGACTTATATAATCGAACCGTTTGACCTTTTTTCACTCTTTCAATGGTTACCTTATCTTGGGCCCCTGCATGATTTTCAGCCTTTACAAAATGCATCATCACATTTTCTGTTCTCGGAAGGGCAGAACTTTCAAACATCTGCCAATCATAGATACGGATCGCACCCCAAGGGGAAGTACCGCTATTATAAATCTGCAGTTTGAATTCCCTTGCCGTAACAGGCTGATCTAACACCACATCTGTCACAGCTTTCGTATTATCTGTAATCCGTTTGGCGCTGATCCATTCGCCGTTTTGATTTTTATAAAGCAGCTCAAAATCCACGGTGTTCATGTTATTGGCTTCCCCGCCATATTCAGCATGTTCAACACGCCAGCGGCGGATTGTTTTCTCCTCACCAATATCAATGGTCATATAACCGGTTTTCAAATTGGTTGCGCACCATTTACTATTTGCGAGGGCAGTTCCGTCCAGTGCTTTAGAGGCAGGTTCTGCTGCATTTTCAGCGGAGACAGAGGTTACTTTGGCCTTTAACGCCACATTCGGAGAAGTAGGGTTTTTCTCGATCTCGGTTGCATCCGTTCCCATGCCCCAGTCAAAAGAAACTGTGGCGGCTTGACCGCGTACATAATCCTGATTGACCGGCACCACTTTCAGTTTCGTGATGTTATCAGCCGAAGCATTTTCAATCGTTCTCGTAATATTTGGTGTATAGAAATAGTTATTCGGTGTTACGCCCAATAGTGTTTCCACACCATCAGCATTCTCCTGGTAAACCTCATAATGCAAGACATTCTTCTGCTCGGACCAGCTTAGGCGGGCTTCCGCCTCAAAGGCTGTTTTCGGCATCTTTTCCATAATTTTCACATCAGCAGGTTTCGTCAGCACGGCTGCTGCGGCATCATAGACGGACAGCTCGCCTAAATGAATCGAGTAGTTTTCCATTTTTTCAGCGTTGTTGACTTTCAGACTTAGCGCATAGGCTGTTTTCCCAGCATCCTTTCCAAGATCAACAACCGCTGTCTGCCAGCCATCACCCGACTTAGGCAGCGGATAATATTTCATGTTGTTTTGTGCATAGTCTTCACTATAGGCCACACCCAATGACACATCCGCTCCCGATTGGTTTTGATAAACAACACGGACCTTTGTTGTGTCCGTAATCGGAAGTTTTGAACTGTACAGCATCGTGTTATTGACAGACCCCGCTTCGAGTGCACCGCTAAATTTCAGGGAATTTCCTCCGTTAAAGGCTTTATCAAAATCATAGGCTACCTTGATTTTGCTGCCTTGACTGCGGATCCACCAGCGCCAAGTCGGCATGATATCCTGGATAGAGCGGTTATTCCACTCAAGTTCATTGGCGATTTTCCCGTTCACAAAATATTGTTTTCCGTGGCCGCTGTTAAAGTTAGTGGTAAACGGCTTAGATTGAATAACAGATGCATCAGTGACAAAACGCGCCATCCCTTTCCACTCAGCCGAATCATCTGCACGGGTGGGATCACCCTGCGGACCTGTCCATAAATTCTTTTCTTTTTCATGGAAGTCAGCAGGATCAGCCGCTAATCCCATTGTCGAGTTTGGCGCATAAAGGGCAATCGACACTTTTGGCTGTTTCTTTTCATCGAGCAGTGCATTGGTATTAATTTTGGTATTATAAGAATTCTGTTGAATTTCAAAACCCGCATAGGCATCAAACGGGCTGCGGTTATGGCTTCTCATCGTTTCTACTGTGGTGTTAATCTTACTGGTTGTCCAGTTATAGTTTAAAAAGAACTCATCAACGGCATATATCCCATCTTCTGCCGGTTTCACATACATGTCATTTTTGCTGTTGATGGAATCCTGATAGTTGATGGCTCCCGTATTGTCCTGCGCGTCATACCAGCTGACATTCAGGTTGGAATTCCGTTTTATATAGCGCATCATTTCATTCATGCGTTCAGCAGTGGCCTTGCTGACACCAGACGTTTCCTGATTGAAAAAATAGCCGTCAAAACCATAGTATTCCGCTACCTCCATCATCTTGTCAGCGACTGGGAAACTGCCATCTTGTTTCTGCTGTGTGAACTTTTCGATTTCGGCGACTCCCTCAGCGGATTTGCCCCATGGGAAACCAAGCGTAGCATAAACAGGCACCCCATTCCGGTGGGCAGCATCGACGATATCCGGTGTAGGAATCGCAAAAATTCCTTCATTGGTTCCTGACCAGTAAATATAGGAATCTAGTAATTGCCAGTTGTCGAAAGCATAAACATTAAAATCATTGCCTCCGACAGAGCTGGCCTCATCATGATTCCAGTTCGTAATCGCAGCAGAGGTGATGCCAGCTTTTGGATTTGCCAGCGGATTAACCTGGGAACCTTTAAAGCGATTTTTGTTTAACGGAATGCTGGCACGGTCTATTTCGGCATCCGGGTCGTTTTCAGGCGACCAGTTCAGAAGTGTTTCCACCTTGAAGGCCGGTGCCAGCGGTTTTAGACTGAGCCTGTCCGCATAATTTTCATTGACGATGTCCGTCCCGTCCCCATTAACAGCGGCTTTTGCCCCGGGGACATCCAGTGAACCGAGTAACATGAAAGCAGCCGATACAGATAAAATGCGGCCGAACAACTTGCTTCTATTTCTCCTCATCTTGCTCCTCCTCTAATTCAAGCCTGCGGGACGGTTCTCATGGCTTTCTCCCAAGGTTCACCTGGAAAAAGCCAGCGGAACCATCCCCATGGCCCCATGGTCATGGTTATGGATTCAGAAATCCATGGACTTCAAATTCAAATATCCTCGCAGCCGTATCGCCGCCTTGGGTTGGTTTGTCAATCCATAAACGAACATAGCGTGCGTTTGTTAACGCGATGCTGTGTTCCGAAACAGCCGCTGTATTATCCGTAACCTTAACAGCCTCTGTCCAATTGACTCCATCCGTGCTTACTTCAATCCTAAAGGCCTGGGTGTTAAAGGCTTGCGGTTCCCCGCCCGCTTGTGCATGGCGAATGACAAACTTGGAAAGAGCAAATTGATCTCCAAGATCAACCTGCAGCCAATGAGGAGCATTCCCCAATGCACACCATTTACTGTTTACTTTGCCATCGAACGCATACTTCGCTGCTTCAGACGGAGCACATTGTCCACTGGCGATCGCGGTCTTATTCAATGCCACATTTTGAATGTCCTTGGCTGCTTCAGAAATGGTAATCATCGCTTCTTTTGTCAGGACACTTTCACCCTCGCTGTTTTTCGCAATCAGGGTAACCGTGTAGACGCCTTCTTTTTCATAGGTGACGACCGGATTTTCCTCATTACTCACTGCTGGGGTTCCACCTTCAAAGTGCCATTCCACCTCTTCTGTTACTTCTGATGAACGATTAAGAAAATGAATTTCCTGCCCCGGAGCCGCTACCGTTTGATCGGCACCGAAATCGGCTTGCGGCTTTGGATATGGCGGCCAATCGAAGGTAACCGATGTCGGTTCGCTGCGTTTGAACTCTTTGTTCACCGCAACAATTTCCAACGTGGTGCTGCTTTCTTTGCCACTTCTCTTCAGATTGGATAGGTAATACACCTTATTAGGGGTAGCACCAACAAACTCTTTTTCATTGTTCGGCAGCTTCCGGTAAATTTCATAGTGGCTCACATCGGAATCAGACGGCATCCAAGCAAGTGCAACGTCCGCATAGATTCCTTTATTAAACTCGATTTTATTTACCTTTGCATCGTTCGGAGCAAGGATGGAATTATGCTTTTCCTGTTTGTTATAAACCTTGATTTCTCCGATATTGGTCGTAAAATCTTTCTCATCCTTATCACTTTCAACCAAAAGCGAAATGGCTGCGATGTTTTTACCACTGTATTTTTTTAGTTTGAATGAATCAGTAGTCCACGGTTGATCCGTTAGTTTTTCCACATCAAAGAACACAAATTGGTCGGGTTTGTCAGTAAAGCTGACTCCAAGTTTCATGTTTGGCTTTTTCAAATCTGTTTTGTATGTCAGCGAGATTTCCGTATCCTTTTGAATTGGCAGATTGGTTTTATAAAGCTTAATATGTGTTGGGTTGTCCGCCTCGATTGTTCCTGAAAGCTTTAACGAGCTGCCGCCGTAATAGGCTGTATCCCAATCGAAATCGACGTTAACAGCCTGCCCGCCCTCTTTCAGCCAGCGCCAGGTCGGAAGGATATCCTGGAGACTGCGGTTATTCCAGGACTGATTGCTTACCGTCGTTCCATCTGTAGCGAAAAACTTGCCGCTTCCTGTATTAAAGTGCGTCACAAAAGGAAGCTCCTCGATCGCGGTTTTAGCCGTAAAGTAATGGGCCATCCCTTTCCATGCCCCGTTATTGCTGGTTACTGCAGGGTTTTTGGACTTTCCTACCCAAAATTCATTCTCCTTCTGATAAAACTCCTCCATAGTGCTAGCCGTTTTAAAGGCCCAATCCGGACGATAAATACCTAAAGAAGTTAACGATGCTTTACCCTCAGGGAAGATCCCCTCCCAAGGAACGTTAGTGCTTGTCCCATTTGCTTCCACATCAATCCCGGTAAACAAATCATACGGGCTTCTGCCAATTTCCTGAGCCTTGTTAACAGAAGATTGCTGATTGCGCCACCAGAAGTTTAAAAACATACTGTCAGAAACACGTGTCTCCCCATCCTGCAGGAAGCTGCTGTTTTGATTGGTCAACGCATTTTGCCAGCTAACCCTCCCGTCCTTTGTCATCGAATCGTACCACATGATATGCATGCCTTCACTCTTATGCTGCTGAAGATAGACAAGGAAATCCTTCATTTTTTGAGCTGTCTTGGCATCTCCGCCTTCGGTTTCCTGGTTAATAAACCAGCCGTCAAATCCGTAATAGCGTGCCGCTTCAAGCAGCTTGTCCGCCGCTGGGAATGAGCCGTCCTCCCGTTGGGTCAACATTTGGTTCAGCCACGCAACTTTTCCGCCATAGACGGTCGGTGGAAAGAAAACGTTTCCCAAAATCGGTACGCCATTTTTATGGGCAGCGTCAATGACGTCCGCACTTGGCGGCACGATAATCCCTTCACCGGAAGAACCTGCCCAATACACCAGGATGTCGACGTATTGCCAATAACTAAAGGTATTCGCCAAAAATTCCTTCCCGCCTTGGGACGGTACTCCACTCGTTGTAGGGTTGAGTGCAGACAAAGCTACTACCTTTGCATCTGACTGGGCATTTTCATTGACTTTGTATAACACTTCCCGTTTGCCCAATGGAATTTGGCTGCGGTTAAACACCGCATCCGGATCGTTTTCTGGCGTCCAATTTAATAATTGCTCAGGATACCAATAAGATGATTCTGGCTGTTTGGCATAGCTTGTGTTGGGTGATAACCCCATCACAAAGATGCCCAAAAAGAAAACCAGCCACAAAAAGCCCTTTTTCACATTTTTCACTGTTTCTCCTCGCTCTCTATCTATTTTTTATATTGAAGCTTATGTAAGCATGCTTCCCCTTTCCCTGAATGGGACTATAGAATGATAGCGCTGTCAAAATTGCCTTCGATGATGTTTTTCCGTCAGTCATTCCCATTTGACTCATTTTTTCCCATCTTATTCCGAGCGGTTTTCTCCGTCAATGAATTATAAAATGTGATTTAGTTTTTCCATTATCTCTAAGGTTTTTCCATTAAAAATCCCCATGATGTGAGTAACTGGCAATGACAAGCAACTGAATCTATGTTGACATAATCAGCCCAGATTGACGATTCCAGACACTATTTCGATATTTCATTTTACGGATACTTTGAAAGTTTAAAAAAACTGGATAGCCCCTTTAAGGCTATCCAGAAAATTGTATTAATCAATCTTAATAATTAGTAGAATCTCTTTTTATGCCTGGAATTTTAACGTTTGATTTTACATGGAAAGATTTTAAGTAGGAATCACGATAGCAAAATGATATCAACGAAACCAAGCACCTAAATGAGGTGTATTTTTTATGCCCAAAAAAACTGTTGAACGATGACAAAATTCGCCCTGTTTCCCTTCTAACCAAACGTTTGATTAGTTTCAGTTCAGCCCTTGATATATCTGGGCTAGTCCCGCCTTGTCCATAAATAAATTGTTGAAAAACAAACAAAAAATAGTCGAAAAACAGCCTTTAAACCACTTTCGTCACTAACTGACACACTTTCGACCAAAATCCAAATAGAATATACTAATCAAACGTTTGATTGAAACAGTTGTAAACACTGCTATATATGAATTTGCCTTGCAACTCAAGATTGAAGATTGTCGAGATATGCTACTATATTTCGCAGGAAATAACTCACTTTTCAACAAAATCGGATAGGTTACTTTCCAAATTACATAATGTATAAAAACACTGTACAGCATATATTTGTTTAAAATTACCATTAATAATATCGCCAATGTTCCCCATCCTATAGAAGAAAAATATAATTGGAGGTATTTTCATGGCACAATTAAGAGATATCATGACATCAGATATTGTTACCGTTAACGAAACACAGACCGTACAGGAAGCTGCAGCGTTAATGAGCGAATATAATATCGGAGCTATCCCAGTAGTAAATAACAGCAGACAAATGGTTGGAATTGTAACGGATCGTGATATCACCCTTCGTACGACAGCACAGGGAGAAAATGCACAAACACCAGTCTCTCAAGTCATGACTGCACAGCAAATCGTACAAGGTACACCTGATATGGATGTTCATCAAGCAGCAGATTTGATGGCACAGCAGCAAATTCGCCGATTGCCGGTAATTGAAAATGGACAAATAGTGGGAATGGTTGCTCTAGGGGATCTAGCCGTACAAAATCAATATGCAAACGAGGCAGAACAGGCATTACAAAGTATTTCTACTCCTTCCGCACCTCAACAATAGTAAGGGGCTACTTTTAATTAGCACAGACTCATACCTTGCTGGCTGCGTATCCGGAGAGACATTAAAACCATGCTGGAACAACAGCATGGTTTTTGATATTTGATCAGACTAAACATTTTTCAACCCATTCTATCAATCTTCGATAAATCGGAAGGGGCAAGATTAAGGTACTTCTTAAAAACAACAAATGTCCCTCACAGTATCCGAAAATACGAATAAAAAGAGCATGAACGCCGTCCCAATGAATCTCCCCTAAATTAAGAGGCGACTTTTCTCAATTGATCGATTGGATCTTTTACACGTTCAACTTTGCCAACTAGGAAGATATATGACAATGCTCCCGTTAGGGTTACACACGCAATGAAGGTTAGTGCAGGGGCAAAGTTACCGCCTTTTACCAAGAATCCAATAACGATTGGAATAATGATAGAGGCCGTACCACCGATGAAGTTAAATACCCCTCCAGCTATACCGATTAATCGTTTTGGAGCCAAAAGCGAAACAAATACCCAAGTAATCGAGGCGAAACCGTTACCAAAAAAGGCAATAGACATAAACATCACGATTAATCCAGGACTATCAACATAATTTGCACCGATAATGGAAGTTGATAATAATAAACCTGTAATAATAGGGGCTTTTCTTGCCTTATCTTTTGAAACACCCTTTTTCACGAGGAAATCAGAAAGAAAGCCTGCTGATAAAACACCTACGAAGGCCGCGAGAAACGGCAATGACGCTAAAAATCCTGTCTTAATAAAACTTAATCCTCTATATTCCACTAGATAGGTAGGGAACCATGTCAAAAAGAACCAAAGTGTGGAGCTCACTGCAAATTGTCCAATAAAAATGCCCCACAGTTTTCTACTACTCAAAATTACACGGAAATCCTTTGCTCCAATTTTAACCTTTTCTCCCTTTTCTGACGCTTCAATAAATCCGTCTCCTTCGCGGATATAATCAAGTTCCGATTGATTGACCTTTTTACTTTTATTTGGATCGCGATAGAAAATATACCAAAGGACTGACCAAGCAAGACCAACGATACCGGCAATGATGAACAATCCCCGCCAGCCAAAGGATTGCTGTAAGAAGATAAGGGTTGGTGTTAAAAAGGCTAGTCCAATAAATTGACCAGAAGTGTAAATGGAAATCGCTCTAGCTCGTTCATTTTCTGGAAACCAGCTAGCTGCTACCTTACTGTTTGTTGGAAATGCAGGGGCTTCAAACATACCCAAACCTACACGTAATAAAAACATTCCAGAGAAACCGCTTGCAAACCCTTGCAATAAAGTCATAATAGAAAATCCTGCAATACCAATAGCGTGAGTGTTTCGGTTTCCTAACTTATCTAAAACCCAGCCGCCAGGAATTTGCAGGGCACAATAGGTCCAGCCAAAAGCAGAGAAAATTAAGCCCATTGTGACAGAGTCTATTCCTAATTCCTTTGTTATAAAAGGAGCGGCTATGGAAATATTGCTACGGTCCATATAGTTAACAATGACCGTTATGAACAACATGAACACAACACCATAACGAACCTTAGTCGCTTTATTATTCATTTTTCTCATTCCCTTGTAGTCATTTTTTTGATCCTTTTAACGTCCAATCCATACATCTTTCGAAATGCGCTTAGAGGACTTACCTTCGCCGCATTACCCGGTGTTCAAAGGTAAGCCCAGCACATTTTCACCCTTTCAAAAAAGGAGGATTACCACTCTGCTACACTACCATCACGATGGCGCCAAACTGGGTTTTGCCATTGGTGACCTTCTTTTGCCATTTTACGAACAAACTCTTCATTCACTTCAATTCCAAGACCTGGTCCTTGTGGAATTTTCACATAACCGTTTTCATAATCAAAGACAGTTGGATCCTTTAGATAGTCTAATAAATCACTGCCCTGGTTATAGTGAATTCCCAAGCTTTGTTCTTGGATAAACGCATTATGTGCAGTGGCATCTACTTGTAAGCACGCCGCTAAAGCGATGGGTCCTAATGGACAATGCGGAGCAGCGGCAACATCATAGGCCTCAGCCATGCTAATAATTTTTTTACATTCGGTAATACCGCCTGCATGGGATAAGTCAGGTTGGATAATATCTACGTATCCACCTTGTAATAACGGTTTAAAATCCCATCTTGAGAACATACGCTCACCCGTTGCAATCGGAATTGAAGTTAACGAAGCAATTTCTTTTAGTGCCTCGTTATTCTCTGGCAAGACAGGTTCCTCAATAAACATAGGATTAAATTCTTCAAGGGCTCTAGCCAATACTTTTGCCATAGGTTTATGTACACGGCCATGAAAATCAATACCAATTCCAATATTTCTTCCAACGGCCTCACGAACAGCTGCCACGTTTTCTAGTACTCTATCAATCTTGTCATAGGAATCAATGTATTGTAATTCTTCGGTTCCATTCATTTTAACCGCTTGAAATCCTCTTTCTACACACTCCTTCGCAGCTCGGGCTGTATCACTTGGGCGATCTCCGCCAATCCATGAATACACCTTAATCGAATCGCGGCATGCTCCTCCTAGTAACTGGTAAACTGGTGCATTGAAATATTTACCTTTGATATCCCAGAGAGCTTGGTCAATACCTGCAATCGCGCTCATTAAAATAGCGCCACCTCGGTAGAAGGCACCTCGGTACATAACATTCCAATGATCTTCAATTCTTAAAGGATCTTTACCTACTAAATAAGTCATCATTTCATCCACTGCAGCTTTTACTGTTGCCGCTTTACCTTCGATAACCGGCTCTCCCCAACCAACAATACCTTCATCTGTCTCAATTTTTAAGAATAACCAGCGTGGTTGGACTGTGAATAATTCATAACCTGTGATTTTCATAATGAACACTCTCCATTTAATAGTAGTATTAGTTTTTAGCTGCTAAGGTAAATTGCTTTGCTTTTTCCGTTAAACGCACTAAATACTCCTCTGTTATTTCCTCTTTTGTATTCACAAGAGAACTACCAATTCCGAGTCCTGCAGCTCCAGCAGCAAGATAGTCCTTGATGTTGTTTAAGCCCACACCGCCTGTTGGCAATAAAGGAATTTGCGGCAGTGGTCCCCTAATATCCTTGATAAATTGCGGACCTAAAGTCGTTGCCGGAAAAACTTTAATAATATCTCCGCCTTGTTCATAACCCTCTAAAATTTCAGTCGGAGTGTAAGCGGCAGGAATACTCACCGCACCATATCTTTTTGTCATCCGAATCGTTTCAGGCTTCAACGTAGGAGATAGAATAAATTGGGCACCTGCAAGAAGGGCACTGCGAGCAGATTCTGGATCCAAAACAGTTCCTGCACCTACGGCCATTTCTTTACCAAATGTATCAGCGACCATCTCAATTGCAGATAGCGCTTTCGGGGAATTCATCGTGATTTCAACGACTCTTATCCCGCCTTCATATAAGGAGCGAACAATGTTTAATGTATCCTCAGGGTTTGCTCCGCGTATAATAGCGATTAATTTGTGATCTAAGATTTTTTGCAGTGTACTCATTAGACATTCCCTTCCTTCTTAAAAACTAGCGATTGACTTCATCCTTTAAGTTTGATTGAGTAAATTTCTCCAATTCAGTCCTGTCCGGTAGTCCTTCTATATCACCGTTTATGGTAGCAACCATAGCACCGATCGCGCAGCCTCGTTTCACAGCCTCTCCAATAGATAGGCCATCGAGAAATCCAGAAAGTACTCCTGCAGCAAAACCATCTCCTGCTCCGACTGGATCGGCTACGTTTTTAACTGTAAAACTATCAATATATCCTTTTTCAGCTGCAGTAGAATAATAAGCACCTTTTTCGCCAAGCTTGACGACAACGGTCTCTGCACCTAAAGCAAGTAAGGAACGAGCTGCTTTTTCACAATCCCTTGTGCCAAACAAAAATTCACATTCACCAATCCCAGGTAAGACAATGTCTGATTTCCCTGCAATTTCTAAGATGGTTGCCCTTGCTTCGTCATCTTCCCACAGCTTCCTGCGAATATTCGGGTCAAACACAACTCTTCCCCCGTTACCCTTAGCTATTTCAATCGCATAAAAGATGGTCTCTCTACACGATGGACTTAGAGCGGGAGTAATTCCTGATATATATAAGAATTTGGCCTGAGCGATATACTCCTGATCAAGATCAGCAGGGGTGAGCTGACTCGCTGCTGAATTTTTTCGATAATAGTAAATATTAACCCGATCTTGATTGATAATTTCTTTAAAAAATACACCTGTTGGAGCATTCTCGTCCAAAGCTACTTGACTAATATCTACACCTTCTCCGCGAACGGAAGTTAAGATTTGAGCTCCAAATTCGTCTCTCCCTAACCGGCTAATCCACCCCGCCTTATGGCCAAGTTTAGCTAGCCCAATAAGTGTATTCGTCTCTGCACCAGCTATCTTCGAGGTAAATTGATTTGAATAGCGCATTTTTCCAGGCGTATTTGGGGTTAGTAAAACCATCGTTTCCCCAATGCTAATAACATCCATGTACTCACCTTGTTTCTTATAAAATACATCCCATACTTTCAGATATTTTCTTTGATGTCCAAAGGACGCGTTCCACTACCTCTGCTTTTTGAGCCAGCATTCGTTCTTTTGGACCTGCCACACTAATAGCAGCTTGAATCCTTCGGTCTGCACCAAAAATAGGAGCTGCTACACAATATAATCCTTCTTCGTTTTCTTCATCATCAATCGTGTAGCCAATTAATGAATACTGATACAGTTCTTTCTCTAACTCTTCCCTATTGGTGATGGTTTTCGCGGTGATCGGTACTAAGTCAACCCGATCTAAGATGCTTTTTCTTTCCTCATCTGCCATATTCGCTAAAAAAGTTTTACCTAACCCCGTACAATAAAGCGGTTTACTGTATCCCGTTTGAGCGGTTGTTCGAATCGATCGATTGCTGTTTATTTTAGTAAGATAGACCAGATCTTCCCCTGACAGCGTTGCCATAAATACCGTTTCCTGAACACTTTGCATTAATTTTTCAAGATATGGCTTCGCTTGAAGAGAAATATCTAAGTTCTCCATAGCCATGGTGCCAATGTGAACTAACTTTGCTCCAAGCTTATATTTCTTCATGTTGTCTAAACTTAAATACCCTTGTTTTAAAAGAGTGGCAATAAGGTTCGATGTGCTGCTCTGCGGAAATGAAAGTTTTTCACTAACCTCTTTAATCGATAACCCATCAGGATTATGGGCTAGTAATTCAAATACCTGGAGAACTCGTTCAGCCGATTTTACCGACATACTCTCCCTCCTTTTTATAAATCACATATGTGATGTCAAATCCTATATGTGATTATCGTAGACACATAATAGCACCACTCAATCCCTCCGTCAAGGGCGTTAATGCAACCGTTCACAAAAAATATGGACTCCCACTGTGAAGGTTCTTTTCGGGACAACAGTGTATGAAACAGAAAGAAAAAATGTCGATAGCTGTCTTCTTTGAAGGGATTATGTTATTTAAATAAGCTAGAATAATTCTGAATTTTTTGTTAAATTAGAGCTATCCAGTACCAACAGGGGGGAATGAAGTGAATAAGGTATTAATCATAATTGGTATTATTTTGACCGTTTTAATAGGCGTAAAATACGGAGGATTTAAATTAATCGACAATGGAGCCGAATCTGGAAAAAAACAAGAGAAAGTAGAAGCGAAAGCTGTTCAAGATACTGTCAGTAAAGAGAAAAAGGAAGTGGACAAGCAACAAACAGCTAAAATTGGCGGAGTTCAATATGATATTGGGATAGATGACAATAGTTCACAAGATGCTGTTATCGAAGTGATGCACAAAATGACACATCAAAAAGTGAAAGCGAAAGAAAAATGGGGAGCCATACCTATGATTCCTGATACGATTAATCAAGTTTATAACATTGTGGAGAACAGTGAGTTCGAACAAAAAGATGATTTGCTGGCCATTTTAGATAAATGGAAAAAAGGTATTTTTTCTAAAGTAGATGATGACCACAACTATTTCTGGACGTACCAAGGCGGGACAGTCGGTAAGGCTTATGGAATCATGAGCAAATCAGAAGAAGAAACTTTCATCCTGAATAACTTCGAAGGAGATATTGTAAGTGAAGTAAGCTCCCAGCAATAATTGGCTGGGGGCCTCTTTTAATCATTACCCTAGTTGTCGAGAGATGAAAAAAATTTGAAGCGGAAAAAGAAACTGAAGGAATAAAAAAATGCTCAGAGTACAAAACTCAGAGCAAAAAAAGATTTCGTTATACTTTTCCTCTACCCTTATTTAAAATCCACAACATTTTAAGTATCTTTATAACTTTCCAAGATTTCAACATATCCATGGGTTCCGTCTACTCGTATATACTGACCATCCTTAATTTTTTTGGTTGCTTCATCTACACCTGCAACAGCTGGAATTCCATACTCGCGGGCCACAACTGCCCCATGAGTCATTAAGCCTCCTACTTCCATGACCAGAGCCTGGGCTGAGTTAAATAGAGTCGTCCACCCCGGATCTGTAAAAGGTGCGATTAATACCTCTCCTGGTTTTAGGTTCCCTTGCTCTGGACTTAACACCACTTTTGCATAACCTTCCGTTACACCCGGAGAAACAGGTGTACCAATCAAAGCTCCAATTGGAGCCTGAATATCGCGTCTTCTTCCTGTGATGATTTCGCCTTCGCTGGTCATTACACGGGGAGGGGTAAGCTTTTGGTACCATTCAAATTCCTTTTTTCGCTGATGAATCAACTCAGGTAAATCGCCTGCAAAACGGTTTTCCACTATCGCGAGTATCTCATCTAAAGTTAAATAAAAAACATCTGTCTGATGTTGAAGAATCCCCTTATCGACGAGTTTATCGGCTTCTTCTAAAATAGCCTGTTTGTAAAGATTGAGATGTTGCACAAGCATATATTTTGGATGCTCACGAATGCCCATTCTGTCTCGATATACCTTTATCAACCGAGACATCCATCTTTGTTTAACCAGCCCGCCGCGAGTCTTCCGTATCCGTTTCAAAATGGACTGGCCTGCGTGTTCTGCTTCTATTTTTCCACTGTCATATTTCTCACGATGTTCTCCTGGTTTTAGATTTTGAATATGACTCAAGATCGATGGCACAAGCATGGTAGGGGATTCCCGCCAGCGCGGCTTTGTAATGTCAATTTCCCCTGGGCAGCGCATCCCATATTGATCCATATAAAGCTCAAACTCTTTCCGAAAAATGTCCCCTCCTGCTATTTGACTGAGCCCTTCATAAAAGGAATGGTCTTCTGCCTCTTTTAAATATTGGATCACTTCAGGATATGGTCTGGCTGTATCCGCCACATCTCCTAGAGCAAGACCCATTTCACTGGTCACATTGCCAGGTAATGATTTATTAAGGACATAGGCTTCCTGATCGTCCCCTAACCAGCGCTGGGATAAATATTGGATCATTTTAAAAGCCATGATGCCTGACAACGGATAGGGCACCATATCCTGAAAAAATGTCATCATTAACTTCCCTGCACTTTCCTGAACCCATTCCATTCGCTCTGAACCGGATACAAGAGATAGTTCCTCTTTACTTTGTTTAACCAAGGTTTCCATCAATTCATTACACCGCTGAATAGACTTAGATGTATCTCGAAAAAGAATGCTCTTGATGACATTCGTTAATATCGGTTTCATCATTTGCCGGGCTTTCTTGATGACCTGCCTATTCGGCACTGCCTCTTTTAAAAATCGCTCCCGCTGAGTGAATTGCTCAAGAGCATTACTTATTAACTCATCAATATTACTGATCATTTTAGGCATTATTTTGCGAGCGGGTTTCCAATACAACACTTCTGTCGGATTGAGGAACAATCGTCCGCCTGCAGCTGCCATTGCTTCACTCTCGGAGGTGATATTCCTATTTCCAAATGGGAAAAGTGTGCGCCAAAGAGAAATAGCCAGCGGTTTCATCGCTTCTGTCATCATTTGTTGGTGGCCAAAGGAAAAGAAAACCTGCAAGTTTGCGTCGCCATTAAGGTCCGGAAGAGGATACAAGGAGGTAATTGGCCTGCTTTGCAGAATAAATATTTTCCCATCAGCCAAACCCCACTCAATATCTTGCTCTGTCCGATAATGGTCTTCAATCTTTTTTCCCAGTCTAGCTAATTCGGAAATTTTCTCATCGGAAAGTGCCTGTTTATTCCGTATGTCCGGAGGGACCTCTCTGGTTATCGTGCCGCCTTCTGGCAACGCATAAATCGCTACTTTCTTATCTGCAATTTGTTTCTTTACAATTTGTCCGGAACGAACTTGGTATAGATCCGCCGAGACAATACCAGAGACAAGCGCTTCTCCAAGACCAAAACTCGCATCAATCGCGGTGGTTTTTCTATGTCCTGTGACAGGGTCTGCGGTAAACATAATCCCTGAGACCTCAGGAAAAACCATCCGCTGTACCACAACCGAAAGAAATACGGAACGATGATCGAACCCATTTTTCATCCGATACGAAATCGCTCTGTCTGTAAATAATGAAGCCCAGCACTTTTGGGTCGCTTGGAGAAGTTGATCTCCACCGATGACGTTTAAATACGTATCCTGTTGACCAGCGAAAGAGGCTGTGGGCAAGTCTTCAGCCGTGGCGCTCGAACGAATGGCATAGGCAGAGTCTGTTCCAATCCTTTTCCACGCTTCTAAAATCGCACCTCTGATATTGTCAGGCATCGTCAAGGACTCTAAAGAAACGCGGATCCGTTTTCCTAAATTTCGGATTTCATCTAGTTGATCAGGTTTCAATTGGTCAAGGAGGCTAAACAGTTCATCCATTTCATCGCTTGTTCCTAAAAAAGCGCGATAGGCGGAAGTCGTAATGCAAAACCCTTGCGGTACGGGAAAGCCGGCCCTGCTCATTTCACCCAGATTAGCTCCCTTCCCCCCAACGAAAGGCAAACTTGATTGATCGATTTCATTAAAACTCAACACATATTGGACCATTTGAATCACCACCCTTTTTAGCATATCTAATAACAAAAAAACACACGATATTTTCCTATGTGAAAGGCCGTGTGTTTCTCCATGTGATTTTAATGATTGCACCTCTGAAGTAATCCCGTTAGTAGATCCCAGCTTTTTGTTATTTTTCCTCCATATCCAATTGCAGGTAACTATAATAGATAAATAACTCGTTCAAGATAAATTCAGCTGAATATCGTATTGGATCTTGTAAGTGTAAATCAAAGAGCATCTTTGTAAGGGTTCCTAATGATAATTGTTTCAATTCCTTTTCGTCCATTTGATAGGATTGATAATTTGTCATCGGTCTTTTCCCCCTAATTGTTATATTCCCCCCCCAGAGTACAAAACACATTAAGTTATTTTCTATTTCTTTATTCCCTATTCAGAAAACGCTTACATTTTTAAATTTTAATAGAATGCGTACAAAAAAGTTTCATATAAAATCGAGGATAAATGATTTCCTTTCGCTTCATGCATAATCAATAACCTTGTAATTTTTATGTGCTATAACTGTCCTATTTCCTCCAAACTCCAACTCCGTCTTATTATCGGTTATATTTACAATGACTGAATTTTCATTGACCTTCTCAACGACTCCTTGGATTCCATTCTTAAAAAGGATATGATCTCCTATTTCTGCGATCTTCTTTGCCTTGAATTTCATTTCATTCCCTCCAATCTAAAAATACATTAAGCCTTTTACTTTATCATTCTTAAATTCAAAGCCTGGTCCTATAATTATAGTAATAAAATTATGATATTAGAATATGTAAAATATAGTGTTTATTTTGAAAATACAAAATTTAAGGAGAAAATACCAAGAAAAACGCCACAGGGACGGTTCTCATGGTTTTGAATGGGAAAGTCAATTTATCAAACAACGGACAAAAACCAGAGGAACCGTCCCCTTGGTCACTTTCACGCTTTGGAGATAGTTGTTCGAGAAACGCCTAATATTCTTGCAGTTTGGCGTTGCGACAGGTGGAGCTTCGGCAAGCTAATGAACTGGAAATCTTCCTCAAACTGGTTGTTAACGCTCACACTCTATGTATATTTCTCAAGGCACGCAAGGGTTGGACAATCATTACTTTTTGGGACAATTTCATCAATATTCTTACGAATGCAAGAAACGTCTGCATTAAATGCAAACGTTCTTTGGAGGTAAAACTTAATATCTTTGGTCTGGTGTAGTAATAACATATGTACTAGATATTAAAATTGATTGGACAAGTGCTGAGTTAAATGAAAATTTCCCTCAATATGGTTTAATCCATTGGTAATTCAAATGAATTGATGCATAATCTAGAGTGTAGCCGCCCATAACCAATCCTTGACATATAACCTTACTGAGGATCGTTCAAGTACAACAAAGGGCTAATTTTAAAATTAGCCCTCTTTTGATATTAAGGATTAGAAGGAACTACTGTAATTGCTTCCAAGCTGTTCGAACCGTCACCCTTTATTCCGGTAATAACCCATTTTTCGTTCAAATTTTCTATTGTAAGATACGCCCTGACGGATCCTGCATATCCCGTAGAAGTAGCCAGTCTAAACTCTACTGTATAAACCCATACCTCTTTATCCGTTTTACTTCTTTTTAATATGGGATACTTATCAACCCAAGGGCTTGAAAGGCCAGTTACCCAGTTTAGCTCTTCAAATGTTCCTTTCGTCTGTTCCTGCAGATCCGGGGAAAGAACTGCGAATTGAACGGCACCGTTTCTCAATTTTACAGCTTTAGCCCATGTTTTAACAGCTTCCTTTGCAGATTGCGGTGCGATCCAGTCCTGCAACAGCTCTACCTGACGCTGCAGTGAATTTGGGTCCGGTGTAACGTTTGCTGCAACACGATCCGATTTATTCGAATTCGCAGCATAAGCAGCTCCATTTAATAAACCAGTTACAAAGAATATGGAAATAAAAAAAAGGATCCAATTTCTTCTTCTCACAAAGATGCCTCCTTGATTCCGTTTAACTTTCAATCAGCTAAACCATCTTATTGTTTATAAATTTCACCATTTATATTTTTATCATCCTGCCATTTGATTTTTCGCACCTGCCGGATAAAAGACAGAAATATGGTCGACGGTCGATTTTGAACCGACGAATTTTAATTGGAATTTCTCATTGACGTTATACACCCATATGGTGTCCCCGCCACTGTAACGAACTTCATCTGGTTTGCCAAGTACTCCCTTTACCTCGTCAAAGGTTATTTGTTGAATCTCTTTGGAATAATAGCGTACATCAAAAATTTGTTCGCCCTTATTAACACCGAATACAATTCCACGGCTGGTATACGTGAAATATCTATTTCCTGCAACAAAATCTTCTTGATCCGGTTTTCCCCATTTTGCGATTACCTCATCAATAACCGTTGTATCTGCAGGAAAACTACAATCTTTGACCGTTCCCACTTTAGCAAGTGTGACAATTTCATATATCAATGTTGCATTTTTATTTTCCTTCATGTTTTGTTTTGAATTGGATTGATTATTGGATGGATTTTTTGGTGGATTATTTTGGGTAGTTTGATTAGGTGAATGGGTACTAGGATTAGACGTAGATTGCTTTGGTGGAGAGGTTATAGACTGCTTTCCTTGATCATTAAAACAGCCTGCTAAAAGCACAAATAGGCATGGAATAAAACAAATTTTTAACACCCTTTTCAAATGATTACATCCTTTCAGTTTTCATTCTATTCGTGAAAGTGGTTAAGTAATTTTCTTTTATCAACATCCCCCCTTCACTTATTTAGAACGAAATAAGCTTATACACTGTTACATAATTCACAAAAATTGGGCCCTTATTCATAAGGTACTTTGTGAACCACAATATGTTCCATCTGTTTTTCCAAAAAATTAGGTCTGGCTTTAATTAGAATAAAAAGAAGTGTCCTCATAGCTTCAACTACAAGGACACCTTTTCACCTTTTATCTTTGTGCTGCCAGTTGTTTGCTGTCAACACGGATATCTTTTTCAATGACTCCTTCTTTACCAACGACAACAATATTATTTCCATCTTCTAGAGAGCGAATATCTTTTAACGGATTCGTTTTGGTAATAACAAAGTCTGCTAGTTTTCCTTTTTCGATAGTACCTATCTTATCTCCCAAGCCCATACATTCCGCGGCAACTTTTGTAGTGGCGACGATCGCTTCCATAGGTGACATTCCAATCCCGCACATTAAGCCAAGCTCACGCAGGTTGGTTCCATGAGGCATAACGCCAGCATCTGTTCCCATTGCAATTTTGACACCTGCTTTATAGGCTTTGGAGATGCTTTCCCGGTGGATATCGACCACTTCACGTGCCTTTTCCACAGCGTATGCAGGCATGTCACTGCTTTTTTCGGCTGCTTCCAATACAGAAACAGGAGCCAGTAATGTTGGAACAAGATAGGTACCGTTTTCGAGCATTAGTTCAATTGCTTCATCATCTAAAAAGATTCCGTGCTCGATGGAATGAATCCCAGCCTGAACCGCGTTCTTAATTCCTTCAGCTCCTTGAGCATGGGCCATCACCTTCACACCTTTTCTGAATCCGGCCTCTTGGACGATGATCGCTAACTCTTCCGGCGAAAATTGGGTGAATTCCGGATGGTCTGTCGGGCTCATAACACCGCCTGTTGCATGCACTTTAATAATATCGGCTCCAGCCCGCAGCATTTCTCTTACTTTTTGCCGGACCTGCTCTGGCCCATCACATAGCCCGGAAGGCATGCCTGGATAGCTTTTGCTTGTTATATCAATTCCGGAACGCATCCACGAGTCGCCGTGGCCGCCGGTAATCGTTAAGGGATTGATGCTAACCTGCATGCGCGGCCCTTTAATTAAGCCTTGTTCAACGGCCTGTTTCACGCCGTAATCGGTAAAACCGGCATCCCGGACAGAGGTGATTCCGACATCTAACGTTCGTTTCAGGTATTCTATTGCCTGAAAGAATTTTATTGAAAAAGGAGCAGCCAGTGATTCCCGGATATCTTTTATTTCTAGCATCATATGAACATGTGTATCTATCAAACCAGGAAGAATATAACCGTTTTGAGCATCGATGATTTCGACGGTTTCATCTGGAAGTTGAAGATCATCTAGGGTGCCAGCAGAAACAATGCGGTTATCTTTAATTAAGACGGCTGCGTCAGCAATAATTCCTTTGCCCGTTCCATCAATAAGACTTCCGTTTTCAATTAATTTATACCCCATTTTTTCTCCTCCTATTAGTTTAATAAACAATCAGCAAGGGCCGCGCCGGAGGCCCTCATCTAATTGAAGTTTCCTTTTATAATGTTTTGACGAGAATGCTGGCGATGATGACGGACCCAATCGTTACAGAGGTGAATCCTCCGATTAGCATGGATGGCAGAATTTCATTAAGGATTTTTTCCTCTTCCTCTTTTGTTCTACCCATACTGCGGCTGACCTCCTGGCAAATGAGGAAGTCGCCGGGAAATCCATACATCGCTGTTAAAACAACAGCAATTCCTTTGTTAGGATCCCATTTAAATAGTTTCGAACCGATGAAACCGCCTAGTATTAATCCAATAGATCCGACGATAATAATAACCGCTACTGCAGGCAGAACACTTACGATCGCTTTAATGGTTACAGTGGATAAGGAACCTAGTACAAGAAATACCAAGCCCACCATTGCAATGCTAAATCCATTTGCTTTCTCTAATACCTTTTCGGGATAGAAGCCTAAAAATGCACCGATAATACCGATGGCCAAACCCCAAAGACTATAACTGATACCAGTTAAACCCTGTAAATAAATCGCAATGGCACTGCCAATAAAAATCATAAATAAGAGAATGAAACTGCTTTGCTGAAACTTTTCAGGGATCAGGTTTCTTTTTTCTGATTTTGCATTTGTATCATGCGCTTGTACCCCATCCACGGTTGCCACAGCTGCTGCAGCGAAAGTTCCAGCATCCATGGTACGCTGAAGTTTCACAGCATGTCTTCTTAGTAAAAAGGAGGTTAATGGCATTCCGACAACACTATGAAGGGTTAAAACGATAATAGGGATGACCACTAAGGCTGCGAATCCAGCCTTTTTAAGAGCATCGGCCGTTACAATATAAGCAATAATCCCGCCTGTCATCGGACCAGCACCTGCTACAGCCGTTTTATAATCAAAGAAAAGTGGAACGATTAACAGCATCAGTAAAACGGAACAGGCTAAACCGAGTAACGTGATCAAAACAGCCTTATATTGACTTTTCATTACTTTCATCGGGATTAAGGTACCCATATGCACGAGCAGTGCTGGCTGCAAAACGGTTCCGACTACTGTAAAGGTTGAAGCTTCAATAATATTCATTGGAACAATGCCCGTTTTAAAAAGGGCAAAGATCAAGACCATCATGACGAGTAATGTCGGAACTTTTGCTCTTGAGAAGATGGATACTAATTCTCCAACAGCCACAATGGCCAAAACTATTAGGGTGGCATATACCGGATTCATCATTCACTACCTTCTTTCTATCGTCTAATCGGTTTTATTAAGCTTCAATGCAGCATTTACGAGAATCTTCAAACCGTGTTCAAGAGCATCTTCATCAAATGAAAATCTTGGGTGATGGTGTGGATAGACTATGCCCTTTTCTTCATTTCCCGCAGCCACTAACAGGAAACACCCCGGTACTACCTGTGAAAATGCTGAAAAATCTTCACTCCCCATCATTGCACAGGAAGGTAAAGGGAGGACAAACTCTTCACCTAAAACTTCTTTGATCATTTCTTCTACTTTTTGTGTCAGAGTATTTTCATTCACGACAGAGCTATAGCCAATATCGTAATGAAAATCGTAGGATGCTCCATGCGCTTCTGTTATTCCTTTTATAATTCTTTCCATTAATTTCGGTATTTCTGTTCTAATGTTTTGGTCAAAACTTCGAACGGTTCCATTTAATGTCACAGACTGAGGAATAATATTTTGGGCAGAACCGCCATGAATTTGTGTAATCGAAATGACTGCCTTTTCACGGGTGGCAATATTTCGGGATACGATAGTCTGAAGGTTTGTCACCACTTGCGCACTGATCACCACTGGATCTATTGCTGTATTGGGCTGTGACGAATGACCGCCTTTTCCATTTATGCTAATCGTAAAGGAGTCACAGTTTGCAGAAAGGGTACCGTAGCCAACACCAATCTTTCCAACTTCAAATGGTAAGGCAAGATGTAATCCGATGACTTGATCGACCCCATCCAATACTCCGGCTCTCACCATTTCTATGGCTCCGCCGGGAGGAACTTCTTCAGCATGCTGAAATAAAAATCGGACTTCACCATGAAGTTGGTCCGTAAATTGTGAAAGCACTTTTGCCGCTCCTAAAAGCATGGCAGTGTGACCATCGTGACCACAGGCGTGCATGACGCCATTATTCTTGGATACAAATTCGAAATCGTTTTCCTCATGGATTGGGAGAGCATCCATATCCGCCCTTAGTGCAAGAATTTTACCAGGCTTTTTACCGATCAAACGGGCCATAATACTCGTTTTCGTAGGCCGGGAAATTTCTAAATTCCCAAAACTCTGAAGCGTTTCAAATACAAATTGGGAAGTATGTTCTTCTTGAAAAGATAATTCGGGATTTTGATGAAGATATCTTCTCCACTCTATAATGGTTCCTTTCACTGATTCTATTAATTCTTCCGCTTTAATCGTGTCAATCATCTGATAAACTCCTTTCTATCAATCATTTCCGAGGATTTTTTTCGTAAGGCTTACAAAGATCCGAACCCCATGCTCTAATGAGTCCTCATCAATATTAAAACGTGGGTGGTGGTGGGGATAGACAATTCCTTTTGCCGTATTGCCTGCCCCCACTGGTATAAAGCAGCCAGGCGCTTTTACAAGATAAGCCGAAAAGTCTTCTCCGCCCATCGCGGCTTCCCCATATTCGATAAAATCGCGGCCAAATTCATCCATAATACAAGCTTCAACAGTTTTTGTTAACTCTGCATCATTGAATACAGAGCTGTAACCAAAATGGTATTGAAAATCATAGGAACCGCCATATGCTTCGGTGACACCTTTCGCAACTCTTTCAATTAACGAAATAGCCTGCTGTCTCACCTCTGGACGAAAAGATCTTACAGAACCGCCAATTTGTACGACTTCAGGAATCACATTTTTGGCTACTCCTGCTTGTAATGTCGTGGTGGAAATCACTAATTTCTCTGCGGGATCTAAATTTCTTGATACAATTTGCTGGAGGTTTGTAATAAACTGGGCTGCCATTAATACCGGGTCAATGGAATTCTCAGGCTGTGATGAATGACCGCCTTTTCCGATAATCTTTAAGTCAAAGGTATCTGAATTTGCGGTAACCGGCCCATAGACTATGCCAATTTTCCCAATGGGCAGGGTCGACATGAGGTGGATCCCCACAATATAATCAACATCATCAAGAACCCCTGTCTTCATTAATTCTTGGGCACCACCGGGAGGCAATTCTTCCGCATGTTGAAAAATAAATCGTACTTCACCATTAATCTCGTCTTTCATGGTGCTTAAGATCTTGGCGGCCCCAAGCAGCATGGCCGTATGTCCGTCATGACCACAAGCATGCATCACACCGGAGTTTTCTGAAGCATAGTCTACGTTATTTTCTTCGTGGATGGGGAGGGCATCCATATCGGCGCGCAAGCCAAGCACCTTTCCCGGCTGCCTTCCAATCAGCTTTGCGACCACGCTCGTCTTAGTTGGCCGTGTAACCCTTAGACCGCCGAAGGATAGCAACTGGTCATAAACAAACTGTGAGGTTTTTTCTTCTTGAAACGACAATTCAGGATTTCTGTGGAGATACCTTCTCCACTCGGTTACGGTGTCTTTAATAGCGGCAATCAATTGATCATTGAAACTTGTATTAAGCATTTTTTCACCCCTGTAACAAAAGTTAGATTTTTCAGAAAACTAAAACTTTGAAATTAGCAT
Source organism: Bacillus sp. sid0103 (assembly GCF_019219025.1). The sequence continues at coordinate 43,790 of NZ_JAHUWN010000019.1, read as the reverse complement.
AACATTATATTGATAGTGAAAAGTAATAGAAAATTTTTATACCCTCTTGAGGTTAGGATGTAAATCGATATTAAAAAAGATTGATAGAAGGCAGTTTTATTATCTTACATATTGAGTGAGGGAAATAACTGCTGTAGAATAAAGAAAATAGAGAATATTCTACCAAAAGGGGTGTGTATGGTTTGGACTTACAGGGTCTGGAATCCTTTCTAACAGTAGCACATAAAAAAAGCATTTCCAAAGCTGCTGCATTCCTTCACATGACTCAGCCAACACTAAGTACAAGGATTCGCAGATTAGAAGAGGACCTTGGCTTTCAACTCCTTGAAAGAAGCTGGGAAGGCGTAAAACTATCGAAACAGGGTCAATACTTTTTACCCTATGCAGTTCATTTCCTGCATGAACTAAACAATGCTTCAACCGTGATATCAGACTTTGATGACCTCGTATCCGACATGACAGTTAAAGATGAAAACAATGATCATGATAGCCTCCGAATCGGCATCAACATTTGGCTTGCACCCGTTTTTACAAATGCTATTATTAGTGAACTCACCAAGCATTTTCCTCACCTGGAATTCAGTATCGTTACTCGTCCGACAAACACACTAAAAGAGTTGATGGAATATGAAGAGCTTGATATGGCCATTTACTACCAAAACGAGACGATTTCTCGGCATTTTAGTCAGCTGTTAATCAAAGACGAAATGGTGCTGTTATGCTCGAATAACGATTGGAGCATGATCGGAAAAGATCCCAAAAATATTATGCTGTTGGATAAACCCTATTTATCATTTGATAATCCTGTATTAGCAAACAATACTAAATTGATAAACACTATCAGAAGCAGATTAAATATTAATAAATGGCTAATGGTAGATCATGTAAGTGTCATGCTTACATTGATCGCCTCCAATAAAGGGTACATTGTCTTACCAAAAACCGGTTTATATCAATTAGGAAACATTTCCTCATTGCCCATAACAGTAGTTCCGCTTGGAAATATATTTCCAAGCATCGACATCCATTTAGAATATAATAAAAGCTCTCCACTTATTACACCAATACAATCCATTGAAAAAATGTTATTCACTTCTTTTGCAGTTGAGAATGCAAGTTAAAGTACAACTGTGGGCGTGCCATCAAGTATAATGGGGAACAGTGATAAGCACTGTTCCCCATTAACGTTTCCGAAAATATAAAACTTTGCAAGCCAAATATTGCGCCCCATACCACTCCTTAACAAATCCCCTTTTCAGTGAGTCGCAAGTCCGTTGTTTTTCTCATAATCCATATAATTTGCCTTTAATATTAAATGTTCTTGAGGGATTGTATTAGACGATGGAGGACATCCGTTGCTAAAAGCTTTCACACTTTACAGCTTTAAACTTTTAATTTAGTAGCACGAAATATATTGATTTTTGGAAATTTTACTCTAATATATTAAAATGATTAATATTTTAAAATATTTAAAAAGTTTAATAGGAGGGTTTATTTTGAAGGTCATCGAGAAAATCAGCAGTTTTGCAGGGAAAACATTTACGTTATGGGTTTTAATCTTTGCGGTAATTGCTTATTCTTTTCCTGAGCATTTTGTATGGTTGGGAGGCTATATTGTTCCTCTATTAGGGATTGTTATGTTCGGAATGGGATTAACACTTGAGTTATCAGATTTTAGAGAAGTGTTTAGAAGACCGAAAGACGTAGCGCTTGGAGTCGTTGGCCACTTTGTCATTATGCCGTTGCTTGCCTTTCTACTGGCAGTTGGACTCGATTTACCGAAGGAAGTTGCTGTAGGTGTCATTTTAGTAGGATGCTGCCCGAGCGGCACAGCTTCCAATGTTATGGTGTTTCTAGCAAGAGGAAATGTCGCACTGGCTGTTGCCATTGCCTCTGTTTCTACGATTCTTGCTCCAATTGTCACACCATTGCTCATTCTTCTGTTCGCAAGCAAATGGGTTGATGTCAGTGTTTCATCCTTATTCCTTTCGATTGTACAAGTTGTCATTGTTCCATTAGCAGTTGGCTTTCTCATTAAAAAATTCTTTGGAAAACAAGCACAAGCCGGAGCAAAAGCATTGCCGCTTGTATCCGTTATTGCGATTGTGTTAATTGTATCTGCGGTCGTAGCCGGCAGCGCAGCCAAAATTGCGGAAACTGGTTTACTTATTTTTGGAGTGGTAATCCTACATAATCTGCTTGGATTCTTGATTGGCTTTTTCTTTGCCCGTTTATGCGGAATGGATCTTGCAAAACAAAAGGCTGTAGCTATGGAAGTTGGAATGCAGAATTCCGGATTGGGAGTGGCCATAGCCTCCGCACATTTCTCGCCATTAGCGGCAGTACCGAGCGCTATTTTCAGTGTCTGGCATAATCTGTCTGGTTCGGTTCTTGCTAATATTTTTAGCCGTATGAAGGACAAACATCAAAGCGACAAGCATGACATCGCAGTCTAGAAGAAAACACTTAAACCACCCTTTTACACAGGGTGGTTTTCGCTTGGTTGTTGATAAATTTTTCTCAGTGAAAGCGAAAAATATTCTTCAACAGGAATGATTGTTAAAATTGGGTTTGCGTGACATGAAGTCCAATACATTGTTTAGTGCTATTGTGCTGCTTTGGAAACGATGGAAAACCTTTTTGGCCCTCCGAATAAATACCAATTTAATAAGGTTAGGAAATATCATCCTATTACACTGACAAATCTCTACAAAATGCCCTATCTCAAAACTAAACAATCGTTTGATTAAATGTACAGAAAAGCCTTTTACATAAGGATTTTCTATGATTGGAAGGTGAATTTTTTGTCATTTAACTAATCGTTTGATTAAAAATACCTTTAACACGCTCAACTCCTAGATTTTCCCCCTTAAATTGCCGCAGGAAATGTCGAGGCCCCTCTAAGCTTTCAATTTGAAAAAAGAACCTCGAAAGGCTTCTAAACTGTATTGTGCAGGTACAAAGTGTTGTAGTACTTGTTGCGGGTTCATGCTCTACAAAACATGCTCATCTGAATACAACTCATTAATCATTCTCGGTCCCTTTTTCTTTTATCATTTGAACGGTCCGTTCTACGGCGTCTACAATCTTATTAAACTCGCGTAAAGCATGAACAGGGTCTCCCTGTTTAATCCCTTCGAGCATCGTCACATGATACGGTAGGGTGTCCTCAAATATATGGTCGATTCCGAAAGGCTTCTTCCAAAGCTTATTGAAAGCTACTGAAACCGAATCAGCGACGCTTTCCAAGAGAGGGTTATGGGAGGCTTTATAAATGGCTTGGTGGAATGCCCAATCCACGGATGAAGAGTCCATTCTAGCGTCTTTAAGTGCGATGACTTCCGTAATCAGTTTTTCCATTTCTTGAATCTCTTCGTCGGTTGCCCTTAAAGTGGCCAGTTCTACTGCTTTTCCCTCCAAGGCTCTTCGCAGTTCAATAATATGTAATAAAGAGTTGGTTTCCTGTTCAATATTAATCTTCGCTTCTATTTTTAAGGAGCCTGCATCTTTAACAAATATCCCTTTCCCATTTAGCACTTCGATTATTTCGATCCCCTCAAGGAATCGTAAGCCCTCGCGAATACTCGTTCGGCTCACCCCAAGAATAGTGGTCAATTCTCCAACAGAAGGGAGTTTATCTCCCCTTTTTAAGTGATGCTTGTTTATGAATCTCTTGATTTCCTCTGCAATCATTTCATGCATGGGAACTTTTTTAATGCTTTTCATGAGACAGCCACCCTTTAAACAATCTATTTTTTACTATTCCTATGACTTTCAGCCTATCAGATAGGTCAAGTTTAGTTATAACATTCTAAAAAGTCAATCTGTGGAAAATAAGCAACAATTCCATCCTTCATGCATGATTGGTCAACCTTCAACCAAATTCTTATTTCCCTTAAATTAATCAATCGATTGATTAAAAACGCTCAAAATCTTGCAAACAAGGGAAAGAATCTACTCAAGTTGAAAAAAGATTGTCGAGATATGTTTAAGTTTTTAAGATGATGCTAAAAAAAGCGTAAAGAACTTCAATCAAGGTCCTTTACGCTTTTTTCCAACTATTCAACGCTCCTTTATGTCTAAAAAAGTGCCCTTATAGTCAAAAGTTCCTCCTCTTCTAATAAAGGGCTAACAGAAGCACCTGCATTTTCTTCAACCTGCAGCGTTGTTTTGGCACCAGGAATGGCAGTAGAAACGGCAGGATGAGCGAGGACAAATTGTAACGCCAATTGTCCAAGAGTTCGATCCTCGTTCACGAATTCTTTCAGTTTTTCCACTTTCTCCAGCTGTTCTTCAAACCATGTTTGATTCCAATGCTGCCGAACATCGTTGCCAGTAAAGGTGATTCCCTTCTTGAATTTTCCCGTTAAAAGCCCTTTTTGCAGGGGACCGCGTACGACAACTCCAATTTTCTCTTCCTCACAGTATGGAAGGATCTCTTTTTCGGCATTGCGATTTGATAGACTATAATCCACTTGCAGGACATCAATGGATTGATTCCGGTTGAATGTTTTCAAGTACTCAAAGTTGTCGGTTGAAACCCCGACAGCCCTCACCTTGCCATCTCGCTTCAAGCGGTCAAACGCTTCAAGGAAAGCCTCCGTTTCCTTTTCAACATGCCACCAGATATGACAGAAATAAACATCAATATAATCCGTCCCAAGTCGCATCAAGCTATCTTCAAAAGCCTTAATCACTTTCTCCGGCTGGTCATAAATCGGCTCCAGTTTCCGAGTATGCCCCATGAGCCCGCCTTTCGTTGAAAGAACAATTCGATCTCTTCTTTCTTTTAAAAGCTCATGAACTAACCTTTCACTGCGCCCTTCCCCATAAACATCAGCTGTATCAAAAAAATTGACTCCCAATTCAAAAGCGTGATTCATCGCCTTAATCGACTGCTGGTCATCAACTGGGCCCCAGGCATCCCCGCCAATTGCCCATGCACCAAAACCAATTTCAGATACCTCTATCCCTGTTTTTCCAAGTGTTCGATAGTTCAATTTATCTACCTCTCTACCATTATAAATTTTAAAAATCAATTTATCTTAAATGATTGCAGTTTCATCCTACTCCGCAAGGATGATTCCATTCTCCACTTCTTTGACATTGATAAACAAAGGTCTTTCGCTTCCATGAGGAGTATCTGGGAAATGGGTGGATAGATACAGTTCGCCTTGAAGATTGCGAAAGAGACTGGAATGTCCGGCATTACGATCGAGCAGCAATTGTTCATCATGTGTCCATGGACCTGTAACCTCACCAGACGTCGATCTGGAGATAGCCACTGTATATCCACCGAGCCCGCTATCTCCATAGTTTGGCAACGAGTAACTGGACCATAACATCACGAGCTCACCATTTCTTGCTTTATAGAGAAAAGGGGCATCCGTCAAATAACCGATTTTCTCAATTCTAGCGTCTCCAAAGTGGCGAATCCAAGGCATCGCCGCCGCATTAAGAATTTCAATTGGCTCACCTAGAGGTTGTTTCAAGTCAGAAGACAAACGTTGCGCCATGATTTTCCCTTCGTAAATTTGCGTCCATTCATGACAAAACACAATCCAGCGCGCGCCTTTCTCGTCTTCATAATAGGTTCCGTCAAGGCATTCCCACTCATTTGGTGTAACAGGGCCATCACTGTGTGGAAGATAGGGCCCTGCCGGATGGTCTGAAACCAAAATCCCTGTTCCACGATGTACTCCTATTCCACCTTTAAAGGAAGCAAACATGTAAAAACGACCGTCGATTTCAAATACCTCTGGTGCCCAGTAATGCCGCACACCCCAAAACCCTCCCGGTGGTTGAAAAGCGGTATAAGGTCCTTCCCAATCCTCCAGGTTCTCACTGACATAAACCTCAAAGATTGGATCCTCGTCCCCACATCCATCGGCAAAAGTGGTGCCAAAGAGGTAGTATTTTCCCTCTTTCTGTGAGGTGAACACAAATGGATCCCTAATATGAATCATGTCTGTTTTCACTTTTTTAACTTTGCGAAATCCAGTAATCATGGTTATCTCCTAATATGCATATTTTTCAGAACTGATTGGTTTACGAACAGTGCTTCCCACTACTTTTTCAATCCTTGAACCAAGCTTTTCTCCTCAAAATAAACAGCTTTCCCTGTTTTGGCAGATTCATAGATGGCCTCTAAGATTTCCGTTACAACGAGTGCTTCTTCAGGTTTTACGAGCGGTTCGGTATCGTTGATAATGTTCTCAATCCATAAACGAGCCTCGAGATCCGCATCACTTTCTTGTTTTCCATCATAGAAAGCTACACCGCCAGTATTCAAATCTACATTCGTCGTGTATAATTTCCCATATTTCTCTCCGTGGATGCGCAAGCCATCCTTCATATCTGCTCCGCCTTCCGTTCCACTTAGGGAGCATTTCGCTTCATCGACTTCGAGCGAATTAAGAGCCCAGCTGGTTTCTAAAACAATTGTGGCGCCATTTTCCATCGTAATAAAACCAAAGGCAGAATCTTCGACTGTGAACTTTTCAGGATCCCATGGTCCCCAGGCATTCGCGGCATTTTTCTTCTGACTTAATTTGTGATACGTCGTACCCATAACGGATTTCGGCTTATAGTTGTTCATCATCCATAAGGTTAAATCAAGAGCATGTGTTCCAATATCAATTAATGGACCGCCGCCTTGCTTTTCTTCATTAAGAAAAACTCCCCAGGTAGGAACAGCGCGGCGGCGAATCGCATGTGCCTTCGCAAAATAAATCTCACCAAGTTCACCATGTTCACAAACCTGATGTAAATATTGGCTGTCCGGACGGAAACGATTATTATATCCAATCGTTAATTTCTTTCCTGATCGTTTAGCAGCCTCCACCATTTGCCGTGCTTCTGCTGACGTCTTCGCCATCGGTTTTTCACACATGACATGTTTACCGGAATCCAGGGCGGCAACCGAAATTTCAGCATGAGAATCATTCGGAGTAAGCACGTGCACCACTTCGATCGACTCATCCTGAAGTAACTCTTGATAATCGCCGTAAACTTTGGCATTTTCAGCGCCGTACTCCGCAGCCGCTTTTTCAGCTTGTTCAACAAGTACATCACAAAAAGCCACCAATTCAACATTTTTTAATTTCGCTAAGCTTGGCAAATGTTTGCCCTTAGCAATTCCCCCACAGCCAATAATCGCTACTTTTACTGTTTTGCTCATCATTTTCCCTCCTAATAATGAATTATTTAATCTCAGTCAGCTCAATTCTTCTTCCTTCTTTAGTAGAAAGAGCTGCTGCCTGATTGATCAAAGTTAACTGAAAGACATCTTGGTTTGTGATGGCAGGTACCGCTCCATCTTCGATCGCACGAATCCATTGTTCCATCGGCATCGGAAGAGATGCCGGTAATTCTTTGGGTTCCATCCAGCTCTTCTTATCCTGGTGAACACTTTTGACACGAATTTGATCATCCTCTATTAACAAGGCACCTTCTGTACCATAAAGCTCCAGCTGAAACGGACTTCCTGCTGATAGAAATCCCGTTTCAATAATTCCTAACGCCCCGGACTTGTACTCCACAATGACTACAGCGTTATCATCCACCTCATCACTTTGAGTGTTTTGTAATCTCGCCGTGACAGCTTCCACATCCCCAGCTAGACGGTTTGTAAGATAGATAGGATGTGCCCCCAGGTCGATTAAGGCTCCTCCACCACATTGTTCACGATTGAAAAAGTGCCCAGGAAGCCAGCCCTTCGGATGCTCATCCGTTGAAACCGCTCCATTATGAGCCAGACGGCAGCGAACCGTGGTCAGTTTGCCAAGCAGCCCTTTGTCGACGACCTCCTGCGCATATAAGTAATACGACTCTGTCAATCGAGGTAAAGAGACCATTAATTGGACATTCGCTTCTTCCACGGCAGCAAAAATTTCACTTACCTCTTTACTACTGAACGCTAGGACCTTTTCCGTAAAAATATGCTTTTTGTGTTTAGCCGCTGCTAAAATGACTTCTGTATGTAGATTCGTAGGAGTAGAAACAATCACCGCATCAATGTCAGGATTGGATAAAACTGCTTCTAAATCACGTTCAAATGGGACACCCAACTCCTCCGCCCATTTTTGTCCACGCTCCCTATTTTCGTCCCAAACTAGTTTAATAGATAGCTCTTTACTATTTTCAGCTTGACGTGCATAGTCCTCTGCATGGACATGCCATTTACTTAATAAAGCAACATTTATCATCGTCATTTCTCCTCTTCATCCCAAAAGTGATTAAAACAAAAACATCCTTCCTCAAAAGAATTTCGAACACTATATATAAATAGTTTCAAAACAATCTTTTAAGAAAGGATTTTAATGATGGTCATAGATGAAGTTTCCAGGTAGTACTTCTCTTAAAATGGAATTTAAGCCTTTACAGTAGTGGAATGCCACATATCATTAATTTCTTTTATTTTTGCTAACTCACACTTTGGTTCTCTAGTATAAGTTAGTAAACCATTTATCTCTTGTTCTACATCCGTTAACTGCGTATAACAGAAACCATGCAAAACGTTCGAAGCGTAGACCGCTTCCATTACCCGGCGATAATCCGCAATGAACTCTTCTACATTTTTCACAGATGTATAACCCCATCCGTTCTCTTCACCGACTTTGAATCCGATCCCGCCAAACTCTGTTAATAAGATTGGCTCTCCTTTATGATGAAATCCATCGGCATAGACTCCATGGCCGGATGGTTTGGAGGTGAGAAGCGTTTCTTTAGTCGCTAACGTTTCTTTAAAGGCTTCATATTTTGCCTTTTCTTCGTCTGACCCATGACTATAATTGTGAATGGCACAAATATCCGTTTCTGTCAGCTCCCAACCGTCATTGGAGATGACCAAACGAGTCGAATCAAGGGAATGGATCAGATGAAACATCGCTAAGGAATGATGCTGCTGCTGTTTGTTCCCTTTTATAAACGGCACTCCCCAACTTTCGTTCACTGGAACCCACGCCACCAGTGAGGGATGATTGTAATCCCGTTCAATGATTTCAATCCATTCTTTTGTCAATCTTGCCACCGCATCCTCGCTATAGGATGGCGATGCTGCGCATTCTCCCCAAACGAAGAAACCTAATTGATCGGCCCAATAAAGAAAACGCGGATCCTCTACCTTTTGATGCTTTCTGCAGCCGTTGAAGCCCATTTCTAAAGCCAGTTCAATATCCTTTTTCAAATCCTCATCAGAAGGTGCCGTCAATAGCCCTTCTGGCCAATACCCTTGATCAAGAACTAATTTTTGATAATAAGGTTTGTTATTTAAATAAACCATGCCATTTTCTCGATGAATCTTTCTCATACCGAAGTAAGAGTCCACTTCATCGAATGTCACCTGATTCGCCTCATCTTTTAACGTAATCTTGATATCGAATAAATTGGGGTTCTCTGGTGACCAATTCCAGCCCGTATTATGGAAAGCGGTTCTGAAAATCTTTTTATTATATAGATTAATAGAGCGCTTATTATAGCATTCAAATACCTCAATGGAATCATGAGCGATTTTCTCACCCTTAAAATGAATTTCAATGTCCACCCTCTTGTCAAGAAAATCCCCTAAAACATCAAACTCCACCATAATATCTCCACGATCGATATCAGGTGTTAACCTTAGCTTAGAAATACGTGTCGCACTAACAGGCTCCAGCCATACCGTTTGCCAAATTCCTGTTGTCCGTGTGTACCAAATAGCTTTAGATTTTTCCTCCCAGATTTGCTTTCCTCTAGGAATCGTTTCATCTGTTGATGGATCTTCCACTCTTACGACAACCGTTTCGGTTCCCCAAGTTAATTGATCGGTAATATCGAGTGAAAAGGATACGTGTCCGCCTTCATGGAATCCAGCATACTGTCCATTTACATAAATCCATGCTCGGTAGTCAACCGCCCCAAAATGAAGAAGGACTCTCTGATCATTCCAGTCATGGGGTACAGTAAATTCACGGCGGTACCATACATGATCATGGAAGGAAGAATCCTGTATTCCGCTTAGCTCCGATTGATAAGCAAACGGAACATTTATTTTTTGATCAAACGGATGATCCTTTTGAAACCACTTTTCCTTTAATCCAACATTTTGATCGTCAAACGTGAAGTCCCATTCGCCGTTTAAATTTAGCCATTCTTTTCTTACAAATTGCGGTCTTGGATATTCTGGTCTGAAATTCATGTAATTCCTCTCCTCATGTGTTCAAAAGAATTACCGTCCGTCATCATGCTGCCGAACGGTAAAATTGGTCTTCTACTTATCCTTCTATTTAAATAGAAGGAAAAACACTGTTATCTTCTATTTAATTCTCTTATTTTTTCAAGGCTTACCTTCGGTTCCCTTGACTCAGTAAGGAAACCATTCACTTCCTGCTGGACATCGGTTAATTGTGTATAACAATAACCGCAAACATACGGAGTATCTTGTACAGCCCGCGTGATTTTTCCTACACGAGCAAAGAACTCTAGTTCTGAGCTTACCTGGTCGCCATAGCCCCAGCCATCTTCTGACACAAAAGCCACTCCGCCAAATTCACTGATAAGAATCGGCTGTCCCTTATATTCATAGCCTTCAGCCATACAAAACTTATCGTTATTATGAGCAATCACATTGTTGGTAATTTGGTCTTTATCTTGATATCTGGCAGAAAATCTCTCACCGCTAGATTCATAATCATGTAAGGTAATAATGTCTGATACCGTGTGCTCCCATCCATCATTGACAATGACCAGGCGCATCGGATCCACCGCTTTTGTCAAATAATAAATTCCTTCCGTAAAGCGTTGCTGCGATTTATCTTTGAAGACATTCCGGATTCCCCAGGATTCATTAAACGGCACCCAAGTCACAATCGAAGGATGATTGTAGAATTGGTTCACGATAGCGAGCCACTCTTTCGAAAAATGTTCCACGGCCGTGTCGGAATACTCATAAGTGGAAGGCATTTCCGCCCATACGAGCAATCCCTTTTTATCACACCAATAATAAAAGCGCGGATCTTCTATTTTTTGATGCTTACGGACCCCGTTATAGCCCATCTCTTTGATTAGTTCGATGTCTTTCACAAGCGCTGCATCAGAAGGCGGAGTTAAATGAGATTCCGTCCAGTAACCTTGATCTAAAATTAACTTTTGATACAGCGGCACATTATTTAATAATATATTCCCATTATATGTAGAGATTTTTCTCATCCCAAAATAGGAATCTACTTCATCGAGTAATACACCGTTTTGATAAAGTTTGAAGGTAACATCATATAAATTTGGATGCTCAGGTGACCATAATTGCAGTTTCCAGTCATGGAATTCATGAAGCAGGTTCAAATTCAACTTCACTTGCTCTCGATCCATAAAGATATTGGCCTTTCTAACGACCTGTTTATCAAACGAGATGATCGTTTCGACCATTACTTCCTCGGATGCCGGAACATTGACCGTAAACTCCATATCAATGGAATTCGTATCAATATCTGGCGTCATTTTTACCCGTTTCAAGGAAACTTCGGGAATAAACTCGATCCATACCGTTTGCCAAATGCCCGTTGTTTGTACATACCAACAGCCGAAATTTTCATCCGTCCAGCGCTGCTTTCCTCTTGGCTGATGACAGCTTTGGCTGTCCTCGACCTTCACGACAATCGTATGTTCACCTGAATGCTGGAGTTTGTCGGTAATATCCAACGAGAAAGCAGAGTACCCTCCATCATGTTTACCGGCAAACACTCCATCTACCCATACCTTTGTCGTAAAATCCGATGCTTGAAAATGTAAAATGGTTCGTTTATTTTCGCGATGGATGTTGGTGATGGTTTTCCTATACCAAATGATAGGGTGAAATTCCTTTTCGCCAATCCCGCTGGCATCCGTTTCATAGGTAAACGGAACTTGAATCGTCTTAGAAAAAGTTGTGTCTATTGTCTTAGAAAGGGGTGTGTTTTGATACCATTTTTCCTTTTCCCCAACATTTGCATCATCAAATTGGAACTCCCACTCGCCATTGAGGTTGATCCAATCCTTTCTAATAAACTGTGGTCTTGGATATTCACTTCGTACATTTTTAATGGTTACAGTCATTTCCTCTTGCATCCCCTTTTCTCATTGTTTTTATAAGCTGATTGTTACCCAAGAATTTCCGAATGATCGTTTTCCAATTTCGCGATCGATTTATTTTTCGCCAGGGCTAAAATTCCTGCGGACAGAAACATTAATGAACTTAGAATATCCATCAGGAAGTAAGAAGCCAGTCCGATACAGATCAGCCAAATGGGCACTTTAACCGTTATCGTATGATCCTTTAAATTTTTTGCGATAAAAAAGTTAATCAAGCCTATTGCCAGGAAGAGCATTCCAAAGGTAACGGTAAACATATATAAACTGCCAAATAGCGACTGTATGGCTTCCACCTTAGCGAACGATGTTTCCTTCATGCCTAGTCCTTGCTTTTTTAAAGATGAAGCATAGAAGAAAATCGTAATAAAGCCTGTTATCATTTCCCATATCGCACCAATGAAGATGAGTTTTCTTTCTAGTTTTCGATTCACAAATGGGCCCTCCATAACCGTGGAAACGTATTTCTTTTGATAAGAGAAAAGCTTCCTATCCCTTTACTCCTGAAGATAAAGAAAGAGATTCCAAAAAGTATTTTTGGGTAAATAAATACAAAATAAAGGTTGGAATCATCGCGATTAAGGCCGCAGCGAGCGCATGCCCGATATCCGCCTGGTACATCCCTTGGAGTAATTGTAATCCAGGAGTAATCGGCATTTTTTCAATATCATTAAAGACGATTGATGGCCATAAAAAATCATTCCAGGCTCCAGTAAAAGTAAATAATGCGACGACTGTTAATACTGGCTTTATGAGAGGAAGAATAATTCTAACGAAAATTTGAAATTCCGAAGCGCCATCGACTCTTGCCGATTCGTCAAATTCCTTAGGAATCCCCGCCATAAATTGTTTAACCAAAAAGATATTAAACACACCTGCCGCTCCTGGAACGATCGCAGCTAAATAACTGTTCACCCACCCAAGGGAGTCTATGATTTTATAAAGAGGAATGAGATTGACAACACTAGGAAACATCATGGTCGCCATCAAGAAAACAAATAAGGCGTTTCTTCCCTTGAACTGCATTCTTGAATAGCCATAAGCAGCCAGTGAGACGACAATCAGAACTAATAATGTTTGGGATACGGCGATAATTAATGAATTCATGAACCATTTTGCTACAGGTGCACTTGTATTATTAAAGAGCACCTCTTGATAATTCACCAATACCCACTGGATTGGCAGGATGGTAAAGCCGTTTGTTTGGATTTCGGCCTCTTGTTTAAAGGATGTTAGAAAGGAATAAACCAATGGGATGATCCAAATTAGAGCCATAATTAGCAGAAAAAGGAAAGAAACTATTTTTGGAGCTGAAATTTTCTTCATCAAAAGCACCTCCTAATCTCGTTGTCTCAAAAAGAAAAATTGGATAAGCGAAACGACCATAATGCATAACCCTAAAATGACAGCCATAGCCGATGCCATCCCTGCGATGGATTGACCCTGACCAAAGGCATCTTGCCTGATATACATTAATAAAACGGCGGTTGAACTATCCGGCCCGCCTTTTGTTAACATAAGCGGCTGACCGTAGACGTTAAATTGAGCAATCGTTGTAATGACGACCGTATATAAAAGCTGGCCTTTGATACTAGGGAGTGTAATTCTAAAGAACTTCTGAATACTTCCGGCACCGTCGATTGAAGCGGCTTCATAATAATCTTTAGGGATGCCATTTAATGCCGCCTGGTAAATAATCATATTGGCACCAATACACCACCACACAGTGACAGCGACTAAGGTCATCCATGCATATGGCTGAACCGATGTCCAGTTTGTATCGACTTTAAGGTAATGATTAAGCGGTCCGAAAGAAACGTTAAATAGCATGCTAAAAATAATCATGACGGCTGAAACCGAGAACAAGGTTGGCACATAAAACAACGCTTGGAAAATCTTCATCCCTTTCGGCTTCGCATGTAAACCAGCTGCTAATAGCAAGGGGACAATGATACAGGCCGGGACAGAGTATAAAACAAATTTGAAGGTATTGCTTAATCCTGTATGAAGCTCAGTATAAAAAGTAGAGTCCTTATTAAAGAGAATTTCTTTATAATTATCTAGTCCTACAAAATCAGGGGAACTTATAAGGTCCCAATTCGTAAAAGAAATATAGATACCAAATACCGTAGGAATTAAGAAGAAGGTCAAAAATAGTATTAAATGAGGTCCAACGTACATAAGTGGAGTGAACTTAAAATTCATTTTTCTTCCAGTTGAAAGATTTACCGAAGCGGACATATTCGGTTCTTTGCTAACGTCTAAATTATTCATACGCTTTACTCCTATTCCTTTTTTTCGAATAGAGAGAGAATTCCCATTTGGTTTATTTATGGGAATTCTCCAATTGGTTACACGTAAACGATGATTCTTTTTCAGAAATCGATGAAAAATGCTATTCCTGATTATTTCTTTTCATCTTGAGCGATTTTATCTTCAACCGCTTTTTGAGCCTTTTTCAGCGCATCGGGAATCTTTACTTTTCCAAATGCAGCGTCACCAGCAATCTTATCGATTTGCTCCGCAACAAAGCCATTGTATTTGTAATCAAAGATTTTCAAAGTTGCCCGTTCCTTTTCATCTTTAAGCAAGAATGTTTGTGGCAGTGATTGCACTTTTGCGTCATTTACGTTTAATAATGATGCAGGGTTTTGACCTGCCTCAGCCCAAGGATTGGAGTTTTGTCTTACATAATCAAGAAACTTGATGACGCCTTGTGTTCTCTTATCATCTCTATCTTTGCTTTTGAACATGACGAATTGATGGGAAGAAGTCCAGTTCACTACTTTTTCAGTTGAAACTTGAGGGAAGTTTGTCATGCCCCACTCTAAAGTTTTGATATCTTTTAAGCTATTTTGCATCCAAATTCCTTCAGGGTAGAAAATGGCTTTACCAGATTTAAAGAGCTGTGCTGGATCTTGACCATCTTTGTTTGTATATTTTTCAGTAACAAGTGACTTCAAGAATTCTAACGCTTTAGCAGCCTCTGGAGTATCAAGAGTAGGTTTTTCTCCATCACTTGTGATGTCGCCGCCCATTTGATTGTATAGTGATAAGAAGATCGGTCTCATCCAAGTTAATCCGATTGCCGTGACGCTATCTTTTTTAGCAAGATCTCCAGCTGCTTTAATTTCATCAAACGTTACAATATTGTCTTCTAAAGCATGAGGAGCATATTTCTCAACTAATTTTTTGTTGTAGTACATAACAAAGCTGTGTACATCCAATGGAATCGAATATCTCTTTCCATCTAAATTCCCAATATCCCAACCAGCTTTAACGTAGTTCTCTTCTTTAATATCTGGATAGCTGCCTAAAACATCGTCATAAGGAGTCAACATCCCTTTTTCCACAAACTGCTTGATTCTTTCGGCATGGACGATGGTTACATCAGGGATGTTTTTACCGGAATTCACCACGGTCGGAATTTTCGCATACATATCGTCTGCTGTAATGGAAACATTTTTCACCTTATATTCCGGGTTTGTTTTATTATAATCATCTACGATCTTTTGCATGTTTTTCCCGTCCGGACCTGTAAATACATTCCAGAATACAAGTTCTTTACTATCTTTGCTTGTTGAACCAGATGAACTTTTCGAACTACAGGCCGCTAATGCCAGGGCCATGGTAAAGATTAATGCAATACTAAAAATCTTCGTGATTCTTTTCTTCATCTTAATCCCCCTACTTTTAATTGTTTTTTTATAGATAAAAATTCCCCCTCTCTTCTATCTGCAATGAAGAGAAAGAAAACTATTACTATTTTAATTGTTTGGTTTCTGGAATTACGGCGAATACGAAACCGCTTTCAAAACTATAGGTAAAAATTGGATTTAAATGATCTTTGTATTACAGTAGAGCTTTAAAATGGTTCTATCCATCCTTAATCCTTCCTTCTTCTATTTTTCGAACAGTAGATTCCACAATGTCTATAATCTTATTAAACTCTTGTAATGCATAAACAGTGTCACGCTGTTTAAGTCCAGCCAGCATCGTATGGTGGAAGGGGAAAGTATCCTCAAAAATACGATCAATTCCGAAAGGTTTGTTCCAATGTTTATTAAAAGTATCTGTTACAGATTCAACAACACTTTCTAAAAGAGGATTATGGGAAGCTTTATAAATGGCTTTATGGAAAGCCCAATCCACTTTAGCTGAATCCATTCCGGAATCTTTTAAAGAAATTGCTTCATCAAGCAATCGTTCCATTTCTAGGATTTCCTGTTCTGTCGCCCTTTGTGAGGCTAATTCCACAGCTTTTCCTTCCAGAGCTCTTCGTAGTTCACTAATATGTAATAAATAATTTTTCTCTTTCTCGACATCAATTTTTGCTTCTATCCTTAATAAGTCACCATCTTTAACAAAAATCCCTTTTCCGTTTTGCACCTCAATGACATCGATCGCCTCAAGGAAACGCAAACCTTCGCGGATACTCGATCGGCCAACACCTAAAATGGTTGTTAACTCTGCAACGGATGGGAGTCTATCTCCTCTTTCCAATTGATGTTTAGTAATGAATTTCTTGAGTTCATCCGCAATCAATTCATGCAGGGGAACCTTTTTAATCGTCTTCAAAAGAGGGTCACCTCCAGGAGTATGATTTATTAAAAGCACTGCTTTACTGTATGCCTGTATGATAGGTTGATTCTATTTAAAATATTCAAAAAAGTCAATTCATAATGATAAAATTTGTAATAAAAAAATACACGTTTGTTTAGGTAAAAAGAATCATTTACGCTGCCACATAAATACCTGCCCATCGGTCATTACAGGGAGAAATCCCGAAGCTCCAACCTTCACAAACGTCTGACTAAACTTGGTAATATTATTATTACATGTTTTATCATTTTATTTCAAGTATTTTTATAACAAAAAAATACCTCAGCCACTGAAGCTGAAGTATTTTTGACTAATCGTATCGAATATTTAACAAAATTCCTTGTTCATAGTTGCCAAACTTAGAGCCAAACAGGTTCATTCCGCCTTTGTTAACGGCATCCTGCTTAACGCCATATTTAACGGACACAAACGGTCTTGATTCTAGATCCAAATCCATTATAGTAATGTCAGAGATTTTCACACCATCTATGAAACTTCCTTCTTTATTGATCTTCCAAGCTTTCAACAGCCCAAACTGAGTATTATTAATTTCCCACCACTTCGGAGTGAGAAATCCCCTTTTTCCGCCAAAATCACCGGGAGAAATCCACATTCCTACCTCCTTACCGTTGATCCAGCACGTGATATCGGAAGGCCAATCATCCTTATAATAAGGGGCCTCGGAGCACAATTCGGCGGATAAATTCAGTTCTTCCACGACGGCTCCATATGGAATCCTGTTGGGGAAGTGATACTCCACAAATCCGCTTCGAAACCATAATAGCTGGGCACGCTTCCGTTCCGGTTCATAAAAAGCTCTCGGATCGTCAATCATATTAATAATCCCGTCCTCGCTTAGAAGACCACAGGTAGGCTCGACTTCACAGCTGACAAACTCGCCAATTGGCATTTCAATCGAATACATTTTTTCTTCATCGCGTTCGTCGTCCTTTAGATTGATGACAATTTTATCATAGCGATTCGAGTTTACCTTTTGTGACCCTCTCCCCGGGACCATTTCGGTAGAGATCAGCTGAGCATCCTCGAGTTTCTTAATATTTACAGCCGCTGTCGAGAATGGAACACCCAATTTCTCGGAGAGCTCATTTACATTTTGCGGACCATTGGTTAGGATCCGGATAATTTGCATCCGCTGCTCGTGTCCCAGTGCCTTACAAATCTCGATTGCTTCTTCAAACGTTAAAGTTAGTGTTCTCACATGACCATTCCTTTTATTACGAAATTACTTGTAATAAAATTATCACCCTATGTCTTTATAAAGTCAAGGTCAAAATTCTAAATACTTCCAAAATCAGAATGGGGCCTAAAAATAAATTCATTCTATTTATCAATAGAATCGAGATTAAACTCCCCACCACGCTAAATCTGCAAATGGATAATAATGAATGATTGGAAAAACGTATTAAATCTAGTTCAATTGGGAGAAAAGCTGCTTCCAAGAGAAAGTCTTGTAGTTTCTTTTATTAAGAGAAGATAACAGTCTATTTACAAATAAGTGAATATCCGATTGTTCGACAAATTTTAAAGAATCGCTTGTTATAATGGCTATATCTTAGAAGGAAGGGAGTTGAAAACCACTAACCCCTATAAAAATGAAGAAGGAGGAATCATGGCGGAAATTTTATTTTATCTTGGTACATATCTATCCGCTGCTCTTGCACTTGGTTGGCTGATTTCATGCGCTTTTGATCTATTTTTTAAATAAAGTAGCAAGTTTAAGAGTTCAATAAAACATTATGCCACTTCTGGAAGCACTGAGGCTGTGTCAGAAACTGCCTGTGGACAAATCAGAATATTCTGTACGTTCCCATTGGACATAAAAAGAAGTTACCGAGTATGACGGTAACTTCTTTTCTTTTTCGTGACAGGCACGGGATTAAAAAATCCCCTTTAACACTTTTATTTCCAATAGGTAAATAAAGTGAAAAAGAGGATTTGAATCATCATTATTAAATTATTATAGGAACAAACCTACAATCGTTCCAGTTAAGACTGATCCCATTGTTGCTACCAACAATACCTTTAAACCAACCTTAGCTAACTCACTTGCCTTTTCATTATTGATAGCTTGTACAGTTCCTAAAATAATTCCAATAGAAGAGAAATTAGCGAATGATACTAAGAATGCTGAAACGATACCTACCGTCTTATGAGACATATGAGGAATCATTTTCATGAAGTCTAACATAGCAACGAACTCGTTTGCGGCTACCTTAGTACCCATGACTGAGCCAGCTTTAACAATCTCATTTGCAGGAATACCCATGATCCAAGCAATTGGCGCGAATACATATCCAAGTACACCAGTGAAAGAGATACCGAAGATTGAAGTGAAAATCCAGTTAACTGCCGCGATCAATCCTACATAAGTGATAAGCATAGCGCCTACGATTAAGGCCGTCTTTCCGCCGAGCAATGTCCAGTTACCGATTGCTTCGAAAAGTGATTTCTCAGGAATCATTCCCTTAATATCGATTTTTTCATCTTCTTCTTTACGAACAGGACATACAATCGTTGATAGGATAAGTCCAGAGAATACGTTAATTGGTAACGCAACCAATACAAACTCCGCTGGAATCATTTGCATGTAAGCACCTAAGATGGAACAGCTTACCGCAACAAGAGAAGAAGTAACAACAACGAACAAGCGGTTACCCGAAAGATTAGGAATAAATGACTTAACAGAAAGGATAGCAGAAGTATCACCAAATACCATCGAATTCACCGCAACAAATGATTCCACTTTTGGTAAACCTGTTATTTTACTTACTGCACCACCAATGTATTTAATCGCTAATGGTAATATTCTTGAATAAGTTAAGATACCTAGCAGAGCTGTTACGAATACAATCATCATTAGAACATTTACAAAGAATAAATTCTTTCCTGCAAGGTCACCGAATACGAATGAGATACCGTCATTCCCGAAAGAAAGAACTTTGTTAAAGCCATTTACGATTTTGTGCAGAACTTTTTGACCGATTGAAGTATTGAGCATAAACCAAGCGATTAACAACTGAACAGCTGCC
Source organism: Bacillus sp. sid0103 (assembly GCF_019219025.1). The sequence goes on along the minus strand of NZ_JAHUWN010000019.1, from coordinate 24,036 downwards.
ATGATACCAACTGCACGATAGTTAATGTTTTTCTTATCGTTTGACATCAACCAAGCGACACCTACTAGAACTAGTATACCAACGATTCCGATTAAGATTGACATATTATTTTACCTCCAAAGCATTGATTACTTGAATTGTTTGACCGCTATTGTCATTTTTATATGAAATTTTCGATTTGAAAAAACTTACAACAAAATAGACAATAGCTAGAATTACTACGCAGATCCAGATTTGATAAACAATTTGTGTATTCCAGACACCTAAAAAATAAAGGAGCGCTGGTATGGTCAACGTTACCCATGACTGAACAAATGCAACCATTCCAGTATCATGTTCAATTTTCTTATTAAGTGCATTGGATAAAAAGAATAGATACCATAAGAATGCCCACAAGGCCCCAGTTAATGCATTGACAACATTATGAAAGTGAATAATAGCTGTTAAGGTATATACCACCCCAATAATAGCAACCCATAGGCTAAACCAACCGAGTTCACTTTCTTCAAGCCCCTTCAATAAGGTGAACCCAACAAATAAATAAGTTAAGCTAATTAATTGTTGTAAAAAGTATTTTTACAACATCGCCCTCCTTCACCTTAATCACGGTATTTTCTTCCCTAATTTTCTAACACGACCTTATCCGACGTGAGCGCTTTCATTATTTTAAAATTACCTAAATAAATATATCACATATCCTGAACAAATGTTAAATAACATTTGAACAAAATGTAAATTTATTTTTTACCAATTTCCGCAAAAATGCCCAATTTTATATATTTAATAATAATATACGCACATTCATTATTAATAAATGAAACTTTGTCAAAACAATGTGAAAAAATGTAAATTTCCCATACCTAAGATGACACTCTGCAATGGCAATCTATTTAATCAGTGAAAAGAGATAAATGGTCAGTGGTCAGCCTTGTGCCTCTACTTGCGGGGGTTAGTGCATGATCAGGTAATAGGTTTATAAAGGAGTCCAGTGAGAGTTCATCTTAGGAATCCTGAATATACGTTCGTCAAATGAACTACCAATAAGCGGATTATTTATAGAAACGAACGAGATCTGACTAAGGTCTCGTTTTTTGTAGGTTATATCGCACATTGAGTCTCATATATTTATAAAAAAGATTCAACCTTTCTGGTTAATCCTTTTTTGGCGTCTTCTACGCTTTGTGAGCCTAATCCTTCTAGGTCCATTGACAGCTAATGAAAATAATTAACCCAAATAACAGTGGACAATTTTCGTATCAAACCTGGCTGTAAAAAAATATGTCAGGCCTCATACTTTTATCAGACAAGGAGCTGATGCAAATGAGTATACCCGTTAATGGATGGCTGCATTATACTTATCGTCCGCAACAATCGCCAGAAACCATGAATAGGCGCCCAGTAGATAGACGTTTTGATTTGAGCTTCCAAAATGCGTCTGAAGAGGATCTAGGACAAGGGTTCAAACGCTATACTTGGAGCACTGGAATCCGGATAAATAATCATGAATATGTTGACTTTCGATTAGAGGCACAAAGAAATGAAAAAGTTATTAGTGCAGGATACTTAACTGATCCAATCGAAAACATATATTCAGTACAAACCGGTCCTAGAGACCCTAATGTCATGGTCGTTATCCTTCATAATGCATCAAACGTAGATTCAAAAGTTTACCTGTGGCTAGTGGTTAAAGGATAGAATTTTCATCTACCCATTGTAGAATTGCAACAGTACAATAAAAGCCTCCCCTCCAGGAGGCTTTTGCCTATTTTTTGTACGATACATCGAGACGAATCAAAATGAGGTATAAAAATTGGAGAATCTCTAATAATAAAAAGATATTTATTAAAACAAACTTTATGTATTCGGCTATTAACGGAGTGAACGTTGTGCATAATTCTTATTGGTTTTTTGCTCTACTTATTTCAAGCACGATATTGTTTTGTTTTATACTATTAAAAAAAAGAAACACGCAAACCCTGTTTCTTTACTTAACAATGGTTGGATATGGTTATATTATCGAGACCACCATATTTAATTTCTTAGGATCCTATGATTATAACCCAAATATTATCAAACATAATTCTTTTTATGACAGTGAATTGGGAGCGTTTTTCTCAAACGCATTTTCTTTACCAGTCACAGCAACCTTGATAGCAACTTTCCAGTTAAATTGGATTTGGATGGTCTTCTTTTCAGGATTCTTTGTAGGGATTGAATGGTTATTTTTAAAGCTTCACATCTATTCACATAACTGGTGGAGGTTAGAATATACCGGATTGGGTCTCCCTATTTATTATGTTTTGGCCAAGATTTTTTATAAATGGATTTTACTTCCCTCAAGAGGGTTCAAGCACAATTTGATTCTCTATTTAATCACTGGCGCCATTTCTGCCAGTGCCCATATTCTTCCGATGCTTTTTTTCTTGAATCGATATTATCGCCCTGGATGGTTTGAAAATGTAGGTCGCGATTCCATTGCCTTCTCAGCAATTTACTATTTATGCGCAAGCTTTTTTTATTGTCTAATGGTTAAAATCAATTGGAAACCGAAGTGGATAAGATATATTTTAACAGGATTATTTATTTATACAGTGAATCAAGTTTTAATAAAGATGGGAATCCTTTACAGTCTCGTACCGTGGGACCAGATGTACTATGTTTGTTTAGCCTTATTTACTATCCTGCTTGTTGGACTCATAGATAAAAGATTATCTAATCAAATATTAGCCGTTAAAAGTCCATCCTAAGAAAAACAGGTGCGTTTGGCCACAAGAACCGTCCCCATGGGTATTAAAGAATAATGGAAATGTAGCAAAAAACCGCTGCAAGCAACCCCTGCAGCGGTCTAATCTATTCCTATTTTCTCTCTTTAATGGTCATTTCCTTACTGTAATGGTCAGACCGATGATGCACCATTTATTAATGATTGGTGCATTTCTATACCGCTTTTAACTTTCTTCCACATCTTTCGATTGCGTATCAGACATCTTAGGGAAAGAAATAACAGCCTTAAATAAATCTCCGTCAACGTGGATGTTAAATTTCCCCTTTTGAACTTCGATGAGGCTTTTCGCAATCGATAACCCAAGCCCGCTGCCTTGGCTGGATCTGGATTCATCGCCACGCTTAAAACGTTCCATTAATTCGTCTGCTGAAATATTTAACTCATAAGCGGAAATGTTCTTAAAGGTAAACAGAATTTCATTACCCGCATCCTCGATATCGATATATACTCTGGAACCATTGAGCGCATATTTAAAGATATTCGATAATAAGTTTTCAATGGATCTCCATAGTAATTTTCCATCCGCTCTAATATACATCTTATCCTGGGGATGATTCAGCTTGAATTGCAAATTGGAGGCTTCAATTTTATCATTCACTTCTCCAAGTCCCTGGGTAATTAAAGACACAATATCAATTTTCTCAAACTCAACTGAAATATTTCCACTCGTCGCTTTGGCAGCTTCAAATAAATCATCCGTTAATAGTTTTAGTCTTTTCGATTTTTGATCTAAGATATCGATATATTCGAAAGCCCTTGGCGTAACCTCCTCGCCTTTTAGTAAATCCACATAGGTGATGATCGATGTTAACGGTGTTCTTATATCATGAGATATATTGGTGATTAACTCCGTTTTTAAACGCTCACTTTTGAGTTCACTATCAACAGCGTTTTTCAATCCATCCGTGATGCTGTTTATGTTGCTAGCAAGTGTTTTAAACTCTCCACGGTTAGCCACATCGATTCGATGATGAAGATTTCCAGCCTTAATTCTTTCCACTCCATCCTGGATGGCTTGAAAACTCTTAACCTTTTTATAAGCAAACCAGGCTGCCAGGCCTATGGTAACCGGGAACATAAAAAACGTTAACGCAACCAATACTGGGTAACCAATGACGATTAATACCGTCTTGACCCCGACATTTCCTGACTCATAGACATTTCTTACAATGGTTATGAGCTTATGGATGATAGCCAAAATCAGGGTATGCTTAAAGAACGTTTTATGTTTAACGTGTTTAACAAGTGAGAGTATCAAAACAAACACGGCTGCTGAAATCGGGATTGTGATGGGAATGGCCATTTTATCAATGCTTTGGTGTGCCACATTATCCATCCATGTAACCCAAATGGCAATCAGGCTAATACATAGCACGATATTGATATCATTGTATAGTTTATTCACTGGATGAAGGTGTACATGATCATCTTTAAATGACCTTCTTCCTGTCACGAGGATGAGATAGCCAAATGAAAGGATGAAACCTAGCAAAAATGCGGCTAAAATATAAAGGTTCTTTGTGACAACTGCTTTATCTTCATTCCATTCGTTTATTTTTTTGTTTAAAAAGTCGTCTGTAAACGCAATATAAACCACCGTCTTGTCCTGGTTCAATTCCTCAATTGGATCTGTAATAAATTGGAATAGCTCATTCTCTTCGATTACTTTAGGATAAACCTCTCGCTTATAATCTTCAAACACCAAATAAGTAGGATACTCTTTAAACTGCCCTTTTTCTGTCTTAGTTGTGTTCGTATAGACATTTACACCATCACTGGCATAATACAACGGATTTTTCTGCTCTGAAAGCTCTTGCACCAAGGCATGATAATTCCTTAAATCATCCTTTATCAACCTTTCCCTAACCTGCTTAATCTTGTCGGCATACTCTGCTTTAAAGGTGGTATAGTTCTCCGCTTCGCTTAAATCAGGCCGATAGCTCCTAGAATATTGCTGAAAATCTGAATATAACTGCATCTCTTCAACCTTCATCCTATCTTCACGAATCGACTCGCCCTTTAAAATATTGTCCTCACTCTTGTACTCTCGGAGAAGGGTAGTGAGATTGCTCACGATCTTTTCATTTTCTCTAGCATATGCCTTACTGAGAAAGTAGTCCTCTTCCATAACCATGCTAAAATATCCATCATTGACCACTTCAACCTGGATCATCGCTTTGATGATACCCGTAAAACAAACGACCGCAATCATAAATACAATGATTTTCGTTGTTAATAAGTGGCTATATTTTTTCAACTTTATATCCAACTCCCCACACCACCTTTAAATATTTTGGTTCCTTCGGATTGATTTCGATTTTCTCTCTAATTTTTCTAATATGAACGGATACGGTATTTTCAGGACTAAACGCTGTTTCATTCCATACCCTTTCATAGATATCCTCAATCGAAAAGACTCTTCCGGCGCTCTCCGTCAGCAATTTCAAAATCTTATATTGCACCGGTGTAAGATGGACCTCTTCCCCATCGACTGTGATGATTTTACTTTCATCATCTATGACCAGTCCCCCCGTCCGAAAGACATTCCTTTTCGTTTCAAGACTTCCCAATGTGGTATATCTCCTCAACTGGGACTTGACCCTTGCAATCAGCTCCAGGGGATTAAACGGCTTTGCTAGATAGTCATCTGCCCCTAAATTTAATCCGATAATTTTGTCTGAATCCTCCGATTTAGCAGAAAGCATAATCAATGGTATATTATTTTCTTCTCTAATCTTCATCGTAGCTCTTAACCCATCCATTATAGGCATCATAATATCCTTGATAATAAGATGAATCTCATGATCTTTGATGATATGTATGGCTTCCAAACCATTAAACGCTTTAAATATTTGATAGCCTTCATTTTCTAAATAAATTCCGATCGCATCCACGATCTCCTTATCATCATCACAAACCAACACGTTCATGGAAATTCACTCCCAACTTTGGCGGTTACCATTTCTATCACCCTTTAGTATGACTGTAAAAAGAATCATATCAAGCAAATCTTAACAAACACATGATGTAAATCTTAAGGTTTTCTTAATGTCTAAAAAAAATGGCTTTATATTTAAGTTTTGTTCAATTATCTGGCCCTTTAAGGAACTCTTTCCGTCCGAGTACCCCTAGGGCGAATGGATTCTGAAGGGGTCAGCACATGTTGGCAATCGCCGGTTCAATGCAGGCAGTTGCCAAAAGAAAAACTCCATCCGTTCCAGCTGCTTGCAGCTTAACGAGATGGAGCTAACCGGTTCATGTGGAGTAAGGAATCGTCGCCTTATTGGAGTTCTTATAATTGAATTTAGCTATTTATTATCGCCCATACACGCACAAAAAACGGGCTGTTAATTATAAGAGTGATGAATCCCATTTATCAAATGGGATTCATGGGAAATTTATTTTTTTCTCTTTTTTATCTACCTTCATTGTTGTAATTAGTAATTGAACAGTAATGATTAACATAAAAATCAAAATTACAGCGCTCATATAGTATTGAATATTAGGTTTATATCCATACGTACCGAATATAAAAAAAGATAAGATAAACAAAAAAGATAAAAACAGCTCAAAAATTAATGTAATGATAAAAAATAGTACATAAGGAATAACAACCTCTTTGTGAGAAACGTGTTTTAAAGTTAATCCCTCCCAACATAAGTCTGCTAATTTATTTATTTTCCTCATTGGTACCACTCCTATTAATCCCAACTCAAATAAATTGCTTCAATTAAAGAATATATAAATATGACTAATTATTTCCTTAATATTGAAAAAATAAACGATTATGTTTCATTTATTGTATTTGCGTTGGTTTTATGGCGGTACCTTTAATTTAAAAATAGGAATGAATACTGATCAATATTTTTATAGCACTTAATAAACACTTCTTGATTATGAAAAAGAAAGAGGGAAGGGAGCAAAATCACAAAAATAAAGTTGGATACTCTATTATTTACTTCGGGGCAAATTCCAGTTGATTTGAAAACAGGAGAAGTTGTAGACGTTGGTAGACAGAGCATGCACATCAAGTAATGAAAAACTTACAAGCTGTGCTGAAAGAAGGAAAATCGGATTACTAAAATATGTTAATAAACAAAAAAAAGAGAGTTCCACTCTCTTTAAAATGATGATCTATGTTATTTAAGCTCGTTTCCTAAACGGGTCTTCCCTATAATCAGCTTTTCGTTTATAAACAATTTTTCCTGATTCTTCTTTTCCATATTTAGAGGTAATAACTGCTCTTACACCTGTAACAATTTCTCCAAGTTTATACGAATTTTTTTCTTCCTTCGATATCACTGTTCTTTTCATGAAGAAGCACCTCCAAAAATATTATTTATCACACTCAAAAGATTATAATTATTAAGAAATATATCGTCAATCTGTTCTTGACTTAATGCCCTTCTTCCGGATATGGCAACCGTCAGAACTAACTGGTTTCCTATAGGATAGCATAATACATAAGTATTATCAAAGGCATTCCTATTTTTTTGTAAAACCAGCTCAGTACTTTGTAAAAAACAATCAATGACAATAATTCGATCCGTATACCCTCTATTTTCATTAACATCAAATGTGTAAAATTTTCTTTTGCCATCATTTCCAGCAATCTGTCTCAAACCATCGCTGCCCTCCGCTTGCCAAACTCCTATTCCTTCAACATAATAGGAACCTGGGGCTTGATAAGCGTTCCTAACAGCTTCTTGTAGATATTCAAACTTTTTTGTTGGATCCACTAAGAGCCTTTTAGATAGCGTTCTTAGTATACGAATCAAGGCATAGTCTTTATCCATGTTTGTTTGGGCTTCCGCTAAGAGCCTCGATGGATCCTGAAAGATGCCCAATTCTTCGATTTTTCTTTTAATAAAACTACAAGCAATATTTACTGCAGCATCGTAGTTATTATCACTTCGAATTTCGTACCTTAATACAGCAAGTCCTTCCAAATCTGAAGGTAGACGAAACCCTTTAGCACCCTCACTTTCAGGTGTATTTCTGGGAATAATGTAAAAAACTCGTCCTCTTCTTAACCTTCCCCAGAATAACCCCATTTCAAACAAAGTATTGTCCCTTGTAGTAAATGTTAAGGTGCCTCGAATATTTATAATGTCATCGGGTGAAAATACAAATACTGCAAAATCATTTCCATCTAATAGTCGTTCAAGATTTTCCATATTGTATTCAAGTGGGCGAAATGCACCCGCTGACCAAGGAGTTACTTCAGCAACATGAGCGAGTGAATTATGAATCGCATTAACATATTCAATGGATTCTCTTGCAGATCCTATAAATACTTTTGGTTTGATTTGAGTCATAACTCCTCCAACAAATGTAATGAACAATATATTTATACAAATATTATATCATTTTTTCCATATTTTAGATTATTATAAAATTTTCAAGAAAATAAATTTAGAAAAATGAAAGTTTTAGTTAACCAGTGCACAGCTTTAAATTCTCAATATACTTTTAACTTTTAACCATAATTTCTTCATTTTTTTGAAGTGCAACGAAAAAGAATAAACTACGGTATAAACAAAAATCAATACACAAAAAACAATATCCAACACTAAAGTTAAATCAAAGAATGTTTTCGTCATTAGTTCCGTAAATATTTTGAAACTTGTTATGATAATCAGCAATAACGGAAAAACCAATTTATACAAATAACCAGCTATGGAACTAAACAGCTTAAAGCTGTTCAGGTATGACTTTCCTTCTCTAGTGAACATATCTCCCAGAGGATCGTAACATGAATTTAATTCGGCCTCGACCTTATGGATATAATGGTATTGCCGTTCAACTACTATGTTAGTTTGAAAATACCTGACCACCAAACACAATAAAACAAACCATAGCATCGTGTGAATTTCATCTCGATTTATGCTCAATGTGATTTTGAGTTGTTCCTTAACAATGTCGGAAACAGCTTTTGAGGGATCAACAGGTATGATCGTCAGAATAAACATTGCCGCGAAAACCAGCAAAGTATAAACGAATAATCGGTCTCTTAACTTCAAGTATTCCCTCTGTAAAGCAAAAGTATCTTTATAATGATCATGAAGTGTTTGAAACTTCACATCTTCCTCACCCATAAGATTACCTCAACATATAGATTTTTTAGTGCAGTCATGATTCATCTTTAGGAAATGAATTAGCCTATGATACACCAGCACCCTTATGTTCCTATTTACATCAAGTTATGATAAATTTCTAGAAAGATGTCCCATTTCCTGCAAAATTTCATTTATTATTTCCATATACATGGTCCGAAACAAAAAGCCCTTTCATTGTCATCCATACATGAAAGGGCTTTGTTTTTAGTTATTTTACAACCATCAGCTCGATTTAATGTCTTCATGAAAGTCGATTACACTCTGTTTATCTCTTCTGCAGGCTTTTTAAAAAAATTAAATATTGAATTTGACTTCTGCTTCCTTCCTGGCTCTGTTACATTCATTCTTGCTTCTAGTTTACCGGAGAGGAAAGAGAAGATGAACACAAGAACAAAATAATACAATCCTACAATCACATACGAATTCAATTGTTGAAAGCTGGATGCTGCGACGCTAAGGCCCGCTCCCCACAAATCCGCCATGCCCACGTAGGCCACAAGAGAAGAGTCCTTTAAACCAATGATGAACTGGTTACTGAGCGGAGGGATAGCTGATTTAAACGCTTGGGGCAGAATGATTCTTCTCATGGCCAACGGATAGGACATTCCAAGTGATCTTGCAGCTTCCATTTGCCCGCGGTCAATAGATTGAATGGCCCCACGAAAGATTTCGGCAATATAAGCCCCGCAATGAATAGCCAAGCCAATCGCTCCGGCCCAGAACTGCGACAGAGTCACAATCGATGTGATGCCAAAATATAGAACCGCAATCTGAACAATAAGCGGAGTTCCACGGATCAAAGTGATATAGACATGTGCAATAAAGTTCAAAAGTTTGTTATTGGAGAGACGAAAAAAGGCAAAGATTAAGCCAATAAGAGAGCCAATCAGTAGAGACGTAATGGTAACCTTGAGCGTAAGCAACGTTGCTTCAAAAAAAAGTTTATAATTGGAAAGAAGAATTTCTAGCAAATGGATTCACCCCACGTATGATCTGTTATCAGGTGCCCCTTGAGGGCACCCTTTTTCACCCACTCTAGTTGTTGGTTCCTAAAATGTTGCGGCCAAAATATTTATCAGAAATTTTGTCATAAGTGCCGTCCTTTATGATTTCATCCATTGCCTTGTTCAGCTTGTCCACTAATTCCTTATCCTCTTTCCTGACGGCAATCGCTTGATCATCATGTGTCATAGGCTTTCCAACATCCTTGATTTTAACGGTGCCGGCCTTGATAATTGGCAGTCCGACCATTCGATCGGTTATCGCAGCGTCAATTCTTTTGGTAGGAAGATCCATAAGAGCCACTAAATCTGTATCATATTCAACAATGTTTTCTTTTGATGTGTATTTTAACGCCAGATCCTTATAAGGCGTTCCCTTGGCCACCCCGATACGCTTCCCTTTCAAATCATCCGGCGATTTGATATCTGTATTATTTTCCGATACGAAAACCTGTGAGCCTGATCTGTAATAAGGATTTGAAAAGTCAACCACCTTTTTTCGCTCATCCGTAATCGTCATGCTGCCCAGGATGGCATCGTATTTTTTGGCTTGTAGGCCTTGGATGATCGTTTCCCAAGGATTCGTTACCGGAACGGCCTTCATTCCCATTTTTTTAGCAAGTGCCTTGCCGATCTCAACATCAAATCCCTTCAGTTCGCTGTTTTCTTTATAATTAAACGGTTTGAACAACCCACTCATGGCATAGTGAAACTCTTTTTTCCCTGCAGAAGTCTGCTGGGAAACTTGTTCTTTCGCTCCACACCCAGACATGATCAAAACTCCAGCCATACAGGCTGCTACAAGACTGATAATTGACTTTTTCATTTTTTCTTCCCCCTTATCATTTGCTATAGAATACTGTTAAGAAATTGCTTTGCTTTTTCATGCTGCGGATTTTCAAAAAACGTCTTAGGTGCCCCCTGTTCAAGAATCTGTCCATCTCCCATAAAGACAACACGATCTGCCACTTCCCGGGCAAATCCCATCTCGTGGGTAACTATTACCATAGTCATCCCTTCATTGGCCAGTTCTTTCATGACCTGCAAAACTTCCCCTACCAATTCTGGATCAAGCGCGGAGGTTGGCTCATCAAAAAGCATCACATTGGGTTTCATGGCAAGCGCACGAGCGATGGCAAGCCGCTGCTTCTGTCCCCCGGACAATAAATTCGGATATGTATTGGCCTTATCGCTTAATCCCACCTTCTCCAGAAGACTATAGGCCGCTTTCTTCGCGTCCTCCTTTCTTTCTCTTTTTACATGCATCGGGGCTTCGATGATATTCTCCAGCACTGTTTTATGTGGGAAGAGATTGAAATGTTGAAAGACCATCCCAACTTCTGCACGTACGCGATTTAAATCCGTTTTCCCCGGATCGATCTGTTCGTTGTTTATCCATACCTCTCCTTTATCATAAACTTCAAGGAAGTTAATGCAGCGCAGCAATGTACTCTTTCCTGAACCGCTGGCTCCCACCAATACCACCACTTCCTTCGGCTGAACAGACAAATCGATTCCCTTCAGCACCTCTAATGAATCAAATGACTTGTATAATTGCTTTATCTGAATCAACAAGACCCCCCCTTTTCTATAATTAAAAACGGATTCAAACTGATGAAACATAATAAATGATGGAATTTCACTCTATTATAATAATAAATTCCGAAAATTTCAAATTGTATATAAATTGCAAGCGGTTACAAAAAATGTTTAATATTAAATGTTTGTTATTTTCTGGTGTTCTCTTTTTCCATTCTCCCTTCTACTAAAATAATATTCTAATAATTATAATTATTCATGAAATAGATGAATAAATCAATTATTTCCAATTCATTTTTAGGGGGGTTCTTTGGAGATGGTCATATACAATAACAATAGAACAAACAGTGCTTGGATTCTAGTAATCCAAGCGCATAATCACTTTTGCCAATAAACAACATCATTTCGACCAAATTCCGTATAAGATATACTAATTAAACGTTTGGTTGAAACAGCTGCAGGACTGATTTAAAAGTATTTCACCTTCCAAATATGAAGGAAAATCGTCGAAAAATGCAAAGAAATTCCGCAGGAAATAACCTACCTTTTTACAAAATCAGATGGGTTTCTAGCAAACTTCCATTATTCTATACAATCCCCGCCTTTTCGTCACTACACAATCGTTTGATTAAAAGTTGCCTCCGCACGCTCCACTCATAGATTTATCTCTCTAAATGCTCGAAAAGAATGTCGAGGGATGTCTTCAAAAATGACTCGTTTAAAAAGGAACCTAAGTAGGCGACTGAACGTGGATTTGTGCCAAACGAACCAAAATCCCCTCCACATTATGTGAAGGGGATTAATCTTTTTAAAAATTATTTCACTTTTACTACTATAGCTGCCTTACTTACATTCTTCGCTTTATCAGTTGCTGTCACACTTAAAACCGTTTTCTTCTTCTGTGCTTTGATTTTCACTTTGAAGTTTCCTTTGGAATCAGCCTCGGCTGTACCGATGACTTTGCTACCGACTTTTATTGTTATCGTAGAGTAGGCTTCAGCAGTTCCAGTAACTTCTTTTGTTGTGCTTTTTACTGTAGTTTTAATTTTCGGTGCTAATGGAGCTGTTTTGTCTATGACAATCACACTCTTAGCTACACTTACATTTCCTGCTGCATCTTTCACTGTCACAATTACCTTTGTACCTGCTTTTTGGACAGGAATCGTTACCTTATAGTTACCCTTAGCATCCGCTTTGGCGATGTACTTTTTGGTTCCAATTGTAACAGTAACAATGGCTCCTGCTTCTGCTTTACCAGTTACCAGTTTTGCTAAGTCCGTAACAGTGGTAACGGTTGGAGCAACCGGTGGCGTTTTATCAATAACGGTGATACTTTTTGCGACACTCGCATTACCCGCTGCATCCTTGGCAGTTACGATTAACTTTGTGCCTGCTTTTAGGATAGGAATGATCACTTTGAAGTTTCCATTTGGATCAGCTTTAGCTGCATAAGTCTTTGTGCCGATTAGGATCGAAACAGTTGCTCCCGCTTCAGTCTTGCCAGTTACTTCCTTTGACTTGTCTGAAACTGTATTTACTGTTAAAACTGATGGAGCTGTTTTGTCTATAACTTTTATGGTGGTTCCTTCACTTTCATTTCCGGCAGCGTCTGTTGCGATGATCACTAATACCGTTCCAGCTTTCTGAACTCGAATGGTAACTTTATATTTACCATCTTGTCCTGCTGTTCCTGTACCAATTACTGAGCCATTTACCTTCACTTCGATTTTGGATCCCGCTTCTGCTTCACCAGTTATAGTTGTATCTCTATCGCTTACTAGACTTACTACTGGTTTCTTAGGGGCGGTTACATCTTTCACCACTACTGCAGTTTCTTCACTTACATTGCCAGAATTATCAGTAGCAATAATGACTAACTCTGTGCCTGCCTTTTGCACGTCAATGGTCACTTTATATTGTCCATCTTCCTCGGCAGTTCCAGTACCAATCACTGAGCCATTTACTTTCACTTCTACTTTTGATCCAGCCTCTCCTTGTCCAGTAACTGTAGTATCCTTGTCCGTTACTTCATTTACTTCAGGCTTTTCTGGGGCTGTTACGTCTCTCACCACTACTGTGGTTGTTTCACTTACATTGCCTGCCTTATCCGTTGCAATAATGACTAATTCGGTGCCTGCTTTTTGCGAGGAGATGATCACATTATATTGACCATCTTCTCCGGCAGTTCCCTCACCAATCACTGAACCATTTGCCTTTACTTCTACCTTTGATCCAGCTTCCGCTTGTCCTGTAACTGTAGTATCCTTATCGGTTACTTCATTTACTATTGGCTTTTCTGGGCCGGATACGTCTCTTACCATTACTGTCGTTGTTTCACTTACATTGCCAGCCTTATCCGTTGCAACTATTTCTAATTCGGTGCCTGCCTTTTGCACGTCAATGCTCACTTTATATTGACCATCTTCTCCAGCAGTTCCAGTACCAATCACTGAGCCATTTACTTTCACTTCTACTTTCGATCCAGCTTCCGCTTGTCCAGTAACAGACGTATCTTTATCTGTAACTTCATTTACCACTGGCTGCTCTGGCGCTGTTGCGTCTCTTATCACGACTGTGCTTGTTTCACTTACATTGCCAGCCTTGTCAGTAGCAACAATGACTAACTCGGTCCCTGCCTTTTGCTCGGAAATGGTCACTGTAAATTGGCCATCTTCTCCGGCAGTTCCCTCACCAATCACTGAACCATTTACCTTTACCTCTACTTTTGATCCAGCTTCCGCCTGTCCTGTTACTGTAGTATCCTTATCGGTTACTTCATTTACTACTGGCTTTTCTGGGGCGGTTACGTCTCTTACCACTACTGTCGTTGTTTCACTTACATTACCAGCCTTATCAGTAGCCACAATGACTAATTCGGTGCCTGCCTTTTGCACCTCAATGGTCACTTTATATTGGCCATCTTCTCCAGCAGTTCCAGAGCCGATATCTGAACCATTTACCTTTACTTCTACTTTTGACCTGGCTTCTGCTTGTCCGGTAACTGTAGTATCTTTGTCGGTCACTTCATTTACTTCTGGTTTATCCGGGGCAGTTACGTCCTTCACCACTACTGTGGTTGTTTCGCTTACATTGCCAGCTTTATCCATTGCAACTATTTCTAATTCTGTGCCTGCCTTTTGCACGTCAATGGTCACTTTATATTGACCATCTTCTCCAGCAGTTCCAGTACCAATCACTGAACCATTTACCTTTACTTCTACCTTTGATCCAGCTTCCGTTTGTCCTGTAACTGTCGTACCCTTATCAGTTACTTCATATACTACAGGTTTTTCTGGAGCTGTTACGTCTCTTACCACTGCTGTTGTTGTTTCACTCACATTTCCAGCTTTATCTGTAGCACTAATGACTAATTCTGTTCCTGCTTTTTGCGCGGAGATGATTACTTTATATTGACCATCTTCTCCTACAGTTCCACTACCAATCACCGAACCATTTACTTTCACTTCTACCTTTGATCCAGTTTCGGCTTGTCCAGTTACAGTAGTATCCTTGTCTGTTACTTCTTTTACTTCAGGCTTTTCTGGGGCTGTTACGTCCCTCACCACTACTGTGGTTCTTTCGCTTACATTGCCAGCCTTATCCGTAGCAATAATGACTAATTCGGTGCCTGCCTTTTGCCCAGAAATAGTCACTCTATATTGACCATCTTCTCCGGCAGTTCCAGTCCCAATAACGGAACCATTTACCTTCACGTCTACTTTTGATCCTGCTTCCGCTTTTCCTGTAACAGAAGTATCCTTGTCCGTTACTTCATTTACTTCAGGTTTTTCTGGGGCTGTTACATCCTTTACTACTACTGCAGTTTCTTCACTTACATTACCAGCTTTATCAGTTGAAATAATAACAAGTTCAATGCCTGCTTGTTGTACTGGAATTGTCACTTCATAGCGGCCATCTTCTCCGGCAGTTCCAGTCCCAATCACTGAACCATTTACCTTTACTTCTACTTTTGATCCAGCCTCTGCTTGTCCTGTGACTGAAGTATCCTTGTCGGTTACCTCATTTACTGCAGGCTTTTCTGGGGCGGTTACATCTTTTACTACTACTGCGGTTGGTTCACTTACATTCCCAGCCTGATCCATAGCAACAATGACTAACTCTGTGCCTGCCTTTTGAGCGGAAATCGCCACTTTATATTGACCATCTTCTCCGGCAGTTCCAGTGCCAATCACTGAACCATTTACCTTCACTTCTACTTTTGATCCGGCTTCCGCTTGTCCTGTAACTATAGTGTCCTTGTCTGTCACTTCATTTACTTCAGGCTTACCTGGGGCGGTTACGTCTTTTACCACCACTGTGGTTGTTTCACTCACGTTTCCAGCTTTATCTGTAGAAATAAATTTTATTTCAGTTCCTGCTTTTTGGACTGGGATATTGATATTAAACTTTCCATCTACCCCAACTGTACCTGTACCAAGTACTGAATTTTCTACTTTAACTTGTACTTTTGAACCGGCTTCCGCTTTCCCGGTTACTTTAGTGTCTTTATCAGTTACAACTACTATTTCCGGCGCATTTGGTGCAGTCACATCTTTTACGATTACCTTATTACTTTCACTTACGTTTCCAGACTCGTCAGTTACAAACACTGTTATTTCTGTTCCAGCGTGTTGAGCAGGGATCGATACAAGGAAATTCCCATTCTCATCTGCTTTCCCCGTGTATTCAGTTAATCCATACTCAATTAACCCTACTCTAACCGTAACCTTTGCTCCTGCTTCAGAGGTTCCAGAAACTTCTTGTGATTTGTCAGTTACTTCATTTACTTGCGGTGTATTTGGAGCCGTTGCATCTTTTACCACGATATTAGTCGGTTCACTTTGATTTCCCATAGAATCTGCCGCTATTACCTGGATAGTGGAACCAGCACTTTGAACTGGAATCATCACTTGATAATTCCCATTTTCATCTGCATATCCCGTACTAACCAACACTCCATATTGTGGTGATGTATATACTACATATACCTTTGCTCCAGCTTCTGTTGTTCCACTTACTTCAGATGACTGGTCATTAATTTCGTTTACTATCGGTGCTGCCGGCGGAGTTCCATCTTGTACGATTACTTTTCTGGCATCACTTATGTTTCCAGCACTATCTGTAGCTGTTACCTCTATCACAGTTCCTTCCTTTTGTGCTGGAATAGTTACTTCATAATCACCAAAAGGATACTCTGCAATCGTAGTATATTGGGATTGACCTATTGTTACAGTCACGATTGAACCTACTTCTGACTTTCCCCATACCATTCTTGATATATCGGATACATTTTCTACTATTGGTGCTAATGGCGCAGTACCATCCTTAACCACGATTGTTGAAGAACTGCTCATGTTACCAGCATTATCTGTTGCAGTAATGTTTAGCACCATGCCTGCTGTTTGTGATGGAATAGTAACATTAAATTGGCCATCCTCTCCAGCTGTTCCTGTCCCGATAACTAAACCATTTACATTAACTTCAACTTTAGACCCTGTTTCTGCTTCACCTGTTACTGCAGTGTCCTTGTCAGTTATCTCATTAACTACTGGCATTTCTGGGGCGGTTACGTCTTCTACTACTAGTGTGGTTGTTTCACTCTCATTTCCAGCCTTATCAGTTGCACTAATAGCTAGTTCAGTACCTGCCTTTTGCACTGGAATTGCCACTGTAAAGCTGCTATCTTCTTCTACTGTTCCTGAACCTATCTCAGAACCATTTACTTTTACTTTTATTGCAGTCCCTGCTTCACCTTGCCCGGTAACAATACTATCTTTATCTGTCACCTTATTTGGTTGAGGTTTTTCAGGAGCAGAAATGTCTAGAACCTCAATTGTAGTGGCTTGACCAGAATTCCCATAAGCATCTATTACATATAGATTGATTTTAGTACCAGCAGATTGTTTATTTACCCAAATTCCGAATAATCCACCATTCCCTACTGGACTACTACCAATCTGCGAACCGTTTACTTCTGCAACAACATATCCATTTTCCTCGGCAGTCCCCGTAATCATATTTTGGTTGTCACCGAATGAATCAACAATTGGCTTGGCAGGCGGAATGTTATCTACAACCGTAATATTTCGCTTAATGGTTGAACTATTTCCAGCCTTATCTGTAATAGTATATTTAAGCTTATAAACACCTGGCTTGCTGATATCGACAAACCCCTCCACCATGATCAGTGAAGTAAGATCGCCATCAACATTATCCGTAGCTTTTACTCCATCCATTGCATCAAAAGGAGTATTCATTCCAACTGTCTGATCAACTACACCTGTAATTTCAGGTTTTGTATCATCCGTAACATTAATAATTACTCTATAATACTTCGTATTTAAATTACTTGCAGTTATTTTTAAAATAAATGTATTTTCACCTTGAACAAGGTTCTTTAAGCCGCTACCTTCAACGGTAGCTTTACTATCCTGGCTTTCTCCACTTAAAAAGATACAAGTTACATTACTTGGTAAGTAAACAGAATAAGTATCCATTTCTGAAGAGAATCCAGGTGTAAGTGGGTGGCTATTACTTCCATCACTGACAGTGATACTAGCTAAATTTGCATTTGAAGGATCACTTGCATAAAAAATCTTCTTTTGATCATAAGTAACTTCATTACCAGCTAAATCGACTATGTTTGATAAAAGGCCGTATACCACTCCATGCTGACCCTCTTTAATTTCATAGTAGATTTCATACTCTAAACCATTACTTCCCTGAACCTCACTCATGGTATACTCTTCATTATCTATTCCACCAGATAATTTAAGTTTAACACCCGGTTTTACGGGTTCAGTAAAAGTAGCAATAATATGAGCATAGTCCCCTACTTCATATTCTTTCTCTTCTGATTCAACGGAAAGAATAGCAGGATTTATACCATCTGTGTGAAATACATCATCTTTACTATAAGCTGGTGAGATATTGCCTGCTAAATCCTCAATCCCTTCAATATTCGCATGAATGGATCCTAGGTCGCCTTCCTTCACCACATATTCATAGTTAAATATAGTAGAGTTTGAGTCCTCTACCTCATTCATAGAAACATTTTGTAAATTAACACCATTATTTAATGATAGAGTAAAGTTTGGTTTTATCGGCTCATCAAACACTGCAGTCAGTAATACTTTATCTCCTAACTTTGCTGAAGCAGTTGAAGCTGTTAAGCTTTTTAAACTTGACCTAATTCCATCAACCATAAACAAATTGTTACTAACAAATTCTTGTGACAGCTTGTTATTTTGATCGTATACTTCTTTGAGATGAGCATTAATGTTACCAGTAAATCCTTCTAGAACAGTATAATCGTACGTATACTTCGTTCCATTACTGCCTGCTACCTCACTCATGACAACAGGTTCCATTTCTCCAGCTCCATCAAATGAAAGCTGGACACCATTTTTAATACTTTCCATAAAATTTGCAGTAACTGTTACAACATCACCAATTTTTGCTTTTTCTTTAGAGGCTGTAAGAGAGCTAATCGGCGCCAATCGATTTTGCTTTGTAAAAACGTTTTGTTCGGTATAACGATTAAAAAACACACCACTAACTGTTTCTACATTTTTTAGTGAAGCATGAATAGTACCTTCTTTATAGTTATAAGGAATAGTATAAGATAGTATAAATTTTGTTCCATTACTTCCAGCCACTTCAGTCATTGAAGTAGGCTTTAAATCCACTGCCCCACCTAAAGAAAGCTGGAAACCAGGTTTTACACTCTCATAAAAGGTAGCAGTAATCGTTACCTTATCGCCTGAACTTACTAAGGACTTCGAAGTTTTAATTGATTGTAATGGAATTACTCTAAAATAGTCATTTTTTACTAAACTATTACCATAGAAATCTGTTATTCCAGGGACAGAAACATTAACGATTCCACTATCAGTCGGCTTAACTATATAATTGAATTCATAATCTAGATCGTTAACTTCTTCAAACTTCCCATCAGGTAAAGTGATTCCCCCACTCAAGGAAATCCCTGGGTCAGTTAATTTATAATATTTATCTTTAGAAAAAGTAATTTTTAAGTTATCGTTTGGCTTTATAACATTTTTATTAATGTTAATCTGGGGGTGAATAACTTCATTTGGATATGTATAATTATTTGAATTAATTATGGTCCCGTCATTTCTAAGCCCCACTGTTTGATATTCGTTCGCTGAAATATCTTTAATATTTTTCCAACTTTCTAGACTTACTTGACCATAAGGATTATTTCCAACACCAACTACTGTCCCATCACTTTTTAGGCCTACTGTAAAATCCATACCTGCCGCAATGTCTACGATACCCTTCCAATCACCTGTATTGCGCTGACCAGCAGAGCCATTACCTGTTGTTACTACCGTCCCATCTTTCTTCAACCCAACAACATGATCATTTCCAGATGTTATAGCAACAATATCTGTCCAATCACCAACATATATACGTCCGTAACGATTATCTCCAGCAAATACAACGGTTCCATCCTTTTTTAAACCAACTGTATTCCAATAACTAGATGAAAGAGCAACTATGTCTTTCCAATCGCTAAAATTTAGCTCACCATAACCATTATCTCCAACCCCAACCACTGTTCCGTCTCTTTTTAGACCCACGGTATGTGTACTTGCAGTTGAGACCGCTACGATATCAGTCCATCCACTAACATTTAGTTGACCGTATTGATTACTTCCTACTGCTACTACTGTTCCATCACTCTTTAAACCCACAGTATGATTCGCAGCAGCAGATAAAGCAACTATATCCTTCCAGCCACTTACATTTATTTGTCCCTGGGTATTATAATCCATACCGACTACTGTTCCATCCTCTTTCAAACCAACGGTGTGATTTGCACCAGATGAAATTGAAACAATATTGTTTACTGGATTGAAGTTTATTTGGCCATAGCCATTATTGCCAACTCCAACTACTGTTCCATCACTCTTTAATCCGACAGTATTGTATTCATCTGCTGATATTGAAACAATATTTTTCCAGTCTCCCACATTTGATTGTCCATCTGAATTTCTCCCTGCTGCTACTACGGTTCCATCACTTTTTAAACCAACTGTATGGTTAGTTCCAGCTGAGATACTTACAATATTTTGCCAACTACTTAAATTTCTTTGGCCAGAATTATTGTCTCCTACAGCGACAACTGTACCATCGCTTTTTAAACCTACCGTATAAAAATCTCCTACTGATATAGCCACTATATTTTGCCAACTACTAACATTTGTTTGCCCATAGAGATTATTACCTACCGCAACCACTGTTCCATCACTCTTTAAGCCAACCGTATGTCGTACCCCCGCTGATACGGCAACAATATCTTTCCAGCCACTTACATTTGTTTGTCCAAAAGAATTGTCACCTGTCGCTGTTACAGTACCATCTGTTTTTAAGCCGACTGTATGATTCTTACCTGCTGCAATGCCCTTTATATTAGACCAATCATTTACATTAATTTGGCCAATCGAATTATCGCCAACTCCAACAACAGTACCATCACTCTTTAAACCCACTATGAAAGAACTACCTTGGGTAACATAGGAAATATTAGACCATTCTAATATTTTCTCTACACCATAAGTACTACCAAATAATGATACTGTACCATTTCTATTTAAGACTACGGTCCTTGGAAAACCCGCATCGATGATCCCCTCAAAATTCTTCAATTCTCCCCTAGTCAGATTAAGATCGGCCTTTGCTGTTTTAAAGTAAGGCACAGACGTAAACCAACTTAAAGGCATAATATTAACTAACATACAAAAGAGAAGTGTTAAACTAATAATTTTTAAATGTTTTCTCATGAATTTATCCCCATTAATATATAGATTTTTACTATGAATATACTATTTTTTAAAACAAACTTTTACCCAAATCTACCTTCACCTACTTCCATCATTATGGAAATTCCGAGCTTCTCCGATATCCCAATAAATCCAGTAATATAATATATATTTTACCTATAATTGTAATTACATAGGAATATTATCATAATTCTAACTTTCATCATAGAGGTGTATATATTTACCATTTGATACCACAGTAGATAATTTTGGGATAATATTACCACAAGAACCGTCCCCATGATTCCTTCACGAACCGACACTCTTTCGACTAAATACAAAATAGGCTATACTAATCAAACGTTTGTTTTAAAACAGCTGCAAATACTGATAGAAATGGATTTTCCCTGAATAAATTGCTTAGAAATTGTCGAGACGCGCATGAAAATTCCGCAGGAAATAACCCACCTTTTTACAAAAACAGATGGGTTTCTCGTAAACTTCCATTATTCTATTCAAACCCCGCCTTTTCGAAACTAGACAATCGTTTGATTAAAAGTTGCTTCCGTACGCTCCACAAATACATTTCTCTATCTAATGCCCGAAAAGAATGTCGAGGGATGCCTTCAAATATGACTCTATTAAAAAGAAACCCAAGTAAGCGACTGAACGTAAATTTGTGCCCAAAATTAATATTGTGACTTTTTACTAAGTATCCATCAGAGAACTTAGTTTTGGGACTACATATAGGAAGTGATTAAAAAAAGAGGTGATTCTTCTTTTCAGTGCCTACACCGGATTCTACATCTTACGAACCAAAATCCCTCCACTATGTGTGAAGGGGATTTCTGGTTAGCTTATTTCACTTTAACTGTCGCTGTCTTACTAACATTCTTCGCCTTATCAGCTGCGGTTACGCCCAAGACTGTAAATAAGTTGTAAAAAAATGAACGAAAAATACAAGAAAACGTCGTTCAGAACACAACTGTCACGAAACTAGCAATAAAATAAACGTTCGAATAAAAGCTGAAATATCCATATAAAAACTGTATATAGCTCAGCCTTTTCTATATTACCTAGATAATTATTATAAATTCTTTAAAGTTAATCCATACCAGATTTGATTATATCAGCCTCAACCCTGGACATGAACTCTTCTACTGCGCTGTATCCTTGTTGCTTTAAATACCAGTTATTTGCTGCTGCCTCTATTAACCCTGCCACATCACGTCCAGGCTGAAGTTGGATTTCAATGGAAGGAATTTTAACACCCATATAGTCGGTATGATGATATTCCTGTTCTAAATCATTGTATAAGGCGTCCTTTTCCCACTTCGTTAAATTAATATCAAGGGAAATTCGTGTTTCATCCTGAAAAGCTTTACGACCGTATAAGCGGACCACATTTAATAATCCAATACTACGGAGAGCCAAAAATTCCTTAGTTTTCCCATCATGAGTACCCAGAATGGTTTGCGTACTCAGCTTCTTTAGGACAACGTTATCATCCGATACCAGCCGGTGTCCGCGGCGAATTAATGTGTGGGCCGTCTCACTTTTTCCTACCCCCGAACTTCCACGAAGTAAAATTCCAATGCCAGACACATTCATACAAACTCCATGAATAGTAATTTCAGGTGCTAGTTCCTTTACCAAAAACGCATCCAATCTAGTGATAAACTCTGAAGTTGTCTCAGGCTGGTTTGTAACTAACAAGGGAATACCCTGCTCTGTACAATGGTGAATTAAATAGGTAAGTCCTTCTTCACCAGCGGTTACGATAAAACATGGCGGATGATAGTGAACAATATTTCCGATTCGAATTTTACGTTCCTCTCTACTTAATTTATGTAAATAGGTAATTTCCTTTTTTCCTAAAATTTGAACCTGTTCTGTTGGAAAAAAGTCAAAATGGCCCACAAACTCCAGTCCCGGACGATGCGCCCGTGATTGCGTAATTACCTTCTGCAAGTGGTTTTCTCCAGCCAGTACTTTCAATGAATACTTTTGAACCAAGCTTTCTACTGTTAATTTTTTCAACCTAAACTCACGTCCTATTAGCCTTTTATAAAATTATACTTAAGTTCAATGGAAACGTCATCCATTAAGGAAATGATTCCAACACTAACCAAACGTTTGATTAGAAATTTCATCAGCATGCACCAGTCCTGAACTTATCCCTTCAAAACTCTGAAAAGATTGTCGTCCGTTATCTTCAACTTCAACCATTCTCTTTTAAAAAGGAACCTATTCTTACTATAGTCAGCGTTAATAAAGACCTAATTATTTAATTAATACGTTTGACTATTACAGTAGAAATTTTCACCGTTCCTGACGGCTACAAAAGCCTGGCAAAAAACTCCTACGAATGCCAAGATTCACTAACAGGAATCGGATTTCATAAAGATAAAAAAGCGAGTGCCAAACTAGCCATCAAAGATTTACGTCAGATGATGGCTGAGTATACGAAAGAATAGTACACAGAACCATTAAAACCATGCTGGAGAGACGCAGCATGGTTTTTTAATATTACTTCACATCTTTAATTAAGTAGGCTGTTTTTGTAAACTTTGTTGTTTTTATAGACAACCAATTTCCTTAAAGAGTTATTTCCCCCCTAAAAGTTATTGATAATTACCTTTATATTACAATAAAATCCCTTCATTCCTTCTTTCACTAGTTGAGTAGAAGAGAACCTCTCTACCTCGCGGTAGATTGTGTTTCTCCCCCCTCGCAGAACCGTGCTTGCGCTATTCACGCACACGGCTCCTCCTAGTTATCATTCACAAGATGTAGCTAATCTC
>NZ_JAHUWN010000018.1 GCF_019219025.1 Bacillus sp. sid0103 | reverse complement strand
TTACTCATGTAAATCCTCCGTCCACAATAATTCTTTTATTATAAACGGGTTTTCTTTCTGGGGACATAGAAAAACCCGAATAAAGGGGCACTTTTTAATTAGTGTCCATTATTCGGGTTACAGTTCAAAAAAGATGGCTTTTTTATTTTAAAAAAAAGGAATATTGTCAGTTCATGACGAAATTAATAATTTGAGAATTGTGCTTCCACTTTATCAAGGTCTTCTTTAAATTTTGCTTGTGTTGCCTGGAAGATATGTTCAAAAATTTCCCCGAGCTCATTATCTAATACTTTAATACCTTCGCCTGTAATTCCACCCTTTACACATACCTTTTCTTGTAGTGACGACAACGTATAATGTCCTTGCTTTAATAACTCACCTAGACCGATAATCATTTCACTTGCCATAACGGTTGCATCATTTTCATCAATTTCAGTTTCTTTTACTGCAGCTTTGATGAAACTTTGTAGTAAATAGCTAAAGAACGCGGGACCACAACTGACGATATCAGAGGCAGCTCTCGTTATTTTTTCTTCAATATGAACCGGTACCGAAATTTTGGCCGTTAATTCCTCGATTTTTGTTTTCCATAACTCACTGCAATTTTCTCCATAGCTAATCAATGACACCCCAGATAAGGCCCGATTGGTAATGCTTGGGATAATCCTGGCAGATGAACAGGCCACCTTTTTCTCAATTTGGCTTGTACTGATAGGACTCGTTATCGAAATCAGACATTTTTCTGGACTTAAATGTGGTTTTATTTCATTTAAAATTTTATATACATCCAATGGTTTGACACAAACAAATAACAAGTCGGACTCAGCAGCTACTTCTCCTGGATTTGCCCCAACTTTAATTCCTTTATATTTATCTTTAAGCAACAAGGCTTTTGATTTTGTCCTGTTTGTAATTATTATCGAAGCAGGGGAAATGGCTTTTCCTTCAATCATGGCTTCAACCAGCATTGTCCCCATATTACCAGTACCGATAATACCTATATTCATTGTTCCGACCCTCCTCGCATGCAATATTCTTTTATAACCATATGAATTCAGAAAGTGAAATATACCTTTAGAAAGGAAGGATTCAAGTGAAAGACTGGTTGATTGCACATAAGATTTCTGTATTAATAGGTGCTTTGATAGCACTAAGTGGTATTTATTATTTTTATGTCAGCGGTTCTGTTATGACTTCGCCAACTAACACCCTAAGTATGGAAGAAACGTTTCAAAGTGAAGAGAAAGAAAATAGAAATATCCAACCTGAAAAGCAGTCTGACCTCCCAGTAAAAATTATGGTGGATGTGAAAGGACAAATTAAACAGCCAGGAGTTTATCAAGCAAATACAGGAGAAAGAGTGATTGATGTAATAAGCCGCGCAGGGGGATTAACGGACAAAGCAGACCAAAGTCAGGTGAATTTTGCAGAACATGTCAAGGATGAAATGATTATTTACATACCTGCAAAAGGAGAAGAGGGTATTACAACACCAATCGCTTCCGGAGGTAATAATTCCTCCTCAGGAGGCAGTCAAAAAGACACGAAAATTAACATTAATAAAGCAGATGAAACTCAGTTGCAAAATCTCCCCGGCATTGGGCCAGCTAAGGCTGCAGCCATCGTCGAATATAGAAACACGAGTGGCCCCTTTAAAACAGTTGAAGATCTAAAAAATATTAGCGGTATTGGTGACAAAACTTTTGAAAAATTAAAAGATTTGATAACTATTTAGGAAAACTTTATTTGACCAATATGGACAAGCACGATTAAACTTAAGGAAGTAATTTAAAAAAGGGAGTGGGAGAAGTGGAGAGAATTTCATGGGATCAATATTTTATGGCACAAAGCCATTTGCTTGCTCTTAGAAGCACATGTACTCGGTTGACAGTCGGTGCGACCATCGTAAGAGATAAACGAATTATTGCCGGTGGTTACAATGGTTCGATCACGGGCGGAGACCATTGTATTGATACAGGTTGTTATGTTATTGACAATCACTGTGTGAGGACCATACATGCTGAAATGAATGCACTGCTACAGTGTGCTAAATTTGGAGTTCCGACCGCGGATGCTGAAATATATGTCACCCATTTCCCGTGTCTTCAATGTTGTAAAGCAATTATCCAAGCAGGTATTAAAACGGTTTATTATGCGGAGGATTATAAAAATCATCCGTATGCGATTGACCTTTTTCATAAAGCAAACGTTTCAATTGAAAAGGTTGAATTAACTGAGTCAGTTATTGATTTACAAAAGGTAAAACAATAAGACTTCAAAACGGACGCCGGTAATATGCCGGCTCTTCTATTTAAAAGAACATGGAGTAAATCAGATGAATGGAAAATACGTCTATTTCGCAATCGCTGTCTTATTTGGAGTACTAGGTGCTCTTGTTCAGTTCCTTCCTTTTTTCTTATTACAAATTCTTACTCTTTATCTTCTATATAAATACAAGCGATTTACTTTTTTACATTTAACATGTATAACGGTGTGTTTTATTATCTTCCTGTTGATTGGATATCATTCCGCTTCCCTTAATAAAACAGTTATCCCCGCACCTACTACGGTTTTTCATCTACAGTATACTCAAGACCCTAAAATTGATGGTGACTTATTACAAGTTCAGGCAACAGAGCAACACTTCAAGGAGAAAATCCTCGTCCGCTACAAAATTCAATCCGAACATGAAAAAGCAAGTTTACAAACAAGAATGTTTTATCAAAGATTATGCACCGTATCAGGCGCGCTAGAAAAGCCTGCCATTGCCAAAAACCCCAATGCTTTTAATTACCGAACCTATTTAACGAGGAAGAACATTTATTGGATAATAGAGATTCAAGAAAATCCACTTCAACATTGCTCACCACTGCAGCTATCTCCATTGGTCATGATTAAGCAACTGCGTTATATGGGGATTAAATATCTCGAGTCTCAGTTTCCTGGTGAAATTGCCTCCCTTTCTGCCGCGTTAATTTTTGGTGACAGAAATTTATTTGATCCCGATATTTTATCAGCTTATCAAAAAACTGGTATTGTTCATTTACTGGCTATCTCGGGCCTCCATGTTTCCTTACTAATCGCGATGGTCTATTATCTTGGCATTCGATTCGGATTAACGAGGGAGTTCATGATTAATTTTCTTCTCGTGCTTCTTCCAATCTATGTGATCTTAACTGGAAGTTCGCCCTCGGTTATTCGCTCTGCTATGATGATTTTTCTTGTCTTACTAACCGTAAAGTGGCGGGTGCGTATAAGGCTTTTCCCGCTTGACGCCATCAGTTTGGCTTTTCTTTCTTACTTGTTTATTAATCCAATGGTAATTTTCGATGCAGGCTTCCAACTCTCTTTTTCAGTAAGTTTTGTTATCATTTTATCAGCTCCGGGTATTCTTCAGGGATATAAAAGGAATTTAACGCGGATGCTCGCTACCTCAGTGGTTGCTCAATTAGCAGCCCTTCCTTTCCTGCTGTATCATTATTTTGAAGTTTCATTAATAGGCATCGTTGCAAATATGGTTTATATCCCGCTTTTTTCATTTCTATATCTTCCCGGACTATATCTTTTGTTTTTCATTCAATTACTCTTTGGAAAAACCCCTATTCTTCTGACTAATTTTTTCTTAACGATTATTAGGCTTGCCAATCATTTAATTGAATATCTAGCTGCATTTTCCTTATTCCGTTTTATACCCGGGCGACCAAATGTGCTAATCCTCATCAGTTATATTGTACTGCTCCTAGCTATTTTTTATCTGTGGGAATCAAAAAGGTTTCCAAAAAGGAAAGTTTACCTAATTAATTTCAGTATTTTCCTCCTAATATCGCAGCACAGTTGGAACTGGTTATCTCCATTTGGGGAAGTAACGATGATTGATGTCGGCCAAGGAGATAGTCTTCTAATCCATTTTCCGCATGGGAAGGGGACTTATCTTATTGATACAGGTGGAACCTTGCATTTTGCTGAAGAAAAATGGAGAGAACGGGCTAAATCCTTTGAAGTGGGAAGGGATGTTGTTGTTCCATTTCTAAAAGGAAAGGGAATTACCAAGATTGACAAACTGATCCTAACCCATGGGGATATGGATCATATTGGAGGGACATTTTCAATTTTAAAAGAGATTAAGGTAAAACAAATCCTGATGCCTGATGTGGTCGAACCATCTCAAACAGAATTTGATATTATGAAGGAAGCGAAAAAGCAGCGTATTCCTGTCAAAAGAGTGTCTGCAGGAGCTCAGTGGGCAATTGAAGAAAATGGTTTTTATATCGTATCCCCTGAAAAGAATTATGACGGAGAAAGAAATGGCGGGTCCATTTCGTTCATTGCGCAAATAGGCGGAGTAAGTTGGTTTTTTGGAGGGGATTTAGATCAAGCAGGGGAAGTGAAGATCATTAAACAATATCCTAATTTACATATTGATGTATTAAAAGCGGGCCACCATGGCAGTAAAACATCAAGCGCAGAATCTTTTATCACTCAAATAAATCCAAAAGCAGCCTTGATTTCAGTAGGTGAAAAAAACCGATTTGGGCATCCGCATCACGAGGTGCTGGATCGGTTAGAAAAAACCAATACCCATATTTTTCGAACGGATAAACAAGGAGCGATAACTTATAAATTTTATCACAGGAAAGGAACCTTTTTCCCCTATTTACCATAGGATAAAGCATCTTAAAAAAACATTATGTTAAAGGTCATTATTGATTTTGCTAACCATGTTGATTGGAGCGGAAGGCGCGAGACTCCTCCGTGAGTACAGGACCAAGGAGGCCCCACAGGCGCGCAACTCACCGAGGAGGTTCCCTGAACCGCACACGCCTGAAGCGGAAATCAACAGGCAAGTTTAACACAGCCTAAATAATAAAACAGACTGCACGAATGCAGTCTTCTACCTTACACATATGTAGCCATTCATTAGGAACCGATTACCTTAATGACTGTTGCAACAATAAACATTAGGGCAAAAAAACCAAAAGAAACCCCAAATCCTACCCCAGAATCATTTGCGTCATTTCGTTTACATTGCACATCTTTTTCAAATTCGTTCACAGTCTACCCCTCCTATTTCACAATATAGTATAAGTCATTCTCGAAAAAAAATCCAGCAAACTTCAAATAGCTTTCCACAACTGACAAGAGTTGTCAAAATAGTAAGACTGATAAACGGCTACACTATACTTACAAAAGGAACTCCGCCAGACAATAGAATATCCTAGGGCTTCTATTGCAGGCGTTCAAATAGATAGGGAATTAGCACTTTTGAAATAGGTGCTAATTCCCTTTAAAATGCTTGTCAAAATGTCCAAGCTTCTTTACCATAGGAATGAATGGAAAGAAGGGGAGCGCTGACACATGGTAATGGATATTTGGAGAAAAATTAAACAAAAGGAAATTGCTCCTATTTATTTATTATTTGGAACCGAGTCATTTTTAATTAATGAAACAAAGCAATTATTACTTAACCATATTTTGACCGAAGAGGAGAAGGATTTTAATTTTGCCAGTTATGATTTAGAGGAAACGCCAATCGAAGTAGCAATCGAAGATGCGGAAACCTTTCCTTTTTTAGGTGAAAAAAAAGTCATCTTTTTACATAATCCCATTTTTTTAACGGCAGAAAAATCAAAGGAAAAGGCGGTCCATAATTTAACTAGGCTTGAAATGTATTTGAAAGATCCATCGCCCTATTCGGTGATAGTGATTTCGGCTCCATATGAAAAGTTGGATGAACGAAAGAAAATAACGAAGGAATTAAAAAGAACCGCTGAAGTCGTTGAAGCCAAAAAGTTAAATGAACATGATTTAAGGAATTGGATCAAAAGCAGGGCGAAAAACAGCGGGATTGAATTCGAACCAGATGCAATTGATCAATTGTTGGCCTTGGTTGGAACTAATATGTTTATGATAACGAGTGAAGTGGATAAATTGGCTTTATATGCAGCAGGGGAAAAAAGAATTGACGTTAGTTTAGTGGAGAAATTAGTTGCACGATCCCTTGAGCAAAATATATTCACTCTTATTGAAAAAGTTGTCCAGCGAAAACTCGATGAGGCTCTTAGGATTTATTATGATTTGTTAAAACAAAATGAAGAGCCGATAAAGATTTTGGCGTTGCTCGCAGGACAATTTAGGTTAATCTACCAAGTAAAGGAACTTTCGAGAAGAGGGTATGGGCAACAGCAAATCGCTGGTTTCTTGAGAACGCACCCGTTCCGTGTCAAACTGGCCCTCGGACAAGCCAATAAATTTACGGATGAGGAACTGGCTCAATTAATGGATTTACTTGCCGAAGCTGATTACCAAATGAAAACTGGCGGCATGAATAAATCTTTACTGATTGAAATGTTTCTATTTCATTTGAAAAAATAAAAATAAAAAAAAACGATTCCTTTAAAAGGGAATCGTTTTTTTATTTTGCTCAAAATTAAAGAGCATTAGCTTTTTTCATTAGACGTGATTTTTTACGAGCAGCAGCATTTTTGTGGATAAGTCCTTTTGCAGCAGCCTTGTCTAATTTACTAGCAGCAGCAGCAAATACTTCTTTAGCAGCTGCACCGTCGTTTGTAGAAATAGCAGCTTCTACTTTCTTAACAGCAGTACGCATAGAAGATTTAGCAGTTGTATTTTGAGCGTTACGAGCTTCACTTGTTTTTACACGCTTAATAGCAGATTTAATATTAGGCATTACTTTCACCTCCTACAAAGAATCGAGACTATATGAACTCGACTTAACATTCCTAAAAAATTAATCAGAACATGAAATATTTTATCAAATGGATGCCTATAATGCAATACTTGTTTCACAGAAGAAATATCATTTGCATGTTTTATAAGGTAAAGGGGGAAAATAGGAAATAGTTACTAGATTATAGGCAGATTTTGATAGGAGTGAATAATAATGGGTGAGTCGATTGACTTAAGTCAGTACTCTGTACGAACGGATTTGGCGATTGAAGCAAGGGAAATGGTCCTTTCACAGCAGAAAGGGTCTGTCGGACAAGAGAAAGATCTTTCACAAATTGAAGGCGTAATTATTAAGGAAAAAGATGTTGATGATATAAAGATTTCTTTAGTGGAAGTAACGAATCAAGGAGAACAACAGTTAGGAAAAAAAGCAGGACGATATTTAACTGTCGAAGTCCAAGGAATCCGCCAGCAAAATACTGAGGTCCAACAAAAGGTAGAGGAGATTTTTGCTAAAGAGTTTTCCTATTTTTTGGAGGGAAGCGGAATAAAAAAAACGGATTCATGCTTAGTAGTTGGATTAGGAAACTGGAATGTGACCCCTGATGCACTTGGACCAATGGTTTGTGAGAATTTATTGGTGACACGACATCTTTTTCAGCTACAGCCGGAAAATGTTGAAGAAGGCTTTCGATCCGTTAGTGCACTTTCACCTGGCGTAATGGGATTAACGGGGATTGAAACAAGCGATATTATTTTTGGGGTCGTTGAAAAAACAAAACCAGACTTTGTTATAGCGATTGACGCACTTGCATCACGCTCAATTGAAAGGGTTAATTCAACCATTCAAATTTCTGATACTGGTATACATCCTGGTTCTGGGGTTGGTAATAAAAGAAAAGAATTGAGCAAAGAAACCTTAGGGATACCCGTCATCGCAATCGGGGTACCAACCGTGGTAGATGCTGTATCGATTACGAGTGATACAATCGATTTTATTCTTAAGCATTTTGGAAAAGAGTTGAATGAGGGCAATCGTCCTTCAAGAGCACTCGCTCCAGCTGGAATGAGCTTCGGAGAGCGCCGTAAACTGACTGAAGAGGACTTACCGGAAGAAAAGCATCGGAAGACTTTTCTTGGAATGATAGGAACACTGGAAGAAGAAGAGAAAAGAAAATTAATTTATGAAGTTCTTTCTCCAATCGGACATAATTTAATGGTAACCCCCAAGGAAGTAGATGTTTTTATAGAGGATATGGCCAATTTAATTGCGAACGGTTTAAATGCTTCACTTCATGGTGCAGTTGATCAAGGAAATGCAGGTTACTATACAAAATAAAAGCAGGAAAAGAGGCATCATTGAAACCTATTTTTTTAAAAGATGCCTCTAAAGTTAAACTTCGGGTTCTATCAATTCTAGTATCTTCATATCATTTACTAGAATTCGTTTTGCGAGGTGGAACCATGAAAGCTAGAAATTCAGGAACTTTTGTTATGGTACAAGGGACAAGTCTACTTAAAGCCG
Source organism: Bacillus sp. sid0103 (assembly GCF_019219025.1). The sequence continues at coordinate 132,541 of NZ_JAHUWN010000018.1, read as the reverse complement.
CTGGATTATTGTTACTATTTATGCTATTGATTTTCTCTATTAGTGGGTTATTAACCTCGTTAAAGCCACAATATCGACTAATGTCGTCCTCGGTAAATCAAGCAGCAACAAATGTGAATGGAGAATTACTGTATCAATTAATGGGTTGGGAAAATCATCATTTCTTATCGGTGGAACAAGATTGGACGACAACTCCTAAATTAACGAACTTGGTATTTAAGCTCTCAAGCAATATTAATTTAAATGATCCCCGCAGTCTCTTAGGGAGGGAACTCCCAGGTTTTTATGAATTTGACGGGAAAATTCTTGTGGCAGGTGAGGGGACAAACTACACCAATATGCCAATTGAATCCGCCCCTCCTATTGAAATAATGAAAGCGGAGCGGGAGGCATCATTGCAAAATTTGGACGTGATCGAAAAGCCGTCTAATGAAAATACTCCATCAACGCCAGGACAAACCACGGGGAAACGAAAAGTGGTCTATGTTTACTTCTCGCATAATCGGGAATCCTATCTTCCTTATTTAAAAGGTGTAACCAATCCAAACCTAGCTTATCATTCGAAAATAAATGTAATGAAAATTGGTGATCATTTACAAACAAGTCTCGAAGATAGAGGAATCGGAACTACAGTTAATAATACAGACATTCAGGCCAGCTTAAATAAGAAGGGATGGAAGTTTTGGAAATCTTACGATGAATCGCGCCCTGTTGTTCAGGCTGCTATGGCTTCAAACCATGATTTAGATTATTTGATTGATATTCATCGGGATTCGCAGCGAAAACCACAAACAACCGTTGATATTAAGGGTAAATCATATGCGAGACTTGCTTTTATTATCGGTGGTAAAAATCCAAATTATGAAAAGAATGCAAAACTAGCTAAGGCTCTTCACGATCTCCTTCAAAAAAAATATAAGGGCTTAAGCAGAGGAGTCATTATTAAAAACGCAGCGGGTTCAAATAGTATCTATAATCAAAACCTCTCGGAAAATGCACTTTTGATTGAATTTGGCGGAGTTGATAATACATTTGAGGAATTAAATCGTTCCGCAGATGCCCTCGCGGATGTGTTTAGTGAATTTTACTGGCAAGCTGAAAAAGTTAACCAGGACGTTGAACAATCAACAAAAAAACAATAGATGTAAGGGAGCATTTTTTATGAAAATGTTCATGTTAAAAAGCTTATGCTTAGCCGCTCTCATGTTAATCTCTGTTTTAGTTGGAATGCAATTAGCGAATGACGGTATTCATAAGATGAAAGGCTATGACGATCCGAATTTTCAAAACGCTGTTGGTTTAAATGAAACAAACAATGATTTACAAGCTACCTTTTTGGGAAACGATATCTCCAGCCATGATCTTGAGGCAAAGCAGAAGAAGTTAGAAGAAATTAGTGCATATAATTTTTTCTCTTCGATGGGAAAGAAGATGTCTGAAAGTATCTCTGGGGCTTCTGAAAAGTTAGTTCACCTTATTACTGATTAAAATCATAAAAGTGGCACCATTTAGGTGCCGCTATTTTGGTTCTTTGAAATATTATCAGTGTCTAGCTCCAGCGTCTAGGTGCTCGGGATCATAAGCCTATCTGGTTTCGGCTCCTTGGGACTCGAGGCATAAGCCACCCCCTGAAGAAGGCAAAAAGCGCCTTCTTGCAGTGTGCGTCTTATGCCTTCGTCCCAGGACAGTCGCTTCCACTTTTAATCCAATCCGTCAAGAAGGTTAAAGAACAACCTTCTCGCCGGCTCGTCTTATGCTTGTCGCCCCTGTGCAAGACGCTACCGCTTTTAGATTTTCATTGAATCTTGTTAATCCTATTGATATAATTCAAAATAGTGTATATGTGCGAGTATAGTAGGAGTGAAATACCGTGAACAATAATGAAAGACTCAAACGACAATCAAAAATAAGAAATTTCTCGATTATTGCCCATATTGATCATGGGAAATCAACATTGGCTGACCGAATTTTGGAAAAAACCAATGCGTTGACCTCTCGGGAAATGAAAGACCAGCTTCTAGATTCAATGGATCTTGAAAGGGAGCGCGGTATAACCATAAAGTTAAATGCCGTCCAATTAAAATACAAAGCAAAAGATGGGGAAGAGTATATTTTCCATTTAATTGATACACCGGGACATGTCGATTTTACCTATGAAGTATCAAGAAGTCTTGCAGCATGTGAAGGGGCTGTTTTAGTCGTTGACGCTGCACAAGGAATTGAAGCACAAACACTAGCAAACGTTTACCTTGCCCTTGATAACGATCTTGAGATTTTACCAGTCATCAATAAAATTGACTTGCCAAGTGCAGATCCAGAGCGCGTCCGCGGTGAAATCGAGGATGTTATCGGTTTGGACGCTTCAGAAGCAGTGTTAGCTTCAGCAAAGGCTGGGATCGGGATTGAAGAAATCTTGGAACAAGTGGTTCAAAAAGTCCCTGCTCCAAAGGGCGACCCGGAAGCACCTTTAAAAGCCCTGATTTTTGATTCCCTCTATGATGCTTATCGTGGCGTTGTCGCGTACATTCGTGTGGTCGAAGGAACGGTTAAGGTGGGCGACAAAGTAAGAATGATGGCGACTGGGAAGGAATTTGAAGTAAATGAAGTAGGCGTATTTACACCAAAAGCAACGATGCGTGATGAGTTAACCGTTGGAGATGTTGGCTTTTTATCTGCATCAATAAAAAATGTCGGCGACACTCGTGTCGGTGATACGATTACCAATGCAAAAAATGGGGCAACTGAACCACTTCCAGGTTACCGGAAACTTAACCCTATGGTTTATTGTGGACTTTACCCAATTGACACAGCGAAATTTAATGATCTTCGTGAAGCGTTAGAAAAACTTCAGTTAAATGATTCTTCACTTCAATTTGAACCAGAAACATCACAAGCACTTGGATTCGGTTTCCGTTGTGGATTCTTAGGATTGCTACATATGGAAATCATTCAAGAACGGATTGAACGTGAATTCAAAATTGACTTAATTACGACAGCACCAAGTGTTATCTACCACGTCCATATGACAGATGGTTCAGAAATTAAAGTTGATAATCCATCTGATTTGCCAGACCCGCAAAAAATAGATCGCGTCGAAGAGCCATATGTTAAAGCAACTATGATGGCACCAAATGATTATGTAGGAACGATTATGGAGCTTTGCCAACAAAAACGGGGAATTTTTGTAACGATGGAATACCTGGCTGAAAATCGGGTAAGTATTATCTATGAGATGCCATTAGCAGAGATTGTCTATGATTTCTTTGATCAATTGAAATCAAGCACAAGAGGATATGCCTCCTTTGATTATGAGTTAATTGGTTATAAGCCTTCCAGTTTGGTTAAAATGGACATATTGCTAAATGCTGAAAAAGTGGATGCCCTAAGCTTTATCGTGCATAAAGACTTCGCCTATGAACGTGGGAAGATCATTGTTGAAAAGCTGAAGGAACTTATTCCAAGGCAGCAGTTTGAGGTTCCTATTCAGGCAGCTGTTGGTCAAAAAATTATTGCTCGTTCTACCATTAAAGCCATGCGTAAAAACGTTTTAGCAAAATGTTATGGTGGAGATATTTCCCGTAAACGTAAATTGCTAGAAAAGCAAAAAGAAGGTAAAAAGCGGATGAAACAAGTTGGATCCGTTGAAGTACCACAAGAAGCATTTATGGCTGTTTTAAAAATGGACGATAGCAACACAAAAAAATAAACTAGCGGGAGGTTAGGACAAGCCATTTTGGGCGAATTCTAGCCTCTTTTTGTTATATCAATAGAGGAAGTGAAAGAAATGATTAAATCTGCCTATCTCCATATCCCTTTTTGCGAGCATATTTGTCATTATTGTGATTTTAATAAAGTGTTCCTAAAGGGACAGCCGGTAGATGACTATTTAAAAGCACTTGAGCAAGAAATGAAGATGACTGTAAGCCAATTTCCGACAAATGTCCTTGAGACTATATTTGTCGGTGGTGGTACGCCCACTTCATTAAATGAGAAGCAGCTTTATCAATTTTGTGAAAGTATTAACAGAAATTTGCCAAAGCGTGAGCCTGTAGAATTTACCTTTGAAGCTAATCCAGGTGACTTAACGATGGGGAAATTAGAAATATTAAAAGAGGCTGGAGTGAATCGAATTAGCCTTGGCGTTCAAACATTCAATGAGGAATTATTGCGAAAAATCGGCCGTGTTCACAAAGCGAAAGATGTTTATCAAACGATCGATAACGCAAAATCTGTAGGATTTGAAAATATTAGTATTGATCTTATCTTTAGTTTACCCACACAAACTCTTACAGACTTTAAAGAGACATTAAAAGAAGCTTTTTCACTTGATATTACCCACTACTCTGCCTATTCCTTAATCATTGAACCAAAAACCGTCTTTTATAATTTATTGAAAAAAGGAAAGCTCCCAACACCTGGTCAAGATGTTGAAGCGGTGATGTATGAATTATTAATGGAAGAAATGGAAAGGCATGGATTCAATCAGTATGAAATTAGTAATTTTTCGAAACCAGGCTTTGAGAGCAGGCATAACATGACCTATTGGAATAACGATTCCTATTATGGGTTTGGGGCTGGGGCTCACAGTTATTTAAATGGGATAAGACGTTCAAATATTGGTCCTTTAAAAAGATATATGGAGCAAATAAATAAAGGGAACCTCCCGGTTATGGAAGAACATCTGACTACAAAAGTGGAGCAAATGGAAGAAGAAATGTTTTTAGGATTGCGAAAAACTGCTGGGGTTTCCATTCCTCACTTTATTGAAAAGTTTGCAGAAGACCCACTTCAATTATTCGAAAAAGAGATTTTGGATTTAACTGCAAAACAGTGGTTAGAAGTTGGAAAAAATCATATATTTTTAACGAAAAAGGGGAGACTGCTAGGAAATGAAGTTTTCCAGGCATTTCTAAGATAGAGTTGACCTTATTCATTGTCCTAAATCATAGGTTCTCTGTTCTTTTTGATTGACACCATCCCCCTTAATTTGATAATTTATTAATATAATTAGCACTCGTTAACTAGGAGTGCTAACAGAGGTGATGAATGTTGCTAACAGATCGTCAATTGTTAATTCTTCAGGTTATTGTTGATGACTTTATTCGATCTGCCCAACCAGTCGGCTCAAGAAGTCTGTCGAAAAAGAAAGAAATTTCCTTCAGTTCGGCAACCATTCGCAATGAAATGTCCGATCTTGAAGAGTTGGGGTTTATTGAAAAGACACATACCTCATCAGGGCGTGTCCCATCGGAAAAAGGTTATCGGTATTATGTTGACCATCTTTTGTCTCCACAAGTGTTAAATCAACATGATATCTCTATCATTCAGTCGATTTTTGCTGAGAAAATTTTCGAATTCGAGAAAATTATCCAAAGATCTGCAAAAATTTTATCAGACCTTACGAACTACACATCAATTGTTCTTGGTCCTGCTGTCAGTGTTAATAAGTTGAAAAGAATTCAAATTATCCCGTTAAACAAAGAAACCGCTGTGGCTATTTTTGTTACAAATACGGGTCATGTAGAAAATAGAACCTTTTCTTTGCCACCGTCAGTAGATGCTGGTGATTTAGAGAAAACAGTAAATATATTAAATGATCGTTTAGCAGGGGTACCTCTTGATGATCTAAATGATAAGATTTATAAAGAAGTTGCGATGCTTTTACGGCAGCATATCCATGATTATGATTTAATGCTGCATACAATAGCAGATTCATTGAAAATGCCAATTAATGAAAAACTGTTCTTTGCGGGAAAGACCAATATGTTAAGCCAACCGGAGTTTCATGATGTAACCAAACTCCGCAGTCTTTTAACCATGATTGATCAGGAAGAGTGGATTTATAATTTAATCCGAAATGATTCAGCAGGAATTCAGGTCAAAATTGGCACTGAAAATAATAATAGTGTTATGGATAATTGCAGTCTCATCACAGCTACCTACTCGGCAGGGGCAGAAAATTTAGGGACGATTGCAATCCTAGGTCCAACTAGAATGGAATATTCCCGAGTGATTAGCTTATTACAATTGCTAAGTAAGGATTTAACTGCTGTATGGACAAAACTGTATCAAAATAAATAACACGGGTAATATTGAGTAAGGGTGAAATGCCGTTTATTTCACCCCCTTTTCTATGAAGATGGATTATCCTATAAATGGTGGCAAAAGCTTTAAGGGAGGTGAGTAAGTTGACGAATGAGAATAATAAAACATTGAATGAAGAAATTGAAGTTGAAAGTACTGATAATGTTGAACTTACCGATGAAAAAACGGTTGAGCCTGTTTTTGAAGAGGGGGTAGCAACAGAACCAGCCGAAGACACTCTTGTAGATGAAAAAGACCAAGAAATTCAAATGTTGAAGGAAAAGTTAGTGGAAGCTGATAATCGATATCTACGTCTACAAGCAGATTTTGATAATCTCCGCCGACGGACTAGATTAGATCTAGAAGCGGGCCAAAAATATAGAGCACAAAAACTTATTACAGATTTATTACCTGCGATTGACAATTTTGAAAGAGCTATGAAAATTGAAGCGGATAATGAACAAACCAAGACACTTCTACAAGGAATGGACATGGTATACCGCAGTTTGCTTGATGCCTTGAAAAGTGAAGGTGTTGAACCAATCGAATCAGTAGGTAAAGAGTTTGATCCGCATCAGCATCAGGCAGTAATGCAGGGTGAAGATGAAAATTATGGCTCAAACATTGTGACGGATGAATTTCAAAAAGGTTATTTGTTAAAAGACCGCGTTATCCGACCTGCGATGGTAAAAGTAAATCAATAAGACTACATATTTTTTAGGAGGAAATGGAAATGAGTAAAATTATCGGTATTGACCTTGGAACCACTAACTCTTGTGTTGCTGTCCTTGAAGGCGGCGAACCAAAAGTTATTCCAAATCCAGAAGGCAATCGTACGGCTCCTTCCGTAATTGCATTTAAAAATGGGGAACGCCAAGTTGGTGAAGTTGCTAAACGTCAAGCAATTACAAACCCTAATACCATTATGTCCATTAAGCGTCATATGGGTACAAATTATAAAGTTGAAATTGAAGGCAAAGAGTATACACCACAAGAATTATCTGCGATTATTCTTCAATATTTAAAATCTTACGCAGAAGACTATCTGGGTGAACCAGTTACGAAGGCAGTTATTACAGTGCCAGCTTATTTTAATGATGCTGAACGTCAAGCAACAAAGGATGCTGGGAAAATTGCTGGTCTAGAAGTAGAGCGTATTATCAATGAGCCAACTGCTGCAGCTCTTGCATATGGGTTAGATAAAACGGATGAAGATCAAACAATTCTTGTATATGACCTTGGTGGCGGAACATTCGACGTTTCAATTCTTGAATTAGGTGACGGTGTATTCCAAGTTAAAGCAACAGCTGGGGATAACCGCCTTGGAGGGGATGATTTTGACCAAGTCATTATCAATTACCTTGTTGAGCAATTCAAAAAAGAAAATGGAATTGATCTTTCCCAAGACAAAATGGCATTACAACGCTTAAAGGATGCGGCTGAAAAGGCTAAAAAAGACCTATCAGGCGTAACTTCTACACAAATTTCATTACCATTTATCACTGCAGGCCCTGCTGGTCCGCTTCACTTAGAAGTAACGATGACTAGAGCAAAGTTTGACGAGTTATCTGCGCATCTAGTAGAGCGTACAATGGGCCCAACTCGCCAAGCATTAAATGATGCTGGTTTAACTCCTTCAGAAATTGATAAAGTTATCTTAGTTGGTGGTTCAACTCGTATTCCAGCTGTTCAAGAAGCTATTAAAAAAGCGACAGGACAAGAGCCGCATCGTGGGGTTAACCCAGATGAAGTGGTTGCGATGGGTGCTGCAATCCAAGGTGGTGTAATTACTGGTGATGTTAAGGACGTTGTCTTGCTTGATGTAACTCCACTTTCACTTGGTATTGAAACAATGGGTGGTGTATTTACGAAGTTAATTGACCGTAATACAACGATCCCTACATCAAAATCACAAGTATTCTCAACTGCTGCTGATAATCAGACAGCTGTTGATATCCATGTCCTTCAAGGTGAACGTCCAATGGCGGCTAATAACAAGACTTTAGGACGGTTCCAATTATCTGATATTCCACCTGCACCACGTGGAATTCCACAAATTGAGGTAAACTTTGACATTGATAAGAACGGTATCGTAAATGTCCGTGCAAAAGACCTTGGCACAAATAAAGAACAACAAATAACTATTAAGTCTTCAACTGGACTTTCGGATGAAGAAATCCAAAATATGGTTAGAGAAGCTGAAGAGAACGCAGAGGCAGATAAACTTCGTAAAGAAGAAGTAGAACTTCGTAACGAAGCGGATCAACTTGTCTTTACAACCGAAAAGACTTTAAAAGACCTTGAAGGTAAGGTTGATGCAGGTGAAGTAGCTCAAGCTAATGAAGCTAAAGATGCGTTAAAAGCAGCAATTGAGAAAAACGACCTTAATGAAATCCGTGCGAAAAAGGATGCATTACAAGAAATCGTTCAAGCTTTAACAGTTAAACTTTATGAACAAGCGGCAGCTGCTCAGCAAGCCCAACAGGGAGGCCCTGAGGCTGGAAATACTGCTGGTCCTAAAGATGATGTTGTTGATGCAGAATTTGAAGAAGTAAAAGAAGATAAATAAAATAGAAAAGCGGAAGCGCCTTGCCCAGGGGCGACAGGCATAAGACGAGCCGGCGAGAAGGTTGCTTTTTAACCTTCTTGACGGACTGGCTTATGACCCGAGCCACTAGGCGCTAAAGCTAGACATATTTCGATGTAAGAGCCACCGAAAAAAGTCAAAGTCAGAACTATGGGCTTTGGCTTTTTTTATTGCATTAACATTAATATGAATGATACAATAATCTTTATGTGACAGATTCGGGAGTGGGTAATCATGAGTAAACGGGATTACTATGAAGTACTAGGAATTAGCAAAAGTGCTTCAAAGGATGAAATAAAAAAAGCCTATCGAAAGCTATCAAAACAATATCATCCAGATATTAATAAAGCAGCAGATGCGGCTGATAAATTTAAGGAAATAACAGAAGCATACGAAGTATTAAGCGATGATCAGAAAAAAGCTCATTATGACCAATTTGGCCATACCGATCCAAACCAAGGATTTGGCGGTGGAGATTTCGGCGGCGGCTTTGGAGGATTTGAGGACATCTTTAATACCTTCTTTGGCGGCGGTGGAGGCTCCAGAAGACGGGATCCAAACGCACCAAGACAAGGCGCAGATCTGCAGTATACCATGACAATTTCTTTTGAGGAAGCAGCCTTTGGAAAAGAAACTGATATTGAAATTCCTCGTGAAGAAACATGTGATACATGCAGTGGTTCTGGTGCAAAGCCAGGAACTAAACCAGAAACATGCCAGCACTGTAATGGAACTGGTCAATTAAATGTGGAGCAAAATACTCCATTTGGCAGAATTGTCAATCGTCGTACTTGCAATCACTGCCATGGTACCGGGAAAGAAATTAAACACAAATGTTCAACTTGCGGTGGTAAAGGAAAAGTACAAAAACGCAAGAAAATTCATGTTAAAATCCCTGCGGGTATTGATGATGGCCAACAGCTCCGCATGTCAGGTCAAGGAGAAGCTGGTATTAACGGAGGACCTCCAGGAGATCTATATGTTGTATTCCAGGTAAGACAACATGAGTTTTTTGAAAGAGATGGCGATGATATTTATTGTGAAATGCCGATCACTTTCGTTCAAGCGTCATTGGGTGATGAGATTGAAGTGCCTACCCTACACGGGAAAGTGAAGTTAAAAATTCCTGCCGGGACGCAAACCGGGAAAAAATTCCGTCTAAAAGGAAAAGGAGTACCTAATGTTCGCGGTTACGGTGTTGGCGATCAATATATTATTGTTCGAATTATTACCCCAACAAAGTTAACTGAAAAACAAAAGCAGCTATTAAAAGAATTTGCAGAGCTTAGTGGCTCTTCTCCCATTGGTGAACACGAAGAAAGTTTTTTCTCTAAAGTAAAACGTGCCTTTAAAAGCGAGTAAGGATTGGAGTTGGTAGATGTGAAATGGTCTGAAATCAGTATTCACACAACAAATGAGGCGATTGAACCTATTTCTCATATTTTGCACGAAGCAGGGGCGAGTGGTGTAGTTATTGAAGATCCATTTGAACTGACGAAAGAACGAGAAGATCAATTTGGAGAAATCTATCAACTCAATCCCGATGATTATCCAGATGAAGGTGTTATCTTAAAGGCTTACCTTCCGGTTAATAGCTTTTTAGGTGAAACGGTGGATGCAATTAAAGAATCCATTACTAATTTGGTTATTCATAATATCGATATCGGTAAAAATAAGGTAACAATAAGTGAAGTAAATGAAGAAGAATGGGCAACCGCTTGGAAAAAATACTATCATCCTGTGAAAATTTCGGAAAAGTTTACCATTGTACCGACTTGGGAGATTTATACTCCGGTCAGCAGTGATGAATTAATTATCGAATTAGACCCAGGAATGGCGTTTGGAACTGGGACACACCCAACAACTGTGTTGTGTATTCAGGCTCTAGAAAGAACCGTTCGTCCTGGTGACCGGGTTATCGATGTTGGAACAGGCTCGGGGGTATTAAGCATTGCTGCGGCAATGTTAGGAGCCGAAGATGTCCGAGCTTTTGACCTTGATGAGGTGGCAGTAACAACAGCAAGAGTGAACATTAAACTCAATAAAGTAAGTGATCGGGCAGTCACTGCACAAAATAATCTGCTAGATGGTGTTGAGGAAAATTCAGCTGATGTTGTTGTAGCGAATATTTTAGCTGAAGTTATTTTACGGTTTACTGATGATGCTGCAAAAGTTGTCAAACCTGGCGGGTCGTTCATTGTTTCTGGAATTATCAAGCAGAAAAAAGATCAAGTCAAAGATTCTTTAGTTGCTGCTGGCTTTGAAATATCTGAAACCATTTTGATGGAAGATTGGGTTGCAATTATTGCAAAACGGATATAATGATTGAATAAAGAGGGGTGTACATACCCCTTTTTTTCGTGCCATACTTTTATAACAGACTTTTCTTTTGTAAAATAAAGTGTAAATGGTTCTAGAGAGGGTGCAAAAGTGTGCAACGTTACTTTGTTAAACAACGAACAAACGGCAATCGTTTTCTGATTGAGAACGAAGACCGTCATCATATCGTAAAAGTTATGCGCATGCAAATTGGTGATCAAATTATTTGTGTTGATCAAGAAGGGAAGCAAGCTGTGTGTGCTCTTGCAGAAATTACCGATACAAGTGTTGTTGCAGACGTTGTACAATGGAAAGATAGGGTCTCGGAGCTGCCCATTACAATTACGATTGCTAGTGGACTGCCTAAAGGGGACAAGTTAGAATGGATTATCCAAAAAGGAACAGAATTAGGTGCACATCGGTTCCTTCCATTTTCAGCCGCTCGTTCGGTGGTAAAATGGGATGAAAAAAAAGCAGAGAAAAAAATAGACAGATGGCAAAAGATCGCTAAAGAGGCTGCGGAGCAGTCCCATCGTTCTTTTTTACCGGATGTCACGAGTGTGATTACCTTTAAGGATTTACTTGTAAAAAGTAAAGATTTTCAATATAAATTAGTTGCCTTCGAAGAAGAGAGTAGGAATGGAGAAACATCTGTTTTCGCTGCTACTTTAAAAAAAATGAACAAAGGTGATACACTCCTTATCGTTTTTGGCCCAGAAGGCGGTTTAGCTGATGAAGAAGTTAAGCAATTAAGGGATAACGATTTTGCAGTTTGCGGGTTAGGTCCAAGAATATTACGAACGGAAACAGCTCCTTTATATGCATTATCAGCTATTTCCTATCATTTTGAATTAATGAGGTGAAAAACAATGGCAACAGTTGCGTTTCATACTTTAGGTTGTAAAGTAAATCACTATGAAACTGAAGCTATTTGGCAGTTATTTAAACAAGAAGGCTATGAACGGGTTGACTTTGAATCAATTTCAGATGTTTATATTATTAATACGTGTACCGTAACAAATACCGGTGACAAAAAAAGCCGTCAGGTCATTCGCCGTGCAGTTAGGAAAAACCCTGATGCGGTTATTTGTGTTACTGGTTGTTATGCGCAAACATCACCAGCAGAAATTATGGCTATTCCTGGTGTTGATATAGTTGTGGGAACACAGGACCGGATTAAAATGCTTGAATATATTGAGCAATATAAGCTTGAGCGCCAGCCTATTAATGGTGTTGGCAATATCATGAAAAGTCGTGTCTATGAAGAACTGGATGTTCCTTCTTTTACGGACAGGACCCGTGCTTCCTTAAAGATCCAGGAGGGATGTAACAATTTCTGTACCTTCTGCATTATTCCTTGGGCCCGCGGCCTAATGAGATCGCGTGATCCGAAGGAAGTTATTCGTCAAGCTCAGCAATTAGTTGATGCAGGGTATCAGGAAATTGTTCTAACTGGTATTCACACAGGCGGATATGGTGAAGACATGAAGGACTACAACCTTGCGCAATTACTTCGTGACTTAGAGTCCGTAAAAGGGCTAAAGCGCCTGCGCATTTCTTCCATCGAAGCAAGTCAGATTACAGATGAAGTGATTGAAGTGATTAAACATTCTACTATCGTAGTTCGTCATTTGCATATCCCACTGCAATCTGGATCAAATTCTGTCCTAAAAAGAATGCGTCGCAAATATACAATGGAGTTTTTTGGAGAAAGATTAGACCGACTAAAAGAAGTTTTGCCAGGGCTTGCTGTCACATCAGATGTTATTGTCGGATTCCCAGGTGAAACTGCGGAAGAGTTTATGGAAACGTATAATTTTATTAATGAACATAAGTTTTCTGAACTTCATGTGTTCCCTTATTCTAAGCGTACAGGAACACCCGCTGCTCGGATGGAAGATCAAGTTGATGAAGAAATTAAAAATGAACGAGTTCATCGCTTAATTTCTCTTTCGGACCAATTAGCCAAACAATACGCTTCACAATTTGAGGGTGAAGTCTTAGAAGTGATTCCTGAAGAAGTATCAAAAGAGGAATCAAATGCTGGTTCACTAATTGGTTACACAGATAATTACATGAAAGTTGTTTTCTCAGGTTCAGAAGATTTGATTGGTAAAATTGTTAAAGTAAAGATTACAAAAGCTGGCTACCCATACAACGAAGGACAATTTGTGAGAGTTGTTGAGGGTTCTGTATCGAAAACAGAATTGTTAATGGAAGAAGAAGCTGCCATTTAAGGACCATATCGGTCCTTTTTTTTTGTGGAGTTTAGGATAAACTATTGAAAGCAGCAAATTTCTTCCTCAACCACTCTGGAACATATGGCGAATTTTGAATGGAAAGAGAAAGGAGCATGGTAATGGCTACTTCAAATATTGCTGCAATGATTGACCACACCCTACTGAAGCCGGAAGCGACGAAACAGCAAATAGAAGCCCTGTGTCAAGAAGCGAGGGAATATCAATTTGCGTCAGTTTGCGTAAACCCAACATGGGTAAGTACCGCGAAAGAATTGCTGCAAGGCAGTGATGTAATGGTTTGTACGGTAATTGGATTTCCTTTAGGAGCGACAACTTCTGAAACAAAGGCATTTGAAACAAAAAATGCCATTGAGCATGGTGCAAAAGAAGTGGATATGGTCATTAATATAGGTGCCTTGAAAGACCATAACGATGAATTAGTGGAAAAGGATATCCGGGCTGTAGTTGAGGCTGCAAAGGGTAAAGCACATACGAAGGTTATTATAGAAACGAGCTTGTTAACAAAAGAAGAAAAAATTCGCGCCTGTGAGATTTCCTTAAAAGCTGGTGCAGATTTTGTTAAAACCTCCACAGGATTTTCAACAGGTGGCGCGACAGTAGAAGACATTGCCTTAATGAGGAAAACTGTCGGTCCTGACATGGGCGTGAAAGCTTCCGGTGGAGTTAGAAGCACGGACGATGTTCAAAAAATGATCGAGGCGGGCGCGACTAGAATTGGGGCTAGTTCAAGTATCGCGATCGTTAATGGTCTTACAGTTACGTCTAATTATTAAAAAAGACGGCCTAGCCGTCTTTTTCTTATGGTTTTTTAGGCGATTTATCGTGTAAAAATAAAATCATTTTTCCAAATCTCGTTGCAAAAGGTAAAACCATTAACGAAGTTGCTACATTAAAAATGACACTTATATGAGCTAATTGTACATTTTTTGTATCTGCGAGAAGCGGGGCATGATCCGTGAGTGTTGGGATGAGTGGGATAAAAAGCAATACTCCGAAAATATTGAGCCAGACATGGGCAAAGGCAGCCAATCTCGATTCCTTTCCACCGCCAATTGAAGCAATAATGGCTGTGATACAAGTACCAATATTAGCACCGAGGACAATGGCAATTCCTGCATCAAGTTGAAGGAGGCCGGTAGTTAGAAAGCCCATGGCAATTCCAGTCATCGCCGTACTTGATTGAATAATCGCTGTGATGATTGTACCTGTTAACAAGCTTAAAAAAATATGATCATTTATTGAGAGGATATAATTATTAATTATATCCAATGATGTTAAGGGCTTTGCTAACAATTCAAATCCTTTCATGGCTGTAAAAACCGAGGCGATTCCAAATAAAAGCATCCCAATACTTCTTGCTTTTTTATTTTTAAATAACAATAGTACGGCTCCGCTAATTGCAAGTGGAACGAGGGCTTTATCAATATTAAAGGTAATTAATTCTGTTTTAAAGGTAGTACCGATATTTGTGCCAAGAATAATTCCGATTGATTGAGGGAAGGTCATTATCCGAGCTGAAATTAATCCAATCGTTATAACCATGACGGCTGTACTGCTTTGTAATAAGGCGGTAATAAATGTCCCTGTCAGCATACCTTTTAAAGGTGTATTCGTTAATTTAATCAGCCAGTCTTTTAATTTATTTGCTGATAAATTAAACAGTCCAAACCTTATAATCATCATCCCAAAAATAAAAATTAAAATACATAAAATGAAAAGTAATATGTATAACATTCTAAGACCCCCTCACCATAATTGTATGTCCGCAAAAGTTGGACATGCCAAATTTAAGTCATGCTTTTCATCGAATCGGATAAAATAATAAAAAGCTTGTTTTATCACCACGAATTTCAGTTGACCTTGTATCAAGGTTATATTATAATTGCAAGGTACATGGATTGAATGTTAGTGTGTTGTGTTTCGGAGGGAGGGAAAGAGAATGTCTAAAACCGTCGTTCGTAAAAACGAATCGCTTGAAGATGCTCTTCGTCGCTTCAAACGTACAGTATCAAAAACTGGTACTTTGCAAGAGGCAAGAAAGCGCGAATTCTATGAAAAGCCAAGTGTAAAACGTAAGAAAAAGTCTGAAGCAGCTAGAAAACGTAAGTTTTAAGAGAGGGTGTAATACATGAGTCTTCTCGAGCGTTTAAATAATGATATGAAACAAGCGATGAGAAACAAGGAAAAAGACAAACTCTCAGTTATTCGGATGGTTAAAGCTTCATTGCAAAATGAAGCTATTAAGCTCGGTACTAAAGAGCTTACCGATGATGTTGAGTTAACAGTCCTTTCTCGCGAAGTAAAACAACGCAAAGACTCCCTCCATGAATTTGGTAAAGCTGGTCGTGATGACCTAGTTGATAAGTTGCGCACGGAATTGGCTATCGTTGAATTATATATGCCAAAACAGCTTTCTGAAGAGGAACTGGCAGAGGTCGTTAAAGAAACGATTTCTGAAGTCGGCGCGAAATCAAAAGCAGAAATGGGAAAAGTGATGTCTGCAATTATGCCTAAAGTAAAGGGTAAAGCAGATGGGGCACTTGTAAATAAACTTGTACAACAACACCTTTCATAGTATTCTGACATAAAGACCGCAAGCCTTTGGCTTGCGGTCTTTTTATATTTTTATAATGAAACTTAATGAAACTTCATACGTAATAATAATAGTCGAGACTAAAGAAAGAAAGGGGGCTCTCGAATGACGGAATTTCTTACTGACCCGATTGTTGTAACCATTTTATTATCGATTGCAGGAATCGGTATCGTACTTGAGCTTTTTTCATCAAAATTCGGTGTAGCAGGGTTTATCGGTGTGATAGCGCTTATTTTTTTCTTTTACGGTCATTTTCAGGCAGGTCTTGCAGGCTTTGGGACGTTACTATTATTTGTGGCAGGTTTGATCCTGCTGTTCCTTGAGTTATTTTTACCTGGGGCTGTCTCCGGCACACTGGGTGCAATCGCATTAATTTTGAGCCTTTTTTTAGCCGGGGAAGATGCCATCCAAATCGGAGTGTCAATCTTAATAGCCATTTTCTTATCTGTCCTAGTTTTCTTTTCAATGGTGAAGATTTTTAACAAAAAACTAGTCCTATTTAATAAAATGGTGTTGTTTGAATCAGCGAAAAAAGAAGATGGATATGTTTCCAATATTAATCGAACAGATTTGTTAGGAATGGAAGGGAAGGCCCTAACGATATTGCGGCCTGCTGGAACCGTTATCATTAATAATGAACGAGTTGATGTAGTCAGTGAAGGCGGTTTTATCGAACAGAACGCTCCCGTTAAAGTGATCAAAGTCGAGGGAGCACGCATTGTGGTAAGAGAGTTAGAATAAGAAGGGGGTTCATATATGTTAGCAGGTAACGGAACTATTTTTATTATTGCCGTTGTAGTAGTTGCCTTAATATTATTGGGGATTTTATTATCATTTGTACCGGTTATGCTTTGGGTTTCAGCGCTGGCAGCGGGGGTCCGTATCAGTATCTTTACATTAGTTGGGATGAGGCTTAGAAGGGTAACACCAAGCAGGGTCGTTAATCCCCTCATAAAAGCCCATAAGGCAGGTTTAAATGTAACAACTAATCAACTGGAAAGTCATTATCTTGCCGGCGGTAATGTTGATAGAGTAGTCAATGCTCTCATTGCAGCACACCGCGCAAATATTGAATTATCCTTTGAACGTTGTGCTGCTATCGATTTAGCTGGTCGTGATGTATTAGAAGCAGTTCAGATGAGTGTAAACCCGAAGGTAATTGAAACACCATTTATTGCAGGTGTTGCAATGAATGGGATTGAAGTAAAGGCAAAAGCAAGAATAACTGTACGTGCAAACATTGAGCGCCTTGTTGGAGGTGCGGGGGAAGAAACGGTCGTGGCTCGTGTCGGAGAAGGTGTTGTCTCCACAATCGGTTCGTCAGATAGTCATAGCAAGGTACTGGAGAATCCTGATCTAATTTCCCAAACTGTCCTCTCAAAAGGACTAGATGCGGGAACGGCCTTTGAAATCCTCTCCATCGATATTGCAGATGTAGATATCGGTAAAAATATTGGTGCTGAACTACAAACAGAGCAAGCAGAGGCAGACAAGAAAATTGCTCAAGCGAAAGCGGAAGAGCGGCGGGCCATGGCAGTGGCTCTCGAACAAGAAATGAAGGCCAAAGTTCAAGAGATGAGAGCTAAGGTTGTTGAATCTGAGGCAGAAGTTCCGCTAGCAATGGCTCAAGCACTTAAATCGGGGAATATCGGCGTAATGGATTATATGAACTATAAAAATATTTCAGCAGACACTGAAATGAGGGGTTCAATCGGGAAGATAACAGGGGACAAAAAAGACGGACAATAATCCACTTTTGGATAGGAAAGGAGTGATGATTATTGGAAAGTTTACTTGTTATGATTGTAATTGGAATTATTTCCGTGCTTTTTGGTAAGTCGAAAAATAAGCAAGGTAAACCTAAAAGTAAGCCTTTTTCTAAGGCAACTTTTGAGGAAATTCGAACACAGGTAAAAAAACAACTCTCTTATGTTGAAGATAAAAAGTCTAGCCAGATTAAACCAGAGCACAAAACAAACGTAATTCGAAACAATCTAGAAAATCTCGAACAGGAATACGTGCAGTTGAAGCAACAACTTGAAGTTAATCGAAACGGAATTACAATGGCTCAGCAAAAGACCGACAATATAAGAGTTAAGCAATTTCAGGAGGATGAAAACCATTTCTCTTTTAATCCAGATGAAAAGATGCTCCTTAATGGTCTAATTTGGTCTGAAATTCTTGGAGAGCCGCGGTCCAAAAAGCCGTATCGTCCCAGAAACAGTTAGTGATAAATCAACCTAGTTAAAACGAAAAAGGTGTGCTAGAACCCCCTTTCATTTCATAAATATGAGATGAAAGGGGGTTCTTTTTTTATGGCGAAAAAATGGGGCCAACGAGTCCGTAACTGGATGGCTGAAAAAATGGATCTTCCTCAAGATGTCATGATGGATTTACCTCGGATCACGATGATAGGGCAAATTCATGTCTATATCGAGAACCATCGCGGTCTGCTGGTGTTTACAGATAAAGAACTCCGCTTGCTATTAAAGCAAGGGCAGTTATTGATAAAAGGGAAATCATTTGTCATTAAAGCCATTTTACCTGAAGAAATTTTGCTTGAAGGGAAAATTGATCAGGTCATTTATATAAATGATAATCCGGGAGGAACAGAATGAATAACCAATGGATCGAATTTTTTAATGGCAGAGTTACCGTTAAAGTATCAGGCAAGGGGACTGAACGATTTATTAATGTTCTTACAAGAAATGATCTTCCAATCTGGAATATTAAACGTCATGGCACCGAGACGATTACATTTAATATGAGGCTTAAAGATGCCAAGAGTATCCGGCATTATGCAAGAAAAAGTGGATGCTCCATATCCTTTTTACGAAGGAACGGAGTGCCTTTTTTAATTCGAAGAATGCTAAAAAATAGCGGCTTTTTAGCGGGGGCCGGACTTTTCTTGTTCCTATTAATGTTTCTATCCAATGTTATCTGGGGGATAGAAATAAAAGGGGCAAAACCAGCGACTGAGTACCAGATCCGTAAAGAATTGGACAAGATGGGTGTAAAGATAGGTAAGCTGCAGTTTTTTGTAGATAATGTGGAAGGGATTCAACGGCGGTTGACTAATAATGTTGGAGACTTAACATGGGTTGGTGTGGAGTTAAAAGGGACAACCTTCCACCTCCAAGTAGTCGAAAAAAATGAGCCCAAAAAGCCGGAGAAATTATCACCGAGGAATCTAATTGCCAAAAAGAAAGCGGTAATTGTGAATATGTATATAGAAAATGGTCAAAAAATGGTGGATATTAATGATCACGTCGAAGCGGGGCAGCTCCTTGTCTCAGGTGCATTCGGTCAAGAAGAAAATCCGGAATTGGTTGCCGCTAAGGGTGAAGTATGGGGGGAAACGTGGTATAAAAGTCACGTAGAACTTCCGTTAGTAACCAACTTTAAAGTTTATAACGGCAAAGAAAAGGAAAAGCATTTTATTGTTATTGGTAATCTTGAACTCCCTGTTTGGGGATTTGGAAAGCCTGAATTCAGTAACTATGAAACAGAAACGAATGTTCATAAGGTTCATTTCTTGAAGTGGGAATTGCCAATTTCTTATCTCAATAAGACCCTCCGCGAACGAGAGGATGTGGAGCGAACCTATACGATTCAGGAGGCACAACAAATTGCGATAGAACTTGCAAAAAAACAAATAAATGGCCGTTTAGATGAAGATGCTATCATTAAGGATGAAAAAATTTTACACAAAGCAAATAAAGATGGTAAAGTTATACTGGATATTCATTTTAAGGTAATTGAAAATATTGCGGTCGGACAACCGATTTCCAAGGAGACTAGTGAATGACAGAAAAGTTAACTACCATAAGTGTACAGCTTGAAAATCCAGCAGAAGCAATTAGTTTGCTAGGCAATTCTGATTCCAATTTAAAAATTATTGAACAGGAGCTAGGTGTTACTGTTATTACTCGTGGTGAGGCTGTTAGTTTGTCAGGGGATGAAGAAAAAGTATTCCTGGCAAGTCAGATCCTGAATAAATTAATGATGGTGATCCGTAAAGGGATAAATATCAGCCAAAGAGATGTCCTATATGCCGTCCAAATGGCGAATGCTGGGACATTAGAATATTTCGTCAATTTATATGAAGAAGAAATCGGCAAAAATGTTAAAGGAAAGACTATTCGAATAAAGACACTAGGTCAAAGACAATATGTCATGGCAATAAAGAAAACTGACCTTGTATTTGGGATAGGTCCAGCAGGAACAGGTAAAACCTATTTAGCAGTTGTGATGGCTGTTAATGCTCTCAAAAATGGCCAGGTGAATAAAATAATCTTAACAAGACCAGCTGTAGAGGCGGGGGAAAGTCTTGGGTTTTTACCAGGGGACTTAAAGGAAAAAGTGGATCCATATTTACGGCCATTATACGATGCTCTCCATGATGTATTAGGGGCAGAGCATACACAACGGTTAATGGAACGAGGGACAATTGAAATTGCTCCTCTTGCCTACATGAGGGGACGGACATTGGATGATGCTTTTGTCATACTTGATGAGGCGCAAAATACAACACATGCACAAATGAAAATGTTTTTAACGAGACTTGGCTTCGGTTCCAAAATGGTTATAACGGGTGATCAGACACAAATTGATTTGCCAAAAGGAGCAAAATCCGGATTGGTTGCAGCAGAAGCAATTTTAAAAAATGTCAACGGTATTTCTTTTATCTTTTTAGAACAAACAGATGTGGTTCGTCATCCACTCGTTGGCAAAATTATTGAGGCTTATGAAAAGAAAACCATTCAACCATAACAAGAGGGGTAGACCTATTTAAAGGTTTACCTCTTTTTTGCTAATATAGGTGTAGGTGCTTCACACAAATCTTCTCCTAAAGAAGATGAAACTTCTTCGAAAAACTGTTATCATTTTACATGAAGCAAGAACAGTGAAAATATGACAATTTTTGAGAAATGAGTTATGTTCAATATGAATCTTTTTTAGAAGGGCAGTGCTTGGAGGGATATAGTTGGGTAAACTTCAGCAATACTTCATACGGATACGTAAACTGCTGGATATATCTTTTTTTCTAGTTCTATTTTTTATTGTGTTAGGTACTGTGTTATTTGCTGCGATGTATAGTAATGTGAAACCTGAGAAATTAGATTTAAATCTGTTTTCCGTTGCAGAAAAAACCATTCGATCACCAGGGACAGTCGAAGATAAGAAAAGTACAGAAAATAAGCGTAAGGACGCTCTCGACCAGGTACAGGACGTCTATACATTAAAAAAAGAGTACACCCAAAATCGAGTGGATTTAATTAGCTCTATTTTTCAAGCAACTGTTGAAATGAATGATGAAATCGAAGAAGAAATTAAAAAGCATGCCGAGCTAGTTACCGACGAAAATCCTGCAAAAACGGAGCCAAGTGATTCAGAAAAAATTAGTCGTTTAAAAGCAAAATTAACACCAAATGTGTCCAAAGCACTTTCTGAACAGGTTTTCGCTGCTTTAGTACAAGCCAGTAATGATGAATTGTCGATTGCAAAGGATTTAACCGTTACGGCCATCAATAATGTAATGGCACAACGAATTTCTGCAGATGAAGTGGAGAATGCCAAAAAACGGGTAGAGGAAGAATTAAAATATACAACTTTAAATGATAATTTAAGAAATGGTGTCATTGAATTAGGCAGGTATGCTATTATTCAAAATGAATTTTATGACCCGAATGCAACGGAAGAACTACGACAGCAAGCTGTAGAAAGTGTGGAGCCAGCCAAAATCCTACAGGGGCAAATCATTGTCGAAGAGGGCGAATTAATTAACCAGGATATTTATCGACAATTAAAGTTAGTCGGCCTCCTAGATACTGAGAGACCGTTCAAACCTTTTATTGGATTAATCATGCTAGTAACGATCATTCTATCAGCTATCTATTTTTATTTTTCTCATATAAAATTGCTCCCAGAAAAAAGGCAGACAGACTTGTTGTTGTTTGGGATCATTTTCATTCTGACGATCCTAATTATGAAAATCATCAGTATGCTGCAAATTTTTAATTATGCCGGAATTGGCTATCTATACCCTGCTGCTTTAGGTGGGATGCTAATAAAGATATTAATTGATGAAAAACTTGCAACGCTAATGTCAATAATTATGGCGGTTTGCGGCAGCATCTTATTTAATGAAGGTATTACTGGGACTTTAAATTTTTCAGAGGGCATTTATATTCTGTTCAGTTCATTAGCGGGTATCCTATTCTTAAGTAATCAAAATCGCCGTTCGAAGATATTGCAAGCGGGCACCTTTGCGGCTCTGGTAAATCTACTGACAATCTTAGCCTTAATGTATTTACCAAATGGACACTTCTCTGGAATTGAGTATGGATATTATCTCATTACAGCACTTGTTTCAGGGATCGGTTCAGCTGTATTAACGATTGGACTCCTGCCATTTTTTGAGGCAAGTTTTGGGATTTTGTCAACCATGAAGCTAATAGAACTTTCTAATCCAAATCATCCATTGCTTAGAAAGATTTTAATGGAGGCACCAGGTACATATCACCATAGTGTAATGGTCGCAAATTTAGCGGAATCAGCTTGTGAAGCTATCGGGGCTAATGGGCTTTTAGCCAGAGTAGGAAGCTATTATCATGATATCGGAAAAACGAAACGTCCTAACTTTTATATTGAAAACCAAATGCATCTTGAGAATCCTCATGATCGCCTCCCGCCTGATAAAAGTGCGAATATTATTATAGCCCATGTCACAGATGGTGCTGCAATTTTGAAAAAATACCATATGCCGAAAGAAATTATCGAAATCGCAGAACAGCATCATGGTACCACATTGTTAAAATTCTTTTATCACAAAGCTGTTCAAGCTGATAGTGAAGTTAAGGAAGAAGACTATCGTTACCCTGGACCCAAGGCGAAAACAAAAGAGTCAGCCGTTGTTGGAATTGCAGATAGTGTGGAAGCAGCTGTTCGCTCACTATCCCAGCCGACTCCTGAGTTAATTGAATCGCTGGTCAAGAAAATTGTTTCAGATCGTCTTCAAGATGGACAATTAAATGAATGTGATCTCACCATGAGAGAAATTGAAACTGTATCGGAAGCTTTATGTGAAACCTTAAAAGGGATTTTTCACTCGAGAATTGAGTATCCAGAAATGATAAAGAAGGTGAAGCAAGCATGACATTACTAATCGATTGTATCGACGAAACCGAACAACTTACAGAAGAACAAATGCTTGAAATCGAAAGAATCATTAACTTTGCTGCGAAGAAACAAAATGTGGAATTGCATAGTGAAGTGTCGGTCACATTTGTTTCAAATGAAAGAATACAGGAGATTAACCGAGAATACCGTGATAAAGACAAGCCAACCGATGTTATTTCGTTTGCTATGGAAGAACTGGGGGAAGGTGAAGTGGAACTAGTAGGCGCTGATATGCCCCGTGTTCTAGGTGATATTATTATCTCTGTTCCTAAAGCGATGGAGCAGGCTGAAGAATATGGCCATTCTTTTTTACGAGAACTAGGTTTTCTGGCTGTACATGGATTCTTGCATCTTCTCGGTTTTGATCATATGACAGAAGAAGAAGAGAAAGAAATGTTTACACTACAGAAAGAAATTTTAGATGAATATGGACTTAAACGATAAACAGTCACGTTTAGGGTTTTTAAAGTCATTTTCCTATGCCATCGCGGGGATAGCCACTGCCCTAAAGTCCGAGAAAAATATGCGCTTCCATTTCTATAGCTCGATTGTTGTTTTACTTATCTCGTATTATTTTTCAATCACTAAAATGGAGTGGTTATTAATCCTCTTTGCTATAGGGGGAATGTTTGCGTTGGAATTGGTCAATACAGCGATTGAACGAGTTGTTGATCTCGTTACAGGAGAGTATCATCCTTATGCAAAACAGGCAAAAGATTTGGCTGCAGGAGCCGTATTTATTTATGCCATTCTTGCAGTCACCATTGGGATCGTTATTTTTTTACCCTATGTTCTAGAGCTGTTTTAAGGCAGTGGAAATGTGCTTTGACCATAATTTGAAATGGAATTGCGAATTAGGTAAAATGATTTATCAACCCAAAAATGAAGACAGGTTGATTTATGAGAAAATTCTAATTTTTTGAATTTTTTTGACTTTAAGTAATGATTTTCAATGAATTTTGAGGTAAAATAAAGAAACAGCAGATTCCTGCTTGAAGGGAAGAACACTAGTGAACATCGAACACCTAATAGAAGAAGCCAAAAGGGCAAGAGAAAAAGCCTATGCTCCATACTCCAAGTTCGGAGTGGGAGCTGCATTATTATCAAAAGATGGAAAAGTATATCATGGCTGTAATATAGAAAATGCTGCATATAGTATGTGTAACTGTGCAGAGCGTACTGCCTTATTTAAAGCCTATTCAGAGGGAGATAAGGATTTTCAAATGCTTGCAGTAGTTGCAGATACAGACCGCCCTTGCTCCCCATGTGGTGCTTGCCGGCAAGTAATTTCAGAATTATGCTCCAAAGATATGACGGTTATTCTTACAAATTTAAAAGGGGATATTTTAGAATTAACTGTTGAAGATTTATTGCCTGGAGCTTTTACACCGGAGGATCTTCATGTTAAATAATGAGAACTCAAACAAAGGTTATAAGTCAGGTTTTATTTCAATTATTGGCCGGCCAAATGTAGGGAAATCCACATATCTGAATCGCGTAATTGGCCAAAAAATTGCGATTATGAGTGATAAGGCGCAAACCACTCGTAATAAAATCCAAGGCGTGTTAACTGTAGATGATGCCCAGATGATTTTTATTGATACACCAGGTATTCATAAACCAAAACATAAACTTGGCGATTTTATGATGAAGGTTGCAGTGAATACACTAAAAGAGGTAGATTTAATCTTATTTATGGTAAATGCAGAAGAAGGATTTGGCCGTGGCGAAGAATTTATTCTTGAAAAATTTCAAACAGTAAATACACCAATCTTTCTTGTCATTAATAAAATTGATCAAGTCCATCCTGACAATTTATTGCCAATTATTGAATCATATCAAGAAAAATATCCGTTTAAAGAAATTGTGCCCATTTCAGCGCTAGAAGGTAATAATGTGGAACGATTGCTTGAACAGATTAAGTCTTTCTTGCCAGAGGGCCCGCAATACTATCCAGCAGACCAAGTAACAGATCATCCGGAACGCTTTATTATTACCGAATTAATAAGGGAAAAAGCTCTTCACTTAACCCGAGAAGAAATTCCCCATTCTTTAGCTGTCGTTCTAGATAAAATGGAACGTCGTGAGGGGAAAGATATGATTGATGTAATGGCAACAGTAATTGTTGAACGTGATTCACAAAAAGGAATCATTATTGGCAAGCAAGGCAGCATGTTAAAAGAAATTGGTAAGCGTGCACGAGCAGATATTGAGAATCTATTGGGATCAAAAGTGTACTTAGAGTTATGGGTAAAAGTGCAAAAAGATTGGCGCAACAAGATGTCCCAGCTTCGAGATTATGGTTTCAATGAAGATGAATATTGATTAATATTGGCTTGCTACAGCATTAGCCCCTCTTTGGTCTAAGCCACTCCCTGAAGACGGCAAAAAGCGCCTTCTTGCAGGGTGCGTCTTATGCTTGTCGGGGCTGACCAAGGCGCTTCCGCTTATCTATTAACCCTAACTAAAATATTACCGTTTATTTTAAATTATGCATGGACAACATTAACAAATATTTTGACTTATGATTTATGCGCTGGCAGGCTATGATAATTGTAAGGTTTGGGACCGAGTGACAGCTAGTCTAAATATGAAAGGTGGGGTTTTCGATGATGGATTTTACGTGGAAAGTATTCCTCCAAACAGGTAATATTGACACATATCTTCTCATTAAAGAATTAGAGAAGGAAAACCAAGAAATACCCGGAAATCTGAATGATGAGCTAGCACAAATCGATTTTCCCGTTTCATAAGTTTGTCTTCGTGCTACTTTAGAAGGTGACAATAATGCTTCAGAAGTGTGAAGGCATCGTTATTAGAACAACAGATTATGGTGAAACTAATAAAATTGTGACTTTATATACTAGGGAATGGGGAAAGGTTGGAGTAATGGCTCGTGGTGCCAAAAAGCCTAACAGCCGCCTTTCCTCCATCACACAACTTTTTACACACGGTTATTTTTTAATTGCAAGAGGATCTGGTTTAGGGAGCTTGCAGCAGGGAGAAACAGCATCTTCCTTGCGATCGATTGGTGAAGACATTTTTTTAACGGCATATGCTAGTTATATTGTCGAATTAACCGATAAATGTACGGAAGAAAAAAAACCAAATCCTTTTCATTTTGAATTACTTTTTCAAACATTAAATTTTTTGAATGAAGGATATGACCCTGATATTCTTATGAATATTTATGAGATGAAAATGTTAAATGTGATGGGTTTAAACCCGATCTTAAATCAATGTTCCGTTTGCGGAAGCACAGACGGACATTTTTCCTTTTCGATTCGTGAAGGCGGGTTTATTTGTCATCGTTGTCTCGATAAAGATCCGTATCATCTTAAAATATCAGCATCTGCGGTAAAATTATTAAGGGTATTTTATTATTTTGATCTTTCAAGGTTAGGAAATATTTCTGTTAAAGAAGAGACGAAGGCGGAACTTAAAAAGGTTATTACTGCCTACTATGAAGAGTATTCAGGTTTGCATCTTAAATCCAAGAAGTTTCTTAATTCTATGGATAAATTTCGTAATCTCTTATGATCGTCTTGTTGACAATGTTTGGAGTTTTCGTTATTATTTTCTTTAACAAAGGCTCTTTTCGTAAACTTGTTACTCAGGGAGTTTTATAAGGGTGATTTACTAGTTTTTAGGCGATTTTCGCAAATGTTTTTACGAAAAGTTGCCATGAAGCATCTAGTAATACTGATTGATGAATTGTGCGTAAATAGTCTAAATTAAATAATTGCAGTGACGGAGAAGAGTACTTAGTATCCCTCTATAAAAGCGAACCTAGGGTGGTGAAAGCTAGGGTATAGAGCACTAAGAAAGGCGTTCCTGAGCAATCTTTGTGTTAAATAACACGATAAAAGAGGCTGCTTTTTTGCAGCAAATAGGGTGGAACCGCGGGTAACTCTCGTCCCTATGCTAATCTAGCATAGGAACGAGAGTTTTTTTGTTTTTGGCAATGTTAAAGCTTATTGTTGATTTTGGCACCCTGTTGATTGGAGTGGAAATCAACAGGCAAGTTCAACAAGCCTTGTTTTTAATAAACTTTATCTAAAGGAGCAATTTCAATGAGTGTAACAATGGAACAAATCGTTTCACATGCAAAACACAGAGGATTTATTTTTCCAGGTTCAGAAATTTACGGAGGGCTTGCCAATACTTGGGATTATGGCCCGTTAGGTGTTGAATTCAAAAATAATATTAAGCAGGCATGGTGGAAAAAATTCGTCCAAGAGTCCCCATATAATGTGGGTCTAGATGCTAGTATCTTGATGAATCCGCGTACTTGGGAAGCGTCAGGACATATTGGCAACTTTAATGATCCAATGATTGATTGTAAAAATTGTAAAGCCCGTCATCGTGCCGATAAATTAATTGAAAATGCTTTAGATGAAAAGGGTATTGAAATGGTTGTTGATGGCTTACCATTTGAAAAAATGGAAGAGTTGGTAAAAGAGCATAATATCGCCTGCCCAGATTGTGGCAGCCATGACTTTACTGGAATTCGTCAGTTCAACTTAATGTTTAAAACTTTCCAAGGCGTTACAGAATCTAGTACAAATGAAATTTTCCTTCGCCCTGAAACAGCACAAGGTATTTTTGTGAACTTTAAAAATGTACAGCGGACCATGAGAAAGAAAATGCCATTTGGTATCGCTCAAATCGGTAAAAGTTTCCGAAATGAAATTACCCCGGGGAATTTCACGTTCCGAACAAGAGAGTTTGAACAAATGGAACTTGAATTTTTCTGTAAGCCTGGCGAGGAACTGAAATGGTTTGACTATTGGAAGCAATTTGCTGAAGAATGGTTAATGTCATTAGGCCTAACAAAAGAGAATTTACGACTTCGTGACCACTCCGAAGATGAATTATCCCATTACAGTAACGCGACAACTGATTTTGAGTATAAGTTTCCGTTCGGTTGGGGTGAACTATGGGGAGTTGCATCCAGAACGGATTATGACTTGAAGCAGCATATGGAGTATTCAGGTGAGGATTTCCACTATCTTGATCCTGAAACAAATGAAAAGTATGTCCCTTATTGTATTGAACCATCTTTAGGAGCAGATCGAGTTACGTTAGCATTCTTAATTGATGCCTACGATGAAGAGCAGCTAGAGGATGGAACATCAAGAACGGTCATGCATTTCCACCCTGCTTTAGCACCGTTTAAAGCAGCTGTCCTTCCGTTATCAAAGAAATTGTCTGATGAAGCTCGTGAAGTTTTCGCGTCTTTAGCGAAACATTTCTCAGTGGATTTTGACGAATCAGGTTCGATTGGAAAACGCTATCGTCGTCATGATGAAATTGGTACACCGTTCTGTATCACTTATGATTTCGACTCTAAAGAAGACAACATGGTTACAGTTCGAGACCGTGATACAATGGAACAAAAACGGATCCCAATAGTTGAACTAGTTAGCTTTTTACAAGAAAAAATGATGTTTTAATTGAAAACTCGCCAGTTGGCGAGTTTTCTTAATAGATTCATTAGTATATAATGTTCCTAATAAAGTATAGCCTTTGAAGGCAAAATCCCTTCTATATAGTAGGCTGTGTTAACGGTTATTGTTGTTAGATTGGCCATGTTGATAGGAGCGAAAGGCGTAACTCCTGCGGGAGTACGGGGCTGGGGAGACCCCACAGGCGCTAAGCGCCGAGGAGGCAGCCCGTGCCGCCCGCAAACCGCACGCGCCTGGAGCGCAAATCAACATACAGGTATAACACAGCCAAATGGTAAATAAAAAGGTGGTGTGAACAATCGAACTGACCAAACGGCAAGAACATATTTTGCAAATTGTCAAAGAAAATGGGCCAATTACCGGGGAACATATTGCAGAGCAATTAAGCTTGACCAGGGCAACATTGAGGCCGGATCTTGCTATTTTAACGATGGCTGGTTATTTGGATGCAAGACCGCGTGTAGGGTATTTTTATACCGGGAAATCAGGGGCACAGCTTTTAACCGAAAATTTACAAAAAATATACGTAAAAGATTATCAATCTATTCCTGTTGTTGTGAATGAAAATATCTCCGTCTACGATGCAATCTGTACAATGTTCCTCGAGGATGTGGGTACATTATTCGTAGTAGATCAAAACACCATTCTTGTTGGAGTATTATCCAGAAAAGATTTGCTCCGAGCAAGTATAGGTAAACAAGAACTGACTACCATTCCTGTTAATATTATTATGACTAGAATGCCTAATATCACAATGTGCGAACGGGAAGATTTATTAATTGATATCGCTAAAAAATTAATTGAAAAACAAATCGATGCCCTTCCAGTGGTTCGAAAAACAGAAAATGGTTTTGAGGTAATCGGCAGAATAACGAAAACAAACATTACAAAAGCCTTTGTTGCATTAGGCAATGAGTAACAAGATTACGAGTAGAGGGGTTGTTGAGGGAGAATGAGTTTGCCAATTATATATGTTGTATCCGATTCAGTGGGGGAAACGGCTGAATTAGTTACGAAAGCTGCAATAAGTCAATTCAATGGCTCAGGAATGGCATTAAAAAGATTCCCTTATGTTGAGGATAAGGAACATATTGATGAGGTTCTTTCACTTGTTTTATTGGATAAAGCAATGGTTGCATTTACACTTGTCAAACCTGATATGCGTACATATATCAAGAGAAGAGCAGAAGAAGAGGGGATTCTTGCTGTTGATCTAATAGGTCCTATCATGGATCAGATTCAACAGTTTAGTGGAAAAACACCTTTATGTGAACCAGGCCTTGTTCGAAAACTAGACGAAGATTATTTCAAAAAGGTGGAAGCAATCGAATTTGCTGTAAAATATGATGATGGTCGTGACCCGAGAGGAATATTAAAAGCAGATATTGTTTTAATAGGGGTATCCAGGACTTCAAAGACACCACTTTCACAGTATCTAGCTCATAAACGATTAAAGGTGGCCAATGTTCCACTGGTACCTGAAGTCGACCCTCCAGAAGAACTTTATAGGGTCCCAAGCGAGAAATGCTTTGGTTTGAAAATAAGTCCTGAAAAGTTAAATAATATTAGGCGGGAACGATTAATTTCATTAGGTTTAAATGATAAGGCAAGTTATGCAACGCTTGACAGGATAAAGGCAGAGTTAATCTTTTTTGAAAAAATAGTCAAAAAAATAAATTGCCCTGTTATTGATGTTACCAATAAAGCGGTAGAAGAAACGGCTAATGTTATCTTAAATTATATTCAAAAAGGGAGAGTGTAGCACATAATCATCTGATTATGTGTTTTCTTCTGATAGATAGTGGAATAATAATGATAAAAAGTTATGGTAAAATGATAATAAATGTACTATAATAAAAAATTGTGATAAAAATATATCTTTTTAGGTTTAGACTTGCTTATGAACGAATAAACTATTTATTGTTAGATGTCAAGAGGACCCCCTAAAAAGAATTCGACATAAACCCTTTTACAAAAGTTAATTGTTAAAGAAGGAATATGCGGAGTGATGTAGAATTAATACTTATGTAAAGGCAATCCGACTAGATATGTCGATGCAGATTCATGTCCGGTTAAAGCGGAGATTGTCGAAATTGCATTGGAGTTAGTGTCCGTGTACTTTTTGCTGCCTCCTGCGATCATCATATGAAAGAAGAAAATTCTACATATGCAGACAGACTGGAAATATGTTGACGCTGGGAAGGAAGCTGCCAATTTATTCATTATGAATTATGCGGTGAAAGGGGATATAACAATTACGCAGGATATTGGACTGGCATCCACTTTACTGCTTAAGATGTTCAAGTTTTATCACCAAATAGGATATTCTTTGAGGAAAAAGGAATACAAACTGCCCTTGTCTCACGTTTTTTTAATGCAAAGGCTAGGAAAAGGGCAAAACCCTTTCAACCCGTAGATCAAGAAAGAGTTAAGACAGAATTAACAAAAATTTTGTCGAAATTTGCAGGAATTTAAAGAGTGCCTGCCGAATACCTGATAGTACAAATGGAGTTGTTTTCATGGCAGAGCGTATTGCCGAAGAAAAGATTAATCAAATTCGTCAGGCTGTTGATATTGTCGAAGTAATCAGCGATTATGTTCAACTGAAGAAACAGGGGCGAAATTACTTCGGATTATGTCCATTCCATGGAGAAAGTACCCCATCATTTTCTGTATCAATTGATAAACAAATTTTCCATTGCTTTGGCTGTGGCGCAGGCGGTAATATTTTTTCTTTTTTAATGGAATTGGAAGGCATCTCATTCCAAGAAGCAGCCATTAAACTAGCTGCGAAGGCAAATATTGACCTTGAAATTAGTGTATCTAGCGGATACGGTGAGAAAAAGGTTTCAGAAGAGCACCAAGCTTTTTTAGGAGCCCATGAGCTATTACAGAAATTTTACCATCATTTGCTAGTAAATACAAAAGAAGGTCAACATGCATTGGAGTATCTGCTGAGCAGAGGTTTTACCCGAGAATCCATTGATAAGTTCCAAATTGGGTATTCTTTAAATTCATGGGATTATGTTTTTAAATTTCTTTCTAAACGAGATTTCCCGCCAGAATGGATGGAGAAAGCCGGTTTAATTATCAAACGGGAAAGGGATGGGACTTATTTCGATCGATTTAGAGATCGGATTATGTTTCCGATTTTTGACCGAAACGGCAATACGATTGCTTTTTCAGGGAGATCACTGGGGGCCGAAGAGCCAAAATATTTAAATAGCCCTGAAACGCCAATCTTTAATAAAAGTAAAATTTTATACAACTACCATAATGCGAAGCCAATTTTAAAAAAATCGCAATATGCTGTTTTATTTGAGGGATTTGCAGATGTAATTTCCGCAGATCGCTCTGGTGTGGAAAATGGGATAGCCACGATGGGGACTTCCTTGACAGATGAACATATAGCCCTCTTACGGCAAAGTGTCCAATCCGTAACGATTTGCTACGATTCTGATAAGGCGGGAATTGAGGCAGCGTTTCGTGCGGGAAATCATCTTACCAATGCCGGCTTTCAAGTAAAGGTTTCGATGATGCCTGATGGAATGGACCCTGATGAATATATTAAAAAGAATGGCCCAGAAAAATTCCGTAACGAGGTTATCGGTGCAAGTCTAACCTGGATGGCATTTAAATTTCTTTATTTTCGCAGAGGTAAAAATCTGCAACTTGAAGGAGATAGGCTTGCATATATCGAAGTGATAATTAAGGAAATCAGCATGTTGGATAAAGCCGTTGAAAGGGATCACTATTTGCGGCAGTTAGCAGCTGAATTTTCGCTATCATTGGATGCTTTAAAACAGCAGCAGAAGGAGATATTCTTCTCAGATAAAAGAAAGTCATCAGGGAATAAGCAAAATGTTAATAAGCCTGTTTTAATCCCAAAGCAAGATAATAAACTTAAGCCTGCACATTACACCGCAGAAAGACGTTTAATTGCTCACATGTTAAAGGATCGAGATGTGGCGTATAAAGTACAGGATTTAATGCAAGGAAATACGTTTAATATTGATGAACATCAGGCAATAATAACCTATCTATTAGCATTTTATGAAGATCATTTCCAACCTGATTCAAGTGCATTTTTGTCCTATATTCAAGATGATAATCTCAGAAGAATGGTTGCAAACATTGAAATGATGTCCATAAACGATGAGTTAACCAATCAAGAATTAACTGATTATATCAAACAGGTGTTGAATTATCAAAAATTGTTAAAGATAAAAGAAAAAGAAGTGGAACAAAAAGAAGCAGAGCGACAGAGTGATCTTACTAAAGCTGCTGCAATTGCAATGGAAATCATTCAATTGCGTAAATCTCTATAGATTCCATTTTTACTGTCTTTGATTCTGGAAGGAGGGGGACATATGGCTGCTGAAAAATCAGCCCGTTCAAAAGAAGTGGAAAATGAATTCACTTTTGAACAAGTGAAAGACCAGTTAACGGCACTGGGTAAAAAAACCGGCGTCCTTGCCTATGATGATATTGCTGAGAAATTAGCTAATTATGATTTAGATTCTCACCAAATGGAAGAATTTTTTGAGTTCCTCGGTGATCAAGGTATTGAACTAGTTGGTGATAGTGATGAGGAAGATCCAAATCCAAAGCAATTAGCAAAAGGTGATGATGATGAATTTGATCTAAATGATCTTAGCGTCCCTCCAGGTGTTAAGATTAATGATCCAGTTCGTATGTACCTAAAAGAAATTGGCCGGGTTGACCTGCTTTCCGCAGACGAGGAAAAGAAACTGGCGCTCCGCATTGAACAGGGCGACGAAGAAGCCAAACGCCGTCTTGCAGAGGCAAACCTAAGGCTGGTTGTTAGCATTGCCAAGCGGTATGTCGGCCGAGGCATGTTATTCCTTGATCTTATCCAGGAAGGAAATATGGGATTAATTAAGGCCGTTGAAAAATTCGATTATCAAAAAGGGTTCAAGTTTAGTACCTATGCAACATGGTGGATTCGTCAAGCCATTACACGTGCAATTGCTGACCAAGCAAGGACAATCCGTATTCCAGTGCATATGGTTGAAACCATTAATAAACTAATTCGTGTTCAGCGTCAATTACTTCAGGATCTTGGCCGTGAACCAACGCCAGAAGAAATTGGTGAAGATATGGATCTTACACCTGATAAGGTTAGGGAAATTTTAAAAATTGCCCAAGAACCAGTATCCCTTGAAACACCAATTGGTGAAGAAGATGATTCCCATCTTGGTGATTTTATTGAAGATCAAGATGCAACCTCACCTTCAGAACATGCAGCTTATGAATTATTAAAAGAGCAGCTTGAAGATGTACTAGATACACTGACTGACAGGGAAGAAAATGTCCTTCGCTTGCGTTTTGGACTGGATGATGGCCGAACTCGTACACTTGAAGAGGTAGGTAAAGTCTTTGGTGTTACCCGTGAACGTATCCGACAAATTGAAGCAAAAGCCTTGCGGAAATTACGCCACCCTAGCCGCAGTAAACGTCTAAAAGATTTCTTAGAATAAAATATCTAATAATAAATAGTTTACTTCATATCATGAAGTAAGCTATTTTTTTTGGATTAATCATATGACAAACCAGGTAATTTTCAATTTGGAAATGTAAGCACTTACTGTATTTGACTCCATTTTACTGAATTGTCTCTCATTTTGCAAATAGACATGAGTAATTCCTAACATGGTTTTGATATTTTATTTTTGTGAAAAAAGGATGGAATTGGTTTTCCATTATCATGGTAGTGAAATTATAATATTTGTTCGTTACTTTTATTTTAATAATAACTATACCCAAATAATAGATTATATTTAAAAAATTTAAAGTATTGGGAATAAAAGATAATTCCTCTTATAATAGAAAAGAAAGCGCCTTCAAAGTTTTTTATAAGGGGGATGAACATGAATTTTGATTTAACTTCTGAACAAGATATGATCAAACGGACCATGCGTCAGTTTGCGGATGAGGAAGTTGCGCCTAGTGCAATTGAGCGAGACCGAACAAAGAAATTTCCAGTTGAAATATTTAAGAAATTAGCTGAGATGGGAATTATGGGACTGCCTTTTCCAGAAGAATATGGCGGAGGAGGAGCAGATACGGTTAGCTTTGCGATTGTAACCGAAGAATTAAGCAGAGTATGCGCCTCGACGGGAATCACCTATTCTGCCCATATTTCTTTAGGAGGTGCACCGCTGCATTTATTTGGCACCAAGGAGCAAAAATTAAAATTCCTGACGCCAATTTGTACTGGGGAATCCTTTGGTGCTTTTGGCCTTACAGAGCCTAATGCTGGATCAGATGCTGGAGGGACTAGAACTTCTGCCCGTGAAGAAAATGGTATGTTTGTCATAAACGGAAACAAATGTTTTATTACGAATGCTAGTTATGCCCAACATCTTTCTTTGACTGCTGTGACGGGTGAGAAGGACGGAAATAAAGAAATAAGTGCTATTATTGTTCCGACAAATGCTCGGGGGTTCACCATTATTGATAACTATGAAAAAATGGGCTTAAATTCATCTAATACAACGGAATTAGTGTTAGAGGATGTACAAGTGCCAGTTGAGAACCTTTTAGGAAAGCGTGGAGAGGGTTTTAAACAGTTTTTAATTACCCTGGATGGTGGACGTATAGGAATTGGTGCAATGGCAGTAGGCGTTGCTCAGGGGGCCTATGAAAAAGCTCTATCCTATGCAAAGGAAAGACGGCAGTTTGGAAAGTCTATTTCGTCCTTCCAAGCAATACAGTTTAAACTTGCGGACATGGCTCTGAAAATCGAATTAGCTCGGAATATGGTGTATAAAGCAGCGTGGTTAAAGGATCAAGGTAGAGCATTTTCTAAGGAATCGGCGATGTGTAAACTCTACGCATCAGAAATTTGCATGGAGGTAACCAATCAGGCTGTTCAAATTCATGGCGGTTATGGATATATGAAGGAATATCATGTAGAGAGAATGATGAGGGATGCCAAGTTGCTTGAAATTGGTGAAGGTACATCGGAAGTACAAAGAATGGTCATTTCAAGATTAATTGGGTGTTAAAAAAATAAAATAGCAAAAGATAAGAACGGGCTAAATAGATATTTTAGACTAATTTAGCCTGTTTTCTTTTTTTTCGTAAGATTATAGTGATAAAATAAGTTTAGGGCTTTTCCTTCTGTTCTTTTTCAAGTAAAATAGTAGTTGTTTGTAGACTATTTTCATATTTACTCACGTTTGTACATAAGGGAGGTTATATCATGAAGCGAAATCCGGTTATTCCTTACGTTCTCATCATGGTTTTTGGAATTGCGATTATGTTAATTTTGTCTTTCAAAGGCCTTGGTGATATGAAAGAAATTGCGAAGGATAAAGGGGAAGGCACTGAGAAAACTGAAGTGTCCGCATCAAAGCCAGAAGACATTTACAAGCAAACTTGTATTGGCTGTCATGGCGATCAGTACCAAGGGGTTGTAGGACCATCACTTAAAGGTGTTGGCAGCAAGTATTCTAAGGAAGAAATAATGACCTTTGTAACAAAAGGTAAGGGTACAGGCATGCCAGCAGGACTTGTTCCAGAAGAACAAGCAGCTGCTATGGCAGACTGGTTAGCAACAATTAAATAATTAAAAAAGGTCCTTTGCATCTGTGAAGGACTTTTTTTATACTATAATAATTACATAAAAAAGTGGTGGTATGATTGAATACAGACAAATTGTCAGCTAGGCTGGCATCGGTTGCTAAATATGTTCCAAGTGGAGCTAGGGTTGCAGATATTGGCTCAGACCATGCATATTTACCTTGTTTCCTAGCGAAAAACAAAGGGTTATCATTTGGGATAGCAGGTGAAGTTGCAGTAGGTCCATTTCAATTAGCTGAAAGAAATGTTTTAGCAGAAGGATTGGCTAATATCATTTCGGTGCGAATGGGTGATGGTCTAGAGGTTATAGAAGATGGTGAAGTCGATTGTATTACTATCGCTGGAATGGGCGGAGCTTTAATTGCAAGTATTTTAGAAAATGGTCGAAATAAGTTATCGTCAGTCAAGCGCCTTGTGTTACAACCGAATATTAGTGCGATTTCGATTAGGAAATGGTTTATTGATAATAATTGGGAACTAATTGCTGAAGAAATACTCGAAGAAGATGGGAAAATATACGAAATTTTAATCGGAGAAAAGGGGGACCCGAATAAGCCGTATAATAAAAATCAAGATCTAGGATTGTTAGTAGGCCCTTTCCTTGTTCAAAAACAGGATGAGACTTTTAAGAAGAAATGGACAGCAGAATTGAAAAACTGGGAACGTATATATGAGGCTCTTGAAAATGCTGCTCAATCACCTGAAACATTAGAAAAAAAACAAGAAATCATCGGTAAAATTAAGCTTGTAAAGGAGGCTTTAACCAATGAAAATTCCTAATGGACACGAAGTCATTCAATTGTTTGAACAGTTCTCTCCCAAAGGCCTGGCGATGGAGGGAGATAAGATAGGATTACAAGTTGGTGGTTTAAATAAAAAAGTTGAGCGAATCATGATTGCACTCGATGTCCTTGAAAATGTAATCGATGAGGCAATTGAAAAAAATGTTCAGCTCATTATTGCCCATCATCCGATTATTTATCGCCCCCTTAAGAATTTGTTAACGGATTCCGTTCAGGGGAAAATCATTGAAAAATTATTGAAACACGATATTGCTGTTTACGCAGCGCATACGAATCTCGACGTAGCAACGGGGGGAGTAAATGACCTTCTTGCAGAAGCACTAGAACTGGAAGATACAGAGGTTCTAGTACCTACATTTGAAACTAAACTAAAGAAATTAGTTGTTTTTGTTCCAGTCAGCCATGCTGAGGAAATCAGGAGAGTCCTTGGAAATGCAGGTGCAGGATTTATTGGGAACTACAGTCATTGTTCATTTTCAGTCAGTGGTAAAGGTCGATTCTTACCAGGAGAAAATACTAATCCATTTGTTGGTGAAGCTGGCAGATTAGAAGAAGTGGAGGAAGTGAGGCTTGAGACGATTGTCCCAGAATCCATGATCAAAAAGACCATCACTGCAATGATTAAGGCTCATCCATATGAAGAAGTGGCCTATGATGTCTATCCGCTTGAAAACAAAGGAGAAGTGCTCGGTCTAGGCCGAATCGGTAAAGTTCCAGAAATGACATTAGAAGAATTTGCGGAAAAAGTGAAGAAGACATTAGAAGTTTCCCATGTCCGAGTGGTTGGCGATTTGTCTTCAAAAGTTAAAAAAGTGGCCGTGTTAGGCGGCGATGGTAATAAATACTTCATGAATGCCAAATATCAAGGGGCAGATGTATATGTTACAGGGGATATTTATTATCACACTGCACATGACGCAATGATGCAAGGCTTGAATATGATTGATCCAGGTCATAATGTTGAAAAGGTAATGAAAAAAGGGTTAACTGCAACTTTACAAAAGATGTGCCAGGATTCCGGGTTTGCTGTAGAGATATTTCCATCAGAAGAAAATACAGATCCATTCAAATTTTTATAATATGAAAAGAACCGGTCATAGAGGCACGGTTCTTTTCGTTTATTTTATTAGTCTATTTTTTTACTTTCGGCAGAATTCTGCTTAACTGAACCTTTTTACTTCGTTCCCATGTAGTTTCATTATTTGGATCAAATTGCTCGAGAAACGTTATAACTTCTTTGGTTATTGGTGTTGGAGTGGAAGCCCCAGATGTGACTGCAACGTTTTTGGCATCTTTAATCCAATCAATTTCTAACTCGGAAATATCAGCAATGCGATATGCTTTTGTCCCAGCAATTTCCTCTGAAACTTGTGCGAGTCGATTAGAATTATTACTTTTTGGATCACCGACAACAATAGTTACATCCGCTTCTGTTGCTTGTTCGGCAACTGCTTCTTGGCGAATTTGTGTTGCATGGCAAATTTCATTATAGACTTCAACATGTGGATATTTTTCCTGAACTTTTTTCATCGTATCGGCAACATCCCATTGACTCATTGTGGTTTGATTTGTTACAAGCAGCTTTTCACTATCAAACGTTAATGCTTCAACATCCTGTGGCGTTTCAACCAAGTGAACGAGACTAGGTGCAACACCAAGAGCTCCCTCAGGCTCTGGATGTCCCTTTTTTCCGATATAGATGACTTGGTAGCCCAGTTTTGTTTTTTCTTCAATGAGATCATGGGTTCTTGTTACATCAGGACATGTCGCGTCTATTGTTACAAGCCCTTTCTTTTTAGCTAACTCTCTAACTTCTGGAGAAATTCCATGAGCAGTAAAGATAACTGTTCCTGAATCCACTTTATCGAGTATATCTTTGCGATTTTTCCCATCTAAGGTAATAATCCCTTCTTCCTCGAATGCATCAGTAACATGTTTATTATGAACGATCATCCCTAAAATATAGATAGGGCGAGGTAATGTTTTATCTAAAGCAGCATTTCGAGCAATGACCATTGCATCAACCACACCATAGCAATAACCTCGTGGTGAAATTTTGATGATTTGCATATTAAAAAGTCCCCCTAAAAAAGACATTGATTCATAGTTTTATGTATTTATTATATAAAACTAATAGATATAATACAAAGATACATTTTTCCTTAACAGTTTTAGGAAAAAAAAGAATGCTGTTTCCAGCATTCTTCATTTAAATATACATTTTAGGAATTGAAGATCCGTTTTGGTGTGAAGTTTTTTTGGAAGCAGAAGTGTGTTGATGTTTCTTGCGTTGGACTTTCTTTTTTGTACTTCTTTTTTCAGATTCTTCGTGATTGGATGATTCGACCGAGGCTGATTCAATATGTTGGCTATTTTCGTCCGTTGCCTCATCTGTAGTTTTTGAAGCGTTTTTAAATCCTTTATAAATCTTCCACATTGCAGGGAGATTTTTTATCATTGGACCATACTGTTGGATCATTGGACCAACTGACTGGGCTGTTTTTAGGACCTGTTGAGTATTGTTTAACATGCTTGTTAGTCCGCCTGGGTTACTTAATGTTTGAAGCAGGCCTCCACCTCCAGAAGCTGCTTTTCCTGCAGTTTGCATCCCCATAAAGCCGCCGGCTTGGTTTCCTCTTCCTAATAATTTGGAAAGTAATCCACCGCCCCCTCTATTCATTTGATTGGGCCTTCCCATCATTTGCCCCATCATTGGATTAAATCCTCCGCCAAATGGTCTGGATGAGGGCCCCATCATTGGATTCCTTCCGCCCATTGGGTTAAATCCGGGATTCATCATCTGATTATTGCGCCCAAAGGGACTTAATCCCATTCCCCCTTGCATAGGCATTCTAGGTCTTGGTTGCATCTCTTAGCCTCCTTTCAAAAAGCCTCATGCTTTAAATTATGCATTTACCCTAAATTGGTTTAGGTATTATACACAGGACAAAGACGAAAATTACGTGTTTAAAAGTCGGCAGAAGGTAGAAAATGATATTAAAACGAAAGATAACTGGAGTTTTGGAGGAATATTGACTATAATTGCATGATGGAATAAAAACTATTGTTCATGCTGAATTAAGAAAACTAACCCAAAGTTTTTTATATAAGGAGAAACTATATGAAAGAAAACCGTTTTAATCGTTTTACGTTTCAACCATTTATTATAGATGCTATTAAGGGGTTCGGATTTACCGAACCGACTGAAATTCAGGAACGGATGATTCCCGTTGTTTTAAAGGGAGAAAGTGCAATTGGCCAATCTCAAACAGGCACAGGGAAAACTCTTGCTTATGTTCTGCCCATTCTTGAAAAAATTGATCCTAAACGTCAAGAAGTACAAGCGGTCATAACGGCACCGACCAGAGAATTAGCCTCTCAAATTTACCATCAAATTTTAAAAATTACTGAGCATTCCAACCCAGAGCAAGCGATTATGACTAGATGCTACATTGGGGGTACGGATAAGCAGCGGACCATTGAAAAATTAAAGGTTCAGCCCCATATTGTTGTAGGGACTCCGGGAAGAATTAAAGATCTTATGAGCGATAAAGCACTATTTGTTCATACTGCAGAAATACTCGTCGTCGATGAGGCGGATATGATGTTAGACATGGGATTTATTGAGGATTTGGACAAAGTAGCTGGTAAAATGCCAGAAAACCTGCAAATGCTCGTTTTCTCAGCAACCATCCCAGAAAAATTAAAACCTTTCCTAAAAAAATATATGGAAAATCCAAAGACAATTCAAATCGAACCAAAAAGAAAGTCAGCAGAAAATTTAGAGCATTACCTTTTGCCTTCAAGACATAGGAGTAAAAAGCAGTTGGTTCATGATGCCCTTCTTGCTTATAACCCCTATTTAGCAATTGTATTTACGAATACCAAAAAAATGGCTGAAGAAGTGGCATACTTTTTAAATGAAAAAGGGTTAAAGGTTGGCCGTGTCCATGGTGATTTAAACCCACGTGAACGAAAACAAATGATGAAGCAAATTCAGGATTTGGAATATCAATATATTGTTGCGACAGACCTTGCTTCACGAGGAATTGATATTGAAGGGGTTAGCCATGTTATCAACTTTGAGCTTCCTTCAGATTTAGATTTTTATATCCACCGCGTTGGAAGAACGGCTCGTGCAGGATATTCGGGTATTGCTCTGACCATCTATGAGGCATCCGATGAAGATGCATTAAATCGATTAGAAAAAATGGGAATTCAATTTAATTACGTTGATCTTAAAAATAACGAATTTGTGAAAATTGATGAGCGTAATAAACGGAAAACCCGTGTAAGACAAGAGGATAAAGCAGACCAGAAAGCTAAATCAATGGTAAAGAAACCAGCTAAAGTTAAGCCGGGATATAAAAAGAAAATGCAGTGGGAAATGGATAAAATTAAGAAAAGAGAACGAAGAATCGAACAAAGAAAAAAATAATCGATGCAGGGAGAGAAAAGGCATGCTGAAATTAGGATCACATGTATCAATGAGTGGAAAAGGCATGCTTCTTGCCGCAAGTGAAGAAGCTATTTCCTACGGTGCAAACACGTTTATGGTTTATACGGGAGCACCGCAGAATACAAGAAGAAAAAAAATTGAGGACCTTAATATTGAAGCCGGACGCAAGCATATGGAGCAGAACGGGATCTCAGAAATCATCGTCCATGCTCCCTATATTATTAATATCGGAAATACAACAAACCCAGATACATTTGAATTGGGTGTTAGGTTCCTTCGATCGGAAATTGAAAGAACAGAGGCAATTGGAGCAAAGCAAATAGTGCTGCATCCTGGAGCACACGTTAGTGCTGGAACAGAAGCTGGGATTAAAAAAATTATCGAAGGGTTAAACGAAGTTCTAACGGGCAAAGAACAGGTGCAAATTGCCTTGGAAACTATGGCCGGGAAGGGTTCGGAGTGCGGTAAATCTTTCGAGGAATTAGCGATGATTATGGATGGTGTCAACTATAGTGATAAGTTAACCGTTTGCTTTGATACCTGTCATACCCATGATGCAGGATATAATATTGTCGAGGATTTCGATGGAGTTTTAAATGAATTTGACAAAATTATTGGTTTGGACAAACTAAAGGTCTTGCATATTAATGATAGTAAAAATGCGGTCGGGATGAGAAAAGACAGACATGAAAATATCGGGTTTGGTCATATCGGCTTTAAGGCTCTTAATTATATTGTCCACCATCCACAACTGACAGATGTTCCTAAGATTTTAGAAACGCCATTTGTGGGCGAAGATAAAAATAATAAAAAAGCACCCTATAAGTTTGAAATCAACATGCTTCGAGAGCAAAAATTCAATGAAAAC
The DNA here is from genome assembly GCF_019219025.1 of Bacillus sp. sid0103. The sequence continues at coordinate 90,309 of NZ_JAHUWN010000018.1, read as the reverse complement.
TTGCTTGATTTAATCATGCAATCATAAAAATAAAAAGCTGTGATACGTCACAGCTTTTTACTTTTGGTCTAAATTATAGATGGTGATTGAATTGAATTTCGGAGCTTATTTTTTAGTTAATTGCGTAAATAATTTATTTACTTCTCGTGCGGTTATTGGTCCCGCAGTTTTGGCAATTTCTTTTACTAATTGAGCCCGTTGGGAATCATCAAAAATATTTACATTTTTCCCTCTTAAGTATTCAGCAATTTTCCCTGCCTGCTGCTTCGTCACTGATATATTAAATTGTTCTGCATATTTCAGCAGTTCCTCAGCGGTTATCGTATTGATTTTATGATTAATGATGCTTTGAAAAATTGACACATTCACCACTCCTCACCTTAATGTATGAGAAAGTTCTCGGAGTGTGAATAAAGATTTTTATGAAATAAAACGACAAGCGAGGGTGTCGTTCGCTTTACAATCCATCAGACCTATTGTATACTACTTTAGGTTAAATCGGAATGATTCTTATAATTAAAAGGTGATGCGTTGATTATGCAATCAATTATTGAAATAAAAAATCTTTCTTATCGATATGAAAAGGATGTCGTCCTAGAGGATATCAATATAACGATCCCAAATGGTTCGTTTTTGGCGATTGTTGGACCAAATGGGTCTGGAAAATCAACACTTTTGAAGTTGATTTTAGGTTTATTAAAGCCCCAAAAAGGGGATATTTATTTATTTGGTAAGGAAATAAATAAATTTAAAGACTGGCAAAAAATCGGCTATGTTTCTCAAAAAGCAAATTCCTTCAACACGGGATTTCCCGCAACTGTATCGGAAGTGGTCGAAAGTGGATTAACGAAAAAGATAGGAATGTTTAAGTTTTTTAATAAAGAACATGCAGGGAAAGTAAGTGAAGCCTTGGATGCTGTTGGAATGAAAGAGTTCAGTAGCAGAAATATTGGGGAGCTCTCTGGAGGGCAGCAACAAAGAGTTTTTATTGCTCGTGCCCTTGTAAGTGAACCAAGCCTTCTTATTCTTGATGAACCAACTGTTGGCGTGGATGCAGAGAATGTAAGTAATTTTTATCAGATGCTAGGTGATTTAAATAAAAGCCGTGATATTACGCTCCTATTGGTTACTCATGATATAGGGACGATCTCTGATAGAGTTTCACACGTGGCCTGCTTAAATAAACATTTACATTTTCATGGGGACACACATGAATTTGAACACCTCCGCGCGGAAGATATGTCTAAAGCTTATGGCCATGAAATTCACATGCTTGACCACCATCACGAGCACGGGGGCGTTGTAAAATGATTCAAGGAATTTTTCACTATGAATTTTTACAAAATGCCTTTTTAACCGGAATTATGATTGGGATCATAGCCCCGTTATTAGGAGTGTTTGTTGTTGTTAGGAGATTATCGTTAATTGCTGATGCCTTAAGCCATGTGACACTAGCTGGGATAGCAGCAAGTTTGCTTCTGGAAAGAAATGTGGCCATAATGGCAGGAGTAAATCCACTCTATTTAGGAATGGTTTTTTCTGTGGGTGGATCACTGTTCATTGAAAAGCTTAGAAGTGTATATAAGCATTACCAAGAACTGGCGATTCCCATTATTCTTTCGAGCGGGATTGGATTAGGAGTTATATTTATTTCACTCGCCAATGGCTTTAATACGGATTTGTTCAGTTATTTGTTCGGTAGTGTCTCCGCAGTTAGCCGAACGGATTTATGGGTCGTGTTTATTATCGGAATTTTAGTCATTTTGGTGATTATTTTATTATATAAAGAACTTTTTTTATTATCATTTGATGAGGAACATGCGAAAGCCTCAGGCATTGCAGCCAAAACGATTCATTTCATTTTTATTGTGATGGTGGCCTTGGTGATCGCTGCTTCGATGAGAATTGTCGGGATATTATTGGTGTCATCGTTAATGACATTACCAGTCGCAGCCAGTATCCGGCTTGCCAGAGGATTTAAGCAAACCATCCTTTTATCCGTTATTTTTGGCGAAGTCTCAGTCCTTGGCGGCTTGTTTACGGCTTACTACTTGGATTTGGCTCCCGGTGGAACAATTGTGATGATTGCAGTTCTCATCTTAATTTTCTCCATCTTTTATAAAAAATTATTAATCCGTAAGGGGGGGCAGTCTGGTGAACGTTCATGAGGCGATACAATATTTAAAAGAAAAAGGGTTTAAACAAACAGGTAAAAGAGAAGATATGCTTCAATTGTTTGCTGATAGTGATAAATATTTAACGGCTAAGGATGTTTTAGACCAACTCAAAGATGATTATCCAGGTCTTAGCTTTGATACGATATATCGAAATCTTTCCTTATTTGTTAATATGGGAATTCTTGAGATGACAGAATTATCAGGTGAAAAGCATTTCCGTTTTACATGTTCTAGGCAACACCATCATCATCATTTTATCTGTTTAACCTGTGGAAAAACAAAAGAAATTGATACGTGCCCGATGAAAGATTTAAGTGAAAATTTAAAAGGGTACGATATTTCCGGACATAAATTCGAGATATATGGTTTATGTCCGGAATGTCATTAAAAAACAGCTTGTGTGCACACACAAGCTTTTTTTTTTATTTGGGAGGCTGCTAAAAGGACCTAACTAAAAGGCGGTTATGCAGTTCTTGCTTCATCCAATTTTCTATCCATCTATTTGCTTCAATCCAGTTATTTACCCGGATCACACCATTTGGAATAGGGTCTTGATTGTATGGGGTATCAAATAATATAACAGGTATTTGACACTCTTCATGAATCATAACCGCATTATCATGCTTATCCTCAAAAAAGATTTCAATTCCGTGCTTTTTAACAGATGCGACTTTGTCATGTGATCCAATTAATTCGATGTGATCGAAGGATATGCCATTATCGATAAACCATTTCATTGTAATATCCAGTAAATGAGATCCACGCGCACTGATAAAAAACAGTTCATGCTCATTTTCCCATTTTTTAAGTACATTTCCTGCACCTTGTGCAAGAGGGGAGTTGGCATAAATGGTCGGTTCATTTTCGGTGAACCATTTAGCAAACTCTTTTTCAGGAACATTTACGTATGGAGTATAGTCGTATTGAATAACGTCTTCATACAAAAGGTTCAGGCCAAAGGCTTTATTAATAAAGGGTAGAATGGACTTTGGGCAGGTGACAGTTCCATCGATATCAATGCCAAATCTTTTTTTCATGTTTAAACTCACTTTCTTATTTCTTTTCAGTATCTCTATATATTTTACCAAAGTATAGTGTTCAATGAAGTAACAATTTACAAGTAATTTTTTTGGAAATAGAAATAAAAAACTATTTTAGGCAAAGATTAACATACTAAAAAGCCATCAGAGGCAAACAATAATAAGGCTCCTATTACTGAAAGTGAGGGATTAGGATGGCAGATGAAAGAGACACGAAAGTGCAAGAAGCTCTTCAAAGTTCGAGTATTGGTCAAGATATACCCAATTCTCCAACATCATTTAGGGAAGAAACAGCATCAGAATTGGATGCTCCTGTTAAGGCTCACTATACATTGAAAAAAGATGAGTCTACACCAAGGATTGGTGCTTCTGTCCCAATACGTTCTTCTGAGTATAGGGAAGAAACGGCTGCAGAGATCGCTGCACCAGTTCCTATTATTCGCAGAAGGGAACTTGAAGGGGAAAGGGAAAAAGCAGCAGGGGGTACCGGTTTGGGAACCCTTGCGTTAGTGCTTTCGATTTTATCACTGTTTGTTATGCCTATACTTTTTGGTGCTGCAGGTATTGTGTTGGGCTTTGTTGCCAGAAGAAGAGGGGCGACTGGTTTAGGTGCTTGGGCAATTGGTATCGGTGCTATTTCCATCGTCATCGGTATCTTTATTCTCCCGTTCTTTTAACGTAAACCTGCAGAGGAGCAAAAAGAAACCCGGTAACCATACCGGGTTTCTTGATGTTATTGGCTAACTTTTTCTTCTGCTGCTTTTTTCTGAAAGTATTCTTCAGCAATTTGATCGATTTCTTTTTTCAATTCCTCTACTAATTGAGCTTCAGGAACCTTTCGGACAATCTCACCTTTCCTGAATAACAACCCTTCACCACGAGCCCCTGCAATACCAATATCAGCTTCACGGGCCTCTCCAGGACCGTTAACAGCACAACCTAATACCGCTACCTTAATCGGGGCTTTGATTTTTTCAATATATTCTTCCACTTCATTTGCAATACTGATTAGATCAATCTCAATCCGTCCGCAAGTCGGACAGGATATCAATGTAGCGGCGTTGGAAGAAAGGCCGAATACTTTTAATAGTTCTCTGGCTACCTTGACTTCTTGAACAGGGTCAGCGCTTAAGGAAACTCGTAATGTGTTACCGATTCCTTTGTGCAAAATTGCGCCCAAACCCGCCGCACTTTTTATACTGCCGGCAAAAAGAGTGCCAGATTCCGTAATCCCAAGATGGAGAGGATAATCAAAAGCTTTGGATGCCTTCTCATAGGCTTCAATCGCTAGATTAACATCTGATGCCTTCATGGATACAATAATGTCATGAAAATCGAGATCTTCAAGAATTTTAATATGGTGGAGAGCACTCTCGACCATACCGTCTGCTGTTGGATAACCATATTTTTCTAAAATTCTTTTTTCAAGCGAACCCGCATTAACGCCGATTCGAATTGGAATACCCCGTTCTTTTGCAGCCTTTACAACTGCTTCCACCTTTTCTCGTTTACCAATGTTTCCTGGATTGATTCGAATTTTATCAGCTCCGCCTTCAATTGCTTTTAGAGCTAATTTATAATCAAAATGAATATCAACAACAAGTGGAATGTTAATTCTTTTCTTTATTTCAGGAATGGCATTTGCCGCGCGTTCATCTGGACAAGCTACACGAACAATCTGACAGCCCGCTTCCTCAAGACGTTTTATTTCAGCAACGGTTGCTTCAACATCATGTGTTTTTGTTGTGGTCATACTTTGGATAAATAATTCGTTACTCCCGCCAATTGTTAAGTTACCTACTTTAATTGGTCGGGTCTTAGTGCGATGTGTTATTTCACTCACGTGTAATTCGCTCCTTCAAAATGGGATTCGAATAAGGTATATAAAAACAATCCGCCTTTTATTTTATCAGCCTTTCGCTATTTTTGACAAGAATAAGCATTTTCCTCTTTATTTTGAGTAATCAGGGAAATGATATGTAGTCCCGATTTGAATTTTTTCTGGTGTTTCTCCGGGGTTTAATTTTCGGAAGTCCTGAATGAGATCGGTTATTGAGACAGGAAGAGGTTTATCCAATTGATGTTCGACAATAGATATCACGGTTTCCCCGGGATCAACTTTTGCTTCAAAAGAAGGGATATCCGTTTTTAGAGGAGTTAGTGGTGTTTCAATTTTAGCATCCACCTGTGTTGTTAAGGTAGATGGCAGTGTACCAACTGTTAAATCAATATAAATTACATATATAATTAAAACGGCTAGTATGAAACCAAAAAGTTTTTTCATCCGATAAGCCCCCAATTGGAACAGTTTGTACATTGGTATGCTTGTCCAATTGTAAAAAGAACGAGTTTATAAAAAAAAGCGCCCGATTTGGGCGCAACTTAATTTACTTTTTTGGGCTTCGGTATTTCTTTTATTGCTAAAGATAACACGATAATTACAACAAACCAATTAATCATGAAACTGCTAGGTACCGTTGTTTTAATGGCAGCCATAATGGTGAAAAACAGGGTAGGCAATGTTTCGCTGTATGCGGCCATTCTCCATAACTGACGGTAATTTAGGTTTCTTCCTATTAGATTTTTTAATAACAGACCAATCAATGCCAAAACGGTGACTTCGATAAAGCTGCTTGCACTTGCGAACAAATAAATAAACAAAGCTCCTACAGGGATTATAATCCATTTCATTCCACTTATTCCATTAATAAAGTTAACGATGTCACCCTTTGTGAAGTTTAATCCTTCTAACATCGAATAGGGGTATGTATCTACCCTGCCACCCGCTGCAAGAACAAATTTATCCTCTAACAAGGCAAAAGCATTGCCTTCATCCTCAACATCATTCTCAGATATAGTACCTGTTGGATCAAGGATAATGGAAAAATCATTCTTATTTATGGTAATAGGAACTTTAGTATCCGCAGTTAAACGTCCATCATTTATCGAAAAATCAGGTAATTCATTTTTGATAATCGTTTTGGCACTATCTATTCCGGAAGTAAGGGCCGTGCTTAGATAAATTACGGACGGGAGAATTGAAATGAATGTTAAGAAAAAGACATATAGAATCGTCTTTCCAATTCCTTGGAATCGAAATATCGCAATATCCTTCGGTGAATAAATGCTTTTATAAAGTTGTTTAAAAATATTCATAATGACCACCTTTTAACTAATACAAATAATTGCTTCAGCATCTATTGTATCTTTAGTAACGGCTATATACAAGAATGACATTATTTGAAACCGAATATAAGTTTAATCGTATGATGGAATGTGTACATTGAATAATAAGAATTCGTTAAGAGGGATGAGTAGAATGGAAATGGTTTATTGGAGTATCATCGTCATATTATTTATCATCGCATTTGTTGGTCTGGTTTATCCGATCATTCCAAGTGTATTGTTTTTATTAGCAGGGTTTTTATTATATGGGGTCTTTTTTAGTTTTGAACCCTTTAAATGGTATTTCTGGTTGATTCAAGGATTGTTTATCGTTCTACTTTTTATAGCTGATTACATCGCCAATTTGATTGGAATAAAAAAATACGGGGGTTCAAAGGCAGGTGTTTGGGGGAGTACGATTGGGATATTGGTTGGACCCTTCATTATTCCTTTTTTGGGAATCCTGATAGGTCCATTCATCGGCGCCATTGCAGCAGAATTAATCTTTAACAAAAGAAATTTCAGTGAGAGCCTAAAAATAGGATTTGGCTCAGTCATTGGATTCATAAGTAGTGTGGTCACAAAAACACTCATTCAAATCATCATGGTAATCTTTTTTTTCATCGTTGTACTTTAATAATAGAAAAAAGCCACTTAGGTGGCTTTTAATTTAATCCGCAGATTTCAAGGGAACAGTTTTGACAATCAACTGCTTCTTTTAAAATGGAAAGTTTTTTAATCGTAAATTTTTGATTATCATAGGAAATAATATCTTTTTCGCGCAGATCTTTTAATTCGCGTTGAATGACTTCACGTGTCCCATAAGTTAAATTTGCCAGTTCTTGATGAGTTAACAGCAGGTCAATTAGAATACCATTTTCTGTTTTTACTCCATACGTATTACATAATCGAATGAGAATCGAATACAAACCCCCTTTTTTTCCATTCATAATTAAATCCTGGCATTTCATTTGTGCCTTTAAATAACTTGTACTTAACCATTTTATAATAGCATTCATGGACTCGGGGTCTGTTAAAATGAGATCTTCAAATTGATCTTTTTTTATTAGAATCATTTCACAATCGGTCATTGCTTTAGCATAAAAGTGATAACGAGAATTTGTTTGAAAAAGTTGATATTCCACTATTAATTCTTGATCATGTAAGATTTTTAAAATAAAATCCTTACCACGCAAATGGACTCTTCCAAGTGAAATACTCCCTTTAAGTATTAAGTAGACATACTCGACAGAATCTTTTTCTTGAAAAAGAATAGTACCAGCTTTAATTTTTTGAATCGGTTCTTTTTTTTGGAAGAAGTAAAATAATATATTATATAGAGATAAACAGCTTGTTTGCATAGAAAATCACTCCTTTGGCCCCTTCAGTTTGATTTAAATAAATTATTATCATGGTGTCAATATGGCCTTTACATGATTTGGAAGTGACAAAAGTCGGTTATGACAAAAATCGTAGACAGATTGCCGTTTAGGTGAAAGGTGACAATTTTTCGAAAGTTACTAATGAAAGGTGTAGGATTGCTTTTCAAACTATTTAGGAATAATATCCTGAACAAAGGGCATGGTAATTCTGTTAAGAACCTAAGCATTATATTTGAAACAAATAACCAACTTTGGTATCTTAAGGAGGAAAGCTTTAGAAATATTCGAAATTCTAAAGCCAATAAAATTTTTATACATAGGAGGAATTAAAATGGCATTTGAATTACCACAATTACCTTATGCAGAAGACGCTCTTGAACCACATATTGACAAAGAAACAATGAATATTCACCACACTAGACACCATAACACATATGTAACAAACCTAAATAACGCTTTAGCTGGTAATGAAGAATTACTTTCTAAATCAGTTGAAGAAGTTATTTCTAATTTGGATGCGGTTCCAGAAGCTGCTCGTACAGCAGTTCGTAACAATGGCGGCGGTCATGCTAACCATTCTCTATTCTGGCAAATCCTTTCTCCAAATGGCGGCGGTGCTCCAACTGGTGAACTAGCTGATGCAATCAGCAGCAAATTTGGCAGCTTCGAAAGCTTTAAAGAAGAGTTTGCTAAAGCAGCAACTACTCGTTTCGGATCTGGCTGGGCATGGCTATCTGTAAGCAATGGTGAGTTAGAAGTTTCTAGCACTCCAAACCAAGATTCTCCATTAATGGAAGGCAAAACTCCACTTCTTGGTCTTGATGTTTGGGAGCATGCATACTATTTAAAATATCAAAACAAGCGTCCAGACTATATTTCTTCTTTCTGGAATGTTGTAAACTGGGATGAAGTTTCAAAACGTTTCAGCCAAGCAAAATAATAATGATATTAAAAAAGGCAGCTTTCTTAGCTGTCTTTTTTGTTTGTTCAATCAGTGAATAAGAAAAACTTGCTTGATAAAGACTACCCATATGATAAAGGGGAGTTTTTAATGGCAAAAAAATTTAAGATTCTAGGTGATGTTAGATTTACAAAAGATTTATCACTATTGCTGATTATTGGAGGGTTATACTCATTAAGCATCGCTTTATCCAACACATTTGTAAATATTTATCTTTGGAAACAGACTGGGCGGTATTCTGATCTCGCCTTTTATAATTTATCGATTGTGGTTTTACAATTGCTTACGTTTATCTTAGCAGGGCGATGGGCCAAAAAAATTGACCGAGTGATTGTGCTTAGAATAGGTGTTATTTTTTTAGCGTTATTTTATGTAATGGTTTTACTAGCAGGCACGAATGCTTCAACATATTTACTCCTCTTAGGAAGTCTTTTAGGGGTAGGATATGGTTTTTATTGGCTAGCTTATAATGTTTTAACATTTGAAATTACCGAACCAGATACCAGAGATTTTTTTAACGGGTTTTTAGGGATCTTATCGTCAGCTGGTGGAATGATTGGCCCAATCGCTGCTGGTATCATCATTACTAGATTTGAAAAATTTACTGGGTATACCATTGTTTTTGGAATATCATTAGCATTATTCGCTCTTGCGGTTTTTATGAGCTTTTCTTTGAGACCACGACCATCATCAGGAAGTTATTGCTTTAGACAGATTTTAAATGAAAGAAAACAAAATGAAAATTGGCGGTTGATTACAAATGCTAATTTTTTTCAGGGCTTGAGGGAAGGAACTTTTGCATTTGTCATCTCTGTTTTGGTTTTTATTTCGACGGGAAGTGAAATGTCTTTAGGGACATTTGGCCTCCTGAATTCTGGAATATCCTTCATTGCGTATTTTCTTGCATCACGATTAATTAAACTGAAATTCCGGAAAAAAGCGATCCTGATTGGTGGTATTATCCTTTATGCTGCCGTCCTGTTAATTGTTTGGGACGTGAATTTTATCAAATTGTTAATCTATGGCGGGATGATTGCGATTGCCTATCCGCTTTTACTCGTCCCGTATATGTCAACTACATACGATGTTATAGGAACAGGATGGAAGGCAGCTGAAATGAGGATTGAATATATTGTTGTTCGAGAATTATACTTAAATTTGGGCAGGATCGTGTCAATATTAGCCTTTATAGCGGCAATCTCTTGGTTTAAAGCTGAAATCAGCATTCCTATTCTCCTGCTTATTTTAGGCGCAGGTCATACATGCATCTATTATTTTCTTAAACGAGTGCAATTACCAGCCCCAAAATGCGTTGAGTAAATTTATTACTCAGCGCCATTTTTTTCTTTGACACTTTTAACGAGAAATTGGTAAGGGTTTTTCGTAGTAAAAAGCGGACTTATCCTATAAAATAGAGAAAGTTAGCTTATGTAGTGAAGGAAGTGTTTTATCTCTTGAATAATAAAAAGAAAAAAAAGAAGGAACATGTGCCATTTCGTTTAAACATGTTATTCTTTGTGGTATTCGTGCTATTTTCTGTCCTCATCCTTAGACTTGGTGAATTACAAATCGTATTTGGGGATGATTTTAAACGTGAGATTGAGCGCACAGAAGATATTACTGTAAATAACCCTGTTCCAAGGGGAAAGATGTTCGACCGTAATGGGAAAATTATTGTTGATAATACTCCGTTGAACGCGATTACTTACACAAAATATCAGCAAACCACTCAAAAAGAAATGTTAGAAAGTGCAGCGAAATTAGCAAAAATTATTAACAAAGATAAAGATGCTGCCAAAGTGCCGATTCGCGATCGAAAGGATTATTGGATCATCCAGCATCCAGAGGAAGCAAAAGCAAAAATTACCGATAAAGAATGGGCACTCTATAATCAAGAAAAATTGGACGATAAGCAAATTTATAAGCTTCAAATAGATAGAATCACTGATGAAGAAGTGAAAAGTATCAGAGGTGAAGAGCTTGAGACACTTGCCATCTATCGAGACTTTAATAGTGGTTATGCCTTAACACCACAAATTGTTAAAAACAAAGATGTAACACCTAAAGAATTTGCGGTTGTCAGTGAAAACTTAGAAAACTTACCAGGTGTAGATACAACAACCGACTGGAAACGAAAGTATGTTTTTGGTGATACATTAAAATCAATCTTAGGTGATGTCACAACCTCCGAAGCAGGGATTCCCAAGGAACAATTAGAAAAGTATATGGCGCGGGACTACAGCCGTAATGACAGAGTTGGAAAAAGTTATCTTGAATTAAAATATGAAGATGTACTTCATGGTCAAAAGGCAAAAGTGAAAAATGTAACGGATAAAACGGGGAAAATTCTTTCAACTGAAGTAATTTCTGAAGGAAAAAGAGGGAAAGACCTTGTTTTAACCATTGATATGGATCTTCAAAAAAAGGTAGAAGATATCATCGAAGAAGAAATGTGGAGTGCAAAGCAAAAACCAAATACAGCACTTTTAGATCGAGCCTTCGTCGTTTTGATGGATCCACATACCGGTGAAGTCTTATCCCTAGCTGGTAAACAAATTGGTAAAGATAAAAAAGGCAAAACAGTTATGAATGACTTTGCTGGAGGCAATATTACCACATCTTATAACGTTGGTTCAGCGGTAAAAGGGGCAACGATTTTAACTGGTTATAAAACCGGAGCCATTCAGCCTGGTTCTACACAACTAGACGAGCCTTTGAGAATTGCTAGTTCACCTGTCATGTCTTCATGGAGAACATTTGGCAGGATTAATGATTTAAGGGCACTGCAAGTTTCCTCCAACGTATATATGTGGAAAACTGTTATCGCAATGGCTGGTGGACAGTATCGACCGAATCAACCATTACCGCTAGATTATTCTGCATTTGATACTATGCGGCAGTCATTCAGTCAGTTTGGTTTAGGTACGCGTACAGGGATTGATCTGCCTAATGAAATGAGCGGATTTCCTGGTCCTGAAAGGACTCCTGGTTTACTTCTTTTCCTTTCGATTGGTCAGTATGATACGTATACCCCAATCCAACTCGCACAATACGTCTCCACAATAGCAAATGGTGGTAATCGTATCCAGCCGCATCTGGTTAAGGAAATTCGTGAGCCGGTCATGGAAAATAATGAATTGGGACCGATTGTCGAGGAAATCCAACCGAAAGTATTAAACCGATTGGATATGAAGGAATCATGGATTAAACGGGTTCAAGAAGGTTTTCGAATGGTCATGCAGGTTGGTGATGGTACGGCTGTCAGCTACTTCAAGAGCGCAGATTATCACCCAGCTGGAAAAACTGGAACGGCACAGGCATTTTATGATGGTTCTGTTAAATCAAAGCGCGGCACACCGGTCATGAACTTAAGTCTCGTGAGTTTTGCACCAGCAAATGATCCAGAGGTAGCCATGGCTGTAGTGGTACCGTGGGCATATCAAGGAAACAGCGGTCCAAGCATTAATAACTTAATTGGCCGCAGAGTTTTGGATGCTTATTTTGATTTAAAGAAAGAACGTCAAGATAAAGAAAAAAATACTGATAACAGCGATCAAACTGAATAATAATATTTCAGAAACACCTGTCTCAATCTGAGGCAGGTGTTTTTTATTTGTCAAAGATCTCATATGCATACAACTATCTTTTTAAGAATAAAATAACAAATGTGTATTTTGTTGATTTACAAAAACTCAACATATCTTTACAAAACCTTTACATTTAATTAAAACTCGGTTAACAGTTAAGGATTATTATTGTACTTGTAAGGCAGAATAAATAACTAACAAACCTAAATTCACAGGGGGAATTAAACAGATGAAAAGTTTTAAGAAAATTGGCCTAGCACTTACTCTAGCAGCATTAATGGTATTGGTTGCTGCTTGTGGTGGAGCTTCTACTGATAAAAATGAAGGTACTCCTAATAAAGATGGTAAGACTACAGAACTTTCAGGCACCTTAACCGTTTCTGGTTCCTCTGCGATGCAGCCATTAGTTGCAGCGGCTGCTGAAGAGTTTATGGCTGAAAATCCAAAAGTCGATATTCAAGTAAATGCTGGTGGATCAGGTACAGGCCTATCACAAGTTGCTGAAGGATCCGTTCAAATTGGCAACTCCGACGTTTTTGCTGAAGAAAAAGAAGGTATCCCGGCTGCTGAACTAGTTGACCATAAAGTAGCTGTTGTAGGTATGACTGCAGCTGTTAACCCTAATGTTGGAATTAAAGATATTAAAAAAGAAGATTTAATTAAAGTTTTCACTGGAAAAATTACAAACTGGAAAGAACTTGGCGGAGCAGATCAAAAGATTGTTCTTGTAAACCGTCCTGACTCTTCAGGAACTCGTGCAGTATTCAATAAATTTGCTCTAGATGGGGCTACTCCTGCTGAAGGTATTACCGAAGATTCATCAAACACAGTTAAAAAGATTATTAACGAAACTGACGGTGCTGTTGGTTACCTTGCATTCTCATACTTCACTGACGATTCTGTAACACCACTTGCAATCGATGGTGTAGAACCAACTGCAGAAAATGTACAGTCTGGTAAATTCCCAGTTTGGGCTTACCAACACTCTTATACAAAAGGTGAAGCAAAAGATCTTGCTAAAGCGTTCCTTGACTACATGATGTCTGATGATATCCAAAACACTTTGTTAAAGGAACAAGGATATCTTCCTGTAACAAAAATGCAAGTAGAACGTGATGCTGAAGGAAATCAAAAAAATAAATAATTTAAAGGTTCAAAATAGTGAACAGGGTAAATGCGATTGTGCATTTACCCTGTTATGACGTAGTTTAGGAGTGATTGGTGGATTATGGAAAAGTTAGCTCCTGCAAAAGACAGGTTGTTAAAGTCTAAGAAAAATTGGCTAGATGGGGAATTGCGCGGGAAAATTCTCGTTATTTTATGTGCTGTAATAATGATATCAGCAACCATTTCGATAACCATTTTCCTGGGATCAAAGGGTTTACAATCCTTTATAAAAAATGGTGTAAGTCTTATTGAGTTCATAACCAGTACCCACTGGAATCCTACAAATCAAGCGAATCCTGAATATGGGGCTTTACCGTTTATTTTTGGTTCCTTTGCGGTAACCTTCCTTTCAGCAATAGTTGCAGCACCAATAGGTATTGGCGGAGCGATTTTTATGACCGAAATAGCACCCTCATGGGGCAGAAAAATCTTACAGCCAGTCATAGAGCTTTTGGTCGGAATTCCATCTGTTGTTTATGGCTTCATCGGGCTTACAGTGTTAGTGCCTTTTATTAGGGACCATGTGGGCGGACTTGGATTTAGCTTACTTTCAGGTACGATTGTATTATCAATCATGATTTTGCCGACAGTAACCACAATCGCAACAGATGCAATGAGTTCACTTCCTAAAAATCTTCGTGAAGGTTCTTATGCTCTAGGTGCTACTCGCTGGCAAACGATTAGAAAAGTTTTAATACCTGCTGCATTACCTACCCTCTTGACCGCAATCGTTCTAGGGATGGCAAGAGCGTTTGGAGAAGCTCTTGCGGTACAAATGGTCATTGGTAACGTAAGAGATTTACCTACAAGTTTATTAGACGCGTCAGCAACTTTAACGACAATTATTACTCTAAACATGGGTCATACTACCTACGGTAGTGTAGAAAATAATACTCTTTGGTCAATGGGATTAATTTTATTAATCATGTCGTTCGCGTTTATTCTCCTCATTCGCTACCTTTCGTCAAGGAGGAAAATGTAATGAACAGTAAAACTGCAGATCGGATTGCCACAGGAGTATTTATAGCCATTGCAATCATTATCATTTCTATTTTAGTTGGTTTATTTTCATATATTTTGGTAAATGGAGTTAAACATATATCTCTTGATTTTTTAACCACTCCGTCAAGCAATGTCCGGGCCGGTGGGGGAATTCGCGACCAATTGTTCAATTCATTTTATATTTTATTTATAACGATGTTAATTGCCCTTCCATTAGGTATAGGCGGGGGAATTTATATGGCAGAATATGCTAAGCCAGGAAAAATTACAGACATTATCCGTTCTTGTATAGAAGTTTTAGCATCACTACCATCTATAGTCATTGGAATGTTTGGATTATTAATGTTCGTTAATTTAACAGGATGGGGCTATACCATCTTAGGTGGAGCCTTAGCATTAACCGTTTTTAACCTGCCAGTAATCGTACGTGTAAGTGAAGATGCCATTCGAGCCGTCCCAAGAGATTTGAAAGAAGCTAGTCTGGCCCTAGGGATTACCAAATGGCATACGATAAAAACCGTTTTATTACCTAGTGCTTTTCCGTCAATTTTAACAGGGGCGATTCTAGCAGCAGGACGTGTATTTGGTGAAGCCGCTGCACTCTTATTTACTGCCGGACTTTCAACACCTAGACTGGATTACGCCAACTGGAATCCATTTTCCCCACAATCACCGTTGAATATCTTTCGACCAGCAGAAACTCTTGCTGTACACATTTGGTCAGTCAACACACAAGGGTTAATTCCGGATGTTGAAGAGGTTTCTAATGGATCAGCTGCTGTTTTAGTATTATCGGTATTAATATTTAACCTATTAGCCAGATGGATTGGAAGTATGATTCATAAGAAGGCTACAGCATCGAAATAAGGAGTGGGGAGAAGGATGGTTTCAGCAACTATGGATAAAAATACCGAAAATCAAGCTGTTCGTTCAAACAGACAATTGCAAAATGATCTTATTTTAAAGGTAAATAATTTAGAAATATTCTATGGAGAAAAACGAGCAGTAAATGGGATTTCTATGGATATTGAAAAAAATTCCGTCACGGCTCTTATTGGCCCTTCAGGCTGTGGAAAGTCTACTTTCTTAAGAAGTATTAATCGAATGAATGACCTGATCCCTGGAGCAAGGGCTGAAGGGGAAATCATTTATGAAGAAATCAATATACTGTCGGAACAGATTAATGTGGTGGCTTTACGTAAGGAAATTGGCATGGTTTTTCAAAAGCCGAACCCATTTCCAAAATCAATATATGAAAATATTACACACGCCCTTAAGTTTTCAGGAATAAAAAAGAAAAGCATGCTGGATGAAATTGTAGAAGAGAGTCTGAAAAAAGCAGCCTTATGGGACGAAGTTAAGGACAGGCTTCATAAATCTGCCCTCTCTCTTTCTGGCGGGCAGCAGCAGCGTCTTTGCATTGCCAGGACGATTGCAATGAAACCTACGGTCATGCTTTTGGATGAGCCATCTTCCGCATTAGACCCGATATCAAATGCTAAAGTTGAGGATTTAATTGTAGATTTAAAGAAAGAGTATTCCATTATCATTGTCACCCATAATATGCAACAGGCATCACGTATTTCTGACAAAACAGCCTTCTTTTTGAGTGGTGATATCATTGAATATGATCATACAGAAAAAATCTTTACCAATCCATCTGTCAAAAAGACAGAGGAATATATCTCTGGAAGGTTTGGATAAGGGGGAAGAATTGTGGCAGTATCGAAATTAACCAGACAAGTTTTTGATATAAAAGATCTGAATTTATGGTATGGCGAGCATCATGCGTTAAAGAACATCAACTTTGAAATTAACAAAAAAGAGGTTACTGCTATCATCGGACCCTCGGGCTGTGGTAAATCTACATTTATTAAAACACTGAATTTGATGATTAATATGGTTCCGAATGTAAAAATGACGGGCGAAATAAATATTAATGGAAAAAATATATTAGACGATAAAATGGATCTCGTCGAACTGCGCAAACATGTTGGAATGGTTTTCCAGAAAGGAAATCCCTTTCCACAATCTATCTATGATAATGTTGCTTATGGTCCAAGAGTTCATGGAATCACTAAAAAGAAACATCTTGATGAAATCGTCATTAAATCCCTGATGGATGTGGCTTTATGGGAGGAAGTTAAAGATCGTTTAAATGCTCCAGCTCTAGGATTATCAGGTGGACAGCAGCAAAGGTTGTGTATTGCAAGAGCACTGGCAACCAAGCCTGAGGTGTTGTTAATGGATGAACCCACTTCGGCGCTAGACCCTATTTCTACATTGAAGATTGAGGAAATGATCTTAGAATTAAAAGAAAAATATACGATCGTGATTGTAACCCATAATATGCAGCAAGCATCAAGGGTTTCAGATAAGACTGCTTTCTTTTTAATGGGTGAATTAATTGAACTTGATTCAACTTCAACCATTTTTTCTAATCCAAAAGATTCACGTACGGAAGGCTATATTACAGGAAGATTCGGATGATGAGGTGACGAATATGAGTACGAGGACAAATTTTGATAATAATTTAAAAGAATTAAAAGATATGCTGTTGAAAATGGCCGAAAAATCGGAGAATGCAATCAAAGAAGCGATGATTTCCCTTATTAATCAGGACATGGATAAGGCGAAGCAGGTTATTGATGGGGATAATGAAATCGATGATCTAGAATATGAAATTAATGATAAGGCACTATTATTAATTGCAAGAGAATCACCTGTAGCTACCGATCTAAGGAACATAAGTGTTGCATTAAAGGTCTCATCAGAAGTTGAACGTTTTGCTGATATAGCAGTTAATATAGCCAAATCGGCCCTGCATATTGGCAATGAAAAGCACTTTAAAGAACTAATTGATATACCAAAAATGATGGAAATGGCCTTGGAAATGGTTTCTGATTCGATCAAAGCCTATATTTTAGGGGATATTAATTTGGCTAAAAAATGTGCGGAAAAAGATGATGAAGTGGACAAAATGTTTGGAAGTTTAATCCAAGAACTTTTGAGCTGTATCCCACAAAATCCAAACGCAACCAACCAAATTATTCAATTAGCATTTGTATGCAGATATATTGAAAGAATAGCTGATCATTCAACCAATATTTCAGAGAATGTCATTTATCTAGTGACAGGAAACCGTATAAATTTAAATGAATAAAAGTATAGATTTTATTAAAGATAAGGATGATTAATCCTTATCTTTTTTATATTACTGCGATACCATTTCCATTTCATTTCCAAAGTATTGCAATAAACGACAATTTGCGTTTATTGTGCGCGGTCCAATCTGGTGATACGATTAAATTATCATTTATTAAGAATAATTTGGCATTTTGTACATATAATGATTGTTTGCAGAAATGGAGGACGAAATGGTTAATGAGATGATTAATTCAAAAGGAGATGGAAATAATAGAACGAACCATCCATCTACAGAATATATTCCACTTAAGGGTGAATTGGTTGCTAAATTAGTTACCCCCCACAAAATTCTTCTCTTCTGGGAAGTTTCTCAAATTCCCCAAAAAATTATCGAACGCTATTTTAATTTAAGTTTTAATCGTCTGATCCCAGTTGTCCGAATGTATGATGTAACGGATTTGGTGTTTAACGGAAAAAATGCTCATCATTTTTTTGAAATTGTGGTTCCTTATCAAAATGGGCATTGGTTTATTAAAGGATTAGTTGCAAATCGCAGTTATGTAGCAGAATTAGGATTTAATATTTCGGATAGAGAATTTTTTCCACTCTTTCGATCCAACAGTATTCACACACCGATGATGAAAATACCGAATGGAAATGAAATACATTATGATTTAATTCAACTAAAGCAACATGAAGAGCATCCGCCCAAGTGGATTGATCATGTAAGTACGTATTCCTATTATGAAGTGGAAAAAACCGTGGAGGATATAAATGGATAATTCATTCTTCCAACAAAATGACTTAGGTTTACATACCCCCCCCTCCAATAAGCAGCCATTAAGGATATTGATGCTTTGTTGGGAATTTCCTCCCAATATTATAGGTGGCCTTTCAAGGCATGTAGCGGGATTATCCGTTCATTTGGCAGAATCAGGTCATGAAGTCCATGTTTTAACAGCAGGGAATGGAAATCTTTTATCAGATGAATGGATCAAGGGTGTGAATGTACACCGCGTCAAACCAATAAATGAATACGATGAAAATTTTCTTTCATGGATAGGCGGACTTAATTTAGCAATGGCTTTTAGAGCGGAAAAATTATCAGAGGATATCCATTTTGATATCATCCATGCACATGATTGGCTAGTAGGATCTGCAGCGATTGTCTTAAAAGAATCACTGGAACTGCCACTATTATCAACCATTCATGCAACAGAGTACGGGAGGAATAATGGCATTCATAATGAAAAGCAACGATTTATCCATAATCAAGAACAGGAATTAATTCGCGAGTCTGACCAAATTATCATTTGCAGTGAGTATATGAAAAATGTCCTCAGCACCGTTTTTGATACGAAAAATGAAAAAATGGCTATTATACCTAATGGAATTGAGCCCTTAAAGCCAGAACTTAAAACAGCGGACATCTTTCCAGAACTAAAGGATAAGAAATATATTTTTTCATTAGGAAGAATCGTTAAAGAAAAAGGATTTGAAACGATAATCGAGGCAGCCGCCATTGCAAAAAAAAGAAAATTAGATTGCTTTTTTGTGGTAGCGGGTAAAGGACCGATGCTTGAAACGTATCGACGACAAATTCTCGAATTGAAATTGGAAAGTCAGATGATGTTTATAGGATATGTTAATGATAAGGAAAGAAATGCCCTCATCGCCGAAAGCGAGTTAGCAGTCATACCAAGTCTATATGAACCTTTCGGAATCGTTGCACTGGAAACAATGATATTAGGAAAACCAACAATCGTTTCCAATACAGGTGGAATGAAAGGAATCGTGAAGCATTTACATACAGGATTGTTGATGACCCCTGGAAATGCACAGAGCATGCTTGAACAAATCGACTTTTTAATAAGACATCCGCTTAAGGCTGAAGAAATTGGAAACAGAGGAAGACAAATTGTAACCAGCTTATATGGGTGGAAACGAATTGCCTCACAAACAGGCAGGGTAATGGAAGATACATTAATAAACAAACTTGTTAGGCCTAGTGAAGCAAATGAAACACTAAATAATTAATAAAAAGGTGTATTTCGATGAACTTAATAGAACAACTAAAAAAAACGAAACCAAAACCTAGCCAACTTCACCAGGAAACACTTCAGTTTATTCCTGGTTTATGGGTAAACGGAAAGTACGTTTGGCTCCAAGATTGTAATGAAATGGGCATTGATGAGGAAGAAATCAATATTAAAGTGAAACAGGAGCAACCCCATTCCAAAATTAGCTTTTCAAGTGTCTATATCCGAAATCACAGTAAGGAAACAAAAGAGGTTAAATTCTTGGCGATGCATTACTATTCAAATGTTATTCAAGACAACCTTGCTTTTATCTCACCTACTGATAATAGAATCTTTCACCTTGCAAATAAGAACATTTATTTGGTTAATGGAGATTACAATGGAGAAGAAACGAAGGAATATACGGCTATGCCGCAATGGAATGTTTTTACAGATCGAATTTGGAGCTCACTTCAAAAGGGGAACCTAAATTACCACCCAATGGCCAAGAGTCCTGCAGCTAGTGTTTTTACAATAAAAATGACTTTAGGTTCACATGATATTGGGAAAATGAACACATGGACGATTACAGGCTCAGACAAAAACGAAATACTCTCTATGGAGCAATCCCTTCTAAAGCAAACAGAAAGAAAGTAATTATTATCTAAAAAAAACATACTAGCATTTCCTTTTAAAAAATGATATTATGGAAAAGTCGTATGAATGAAATTGCTTAATTGTTTGGAGGGAAATAAACATGCGTGTGAATATTACATTAGCTTGCACTGAGTGTGGAGATCGTAACTATATTTCAACAAAAAATAAACGTAATAATCCAGATCGTCTTGAGCTTAAGAAATATTGCCCAAGAGAAAAACGTACAACAGCACATCGTGAAACAAAATAAGCAGTAGGGCTTCCTGCTGCTTTTTTTGTTGTCTAAAAGTAAGGAGGTTACCTATAATGATTAATAAAGTGTTTATTCGTAAAGAAATGAAAGAGACATTGTCCAAGCTAACAAAATCTTTGTATGAAGATTATTCCGATAAGATCTCGGAAAGACTTTACGAAGATCAAGATTGGAAACAAGCACAGGTTATTGGAATAACCATATCGAAAAATCCAGAAGTTGATACATATCAAATTATTCGTAAAGCATGGGAATTAGGAAAACAAGTGGTTGTTCCAAAGTGTGACCCAAAGGAAAAAAAACTGTCCTTTAGAACAATCACTGATTTTTCACAACTGGAGACCGTCTTTTATGGTCTTTTCGAGCCAATAGAGACAATAACATCATCAATTAGTTCAGATCAGATTGACCTTTTGATTGTTCCAGGTTTAGCTTATACTCGAGAAGGCTATCGTTTAGGTTTTGGCGGAGGTTATTATGACCGTTATTTATTGAATTACCATGGTAAAACTATGTCACTTGCCTTTAGTGAACAATTGGTTCCACAATTTCCTGTTGAGAATCATGATATTCCAGTCTCAAAAATTATTACAAACGATGAGGTTATTAAGATAAGATGATAGAAACTTTTTTAATAATCATTTTTATCCTTTTAACAGCTGCAGCAGGTTATTATGTTCACTCATTAACTAGGTCAGGTGCTTATTCTGCTCTTATAGTTGGACTGACCGTTTATTTAGGATTCGGTGTAAACGGACTCTACCTGCTTGGTGCATTTTTTGCCTCTTCAAGTTTATGGTCAAAATATAAAAGTAGTGCAAAAAACATAATAGAAGAAAAGTTGGCAAAAGGAGCTACGAGAGATTGGCGTCAAGTTGCTGCAAATGGCGGGGCAGCGGGGCTTTTTAGTGTCATTCACTATTTTGATCATGATATGATTTGGTTAATTGGGTTCTTAGTTTGTCTTGCTAGTGCAAATTCCGATACATGGGCTTCGGAAATTGGCAGTTTAAGTAAACAAGCCCCATTATACATACGGACGTTTAAGCGAGTTGAGAAGGGAACTTCTGGAGCAATTAGTTTTTTAGGAAGTGCTGCGTCACTTGCTGGTTCATTGCTAATAGCAATAATCGGGTGTTGGCTTTTTCATTTAGATTTATTTGTAACTTCTCTTGTATTTTTATTTGGTTATCTAGGGAATGTCATTGATACATTGGTTGGGGCTTTTTACCAGCAGGTATATGTTTGCAGGGAATGTGGTATTGAAACTGAAAAGAGAAGGCATTGTCATATGACCACAACTAGAATAAAAGGGTTGAACTTTGTAGATAATGATATGGTGAATTTCCTTTCAGGTTTTATTGCTGCGTTAATGGCAATCATAGTATTTCTTATTTGAATTAATAATTCAGCCAATCAAAATGGACTTTTAGCATTTTGGAAATCTTAAAATACTATTATTTGGAGGAATGGTCATGTTAAGTCGCCGCGTGAATAGGGTTGCCCTTATTGGAACTGGGTTTGTTGGCTCAAGTTATGCTTTTGCTCTATTAAATCAAGGAATTACAGAAGAACTTGTCTTAATTGATTTAAATAAGGAAAAAGCAGAAGGTGATGCAATGGATTTAAACCATGGACTGCCATTTTCTCCATCGCGAACAAAGATTTGGTTTGGAAGTTATCAGGATTGCGGTGAAGCTGACCTGATTGTGATCACAGCAGGTGCAAATCAAAAGCCTGGTGAAACTAGATTGGACTTGGTGGAAAAAAACACAAGAATTTTTAAAGGAATAGTCGAAGAAATCATGGCAAGTGGATTTGATGGTATATTTCTGGTGGCCACCAATCCAGTTGATATTTTAACATATGCGGTCTGGAAATTCTCAGGATTACCAAAAGAGCGGGTAATCGGTTCAGGGACGATTTTAGATACAGCTCGATTTCGCTTTTTGTTGGGTGATTATTTTGATGTGGACACCCGAAATGTTCATGCCTATATCATTGGAGAGCATGGTGATACAGAACTTCCTGTCTGGAGTAATGCTGATATTGCAGGTACTTCCATTAATGAATGGTCTAAAAACAAGCCTGGCTTTAAACAAACGGACCTTGATCAACTCTTTTTAAATGTTCGGGATGCTGCCTATCATATCATTGAACGTAAAGGTGCAACCTATTATGGAATTGCTATGGGACTTGTCAGATTGACTAAAGCAATTCTCCGTGATGAAAATTCAGTTCTAACCGTTTCAACTTATCTTGACGGTGAATATGGGCAGCACGATATTTTTATTGGCGTTCCTGCTGTCGTTAATCGTGAAGGAGTCAGACAAGTTGTTCAACTGAATTTAAATGAAGAAGAGCAAGAAAAATTTTGTAATTCCGTGAATGTACTAAAGAAAACAATGGAACCGGTTTTTAAGAAATATTAATAAAAAGGATTGAATTCTAATAAGGGGAATTCAATCCTTTTTATTGGATAAAATAATGGTCATCATCACAAAATAAAAGTAGGAGGGATGATGATGTCTCGAATGTTAACATCCATATTAATGATTGGTTCCATCGGATATTTATTATATAAATACAAATATCGACTTATTAATGTCCTGCTAGGATCTAGTTGGATGCGCAGGATTGCAGTCGGCTCAATCATGAACTTTCCAGGTGTTAAGCAAAAAATGATGCAAACGATGTTTGGAAGACCATCTGAAGGGTGAAACCACAGATGGTTTTTTTTTGTTTTGATAATAAAAATAATCAGCTTCAATGATTATTGTAATTTGAGATTTCGTTTATAATGAAAGATACAAGGTAATGATGAATAAAATGAAAGCAGGTTAAGCGATTGCTTATTCTTACATAGGAAGTTGGGGGGAAATGAATAATAGAGAAGGTTTCATTTTTTGGAAGTTGGCTTATTCATTGATAGCAGATCATGGATATCGGATTATCCAATTATTTGAAAATCAAAAAGAGTTGTGGCTAGAAAAGATTGAAAATAAGAAGGCACCCATTATTCGTATTCTGTATCATAATTTGGATTGGAGTAATGCTATGCAGCGGGATATTAAGTTTACTGCTGCCAATGGGGAAAGAGTCCGTAAACAAATTGGGCGTCATGAGTTGAACATGGTCAACATTTATGTCAGTCAATTTCCCCCCGTTGATGAATACGAATTTCGTCTCGCTAAGCCTTTTGTCCATTCAGATGGGAATAAAACGATCGTTAGTTCGATCCTTTTTGCAGAGGGACAATATGAAGAGGGATTCCGGCTTTTATCAGAAAGACTTGCGGCTGAGTTTTCCTTTTCTATAAATGATAACTATTCAGAAGAAGATTTTGAGGGAGTCAAAAAAGCAGCCTTGGATTATGCAATAAAAAAAGTACAGATGGAAAGAGCGATTCTATTGAATGGTAAACCGTTTTTTACTTATGTTTTCATTGCCATTCAGCTTGCTGTCTTTTTCTGGCTTCAATTGCATGGCGGGAGTACCGATACTTCTACGTTGATTAAATATGGTGCAAAAGTCAATCAATTAATTGTTGAAGGGGAATGGTGGAGATTAATAACTCCAGTTTTTCTTCATATTGGATTTGTCCATCTGGCAATGAATACTTTAGCTTTGTATTTCCTTGGAACGGAAGTAGAAAGAATATATGGTAGCCTTCGTTTTGTGGTGATTTACTTATTTGCCGGTGTTACTGGGTTTATTGCAAGTTTTATTTTTAGTGCGAACTTATCAGCAGGGGCAAGTGGTGCTATTTTTGGCTGTTTTGGTGCATTACTGTATTTTGGAGTTATTTACCCAAAATTATTTTTTCGCACGATGGGAATAAATTTACTTGTTGTGCTCGGAATCAATCTAATGGTTGGATTCTCTGCTTCTGGAATAGATAATGCTGGTCATCTAGGCGGGTTGGTTGGAGGATTCTTTGCAGCTGGTATTGTCCACCTTCCTAAGAAGAAAAAACTATTGCTACAACTGTTATTTTTCATTGCATCTGCTGCACTGTTATGGGGTTCTTTAACCTACGGTTTTAGTGCATCTGGGAAAGCATATGATGAAAACTCCCGTTTGTTAATGGCGCAGGAATATATAAAACAAAACAATTATGATAAGGCATATAACGTATTAAAGGAATCTGAAAAAAATGCAGTAAATGTTTCGGAGAAAACCTATTTTCTCTTATCTTTCGTTGAAATTAAGAAGGAAATGCTCCCTGAAGCCAAAACACATCTAGAAAAGGCCATAAAACTTGACCCTAGTTTTGATGAGGCATTCTTTAATTTAGCACTTATAAACCTAGAGCAAAAAGATTTGGAAGAAGCTAGAAAAAATATACAACAGGCTATTAAGCTTAAACCGAATCAGGAGGATTATGGTACATTACAGCAAGAAATTAATCGGCAGATTCAGTCCAGCGACAATTTGGAATAGGGTTAATTTCTGATAAAAACTATGAATATATTGTCTTGAGTATAAATAGGGGCTTGGGTTATACTTTTTCTTGTACAATATTTTTCTCTCCATTAAAATACTAGGAGATATAGGATGAAAACTATTTATGATATTCAACAATTATTAAAGAGATTTGGAACGATTATTTATATTGGTGACAGAGTGGCTGACCTTGAATTACTGGAAATGGAATTAAAGGAACTCTATCAGTCACAATTGATAGAGCCAAGAGAGTTTCAAAACGCATTATTAATTTTGAGGCATGAAATACAAATGCAAAAAGAAAAACTCCAAAGTAAAGATAGGTGATTTTAGTGTCGAAAAAATGGATTGTTGGTGTTGATCTTGGTGGTACTACAACTAAACTAGCTTTCATTACAAATGATGGCGAGA
This sequence comes from Bacillus sp. sid0103, assembly GCF_019219025.1. The sequence continues at coordinate 64,896 of NZ_JAHUWN010000018.1, read as the reverse complement.
TTGTTCATAAATGGGAAATACCAACGGATAATGCGCATGAAGGAAAAAATATAACCATAAATATCGCAAAGGCAATTGATGAACAACTAAAAGAACTTGGTCAAATAAAAGAGAATTTGATCGGAATCGGTATGGGTGCACCAGGTCCAGTTAATTATGAACAGGGGATCATATTAAATGTTGTAAATTTAGGCTGGCCTAATAACTTTCCTCTCAAAGAAAGTCTTGAGGCAGCAACCTCACTCCCTGCTGCGATTGAAAATGATGCGAACTGTGCCGCATTGGGTGAGATGTGGATGGGTGCAGGAAATGGAGCGAAGGACCTTGTTTGTGTCACGCTCGGTACAGGTGTAGGCGGTGGTGTAATTGCAGGCGGAAAAGTTGTTCAAGGCATAAATGGTGCGGCTGGAGAAATTGGCCATATTACTGCCATTCCTTTTGATGGAGCGCAATGTAACTGCGGGAAAACGGGTTGTCTTGAAACGGTGGCTTCTGCGACAGGAATTGTACGCTTAGCTCGAATGGAACTTGCTAAGGGGTTAGAAAGTGAATTAACGGCAAAAATGGCTGACAACAACACGATTACAGCAAAAGATGTCTTTGATGCTGCACGTAATAATGATGGATTGGCTCAATCAGTATTGAATGAGGTTTCCTTCCATTTAGGTTTCGCATTAGCGAGTATTGCCAACACACTTAATCCGGAAAAAATCGTTCTAGGCGGCGGTGTTTCCAAAGCGGGCGATATTTTATTAAATCCAGTAAAAAGTAATTTTGAGAAATTTACTTTTTCAGCGGTCCGTGACTCTACAACACTAGCTTTGGCTACACTCGGAAATGATGCAGGTGTACTTGGTGCAGCATGGCTAATTAAAAATCAATTGAATCAATAGACTACAAAGGAAAATCCGCAGTGATGCGGTTTTTTCTTTGTTACTTTCGACAATAATTTTATCTATTTCTTTTTTCCTGTTTTGAAAAATTTGTTATAATATTGAAACATTATCGTTAAAAAAACGTACTAACTTATAAGTAATAAGAGAGGAGGAAATATTGAGTAAATTGAACAGGACATATTTTAAAAATCCAATGTTTCTAGTCCTCTATTTAATTTTTTTGATCCTCATCTTAGGTGCATGTTCCCAAAAGGAGCAAGTAAAGCTAAAAGTTCCTGTTAAAAATGAAAAGCCTAAATCTCCGGTTACCACTACTATTGGAGATAAGTGGAAATTACCCATTTCCATCCCGGAAGGTGAATTTTCCAAACTCGCCGGCTGGCTTTCTGAGAACCAAGTCCTCTATATTACGAACCTAGATCAAACTTCAAGTATATATCGCTATAACCTTTTATCAGGTAAGAATGATTTAATCTATAAAAGTGAATATCCCATCGTCAATGTAGTGATTAGTCCTTCAAAAAAAAGCATTTTAATCCATGCCTCGCAATCATCATCAGAAGGAATAGTAACAGTAATAGATACAAAAGGGGCCGAAATCCTGAAAAAATCGTTTCAATCCTATGAATTAGGATTCGAATGGAATCCTTTTAATGAAACCCAGGTATTAGTAACTAAATTTGCCGAGGATTGGAGTTTTCAGGTGTTATTAGTAGACTTAAGAAGGTCGACTACATCCGAACTTGACGTACCTAAGCCTTTTATAAAGTGGCTGGCACGTAATGAGATCGCCTTTATTAATTGGGATGAAGATCATCCGTCCTCCTATGCACCACTTAACGTTAAAAATATAGTGAATAAGTCGGAGAAGACGTTGTTTCCATCCTTAATCGATTTTTCAACCTTTCAAGACCTGCTTATGACAATCTCAGTAAATGAACAAGACCAGTCCGTAGCCAGTTATTCATTTTTCGATAAAAAACAGAAAAGGTTAGCTGTTTTTTCAATGCCGCAATTAACAAGGTATTCAGATTGGTTAGTTCCTTTTTATGACTATAATGAACAAAAGAGACAATTTATTACTTTAAAACCGTTATCAAGTGGTGATGCAGATTCTTATACCGATGGTTTCCAACTCATCATCTATAATCTTAAGAATGACAGCAGCAGCCTGGTAATGGAAGGTTTAGATAATGAGCCAATGATTTTATCCCCAACAGGTGAGGCACTTTTATTTGGGAATCGCTTTGAAAAAATTATTGATCTTGATGCAAAAAAAATATATGAGTTGATAAAAGAATGACACTAGTTATAGGTGTCATTTTTTTGTTTTTTCATCCGATATGTTAAAATCACGTTGATATCAAAAACTAAAAGAGGCAGGTATTAATTAATGGCGATTGTAGATGTAACAGTTATCCCCCTAGGCACAGAAACACCTAGTGTTAGTAAATATGTAGCCAGTGTTCAAAAAGTATTGAGAAAATATCAAGAAGAAGGGAAAATTCGATATCAATTAACACCAATGAATACCATTATTGAAGGGGAGCTTTCTACACTATTTGAAGTCATTCAAGAAATGCATGAGGTACCCTTCGCTGAAGGCATCCAGCGAGTTGCGACAACGATTCGTATAGATGACAGAAGAGATGTCAAGCGAAGCATGGAATATAAAGTAGAGCGGGTAACTAGCCTTTTAAATGAGGACTAAAATCTTTAAGCAAGGCTCTTTTCGTAAACTTTGTTGGTAAAACAACAATCTATGCGAAAATAGCCTTAAGTAAACACCGTTCAAAACAAAAAGACTGCCGGTTGGCAGTCTTTTCAACTCTCTTAGTGAGTTCCTGTTGGAAATCCAGATTCAACAATGGTCATAACGGTAAACCAACCAAAAACCAAAAATGAAGCTACACCCCAAAATGCACCTAAGAAATTTTTATTCTTGAATGCTGAAAATGCACCGAAAGCAGCCAAGATCGTTACGAGAGCAAAGATAATGACTAAACCCATGAAAAAACCCCCTCTTTTCGTGATAAGCAGGCATACGTTAAAGAAATAAAAAATTATGTACCTATATTATTTACATTCGTCTCTTATTTTATATTTTTTTCTCTCATTTGTCGAGAGCAAATAAGAACCTAGCCAAACGTATTCTTTCTCTCTGCTTATTACTTAGTGTAAAATAATGTTATCGGAATTTCAATTGGAGGTAATAAAAGATGAAATGGCAACAACTCCCCTTAGGGGCACTTCAAACGAACTGTTACATTGTAGAAAATTCGGACCGTTCATGTCTAATTATTGACCCAGGCGGCGAAGGGAAAAAGCTTATTCATTTATTGAGCAATAGAAAACTGAAACCACTTGCCATTTTCCTAACTCATGCGCATTTTGATCATATCGGGGCTGTCGATGAAGTAAGGGACTTTTATAAAATTCCAGTTTATCTTCATAAACAGGAAGAAAAATGGCTGGGAGACCCTGCCCTAAATGGATCGCAATTTTTTATGATTCAGGATTCTTTAAAAGTTAATCCTGCTGATCATTTGATCAAAAATGAAGGCGTTATGCAAATTGGCGATTTTGAGTTTAGCATTTTGCATACTCCTGGTCATTCACCTGGAAGTGTCTCTTATTATTTTGAAAAGGAAGGGTTCATAATATCTGGAGATGCACTTTTTCAAGGCAGCATTGGTCGGACAGACCTAGCGGAAGGGAATGGAGCACAGTTATTAAAAAGTATCCATGATAAGCTCCTTGTCTTACATGAAGAAACGTATGTATTATCTGGTCATGGACCAGTGACAACGATTGGTGCCGAAATGGACAGTAATCCGTTTTTGAATGGATTTTAGAAGTTAGAGGAGACAATATAGAAAAACCCTTCTCAACCGGAGAAGGGTTTTTCTGGGGGATATTCTATTCTAATATGGGAGGGGATAAAGTTTAAGCTACTAACCTAACAATATTATAAAGTTAACACTGTGTCAATAGTGTTTATTTAAAAAGGAGCTTGTATGAACACATTTTTAAACACATTATTTTCAAGTGCATCTAATAAATTAATTAGCTACGCAGAATATATTGAGGCAGCCTTATATCATCCAGAATTCGGTTATTATATGCGGGACAAACAGAAAATTGGGCGGCAAGGAGATTTTATCACAACAAGTAATATTTCGGACATATATGGAAGGATGATGGCAAAGTGGTTTTTTCATGTTTGTAAGCGGGCACAACTAGAACCTGTATTTTGTGAACTAGGTGCGGGAAATGGTCGTTTTGCGAAAGCATTTTTACATGAATGGATGGAAACGATTCAAACCCCATTAACCTATATTATTGTTGAAAGCAGCCCATTTCATCGGAAATTACAACGGGAATTATTAATGACTGATTTTCCAATTGTCCAAGTGGAAAGCTTAAACGAAGTTGCAGCATTTGAGGGAATGATTTTTTCAAATGAACTCTTTGATGCCTTACCTGTTCATGTCATAGAAAAGCAAAATGGGAAACTTTATGAAATTATGGTAGGGATTCGTAATGATGAACTTTTTGAACAAAAAGTACCCTTAACCAATGCAGACATCCTATCCTTTTTACGGGAAAGTAAGATTGAACTAAAGGAACAGCAGCGGATAGAAATCCCGTTAGCTATGGTGGAGATGCTGAGGGAAATTTCTCGTTCATTGTTAAAAGGGCTTGTAGTGACAGCTGATTATGGATATACAAATGAAGAATGGATGGATCCTAGAAGGGCAAAGGGGAGTTTGAGAGGTTATTTTCAGCACCAGATGGTTGACGATGTCTTACTGCAGCCAGGGGAAATCGATATCACCACCCATATCCATTTTGATTATCTCATTCAAAAAGGTGAACAGGAAAATTTAAACCTTATTACAAAACTCCGGCAGGATGAATTTTTATTAAAGGCAGGTATTCTGAAAGAATTAGCGAACCATTATGATCCTAATCCATTTTCTGAGGTAAGCAAACGAAATCGTGCAATTCGCAGTTTAATTATGCCCTCAGGGATGAGTTCCTATTTTCATGTGGTCATCCAGCAAAAAGGGCTTAATCTAAGTCCGAATGACGTTTTCATTGAATAAGGCTCTTTTCGTAAACTTTGTTGCTTTTAGAGCTTAAAAAGGGTCATTTACTATGTTTATAGGAATTTTCGCTAATGTTCTTACGAAATGATGCAACGAGGAATCAAGTTTACGGGTTGATGAACATATACGAAAACAACAATCTATGCGAAAATAGCCTTGAATAATGAAAAAAACGCCGGAGTATCCGGCGTTTTTTCTAATGTTTCTTAATGTCCTGCACCAGGCACCATCATAAACGTTGTCCAATAAGTGAAGCCCGCGAAGAAAATTGTTAAGTATGCTCCGAATACCCACAAATACATGCGCTCGGATAGTTTTAGATAGCTGAGCAGAACAAAAAAACCTGTTTGGGCTAAGAATAACAATGCCGTTTTATCCATATCTCCAAGATAAAACATTACTGTAAAAATGCCCGTCCAGAAACCACAAACTCTGAACATGCGTTCCATATGTATCCCTCCTTTTACCCTGCGATACCATCATTACAATATTATAAAGTAAGAGGAGGTATAATGTAAATAATGGTTTCGAATTAGTTTGTTACCAGCGCTTGATATGAACAAGTTTCACATCCCGAAATAATATTTTCTTTTTCAATTAACTCAACGGATTCAAACAATGCTCCAAACATTCCCTTAAGGAATTCATGGTGCATACTACAAACCGTTTCCGAATGTTCTTCAGCTACTTCTTTGAAAGGACAATTGAAAATTTGGAAATAGATTTTTGTTTTTTCACCGTTTGCTTCAAATTCAGGATAGAAACCCGCTAGAGTTGCAGCGCTTTTTAGTATTGTTAGCTTTTGTTCAAATTCTAATTCCTCGCCAAACGCTCTTTTTGCTTTTTCTTGTTCAATCACTTCAGTACCAAACCGTTTTCCAGTTAGATAAAGTGCTTTTTTTCCAGCTTCTCCGAGTGAAATCATGGTTTGGATTGCAACTTTAGATAAAAGCATGTAGTCACGATATGGGAAATGCAGCTGAATGACATCATCTGATAAACGATACAATCTGCTTGGTCTGCCGCCTTTACCCGTTTTCTTTGTTTCAGATGCTAACATATTCACATCTTCAAGCTTAGATAAGTGCAGTCGTGCAACATTCGGGTGAATGTTAAAGTTTTCTGCCACCTCTTGAACTGTTACTTCTTGATGGTGTTTGGTAATGTATTGATAAATATAGTACCGTGTTGGATCTGACAAAACGTTTGTTATCTTTAATGTTTGTTCCATCACTGTTCACCTCGGACCCCCATAATTTATTCCATTATAATACAGGCAATGTAACATGGGAATGAGGTTAACAATGTAAACACTATATGTTTAGAAAATGTTCACAATTACCGACTTTATATTGTAACAATATAATAAATAGGTTGCATTTTCTGATAAAAAGTCAATTGTCAACAGTAGAAGCATAGTTATTTTAGAAAAATTTTCCTTGTTTACATTCTCCGCCTCTTTTTAACTTCAAAGTAGAGGATGTAAGGTAGAATACCAAACCAACGATACCAAAAGGAGGCTTTTGTTTCTTTCCGTTCGGTTCGAAGGCGTTTCCGTTCATCCTTAGGTTGGTCTGCATATTTTACGATTGTTTGTGTCATATATTTAACATAGTCATTGGTTTTCATGGACACACCTGCCTTTAATTTTCATCAACAAGTATGCCCATGTTTGTTTATTTCAATTCAAGCCATTTGGTTAATCGTTTGGTTCTTGTATCAAAATATCCTCTTCCGTTGGCTGTTACATTGTCTTTAGGAAAGTGAAAAGTGAAATTGACTTTTTGAACATACCCTATAGGAGCTTCAGTTTGGAAATCCATGGTGCCCATAACAAACGTAATCGTCCCTTTGACAGGTAAGGTGCCGCTCTTTTGATACATCCCTTCAACTTTTTTAACAGACGAGAGGAAATAATATTCCTCGAGCTGGATGGTATTCGTTTCATGTGCTATTTTTCGTTCGGATAACAAAACTTCAATCCGTTCGGAGAGAAATAATAAAAAGATGATTAACAGACATAAGGTAAGTGGGTAGGTGAAGCCACGCTCATTATTTTTCATGGGACAGTCATCCCGTTGACTAAAGGGAAGGCGGTAACCGAATATTTTCTTCCCCAAAGGTCCGTAACATCAATTTTTATGGCATTGTTTAAGATGGCAAACGAATGCTGTGAAACATTTTGAAGGAGTATTTCATGTCCTGTTGAATTCACACGGCGCCGAAGGTTTGTCCCGTACTTTTCATACTGTATCGTTTCAGTATCTTTTGTTAGAATTAACCGATTCGATATCACCTCGGCACGGGTGGATAGCCTGATTTCCTTTTTAATTTGGCTAGAAAAAATGGTCCACTCCATTGCTTGTATAGTTGCCTCTGTATCGTTATTAGTAAGGATTATTTGGAATACAGGCATCATAAAAAAGATAATCATTGTAAAAATTGAAAATGAAATTAGAACTTCAATAAGTGTAAACGCATGGTCACTCAAGCAACCCGCAGACCTCGACCTCAGGCAGGAAAGAATTTTTTGCAACTCTTACACACACCTCCTTTTGATTGGCCGATTCGCTGTCCTTCCATAAGATTTGGTATTCGACACCATTTTGAATAGTAGTGGAATTTACAGTTGGCTGATTACTTACTAAATTCATCTGTAATACTTCGTACATCAACTGCCGAGCCTTCCTTTCTAATTCCAATTGTCGGGATTGTTCCCTTAGTTCGGTCAATAAAGGCAGTAAAAACATACTAAGGATTAACAAGGCTGATAAAGAAAGGAGCAGCTCCAGCAAAAAATAGCCATTAGTATTCCTTAACATAAAACCGTCCCTTTCCAATTAACACGGTCATTTGATAATTTTTATTTTTGGTTTGGATTAGAAAGGTACCAAACTGGTTTACATTTCCATCGTTTAAGAATTTGAAATATAAGGGAATGGAACCTTCCGCAAGATAAATATTGGTTGAATAATTTCGCATGACAATTGGCGGCAGGTCGGGTCTCAAAAGCATATAATACCGATACTGCGCGGGAAGAAAAACAACGGATACTTCATGTTGGTGGGATATAGCATATTGTTGTGAATAATAAAGGTCGGCTTTTAATTGGGTTAAAAAGGCCTCATCCTCTAGTATTGAGTGCTGTGGTTTTAAGGAGAAAACTGTAATTGAGGAAATAATCATGAAGATGGAAAGAACTAACAGAGACTCAATTAGAGTGAAGCCATTTTGATTGTTTTTCATTATGGATTAGATACTTTTGCAGCTGCTGTTACTGTTCCATAAGAGTCGATCTCAATTGTATTACCATTCGGACAACCTTTAGAATCAGTTTTTAAATATCCTTCTGTTTTAAGTTCCTCCATTGTCGGGATTTTGTTCTTATCCATTTCGTATGCTTGAACTTGAGCTTGGACCATTTTAACGTAGGCATCGCAGCCTTTATTGTTGATATTTGAATTATGTTTGGCAACATTAGGAATCGTAATAATTAACAGTACTGATATTACGAGCATAACAATCATCATTTCTATTAATGTAAAACCCTTTTCATTTTTCATCATTTTCAAGAACCTCCAATTTTAAGGCTGTGTTAAGAGGTATTGTAGATATTTTAACAAAGTTGATTGGAGCGGAAGGCGCGAGACTCCTGCGTGAGTACGTTCAAGGGGGGATACCCCGACCGCCCGCGGAAAGTGAAGCGCCTGGAGCGCAAATCAACATTCAAGGTATAACACAGCCATTTTTTAAATACCATCTAGCAGGTGAAACATGGGTAATAGGATTGCTAAATACATGGATACCACTAGGAATCCAATAAAAATATAAAGAATAGGCTGGATTGTTGATAAACGTTTTTCGATCAATTCCTCCATGTTTGAAATACAATGCTTGCTGAAAAAAAGTAATTCCTGCTCTAATTTTCCATTTTCTTGACCGTGTTTTACAATCATTGGAAATTCCTTTTCGAAGAATGACATCGTTGCCAAAATGGACTCAAATCTTTCTCCGGTAATTAGCTTACTTTTAATCGCGGTAGCTAAGTGACTGTAAAAAGGGTGTCTTTGATTCAGTTCAAAGAGTTGTAGTGCTTCGGATACGGATAATCCACCGGATAGTAAGAAGCTCAGTTGAATGGAAAAGTAGTGGGTAAACAGTAATTTGAGGATCCTGCCAACAATAGGGATACGAACCAGATGCGCCCTTTGTTTTAGGACAGAGAGTTTTCGGAAGATAAGCAAATAATAAACTGCCCCCAAAAACAGGGTAATAAGCAGGACACTGATACCAATTGGGAAATACCGGTCGAATGCATAAATAACATTCATGAAGAAATTTGCCTCTAGACCAAGGGAGGAAAAAAGGGTAGTGAACCTTGGCAGCAATGTAGTTTCTACGAAAAAAAATAGAAATCCTGTAATGACGAAAAGTACTGCAGGATACTGAAGCAACTTTAGAAGTTTGTGTAAATCTTTATCCTTTAATAGTGCAAGATTACTTCCTTCTAGCAATGCATCCGCAAAGCAGCCATGCTGGTCAGCAAAATAGACATAACCGACCAAGTCTTTCTGGAAGCCAAGCTTATTCAAGGCTTCATGAAACGGTTGACCTTTTTTCAACTCTTCTAAACAATCATTAAGTTCCTCCTTTTGTTTTGACGGTAATTGTAATGCTATGGATTCAATTGCAAGCGCAATTGGATATCCCCTTGCCAATAGTTCACCAGTTCTTCTCAAAAAATTAGCTTGATCTCTCACAGACCATTTATGACGTTTCATCATCATACACTAATCGTTCATATTCAGATTCTTGAATGTAACCAAGAGCAATTCCCTTATTGATAACATCTTTTATGGTGCGGTAATTTGTGTCGATTCTATCGCCTTGTGCTGCTTTCATTACACCGTGTAAATTTTTTCCCGATAAAAGCTCAAACACACTCGCGCGTTTCCATCTGCCATAGGAATAACAAATAGGCGAGCACTCTCCCTCGCAAAAAGGGCAGGTGAGTTCAACTAATCTCTGGGCTGTAATGGCAATAAGTGTCTGTTCCACTTCTAACCAATTCACTCCAAACTCCCTTAGGCGATAAACCGCACCCTTTGCATCACGAGTATGCATGGTGGAGAGGACAAGATGCCCAGTTAAAGCAGCTCTAACCGCAATCTTCGCTGTCTCAGCATCGCGAATTTCACCGACCATAATAATGTCCGGATCATGACGAAGAATAGCCTTTAGACCGGCTGCATAGGTTACGCCTGCTTTTTCATTGACTTGTATTTGCAGGACTGAGTCATAGTTTTTTTCGATGGGATCTTCGAGTGTGATAACATTGCGATGGAATAGGTGGGCTGTTTCATTTAAAAGGGAATAAAGAGTTGTTGTCTTTCCACTGCCAGTCGGCCCAGTGAATATGATTAAGCCATGAGCATGTTTGAGTAGAGCGAGAAGTTTTCGTGTCATAGACGGGAATAGTGACAGTTGGTGAAAAGGGATTTGTTCTTGTTGTGGGAGCAGCCGGATGACAAGGCTCTCTCTGTTATTCGAGGGAAGTGTGGAAAGCCTTAAGCCCATTAATTTACTATCAACCTCACAAAAAATAGCGCCACTTTGAGGTCGTCTTCTTTCACCGATATCCATATTGGCTGTGAATTTAAAATGAGAGATTAATCTTTCGCATTCATCTTTTGGAAGGGATAGTCGAGGAATAAGTTTGTTGGTCAAACGGATTTGAATGAGCGTGTCTTTCTTCCTAGGAATAATGTGAATATCAGTTGCTTGGTTTCGTGCTGCATCTGTAATAATTCGATTAGCTAAGATTTCTATCGAGCTAACAATGAGTACCACCGCCTTTATTATTTTTCATTTGATAATATTCGACAGAGTTCCTGCTTATCCTTTTTTATTTTTAAAAAAATTTTTAGGGTGTCAGGCACCATGTGAAAAATTCACATGGTGCCTGACACCCTTATATGGCTTTGTCGGTTAAATAGAAAAGACCAGCGTTTATGAAGGATATGGAGATTTTCGGTTCGTATTGTTCTTTTAGTGCCTGTTTTTCTGTTTCGTAGTTTTCATTTTCTTCCTCTTCAACGTCTTCATAAAAGTGGTTTAAAAGACGTAAATCCTGCTCCCAGCGTTTTCTAGCTTCATCAGCCCAGGAGTGGTCATCTTTTTCAATCACTGAAGTTAGATATGTTTCTATCCTTGAAATCCCGCTTTGGGGTCTTACTAATGGCGATAAGGTAAAGGAATAATCCGGAATTTTGGGTGTTAACGGTATTTTCAGCAGCCTGTTATGAAAATCCTCGACCATGGTTCCGTTAATAAGTTGTAAGCCGATCGTCTTGAAAATATCCCGCTTCCGATCACATTGATAGGATATTTTAACATTCATACATAACCATGGCATTAAAGGAGTCTGCTTGTTTTGATGGCGATGGTTTTCATAAAGCCGCATATAACTGGCCAATTTTTTTGCCGACTCAAAAATTTGATGAAGACGAGGTGAACCAAAATGGATGATTTCTCCTTTTATATTTTCGGGTGCGGCATCTTGATTCGTGATAAAGGTGAGCTTCATCGGATTGGGAATTCCACCTGTTTTTTCTAAATAGTGCCAGTAAAAAGGGCGGTTCATTAATTCCTTATCCAGTTCTACTGTTAACTGGACAATTAAATAGCCAGGGCCATTCTCCACAATTGGACAATCATTGGCCTGAAAATAGTTCAATAGAAAGTTATGAATTTCCTGCTGCTGCATGGGAATCTCCTTTCTTCATCTCTTGGGCAAACTCAATCATTGAAGATAAATTTTCCATCTTAATGCGCATTTCCCCTTCAGTAGAGGATTGTCCGAAAATATCTATTAAATGATCTTCGATATTGCCAAATTCCAACTTTGTTAAAATATCGTCAAGTTCGCCGATTACTTTTTCAAATAAATGGATTTTCTCATAGAGAAGTTTCAAGATGTGCTCTTCAACCGTATTCTTGATTGCAAAGTTATAAATCATGACATCTTTTTCCTGGCCGAGACGATGAATACGACCTATTCTTTGCTCGAGCCTCATTGGATTCCATGGCAAGTCAAAATTAATGATATGGTTACAAAATTGCAGATTTATTCCTTCACCGCCAGCTTCCGTCGCAATTAGGACTTGAGCATGTTTTTGGAATAATTCTCTCATCCAGTCCTTTTTTCCTCGTTTAAAGCCGCCGCGAAAAGGAACAGAAGATATGCCATGCTGTTTTAAATACCATTGCAGATACATTTGCGTAGCTCGGTATTCGGTAAAAATAATCACTTTATCATTTACCTTTTGGATTAATTCTAATGCTTTTTCAGCTTTTGAATTTTTCTGGACTGTTTCGACCTTTTTAATTAAGTACTGAATTTGTTCTTCAAATGCCGGGGTTGGGTTTTCCTTTTTTTGCAGCATATTTTTTAAGGTATAATATACCGCTTCTCTGCTGCTGCATGCCTCACGCTGTAACGTCATAACTGAGAATGAGCTAGTTTGAACCCAATTCCCTTCACCTTTTAAATCAGTAATGGACTCGTAAAGGTCTTTCTCCTCAGGGGTACATTCAATTGGAATCGTTTCAACATGCCGTTTCGTCCACTCAATCCCTGTATCGGCCCGCCGATTCCGAATCATTACCTTGTTAACTAATTCTTTTAAATGTTCATCATCATTTAATGACCGTGCATCTCGTTTGTATTTTTCATAAAATGCTGTTTCGCTGCCTAAATGTCCTGGTTTTAATAAAGAAACTAAATTGAAAATTTCCTCAACTCGGTTCTGTATAGGTGTTGCTGTTAATAATAAACAAAATTTCTTTTTCAGATTTTGAACAAATTCGTAGTTTTTTGTTTTGTTATTTTTAAGTTTATGGGCTTCATCAATGATAATAAGGTCATAGTCCTGCTTAAAAATTATGTCTCGATGAGGATTTCGTTTGGCCGTATCAATTGACGAAACGACAACATCACACTGTTCCCAAACATAGCTTTTCCTTTGTGAAATGGCTGGAATGAAAAATTTGCTATTCAACTCCATCGACCATTGAGTAACTAACGATGCAGGAACAAGAATTAATACCTTTTTCACTAAGCCGCGAATCATATATTCTTTTAGAATCAGCCCTGCCTCAATCGTCTTTCCGAGTCCTACTTCATCTGCAAGAATGGCTTTCCCGTTCATATTTTCAATTACTTGTTTCGCTGTTTCTAGTTGGTGTGGAAGGGGGGTTAAATTAGGCAAATGACTAGGTGCTAATAACCCCTTAAAATCTGGGATAACGAGATGTTTTTCTACCCCAATTGCAAGTTTATAAAGGTCCCAATTCCCCCATGGACCATCGTTTTCGATTCTATGTAAAAAATCATCCTTCCAGGAGGAATCAAATTCAATTTCGATCGACATGGTGCCAGCTCCTTTTGTGCAATTTCCAGCTTATGGTTTTCTAATAAAGTTATTGCTCAATGTATTATTTTAATGTAGGATGATAATAGCTTTGAATGTTTTAAATATTTTAATAAGGTAATTTATTTTATAAGTATAATTAGTATGACCAATTTGGATAATATTATAATGCGAATGATAACAAGGGGAGAGACTACTTATGTAGCGCCGAAGGAGCAAGCAGAAATGTGAATCTCTCAGGCAAAAGAACTCTTGTTGGACGCAGCTCTGGAGAGTGCTGCTAACTTTAAGCAGCCACCAAAGGGGAAAGCCTTTTTAGGTAAACTTTCAGGTGCAAGGACAGAGACCTTCCAACGTTTCATAGGAGGTTTCTGTCCTTTTTTATGTTATTCAATTAATCATTTGTGCCAAAGATTGAAGGGGGATTAAGAATGTCTGAATTAAAACGAACTCCGCTTTTTGATGTGTATAAAGAATGGGGAGGAAAAACCATTGATTTTGGAGGTTGGGCACTGCCAGTCCAATTCTCAAGTATTAAAGAAGAGCATGAAGCTGTTCGCTCTAGTGCAGGATTATTTGATGTTTCCCATATGGGTGAGGTCGAAGTAAAAGGCACTGACAGCTTAAAATTTTTACAAAAAATGATGACTAATGACATTTCAAAAGTAAAAAATGGAGGTGCCCAGTACACAGCCATGTGTTATGAAAATGGCGGTACTGTTGATGATCTGCTTGTATATAAGATCGAAGACAATCATTACCTATTAGTAGTAAACGCATCAAATATTGAAAAAGATTACAAATGGCTTGAAGACCATTTAACTGGTGATGTCTCTTTAGAAAACTTATCGGAAAAAACAGCACAGCTGGCTATCCAGGGACCACTTGCGGAAAAAGTATTGCAAAAGCTTGCGGGAGATAATGATTTAAGCCAAATTGGCTTTTTTAAATTCCAACAAGATGTAATCCTAAATGGGAAAAAGGCACTTGTATCAAGAACTGGTTATACTGGTGAAGATGGATTTGAAGTGTATTGCGATGCAGAAGATGTTGTGGACCTTTGGAGAGACATTTTAACTGCAGGTAAAGAAGATGGAGTAATTCCATGTGGATTAGGGTCACGCGACACACTTCGCTTTGAAGCAGTTTTAGCGCTTTATGGTCAAGAACTATCTCCAGAAATTTCACCACTTGAAGCTGGAATTGGCTTCGCTGTGAAATTAAACAAAGAAGATGACTTTATCGGGAAACAAGCCTTAATCCAACAAAAAGAAAAGGGCTTAACAAGAAAATTGGTTGGAATCGAAATGATTGATCGCGGGATTCCACGTCATGGCTACCCTGTTTATAAAGGTGATCAATTAATTGGTGAGGTTACAACTGGAACGCAATCACCCACGTTAAAGAGGAATATTGGTCTTGTCCTAATCAATGCAGAATTTGCGAGTCTTGAATCCGAAGTTGAAGTTGAAATTCGCGGCAAACGTTTAAAAGCTACTGTAGTTCCAACACCTTTTTATAAAAAAGAAAAGAAATAACAGAAGGGAGTTAGGTTTATGAAACATCGCTATTTACCTATGACTGAACAAGATAAGAAGACTATGCTTGAGGCAATTGGTGTTTCCTCTATTGATGAACTGTTTAGCGATATCCCTGAGAAAGTAAGATTTAAGGGTGAGTACAATATAAAAGCGGCAAAGTCTGAAACAGCCTTAATGAAAGAGCTATTTAAGATGGCTAGTCGGAACGCTGACCTGAAAAGAAACGTATCTTTTATTGGTGCAGGTGTTTATGACCATTACATGCCTGTAATTGTCGACCATGTTATTTCTAGATCAGAATTTTATACAGCTTATACACCTTATCAACCAGAAATTTCACAAGGTGAACTTCAAGCAATCTTTGAATTCCAAACCATGATTTGTGAGTTAACTGGAATGGATGTTGCCAACTCATCGATGTATGATGGCGGAACTGCACTTGCTGAAGCAGCGATGCTTAGTGCAGGCCATACCAAACGAAAAACGATAGTTGTTTCCAGTGCTGTACATCCAGAATCACGTGATGTTCTTAAAACTTATGCAAAGGGTCAGTACCTCAATGTGATTGAAGTACCAGTCAAAGATGGTGTAACAGATCTTGACTCATTAAAAGGACTTGTTAATGAAGATGTTGCAGCTGTTATCGTCCAATATCCAAACTTCTTTGGGCGAGTCGAGCCGTTAAAAGAGCTTGAGGAAATCATTCATGCAAATAAGTCCATGTTTGTTGTTTCAAGTAACCCACTGTCACTAGGGGTATTAACACCTCCAGGTAAATTTGGTGCTGACATCGTTATTGGTGATGCGCAGCCGTTTGGGATCCCAACTGCCTTTGGCGGACCGCACTGCGGATATTTTGCTGTCACTACTAAGTTAATGCGGAAAGTTCCAGGCCGTCTTGTTGGACAGACAACGGATGACCAAGGGCGCCGCGGTTTTGTCTTAACACTGCAAGCGCGTGAACAGCATATTCGTCGTGATAAAGCGACATCAAATATTTGCTCCAATCAGGCATTAAATGCCCTCGCTGCATCTGTAGCGATGACCGCACTTGGTAAAAAGGGTGTCAGGGAAATGGCTGCGGCCAACTTGCAAAAAGCTCATTATGCGAAAAATGCTTTCAAGGAAGCTGGCTTTGAAGTTGTTTATGATGGCCATTCCTTCAATGAATTCGTTGTGAAATTAACTAAGCCTGTAAAAGAAATCAACCAAAACCTTTTACAAAAAGGAATAATCGGAGGCTATGATTTAGGTCGTGATTATTCAGAACTGGCTAACCATATGCTGATTGCTGTAACAGAACAAAGATCGAAGGAAGAAATTGATACTCTAGTGAAAGAATTGGGGGATTTCCATGCATAATCAAGACCAGGCACTCATTTTTGAACTTAGCACACCAGGCCGCATCGGCTACAGCCTGCCGGAAATGGATGTACCGGAACTAGATCTCAGCGGTCTCCTTCCTGATGGTTACCTTCGTACAGAAGAGCCTGAACTTCCTGAAGTTTCGGAGCTTGATATTATGCGCCACTACACTGCCCTTTCGAGGAGAAATCATGGCGTCGATTCAGGATTCTATCCACTAGGCTCGTGTACGATGAAATATAATCCGAAAATCAACGAAAATGTAGCGCGTTTTAACGGATTTGCACATGTACATCCGCTACAAGATGAGAGCTCTGTTCAAGGTGCTCTTGAACTTTTATATGATTTGCAGGAGCATTTAATCGAAATAACAGGTATGGACGAAGTGACCTTGCAACCTGCCGCTGGGGCTCATGGGGAATGGACAGGTTTAATGATGATCCGTGCTTATCATGAGGCTAACGGTGATATGAACCGTACAAAAGTAATCGTCCCTGATTCTGCTCATGGTACGAACCCAGCTTCTGCTACGATTGCTGGTCTAGAAACAATTACCGTTAAATCAAATGAACATGGTCTTGTCGACCTTGAAGATTTAAGAAGGGTTGTTGGGGAAGATACTGCGGCATTAATGTTAACCAACCCGAATACGCTTGGACTATTTGAAGAAAACATTCTTGAATTGGCTGAAATTGTCCATGAAGCAGGTGGTAAGCTTTATTATGATGGAGCAAACCTAAACGCCGTTCTTTCAAAAGCAAGACCTGGAGATATGGGATTTGATGTTGTTCACTTAAATCTTCATAAAACATTCACTGGCCCACATGGAGGCGGTGGCCCTGGTTCCGGTCCTGTCGGGGTGAAGGCAGACCTTATCCCATTCTTACCGAAGCCGATTATCACAAAGCAAGGCGAAGAATATGTCCTTGATTATGACCGCCCACAATCAATTGGCCGTGTGAAGCCATACTACGGAAACTTCGGGATCAATGTTCGTGCTTACACATACATTCGCTCGATGGGACCAGATGGCTTAAAAGCGGTAACAGAGTACGCTGTATTAAATGCGAACTATATGATGAGAAGACTAGCTGAATATTATGATCTGCCATTTGATCGTCATTGTAAACATGAATTTGTCCTAAGCGGAAGACGCCAGAAAAAACTAGGTGTCCGTACATTAGACATCGCGAAACGCCTGCTTGATTTTGGCTATCATCCGCCAACCATTTACTTCCCGTTAAATGTGGAAGAATGTATCATGATTGAACCAACAGAGACTGAATCAAAAGAGACTTTAGATTCGTTCATCGATATTATGATCCAAATTGCTAAAGAGGCAGAGGAAAATCCAGAAATCGTTCAGGAAGCACCACATACTACTGTGGTCGGCCGTATGGACGAAACAAAAGCTGCTCGTAAACCAGTCTTGAAGTACCAACAAGCATAATAATTAGCAAGGTCAGATTCATTAAAATGAATCTGACCTTTTATTTTTGAGCTAGCGAAGCGCCTGGTGCGCAAATCAACAAGCAAGTATAACACAACTTTAAAATAAAGGTTATGTTAAAGCTTATTGTTGATTTTGGCATCCTGTTGATTGGAGAGGAAGGCGCGAAGACTCCTGCGGGAGGACGGGGCAGGGGAGACCCCGCAGGAGCGCAGCTACGAGGAGGCTCCCCGGACCGCCCGCGGAAAGCGAAGCGCCTGGAGCGGAAATCAACAGGCAAGTTTAACAGAACCAAAATAAAAAGGTCTCGGATGGGTCTCCGAAACCTTTTATCATTTCTTATTTTTTCGTTTTTACTTTACCTGACCATTTTTTGAACCCGCCTTGAAGTTGGGTTAGCTCTCTATAGCCTTTTCGGTGTAAGAATTGTGCTGCACGGGCACTGCGCATTCCGCTTTGGCAATATAAATAGACCGGCATATCAGGACGAATTTCTTTCATGCGCATTTTGATCTGTGACATTGGGATATTACGCGCTCCTAAAATATGACCGCCTTCGAATTCATTAGCTTCACGAACATCTATTAGTTGTGCCTTTCTGTATCCCGCACGGAATTCTTCTTCTGTTACCGTTTTAACAATCCTTTTCTGATAGAAATAGGTAAAAACGGAATAGATAATAACTGCTACGATGATAATTAATAAGGGGTAAAGTGAACTCAATTTCTTTTTGCTCCTTTCAAGCTTTCATGCACTAGTTTATTATATAAGTCAATCACACAAAGATAAAGATGCATGTTAAAAATTCTTTTCTAATAGCCTAATTAAATTATAGCAGAAACATCTTATTTTGAATCTATATCAGATTTTGGTAGACTTAAACTCGACATAATTTTAAAAAAAGAGGTTTTTGTATGAAAAAAGAAGTTTGGCGTTTTATAGATACTGGTAATAGTTCGGCATCTTTTAATATGGCATTGGATGAAGCATTGCTGGATTGGCACAGTGAGGGAAAAATTCCTCCGGTGATTCGATTCTATGGCTGGGACCCAGCAACCTTGTCAGTCGGATATTTTCAAAAGGTTGAGAAGGAAATTGATATGGAAGCAGTGAAGGCTCATCAATTAGGTTTTGTCAGGAGACCTACAGGCGGCAGAGGAGTGCTTCATGAGCACGAACTTACCTACAGTGTAATTGTTTCTGAAGACCATCCAGAAATGCCAAATTCGGTAACGGAAGCCTATCGTGTTATTTCTGAAGGAATTTTAAAAGGCTTCCATCACTTAGGCCTTGAGGCTTATTTTGCAGTCCCAAAAACAGCGGAGGAAAGAGATGCTTTGAAAAATCCACGCTCAGCTGTATGTTTTGATGCGCCGAGTTGGTACGAACTTGTGGTTGAAGGCAGAAAGGTAGCCGGCAGTGCACAAACGAGGCAAAAGGGAGTTATATTACAGCATGGTTCCATTTTGTTAGATCTAGATGAAGATAAGCTATTTAGTTTATTTAAATATCCAAGTGAAAGAGTAAAGGAACGAATGAGAAAGGCTTTTAAGGACAAAGCGGTCGCAATCAACGCGATCAGTCCAAGGAGAATATCTCTTGAGGAAGCAAAGGTTGCATTCTATAAGGGCTTTGCGGAAGGTCTAAATATTGAACTTGAACCTTATCATTTAACAGAGGATGAAATTGCATACGTTGACAAAATTGCAAAAGAGCGCTATGAGAGTGATGAATGGAATTTCAAGAGATAAATCGCGACGCAATCGTCGCTCTTTTTTTTGCTATATGTAAAGACGCAACCTGCGAATTTTGTTGAATTTTCCTGATTTTTGACGAAAATCGTTTAAAAGCTATTGATTACTTTTAATTCTATTATATTTTGAGTTTGACAAAATGATTGTTATCCGCTCAATCTACAATATATAGTGGTGTCGAAAATATTTTCGGTACCACATATTGATATTTAGTTGATTTATTCTGGTTGGCTATGATACCCTTAAAATACAAACCAACTAGATGTAGCGTAAAGCTGCTAGATTTAGCACAATAGGTAGATATAATTTTGAAGGAGTTGTTCTCATGTCTGTAGTTTTTAGACAAACAATGAATATTGATTTTGAAAGGTTGAATGAGGATATTCACCTATTCCCCCAAGTACATCCAGTTACCCCAGATATGAAAATAACTCACAAGGGTGTTTCCCGATTGGTCATGTTGGACCGCTATACTTTTAAAGACACAGCAAAGATTACTCTAACAAACGGCGACTTTGTTGTTTTAACTATTAAAGAGGATCCAAAATTCCCAGCACGTGGTCTTGGTTACATTATGGAAATTGACTGGGAAAAGAAAAGAGCAAAAGTAATAGTCGAAGAGGAATTCAGAGGGGTACTTGATGACCCTGAAGAAGCTAGTACTGGTGTGATAGTCAGGTCTTTAGATGTGATTGAAAAGCCACTGGAGCTCTTCTATGAGCAAATTGCGAAGCGTAATGCTACGGGTCTTGCTTCGGTGGAAGAGACGGAAGAAAAGCGCAGAGAATGGACGGAACGGTTTTATCAAGAACTTGTTAACATGAACTTCATTCCAGCAGGCCGGGTTCTTTATGGTGCAGGGGCTGATACCGATGTAACGTACTTCAATTGCTATGTTATGCCGTTTGTTCCTGACTCACGTGAAGGGATCTCGGATCATCGCAAGCAGGTAATGGAGATTATGAGCCGCGGCGGTGGTGTAGGTACAAATGGCTCAACATTGAGACCAAGAAATACCTTGGCAAGAGGCGTAAACGGTAAATCATCTGGTTCTGTTTCATGGTTGGATGATATTGCGAAATTGACGCATTTGGTTGAGCAAGGTGGTTCAAGACGTGGAGCACAGATGATAATGTTGGCGGATTGGCATCCTGACATTATTGAATTTATTATTTCAAAGATGCAAAATCCAAGAATTCTACGATTCTTAATTGAAAATACAAACGATGAAACCATTAAGAAACTTGCTAAAGATAAGTTAAAGTTTACTCCTTTAACACTCAGAGAAACAGCAATGTTCCAGGGGATTGTAAATTATAAAAACATTCCTGGATTCGGTGGATTTGATGAAAATATCATCGCTGATGCAGAGGAAAAATTATTAACGGGCGGTAATTACACTGTTCATAATCCTGAGTTCCTTACAGGTGCAAACATTTCAGTATGTCTGACAAAAGAATTTATGGATGCTGTAGAGTCCGATAGTGAGTACGAACTACGCTTCCCATATGTTGAACAATATAATCAGGAAGAAATGAAGGTATACAACGAAGAATGGCATACAGTTGGTGACGTGCGCGAGTGGGAAAAACGCGGGCATAAAGTACGGGTGTACAAAAAATTTAAAGCAAAAGAATTATGGAACCTAATCAATATTTGTGCCACCTACTCTGCAGAGCCTGGTATATTTTTTATTGATAATGCAAACGACATGACCAATGCCAAAGCATATGGGCAACAAGTCGTTGCTACAAATCCGTGTGGAGAACAACCACTTGCGCCATTTTCCGTCTGCAACCTTGCAGCTGTAAATCTTGCGGAAATGGCTGATAAGGATACAAAAACGGTTGATTTTGAAAAGCTAAAGAAAACAGTAGCTGTGGGCGTACGGATGCAGGATAATGTTATCAACGCAACACCATACTTCCTTGAAGAAAATAAAAAGCAGGCACTTGGTGAACGACGTGTAGGGCTGGGAGTAATGGGCTTGCATGATATGCTGATTTATTGTGAAACGAAGTATGGTTCACCGGAAGGCAACAAACTAGTTGATCAAGTATTTGAAGTCATTGCAACGACTGCCTACAGAACTTCAATAGAATTGGCAAAAGAGAAAGGTAGCTTCCCATTCCTATCTGGTGAAACAGCAAATGATACAAACCGATTACGACAAGCTTTCATCGATACAGGATATATGAAGAAGATGCCTGATGATATCCGCCAAGCTATTTTAGATAGTGGAATTAGAAACTCACATCTACTCACTGTGGCTCCAACCGGATCCACTGGGACCATGGTTGGCGTCTCCACCGGGTTAGAGCCTTATTTCTCATTCTCTTACTTCCGCAGCGGACGTCTTGGTAAATTTATTGAAGTTAAAGCGGATATCGTGCAAGAGTACCTAGATACGCATCCTGAAGCAGATGAAACCAACCTTCCACAATGGTTTGTGACAGCGATGGAACTATCGGCGGAAGCACATGCAGATGTTCAATGTGTCATCCAGCGCTGGATCGACAGCTCCATCAGTAAAACTGTTAATGCACCTAAAGGGTATAGCGTTGAGCAGGTTGAAAAAGTTTACCAACGTTTATACCGCGGCGGGGCAAAAGGTGGAACCGTATATGTTGATGGCTCACGCGATACTCAGGTACTAACACTTAAAGCTGAAGAAAACACCGCTGAACAATTATCCATTTTTAATGAAAAACCTAAGCAGCATGTAGTCCTTGTAGACACTATTAGCGAACTACGTTCAACAAGTGTTACAATCGGATCGGAAGTAGGGAACACATGCCCGGTTTGTCGTACAGGTAAAGTTAAAGAAATGGGTGGCTGCAATACCTGCACTAACTGCGGGGCCCAATTAAAATGTGGATTATAATTAAAAAATGAAGGGGGGAGAAAGTTTCCCCTTTTTTTTTGAGATAATTGTCGATATCCGTGAAAAAAGTTTAACAATACTACAAAAAAATGAGAAAACTATTAGAATCTTTAAAATAAAGTCGAAATTTGTAATATTACTGTAATCTACCTGTTACTTCGATGTTATTCTTTTTTTGTATATTAATAGTATCGAAGCACACAGGGGGATAAAACAAGATGTTGAAAAAAATCATTGCAGCAATGGCTATGACAATTATTCTAAGTTCATTGTTTACCACTATGGGTGATAAAGCGGAAGCGGCCTATTACCATACAAAAGCAATTTCAGTAGCAAAAGCAAATCTAGGCGTCCCATATCGATGGGGTGGAATAACACCTAGAGGTTTCGATTGCTCTGGCTTAGTTAAGTATTCATACGGTAAGGCTGGAAAAGTATTGCCACGGACGGCAGCTGAAATGTACTACCAAAAAGGATACCGTGTTACCTCTTTGCGTACTGGAGACTTAATGTTTTTTGCACCTAATAAAGCAAGTAGACCAAGTCACGTTGCCATTTATATTGGCGGCGGAAAAATGATTCAGTCTTCATCTTCAAAAGGCGTTTCAATCGCTTATACAAGCAATAGTTACTGGAAGCCAAGATTTATTGGAGCGAAACGTTTTTAGTGAAAAGTTAAGCGATTTCTATATCATGAATGAACAAAGAACATCGTGCAAAATCGATGTTCTTTTTTTATTTTTTAATTTTCTGCTTGTCCTCCGTACTATTTATTAATACAACTGCTTAAAGATGTAAAAATAAGTTCATCTTTGGGAGTGGCTGCCATGTATATTGACGGCGTTTTTTCTGGAGGAGGTATTAAAGGGTTTGCACTAATTGGGGCCTGTGCTGAAATTGAAAATAAAGGTTTACAATTTGTTAGGGTGGCAGGAACAAGTGCAGGTTCGATCGTTGCCGCATTAATTGCCGCTGGTTACACAAGTAAAGAAATTTTCCAATTGCTCGATGAGTTAGATCTTTCTAAACTTCTGGATGCCCGCAAAACCATTATTCCTTTCCCGTTTGCAAAATGGCTGTTTGTTTATTGGAAGCTAGGACTTTATAAAGGGAATGAGCTTGAAAAATGGATTTGTGAGAAACTTGAGGCTAAAGGGTTAAAAACATTTGCAGACCTGCCGCCACAAGCACTTCGAGTCATCGCATCTGACCTTTCAAATGGGCAAATGATTGTATTGCCTGATGATTTACAGAAATACGGTATTTCACCTGGGTCATTCCCGATCGCAAAAGCGATAAGAATCAGCTGCAGTATCCCTTATTTCTTTGAGCCAGTAAAAATGCGTTCAATGGACGGGGTGAATGTGCTAGTTGACGGCGGAGTTCTGAGTAATTTTCCGATGTGGCTTTTCGATAAGGAAAATGCACAAAAAATAAGACCTGTCCTCGGGATTAAATTAAGTTCAAGTGATTATGAACATGAAAAACATAAAATAAAAAATGCTGTTCAACTTTTCGCAGCATTATTTGAAACAATGAAGGATGCCCACGATTCCAGGTACATTTCAAAGAAACATGTAAAGAATATTATCTTTATCCCGACAGAGGGTGTGTTATGGACTGAATTTTCGCTGACAGAGGAAAAGAAACGTGAATTGTTTGATTTAGGAAGAGAGAAAGCCAAACAATTTTTGAAGACTTGGAGCTATTAATTGGAAATTGCCTTTGTCTTCCATTAATATAAAAAACCGAGCGCCTATAGGGACGCTCGGTTTTTCTTTTTACTTTTTTTGCCGTCGATAACGGTCAAATGAGCAGGTGATTTCTTTTTTGTCTTGTTGCTCTTCTTTAATGATGCTAATGTCCCGAGAGAGGATGTTTTAACAGTTGCTTCCCCACTCTTTTGTTGTAATCGTTTTTTTGACTTTTTGGCTGCTTTAAGAAATGCCCGCTGCTCTTTTTTCTGAGGGCTTGAACTGGAAAACTTCCTAACTAGGAAATAAACGGCTAAAACAATCAATGCGATGACAGCTATCCTCTGAATGAAAGCGGCTGGATTAGCTGTAAATGTACCAACAAGGCCAATTAATGCAAGAATGATAAGTCCCCCAACAACCACATGAACAAATGTCCGATTCTTCAAGAAAGCCACCTCCCTAAGAGCATCTTAAGCATTTTTAATATCTTTTAAACACTATAAAACAAGGATTTAGACAATTTCTTCATTTTTCGATAAAAACTCAGATTCCTTCTCCATTTTTAATAATTTGTTAAAAGAAAGAATTGCTACTTCCACTTGGTCGTTTTGTGGTTCCTTCGTTGTAAGCAGTTGAAGCCACAGACCAGGTAATCCTAAAAACTTCAACACTGGAATATCTCGAAGTTTGTTTGTTAACTGCAGGACTTCAAAAGCAATACCTAAGACTACAGGAATTAGGAGAAGACGGTCTACAATCCGCAGCCAAAGTGGAGATGTAGGTACTAGCATATAAACAAAAACTCCAACAATGACGGTAAACAGGATAAAACTACTGCCACAGCGGTAATGCAATCGGGAATGAGCCTGCACATTCTCGACAGTTAATTCAACACCTGCTTCAAAGGTATTAATTACTTTATGTTCAGCCCCGTGGTATTGAAACACTCTTTTTATTAATGGAGTAAGAGATACAAAATAAATATAGGTGATTAACAAGATTAGTTTAAAAAAGCCCTCCACTAACACTTGGGCGAAATCGGAAGGAAAAATGGGTTTTGTCAAAACTGCAAGGAACACAGGAATTAACGTAAAGGCAAATTTACCAAATAAAAATGAGATGACACCAATTGCTGCTACGCCCAGATACATTGTTAATTTAGAAACTTCTTTTTCTTTTATCGTTTCATCATCTTTTGGATCAACATCAAATCTTTCTGTTGAGAAGTTTAAATGTTTTGATCCATTCGCACTAGCCTCAATAATAGCAATGATCCCACGCAGGAAAGGGATTTTTTTCAAAATTGTAAAAGAGGGATTTGCTTTACGTGGCAAATGAAAATATTCAACAGATTGATCCTTTCTGCGAACTGCAGTAACATAATGATGTTTACCGCCAAACATAACACCTTCGACAACCGCTTGGCCGCCATAAACGGGTTTTTGAGAACTAGACATATACATAACACCAACCTAATCAAAAGTTGCACAACAGCAGAAGTAGAAAAAATCTGTATGTACTTAATTCTATTCTACTAGAAAAATAAAAAAACCTCTAGGAATGACATAATATTTCCAATTAAAAAAGTTTTTTTTGATGTAAGGGATTGAATCCCAAAGGACATAATAAAAAATGGAATTTATTATGGCCTTTTGTGGTCCCTGTTTTTAGGGACAAAAACTACAAGAATTATGAACATCCAAAAAGCATGCCCAATGAAGCGGATAGTAAACGGAGGTTGTTATAATGGCGAACGAACAGAAACAAGGTAATTATCCGAAACCCATGTCCTTTCCGGTGATGGTCTTTTGGACAGGGTTATTTGGAGGTTTGTTTTGGGGAACCCTTGGATGGATTGCTTCCTACTTAAGTTTTACCGAAATTCGTCCTAATGTCATCCTTGAACCATGGGCACTGGGGAATTGGAAGCATGAATGGCTAGGTACACTTATATCCATCATATTAATTGGAATTTGTTCAATAGTTGCAGCATTTGTTTACTATGCAGCATTGAGAAAATTCAAGGGTTTTTGGTTTGGTCTAGTGTATGGAATTGTATTGTTTGCTATTGTGTTCTTTATTCTTAACCCACTTTTCCCTGGAATTAAACCCTTCTTTGATTTAAATCGTGATACGATCATTACATCCATTTGTATATATATCGTATATGGAATCTTCATTGGTTATTCCATAAATTATGAGTATCAAAATAATGTACAACAAGAGAAAGAGGAGTCAGCCTAACTTTAATTAGTCGGATTTGTTAGGTTGTGATAAAATATTTTTGTCCTCATTGATTTAAAAAGGAGAGTGGAGAGTCATGGAAAAAATAGAAAAATTAAGATCTAATTTTTCAACACATGGAATTGACGGGATCCTGATCACTAGTCCATTTAATCGACGCTATATTTCTAACTTTACTGGCACAGCTGGTGTTGTTTTAATTAGTGCAGATAAGGCTCAGTTTCTAACAGATTTCCGCTATATTGAACAGGCTACAAAACAATGTCAAGGTTTCGAAATTATTAAAACTACGGGGTCTATCCCGGAAGAGGTAGCGGTACAAGCAAAGAAATTGGGTATTCAAAAGCTTGGTTTTGAAGAAGATTTTCTTACCTATTCCTCCTTTAAATTATATGATAAAGAAATCGAAGCTGAACTTGTTCCGATTTCCGGTGTAATTGAAAAGTTACGCTTGATAAAGACTGATTCAGAGCTTAAGATATTAAAGGTGGCAGCTGATATTGCTGATGCGGCTTTCAAACACATTTTAGACTTTATTAGTCCAGGAAAGACGGAATTAGAAGTATCGAATGAGTTAGAGTTTTTTATGAGAAAAGCAGGTGCGACATCTTCTTCGTTTGATACGATTGTTGCTTCAGGTCATCGCTCGGCACTGCCCCATGGTGTTGCAAGTGACAAAGTCATTGAGGCTGGCGATATTGTAACCATGGATTATGGCTGTTATTACAATGGTTATGTTTCTGATATTACGAGGACTGTTGCAGTTGGGGAACCAGATGCTAAGCTAAAGGAAATTTATGAAATTGTTCTTGAAGCACAACTACGTGGTATGGCAGGAATCAAACCAGGATTAACGGGTAAGGAAGCAGACGCAATCACACGAGATTACATATCAGAAAAAGGTTATGGCGAATACTTTGGTCATTCAACTGGACATGGGATCGGACTTGAGATTCATGAGGCACCAGGATTATCGATGAAATCTGATGTCGTGTTAGAACCTGGAATGGTGGTAACATGTGAACCGGGTATCTATATCCCAAGTCTTGGCGGTGTACGGATTGAAGACGATTTAGTGATTACCAAGGACCATAACGAGGCACTCACACATTCTACAAAAGAACTAATTATACTGTAATGATTTTAGGAGGATTTAAACATGATATCTGTAAATGATTTTAAAACAGGTTTAACAATTGAAGTTGATGGAGGCCTATGGCGTGTTCTGGATTTCCAACACGTAAAGCCAGGTAAGGGTGCAGCGTTTGTTCGTTCTAAACTTCGTAATCTTCGAAATGGTGCGATTCAAGAAAAAACGTTCCGTGCAGGTGAAAAAGTAGAGAAAGCACAAATTGATAATCGTAAAATGCAATATCTATACGCAAGCGGCGATAATCACGTGTTTATGGATATGGAATCTTATGAACAGGTAGAACTGCCAGCTTCAAATATTGAGTATGAATTGAAGTTCTTGAAAGAAAACATGGAAGTACACATTATGATGTTTAACTATGAAACCCTTGGGGTTGAATTACCAAACAACGTTATTTTAGAAGTAACTGAAACTGAACCAGGTATTAAAGGTGATACATCTTCTGGTGGAACTAAGTCTGCTACGCTTGAAACTGGACTTAATGTTCAAGTACCTTTCTTTATCAATCAAGGGGATAAGTTGATTATCAATACCACTGATGGATCATATGTTTCTCGTGCATAATTAATAATTATTATAAAGCCTTAATCCGAAAATTGTCGGATTAAGGCTTTTTTTTAACAATTTCTCCACAATTTCTCCTAAGTTTCTGCATACTTCTTCACTACATTAAGGGTGTAGAAAAAATAAAGGAGAAGATAACTATGAACATAACACATTATATGGGATTATTAGCAGACAATCAGCCTTGGAATTTGTTAATTTTTATGGCAGTTCCAGTAATCTGTGCAGAAATACTAGCGATTTCCGAAATTGCTATTTTATTTACAAGAAAAGTAGATGGTGCCTTGAAAAAATTAAATAAAATAACAGGTATTTTCGCAGGCTTTTATTTTACTGGAATATTCATTTACCTAATGAAAACAGCTTACATTCCACTAACTGTTAATGGAGAGTGGAAAGGGTGGATTGACGTTATCGCCGTTACTTTCTACTTACTTGGAATTATTCCGTTTCTTGGAATGGCACTACTGGATTTAGGTCTTATTTATAGAAATAAAACAGAAGAAGAAAAGCTAAAATTTCATGCAATTTTTGTAAGTATTTTTCTGGTAGTTGCACATATTGCGATGATATTTGGGATGATTGATCCTGCTCTTGGCACTGGTTCTCCATCAGGCCATGATATGATGAATATGTAAGTTCAACCGCTGGAAATCCGTTTGTGATATTACCAGCGGTCTTTATATTTAGATGAAAAACTTCACTAAATAGTAAGAATTAGTTTCATTTTGGCTAAATTCTTTTTGCTAAACTGAAATAGTATTAAATACTATAGGGAAGGAGTGGAACAGATAATGAAACGAATGACATCTCTCTTGTTCCTTGGGATTTTGTTTGCCATTGTGGCAGCTGGCTGCAGTTCCAAACTCAGTGATCAAACTTGGAAACTCGATAAAAAACATTCCCCATTACCAGATTTCGTTCTCAATACATCTGAGGAAATTAATGAAACCTATGTTATGGCTGCAACTTATCCAGAAGTCGTAGCTTCAGTCCCTTGTTATTGTGGATGTGTTGTTGAAGGTCATAAAAGCAATCTAGATTGCTTTGTTAAACAAGTTGGGGACGATAATGCAGTAACAGAGTGGGATTCTCACGGAATCTCTTGCGATACATGTATCGATATTGCCAGGGATGCGGTTGAAATGCATCTTAGTGGTAAAAGTACGAATAAAATTTATCAATTAATCACAGGAAAATATGAAGATATTGGGGAGCCGACCTCAACACCTGAACCTAAGTAAGGGGTAACCCATGAAGAAAATACTAATCGGATTTTATATTTTGATTATTATTGGAATTATTGTCTGTATAAGTAATAGCCACATTTTTGAAAGCAAGAAATCGGAGGCTATTGCGGCAGGTGAGAAACTATACAAAAAAAATTGTATTTTTTGTCACGGTGAGACAGGAAAGGGAGAAGGCTCAAAACCTGGGACGGCTTTAAATAGCCAGAATTTTTTAAGCACTGTATCGGATCGTGATCTGTATCATTATGTGAAGTATGGAAGAGAAGGTACGGTAATGCCAGCCTATGGTCCACGCATGACAGAAAACGATCTAAATAATCTTGTTGCTTATATAAGAGACTGGCAAACAAAGGATTTAGAATTTGATGTCCCCAAAACTATTTCTGGTGATCCAGAACGTGGAAAAGCACAATATAATTTATATTGCCTCAATTGCCATGGTGAGGCAGCTATTGGTAAAGAGAAAATGGGAACAGCTCTTTCTAATCCACAATATTTAAAATATACCACTGATAAGCAAATTTGGATTGATGCAGCATATGGCCGTGAAGAAACACGGATGGGACCTTCATTAAAGGGCCTAGAAGGCGCACGTCAACTCAAAGAAAAGGATATAACAGATATTGTAACCTATATCCGATCCTTGGAGCAAAAGTAAAAAGTATACAGTAAAAAAGACCTGAATCTAGCAAATTGATTCAGGTCTTTTTTGTTGGCTGTGTTAATTAACAGAGAATTTTTTGATAAATGTGAACATTATGTGGTGGATTTTTGACGAAAACACAACGATTTTAATCCTTTAACAAAATGTTCAAGAGTGCTTCAACAAATAAGAGTTGATAAAGATTATATTTATTTCAAATTGGACTATAGTAAAAAATAGTACTTTCTAGAGATAAGTTTCAAGGAGGATTAAAGATGCTGAAAAATAAATGGTTGGCATTATTCGTAATCGTATCATTTTTCATGAATTTCATCATTCCGAAGGCAAGTGCTGAGACAACCTTTCAAGCAGAAAAATTTCCCTTTAAGGAAATGCAGGTTCAAGTAATGCCAGAGTTTGATTATCCAGAAGGCTGGTCGCGCGAGATTCCATCCTTATTAGTTGGTCAGTACGGAACAATTACCAATAAAAGCGGTCAAGATTATAATGGGAAGATTGAAATTCCTGTTCCAACAATGGATAAAGGCTTTGAAGCCTTTTTGGTAGCAGAATTTCCAGAAAAAGATAAGCCAGAAGTGCAGCGCCCATATGATGTTGATAAAGAAAACGGGATTATTACTTGGAAACCTGCTAAGGCGATTAAGAATAATGAAACCTACGAATTTGTCATTGAGTACTATACCAAGTCCATAGATGTAAAAGGCAACAAGAGTTTTTTATATGAATTTAAGAATAAAGCCGATATCGAACTTTTAGATGTTATCTTTTATGCTCCTATGGATGCAAATGAAATAAAAATGGAACCCAAGGCAGACAACAATTCGAAAAATGAATATGGGGAAGAGCTCTATTACTACCAATACAAAAATGTTAAGGCAAACGCTGGTTTAAAATATTCTTTTACATATAAAAAGGATGGTACTGAATCTACGATGGAAGCTATTAATAAACAGCAGCCGCCAAATGATGAAAACCATAGTGGGTTAACTGCAACAGATCAAGTGGTCAAATCTGGTGGAACATCCGATCCTTCTAAACGCCCCATAATCGGAGTGGGTGGTGCTTCGATCATTGGAGCTGCGATTATTATTGCAGGGCTCTTTGTCTTCCTAGGCTTAAGAGGAAATTCACGATTAGGAGTAAAGGGTGCCAAACAAACAAAAAAACAGCCAAAGAAACCATTGCAAACGGCAAAAGAAGATAACAAAATAGCGATTTCAGAGGAAAAGAAAGAATTACGTAAAAAGTTATTAATGGAAAAGATTGATCAGGAAATGTACGAAGAAGAAATGAAGAAATTAATCTAAGAGGTGAGAAGAATGAAAAAAAATACGATTATTATGATTGGAGGGTTTATTATTGCGGCCTCCATTGTTTTCCTTTTGATGGCAGCAACACCCGGATCAAGTGGTGTTGAGTTAACATTGAAAGAGCTTTTGGCTACACAAGAACTTCATAAGGATGATTTTGTAACGGTTGAAGGACTATTAATCGAGGATTCTATTAAATGGGATGCGAAAAAAATTGAATTGAAGTTTGATGTGAAAGATAACGACGGCAATCTTATGCATGTCATTCACCATGGAACAAAACCGGATAATTTCTCAGAAGGTGTTATCACCATCCTCCAAGGTGCACCAACTATAAAGAACACCTTTGTTGCAGAGACAGTTAAGACAAGATGTCCATCTAAATATGAAGGAAAAGATATGAAAGAATATGATCCAGAGACACATAAAGATAAGTTAAATCAAACACCGAAAGAAAAATAAAAGGGCTAACTTAAGAAGGTGACCAAATGTATTTATTTGCCAACGCAACAATTTATATAGGCTTAGCCATTGCGATTTATTCTCTTCTTATTATTACGTTGGGAATTAGCACGAAAAATCAAAAGTTTGTTAACAGTGGTAAGGGTGGATTAATTGCATTATTAGTTTGTTCATCACTTGCTATGCTATCACTGTTCTACCTTTTAGCAACGTCTCAATTTCAATATGAATATGTTCATGATTACACAAGCAGTGAACTGCCCATCATCTATAAATTAACGGCATTATGGGCAGGTAATGCAGGATCGTTGTTATTGTGGACATTTTTCCTAACTCTTTATACCTATATGATTGCCTTTTCTCGAAAGTTAAAAGGAAATCCTATGGTTCCATACATTTCTGCCATCTTGCTAGCAAATGCGGTTTTCTTCTTCTTTATTTTAGGCTTTGTTGCAAAACCTTTTATTCTATTAGATGAGATTCCTATCGAAGGAAATGGCTTAAATCCAATGCTCCAAAACCCTGGCATGATTATTCATCCAGTCACCCTATACCTAGGTTATGTCGGGCTTGCCATTCCATTTGCGTTTGCAATGGCAGCACTAATCTTGAAAAACGTTGATGACTTCTGGATTAAAATGACAAGACGCTGGACGATTATTGCATGGTTATTTTTAAGTCTTGGTAATATTTTCGGCGGACAATGGGCTTATGTTGAGCTAGGATGGGGCGGCTACTGGGCATGGGATCCAGTTGAAAATGCATCCTTTATGCCATGGTTAACGGCTACTGCATTCTTGCACTCCGTGATGATTCAAGAACGAAAAAACATGTTGAAAATATGGAATATCAGCTTAATCATTGTTTCTTACGCACTTACTTTATTCGGTACATTCCTGGTAAGAAGCGGGGTTCTTACATCTGTGCATGCTTTCGCTAATTCAAACCTAGGATTATACTTCTTAATCTTTATGGGTGTGGCTGTTATTGGAGCACTTTATGTATTAATGAGCCGTTATAACTTGCTTAAACGAAGTGCAGGTGAATTTAATTCTTTTGTTTCTAAAGAAAGCAGCTTCCTAGTAAACAATTTATTACTTGTTGGCGCAGCCTTTGCAGTATTTTGGGGAACTATTTTCCCGTTAGTCTCTGAAGCAGTTCGTGGTACAAAAGTTACGGTCGGTCTTCCATTCTTTAATAAAGTTGAAGCACCCATTCTATTATCAATGATGTTTATCATGGCGGTTTGTCCAATGCTTGCTTGGCAAAAATCAACGGTAAAAAATCTTCGGAAAAATTTCCTGATTCCAGCTATTCTTGCAATTCTCGCTATGATTTTAATGGTGGTATTAGGAATTCAAAAGGCTTGGGCAGTAATTGGTTATGGAATTATCACTCTATTATTAATTACCCATTTCTTAGAGTTTTATAGAGGGGTTAAAGCTAGAAGAAAGATGACGAAGGAATCTCCACTTGTTGCTTTGTATCGATTAATGATTCGAAATCGACGTCGATACGGTGGATATATTGTCCATCTTGGGATTGCCTTTATCACAATGGGGATCATTGGTTCACAGAATTATGATCTACAAACTATGAAAACGGTCGATTTAGGACAGTCTATTGAACTAAAAGATTATCGTATCAACTATGATCGACTTGACCAAAAAAAAGAAGGAATTAATGACATCGTTTATGCTGATGTAACAGTTTTTAGAAATGGTAAAAAGCTTGGCACATTCCAACCTGAAAAGGTGTTTTATGGGAATTGGGAACAGCCATCTTCCGAAGTGGCGATTATTTCCTCACTTAAAGAAGACTTGTACATCGTATTAAGTGCATGGGAAGACGATGGAAAAGCTACATTTGTTGTAAAGGTCAATCCAATGATGAATTGGTTATGGATTGGATCATTAATGATTGTGATTGGTGCCCTGTTTGCTGTCTGGAATGGAAAATATGGAAATGTCACTCCTCGATACACAGGGGTTCGCAAAGAGGTGTCTTAAATATGAAAAATAAGATTTATATTGGGCTTCTTATAATCTCGTTCATCTTTCAAGGATCATTCCTTCGTGTAGAAGCCGCAAAACAGATTGACTATAAATCTGCTGAATTCAAATCAGTTGCTCAGCAGTTCGCCTGTACATGCGGATGTGGCCAGGATCACTATGAATGTGATCCTAATACATGTAATCTAACGACTGAATTTAAAGCAGACTTAGTTGAGATGATGAATAAGGGCTGGGATAAGGATAAAATTCGTGAATATTATGTCAACATTTATGGTGAAGAGATATTAACTTCACCAGAGAAAAGTGGTTTTAGTCTAACGGCTTGGGTCATTCCTTTTGTTGTACTTGGTGCTGCTGGTATTGCCGTGTTTTTCATTATCCGCAAATGGGTTAAGAAAAAAGACAATATAGAAGATGTTGCAGATTACGAGACGACTGAGGATGAAGTAGAAGGTGAAATCCTTTCCTCCATGATTGATGAAGAACGCAAAAAGTATCTTTAGGATGTGAAAAAAATGCAAGATATCACCATCATTTCGATGATTTTTACAACCATTTTAGCTCTTGCCTGTCTATTTCTAATCTTATCACCTTTATTTAAGTGGGATACTTATTTACAGGTTTCTTCTAAAAGCAAGGATATCAATGCTACCAAAGAAGCACTTTTGACTACCCTTAATGAGATAGAATTTGAGTACAAGATGGATAAAATCTCACACGCTGATTATAAGCAATTAAAGAAACAATATGAAACAGAAGTTGCCAGTATTATGAAGGAAGAAGAAATCATGCACACGAATGTCGATAAAGAGTTAATGGATGAAGTAGAAAAAGAAATAGAAGCTCAAATGAAGACCTATAAGAACAAAAAGGGGGAAGGAAAGTGATCAATAAAATCACCGTTTTCCTCCTCGGGCTGATGCTGTTAATCCCATTTCATGGATCAGCGGCATCGGATTCAAAGGTTTCGATTGATATGCATTATATCGTTATCAGTCCTGCTGAAGATGGCGGGGCGAATATGATGAATATGGTTAACTATACAAATACCGCTTCTGAAGAATTTAAAGGTGATGGAAAAAGTGAAGCAGTCTTAAATGTAACCCTTCCTGTAGGAGCAGAGGATCTTAACTTTTTAGACAATAAAATAGCCTTTAAAGAGGTTGACAAAGGGTTTATTACAACAACTCCAATACCTGGAAATCAAACGATGGTACTGCCGTACAGCTATAGGATGGCAAACGGAAAGGCAATTAATCTAAAATCTGACTACTCGGTTCAAATGATGCAAATTCTCGTTCCAGATGGAAGAGGCAGCATAGAAGTGAAAGGCGCTGAAGCGACAAGTCAAGGAAGTTTCAAATTTGATGACCAAAATTACTTTGGATACAGTATCGAAGGACTAAAAGCTAACCAGGCGTTTACAATTATTTACAACAAAGATATTCAGCCACCTGCAGATGACACTAAGAAATCGGAAACAACGAGTGAAAGTAATAGTGCCGTTACACATACAGCACCAGCCTTCCATAATCCTGGACATCTAAGAATATGGGCACAATCACCATTACATCGCTTTAATCCACATGTATTTATGATTATTTTATTGGCAATTGTCATTGCAGGAATCTCCTATTATATCTATTTTAGAAGGAAAGCAAGGATAGATGATGAAAGACTAGGAGCGGATAAAGAAGAGAAAGCATTTAAACTGTTAATGGCAAAACAAAAAGCCATAATGGATAAGATTATTGAATTGGAAGAATCTTTCGGTGATGGAAAACTTTCAGAAGATGAGTATCATGCAAAGCTTGAAGCTTATAAACAGCATCTTGTCCAAGTAAAATTAAATCTTCGTAATTTTGTTGAGTAGTAGCTGGGATGGGAGAGACTGCAATGATAGAAATAAAAAAACTAACGAAGCAAGCTGATAATAAGCTCATCTTACGTGGTGTAGACCTCTCAATCAAAAAAGGAGAAACGGTTGCCATCCTAGGGCCAAATGGTGCAGGGAAAAGCACTCTTCTTAAAGTGCTGGCAACCTTAATAAAACCTACATCAGGCCTGATTAAGGTTAATGGTATGGATTTGAAAAAAAATCATCTCAAAATAAAACAAATAATGGGTTATTTACCCCATTCAAGCTTGCTTTACGATCATTACACACCATTAGAAAATCTTGTCTTCTTTGGAAATATATACGGCGTTAATAATGTTGAACAACGAGCAATTGAGCTTGTCAAAGAGGTAGGTTTGTCATTCTTTCTGAATGAACCTGTAAAAAACTTCTCTCGAGGCATGATTCAAAGGATTGCCATCGCACGGGCGATTGTTCATGAACCAGAAATACTACTCTTAGACGAACCGCACACCGGATTGGATCAAGGGGCAATTGGGATTCTCAATAACGTTATTCTAGCGATGAAAGCAAAAGGGACCACGACCTTGATGGTAACACATGATTTTAAACAAGCAGCTGAAATCTGCGACAGAATCATCATTGTTAAAAATGGAAAGATTGTCGATGATTTTAGGATCGAAAATTCTAATTTAGGCTATGTTTCCGAAAAGTATGAACAATTAGTGGAGGGAGTATCATGAATCTTTTTCGAACAGCCCTCTTACTAGCTAAAAAGGATTTATATTCTGAGTTCAAAACGAAGCAAATTATGGTAACTCAGATTATATTTGCTGGTCTTGTCATTGTCGTTTTCAGCTTTGCTTTTGACCCTGCCAATAATACAACTAAAGCAGTCATTCCGGGGGTCATTTGGGTCATTATTGTTTTTGCAGGAATTTTAGGACTTAACAGGTCATTTATTTCAGAACAGCGGAATGATACGATGCAGGGTTTATTGGTAGCACCGATGGAGGCAGCCAGCATTTATTTAGGAAAGTTCTTAGCCAACTTCTCCATGATGTTGATTGTAGAACTTGTCTCAATTCCATTTTTGTTCCTATTGTTTGACTTCAAATTCTATGGGAGTCTTCCATATTTTATCCTAGTAGTGTTCTTGGGCAGTTTTGGATTTATCGCCATTGGTACATTCCTAGCTGCCTTGGCAGCCAAATCTAAGAGCAGTGAAATGCTGCTTCCACTATTGCTGTTTCCGATTACAACGCCAATCTTAATCGGTGTTGTTCAAGCAACAAGAATCATCCTAACCAATATGGAGAAATTTTCAAGTGCAATAGCTTGGATCCAACTGGTCACGGCGTATGATGTTATCTTCTTTGTTGTTTGTTTCTTATTAATAGATTATGTGCTGGAGGTTTAAGTGATGAGTATGAATCTCGAACGAGAGAAAGCAGTGCTTCCTGGGACTCAAGTAATTGTTAAGAAAAACATAAATCTATCCAAGATTTTGTTTGGAGCTACAGTTGTATCCATGTTAGTTGCCCTTTATTTTATCTTTATCTTTGCTGCTGAAGAAGTAACGATGGGAGCTGCACAGAAAATCTTTTATTTTCATGTTAGCTCTGCTTGGCTGGCATTCATGGCGTTTTTTGTAACATTTGTGTTTAGTATTTTGTTTTTAATCAAGCGGAAAAGAATTTTTGACACCTATGCCTATGTCTCTGCTGAAATTGGTGTTGTGTTTACGATTATTGTTTTAACAACCGGTCCGATTTGGGCAAAATCTTCATGGAATACATGGTGGGTATGGGAACCACGCTTAATTACTACGTTGATTCTATTTTTTATCTATATTGCCTACATTATGATTCGACAAATGGATGGAGTATGGGACAAAAAGGCTCGACTTGCTTCCGTATTTGGAATCATCGGGTTTGCAGATGTTCCCATTGTATTTTTTGCCATTCGTTGGTGGCAAACAAAGTTTCACCCAATTGTGTTTGGTGAAGGACCTTCCCAAAAAGGTGGAGGTATCGAAGGTACAATGTTAGTCGCCCTGTTTGTTTCACTTGCGGCATTTACAATTCTATATTCCTACCTTCTTCATAAAGGTGTATCATTTGAAAATATGAAAATTAAAGTAGAGCGCTATAAAGAAAAATTACGAGAAGACTTGGAAAAATAGGAGGAATTGATTATGGGATTCGAATATATGTATGGTGCCTATTCGGTAGCTTGGGTTGTTATTTTTTCGTATATGTTAATACTTGGGAAGAGACATTCAAAATTAAAGAAAGAAATTGAATTCTTAAAACAACTAGAAAAATAACTAGGATTGATATTTGGGCCTGTGTAGAATTAGCAGGCCTTTTGCATAGAACCTTACTGGTGTCAGGAGGAAATACGATGAACAAGCGGGTCATCAAATTACTCGTATTGATTCTTATTGTAGGTATGTTTGCATTCTTTGGTTATAGTTTAGTAACAAAAGGTAAACATACAGATGTTGGTGATAAAGCATATAATTTTTCGCTCCCAAATTTAGATGGAAGTACAACCAAACTCTCTGATTTTAAGGGAGAAGTTGTTATCTTGAATTACTTTGCCTCATGGTGTGCTCCGTGTAAGGAAGAGTTACCAGAACTAGAATCTTTCCAAAAAGACTATGGCGATAAATATAATTTTCTTATGATTAATCGCGGTGAGACAATGGATAAAATTAATAAAGTAACAGAGAAAAATAAAGCTGGAATGAATTATTTATTCGATTATAATGCCAAGGTTTCAAAAATGTATAATGTAACAGGACAGCCAGAAACCTTTGTAATAGATAAACAAGGAATAATTAGAGTGCACTTTAATGGTCCTGTTACAGAAATGCAATTATATAACTGGGCAAAAAAATATAATAATTAATCTCAAAAAGAGGATTGAACCATAAAAATGGGTTCAATCCTCTTTTAATAGGAAGGATTATAATTAAATTCTGCAATCACATTTGCTTTAATCATTATTTGTCCTGGTTCCAATTGTGTGGACGCCATGCTTTTCATAAAAGTGCCAGACGCATTAAATACAGGCTGGATTGTACTTCCGCCTTCGACCACTGAAATCGGTGTAGGGAGTAAGATTACATTTAAGGTACCGGCAATCGTTTTAGCTTTTTCAATGGCATCATTTACAGCTAGACTCAAGGTTTGCTTATAAAAAGCTTCTTTGTTTTTTACTGTAAATTGAACATGGGAAACATTGTTTACCCCGTTCTGAACAGCTGTATCTACCACTTTTCCAATACTGGATAAATCCTCAATTTTCACCTGCAAAATATGAGTTATTTTATAACCGCGAAAAATTTGTTTCCCCTGATCATAGTCATAATCTGATTCGATTCGATAATCAAAGGTTTGAATATGATTTTTGGCAATTCCCAGTGAAATAAGTGATTCGATTACCTTTGCCACTTCAAGGGAGTTTTGTTGCTGGGCTGTAATTAATTGCTTACCTTCTGTAATAATTCCTATGTTTACTGAAGCCGTGTCAGGCTGGACTGCCATTTCCCCATCACCAGAAACTTTAATTAAATGACCCTTGTGATGTTGTCCGTTACGGGCAAGCAGAGGGTAATTGTAATTGTACACTCAGTATAATTCCTCCTTGATGGTTATTCCTTCCTATAAAATACGATCCACATTATAAAAACGTTCCGAAATAAATCTATTGCTTTACCTTATTAAACTTTGTTCTAGCAATAGGATATGAAATTGAGAAGAAATGACAGATTTGAAAGTCATAATGTGGCCAAGCAGGCATACATTTTAAATAATGAGAAGCCAAATATGAGGAGGCTGTATACGTGGAAACGATCCTAAACTTTTTACCTAAAAAAATAGCCGACCTAATCAGCAAAATCCCTCTGAATCAAAAAGAAGAATTAGAAGAAATTCGTATTCGCATCAATCGGCCCATTGAAATGACCATGAAAGGTACACCCAGGTTTTTATCATATATTATCCAGCCCGACGATGCTTTTCATCTTATGAATAAAATCAGTCATTTCTCCATTTATACACTTGAAGAGGAACTCAAACAAGGGTTTATTACGGTTTCAGGAGGCCATCGGATCGGCCTCGCGGGTAAGGTAATCCTTGAGGGCGGTAAGGTTAAGGCGATTCGAGATATTTCCTCTTTTAATATCCGTATCGCTAGGGAAAAGGTTGGCATAGCTGAACCGCTTATCCCTTATATCTTTCAAGGAGGATGGAAGCATACGATGGTGATTGGACCTCCTCAAACCGGAAAAACCACATTACTCCGCGATATAGCAAGAATTGCTTCCTCAGGGTTCGGAACAAGGGGAATACAGGCATGTAAGGTGGGTATTGTTGATGAACGAAGTGAAATTGCCGGTTGTGTAAATGGGATACCGCAATTGACCTTTGGAGACCGCTTAGATGTATTAGATGCCTGTCCGAAAGCTGAAGGAATGATGATGATGATTCGTTCGATGAGTCCAGAGATTTTGGTAGTGGATGAAATTGGCCGGAAAGAAGACAGTGAAGCCATCCAAGAGGCTGTTCATGCCGGAATCACGTTGATGATGACAACACATGGGACGAGCATTGAAGAAGTTAAGAATAGGCCATCTCTCCGAAATATTTTGGATCAAAAAATCTTTCAGCGTTTTATTGTCCTTAGCAGGACATCCGGTCCAGGAACAATTACACATATATTAGATGCTAATGGTAGTGAAATGAATCAAAAAGTGAGAGTGACATAAATGATTAAGCTAGTAGGTGCTGTATTCATCATTGTCGCAACAACATGGATTGGATTTGAAATTTCCAGGCGATTTAGTGAACGGCCAAAGCAGCTTAGAGCATTAAGATCTGCACTTCAATCACTTGAAGCAGAAATTATGTACGGCCATACGCCGTTACATGAAGCAGCACGAAGGTTGGCAGAACAGTTATCAAAACCTCTATCCACGTTTTTTGAAGCCTTTTCCAAGAAATTAACGGACACAGAGACAACGGTTAAAGAAGCTTGGGAAACGAGTTTGAAAGAGATATGGAGTTCAACGGCATTGAAGCAGGGAGAATTTGAAATAATGAAGCAGTTTGGGGAAACCCTGGGGCGCCATGACCGTATGTCCCAACAAAAACATATTATGCTGACACTGACACATCTTGAAAGAGAAGAGGCAGACGCAGTTCAAGCACAAGCAACATACGAAAAAATGGTAAAGAGCCTGGGATTCTTGGCAGGATTATTACTGATAATTTTATTATTTTAGGGGGAAAAGCAATGGGGTTAGAAGTAGATATCATATTTAAAATTGCTGGTGTGGGAATTGTGGTTGCCTTTTTGCATACCGTATTAGACCAAGTGGGGAAAAAAGAATACGCCCAGTGGGTCACGTTATTTGGGTTTATTTATATATTATTTCAGGTAGCTTCTATCGTAGATGATCTCTTTCAAAAAATTAAATCTGTATTTTTATTTCAATAAAGGAGGGGTCCTAAGATTGAAATCATAAAAATAGTCGGCATAGCACTCGTTGCAACTTTTCTCGCTTTAATTGTTAAAGAACAAAAGCCTAATTTTGCTTTTCTTTTAATTGTCTTTGTAGGCTGTGTCATTTTTCTTTTTTTAGTAGATAAAATTTATGAAATCATTCATATGCTTGAAAAACTGGCAGTGAATGCAAATGTGAATATGGTTTATATTGAAACGATTTTAAAAATCATTGGAATTGCGTATATAGCCGAATTTGCTGCCCAGATTACCAAAGATGCGGGTCAGGGAGCGCTATCCTCTAAAATTGAAATAGCAGGAAAAATTATTATTCTTGCAATGGCAATTCCAATTTTAACGGTTTTGATCGAAACCATTATCAAGCTTATTCCGAGTTAATGACATACCTGAAAAAGAGGTGTAGTAAAAATTGAAGCAGCTATGGCAGTTTATTCCTATTATCATTCTCGTATTCTTTTTTTTATTGATTCCAAGAGTACAAGCTGCTGAAGAGGGTAAAGATCAAACCAATCCTCTTTCCCCCCAGGAGTTGGTTGATGAACAGCTTAAATCTCTCGATATCTCAGAACTTAAACAATTTTGGGAGGATATCTCTTATAAATACGGAGGATTCCTACCAGAAAGTCAAAAGGGCAGTTTGTATGACTTTATCAGTGGTGAGAAAAAATTTTCATTAAAACAATGGGGTTTGGGAGTAGTAAAATTTGCTTTTCAAGAGTTTGTTTCTAACGGAAAATTACTAGGGTCATTGATTATGTTAACCATTTTTAGTATGTTCCTTCAATCCATGCAAAATGCCTTCGAGAAAAGCGCTATTAGCAAAGTTGCTTATTCAATCGTTTATATGGTACTAG
This sequence comes from Bacillus sp. sid0103, assembly GCF_019219025.1. Next base: position 22,856 of record NZ_JAHUWN010000018.1, on the reverse strand, counting down.
TCATTATTGCTCTAAATAGTTTCCATATCGCCATCAGTTATACAAATGAGGCAATTGGATCGATGATCTCGTTCGTACTTGCTCTTGTACCGCTGTTACTCGCTTTAATTGCAGCATCTGGAGGTTTGATATCGGCAGCCTTCTTTCACCCGGTAATCTTATTTCTAATGAATATGAGCGGCTTATTTATGCAATATATCATCCTGCCACTTCTTTTTCTTGCGACCTTGTTGAGTATTGTCAGTACGATGTCAGAACAATATAAAGTGTCACAATTAGCCGCTTTGCTAAGGAATTGGAGCATTGGGTTAATGGGGCTCTTCTTAACGGTGTTCCTTGGTGTTATATCAGTACAAGGTGCCTCAGCAGCTGTGTCAGACGGAGTAACAATCAGGACAGCGAAGTTTGTGACAGGAAACTTTATTCCTGTCATTGGAAGGATGTTTACCGATGCTACCGATACGGTCGTTAGTGCATCAGTCCTATTAAAAAATACAGTGGGCCTTGCTGGGGTAGGGATCTTACTTATTATCGTAGCCTTTCCAGCTATTAAAATATTAATGATAGCCTTTATTTATAAATTTGCTGCTGCAATTTTGCAGCCTCTAGGTGGCGGACCAATCATTACCTGTCTAGATATTATTAGTAAAAGTGTGATTTATGTTTTCGCAGCCCTGGGTATTGTTTCACTTATGTTCTTTTTATGTATAACCGTAATTGTTGCAGCTGGTAATCTGACAATGATGATACGATAGGGGGGATTAAAAATGGATTTTTTAATAGAGTGGGTAACGAATATAATTCTCTTTATCTTATTAGCAACGGTAATTGATATGCTCCTTCCGAATTCAAGTATGCAAAAGTATTCGAAAATGGTTACGGGACTCCTCTTAATCGCCATTATTCTAACCCCAATCTTTAAATTAATCTCCAAGGATTTTGAAACGGCACTTGGATCCATCCCTTCATATCAAGTTCCTGGAGAAAAAAATATGAAAAATTCAATAGATTTAAAGAAAAAAGAAATACAAGCTTCACAACATGCATATATTTTAGAAGAAATGGCTGTCCAACTGGAAAAGGACGTGAAAGAGGAGTTGATGGAACAATACGGATTGGAGATAGCTAAAATTGACATAGCTACAAATGAAGAAAGCGACCAAACATTCCCTGAAAACCTCCAAAAGGTTAAGGTTCTTCTGAAACAACCAGAAAATGAAGTGAAGACAGTCGAAGCAATTAAACAAATTGAAATTAACTCAGAAACACCTCTTCCATCTAAAAGCTCAACAGAAGAAACAGAAAAAATAGCCGCTTTTCTTTCGCGAAAATGGAATGTGACCGAAAAAACAGTTGAAGTTTCGATTGAAGGGGGGATTAATAACGAAAATGGATAACAAAAATCAGGGGCCATTTTCATGGCTTAAAAAGGTGCTGAAAATCGAGGGCAATTCTGAAAAGAAGACAGGTAAATACCAATATATGCTCGTTGTGTTATGTATTGGTGCAGCATTTATGCTTGTAGGCAATATGGTCTTTAAGAAAACCCCGAGTTCAGAAGATATCCCGGTTACAGCTAGTGATAAAGTCGCAGCCGAGGATGTCCCTGCTTTTGGGATAAGCAAAGGATCAGGCAATAAGGCAGTGACTGAATATGAAGAAAAATATGAAAGCCAACTTAAGAAAGCTCTCCAGCAAATGTTAGGTGTGAACGATGTTACCGTTGTCGTCAACATAGATTCAACTGATAAGAAGGTCCTAGAAAAAAATAGGGTTTCCAAATCACAAACTACGGAAGAAACAGATCGTGAAGGCGGGGAACGGAAAGTTCAAGAGGCCTCTACTGATGAGCAGCTAGTCATAGTCCGTGATGGTGAAAAAGAGATACCAATTGTGGTAGAAACAAAAAAGCCTGAAATTCGTGGAGTCCTTGTCGTTGCCAAAGGTGCAGATAATATTCAAGTGAAAAAGTGGATTGTAGAAGCAGTTACACGCGCCTTAGATGTACCAAGCCATCGAGTTGCAGTAATGCCTAAAAAATAAAAGGGGTGTTTTTATATGCTATTGAAAAAACAAACAGTTTGGTTATTAACGATGTTAAGTTTAGTTGTTGTATTATCTGTTTATTACATTACATCACCAGAGCAGAAGAGTAATGATCTTGCGGCCATTCAGCAAGATGCGAAGGAGCAAAATAAAGGAAAGACTAAAACGGAAGCTAAAGATGATAAAACTATTGTATCCACTGTAGCAGGTGATCAAGAGTTTGAGGAACTTCGTATGAAGTTAGATGACCTAAGGAGCCAACAGCAAGAGGAATTAACTACTGAACTTGCCTCGACCGATCTACCTGCTGTCGAACGAAGCAAGGTTAAGGATCAAATGGATAAATTAAATCAAACAGCCCAAAAAGAAGAAATCCTTGAAACCCTTATCAAAACAATGGGCTATGAAGATGCATTAGTACGAGCAGATGGGGAGGAAGTTAGAGTAACTGTTAAATCTAAAAATAAGCCGTCTGCAACTGAGGCCAATAAAATCATTTTACAGGTGAAAAAAGAAATTGGTGAAACCAATTATGTAGCTGTAGAATTCCAGCCAACGAAATAAGTGGATCAATAAAAGGGAAGTCACCGACTTTCCTTTTTTTTTGATTGAGGACCATCAAATAGGGTAAAATAATATGTTGAGAGACATTCACTGTCCAAAATTCCCTTTTGTTCATAAAAATATTAAAATAGAGGAGTATGACAGTGGGTGGGAAATTCAATGGTAATAATATACATCATTGAACTTTTACTAGCTATTATCGTATAGTTATAGTAGTTAGTCATAATTTTGTTGTATGAGGGGTGTACTCAATGTTAAAAGTACAAGAAATTCGCGAATTAATAAAATTGGTGGATCAATCTAGTATTGATGAATTCGTATATGAAAACGAAGGTTCAAAGATCAAAATGAAAAAAAATGCTTCAGCTACATATGTTTCACAAGTAAGTGCAGCACCGTGTGAATTGGAAGTTATTCCAACTCCAGTTGCACCAGTCGTAACGACAGCAACACCTGCTGTTGCAGTTCAGGAAGTAAGCCAAGAAGTTCAAAAACAAGAACCTGTAAAGCAAACAGATACATCAAATCTTCACAAAATTGTTTCTCCTATGGTAGGGACTTTCTATGCTTCGCCGACTCCAGACGCTGACGTCTATGTTAAACCGGGATCAAATGTTACAAAAGATTCAATCGTATGCATTGTCGAAGCAATGAAATTATTCAATGAGATTGAAGCAGAAATTGACGGAGAAATTGTCGAAATCCTCGTTAAAAATGGTCAATTAGTAGAATATGGACAGCCTTTATTTTTAGTAAAGCCTGAATAAGGAGCGATAACAGAATGATAAAAAAACTGTTAATTGCAAACAGAGGGGAAATTGCAGTTAGAATTATTCGTGCCTGCAGGGAAATGGGAATTGAATCTGTTGCCGTCTTCTCTGAAGCAGACCGAGAAGCATTGCACGTTCAGCTGGCAGACGAAGCCTATTGCATAGGACCTACTTCATCAAAAGACAGTTATTTAAACGTTACAAATCTTATAAGTGTGGCGAAGTTAACAGCATGTGACGCCATTCACCCAGGTTATGGGTTCTTAGCTGAAAACGCTGATTTCGCTGAACTTTGCCGAGAATGCAATATTACTTTTGTGGGTCCAAGCCCGGAAGCTATTACGAAAATGGGTACTAAGGATATTGCTAGGGAAACTATGCGTGAGGCCGGAGTTCCAATTGTTCCAGGGTCAACGGGGATTATCAATGACATAGATGAAGCACTTGAACTTGTCAAAAAAATCCAATATCCAGTTATTATCAAAGCAACAGCTGGCGGCGGCGGCAAAGGGATTCGTGTTGCCAAGAACGAACAGGAATTAATTAAAGGCATAAGTATCACACAGCAAGAAGCGATGACAGCCTTTGGAAATCCTGGTGTATACATTGAAAAATATATTGAGGATTTTCGTCATGTTGAAATTCAAGTCCTTGCAGACTCCTTTGGTAACACCATTCATTTAGGAGAAAGAGACTGTTCCATTCAACGCAGGCTCCAAAAGCTTCTTGAAGAAACACCCTCACCAGCATTAGATGGAGAAATACGAGAAGAAATGGGAACTGCGGCTGTAAAAGCTGCAAAAGCGGTTGATTATTCAGGTGCTGGCACGGTAGAATTTATCTATGACTACCGCAATCGGAAATTTTATTTTATGGAAATGAACACACGGATTCAGGTGGAACATCCAGTAACGGAAATGGTCACTGGAATCGATCTTATTAAAGAACAAATTCGGGTGGCTTCTGGTGAAAAATTAAAGTTAAAACAGAAGGATGTAACGTTCACAGGATGGGCAATCGAATGTCGGATTAATGCCGAAAACCCTGAAAAGAATTTTCTACCATCCGCAGGGAAAATCAACATGTATCTTCCACCTGGTGGTTTTGGTGTACGAGTTGATTCAGCAGCATATCCAGGGTATACGATTCCGCCATATTACGATTCCATGATTGCGAAAGTCATTGCATATGGCGCAACCAGGGAAGAAGCAATTTCAAGAATGAAACGAGCATTAAGTGAATTTGTTGTAGAAGGTATCCATACAACCATTCCATTCCATTTAAAACTGCTAGATCATGAAAAGTTTGTAGAAGGCGGGTTTAATACAAAATTCCTGGAATTGCATGATGTAATGAAGTCTTAATTAATCTGTGGAGGTGTTATGAATGAGTGAATTTAGTGTCCTGGAAATGGAACAAGGCAGTAACGGTCATGGTAAAGTGGAAATTGCTCCCGAAGTGATTGAAGTAATTGCAGGAATTGCTGCTTCTGAGGTTGAAGGTGTAGCAGCGATGCGTGGGAATTTCGCAACAGGTGTGGTTGAACGTTTAGGAAAAAAAAACCATGGTAAAGGCGTAAAAGTAGAATTAACCGAAACAGGAATTAAAGTAGATGTTTATTGTATGATGAAGTTTGGCATATCCATACCGTCCGTTGCTAGTAAAGTGCAGGATAATATTCGACAAGCATTGCTGAATATGACTGCATTAGATGCAGAAGAAGTTAACATTCATGTTGTTGGCATACAATTTGAAAACCAAAAGAATGACCCTGATATGGTTGACTCGGAAGTCTAAAATTTGGAAACCAAAGGAACTTGTTCCTTTGGTTTTTCTGTTTTTAAAATATAGTTTTAAATAAAAGTGCTTACATAATGGAAAAATAACAAGGTTAGAGTGCGAATCATTTTTAGTTATGCTATTATCGTTAATGTGAAACCTATTCATCACTTCATTTATAAAAAATAGACAAAATTTAATTAATTTCTCTAAAGGAGTTAAAGGTATAATGAAAAGAAGAACTGCAAGGGAAAAGGCATTACAGGCGCTTTTCCAAATCGATATTAGCAATACAGAGCCCGCTGCAGCAATTGAACATGTTTTAGAAGGAGAGGCAGGAGACGACTATCTAACTAGTCTAGTTCTAGGGGTAGTCGAACAAAAAGCTGAAATAGACCGTTTAATTAGTGGAAATCTTGAAAAATGGTCATTAGATCGATTAGCAACGGTTGATAGAAATTTATTAAGAATTGCGGCATATGAAATGAAGTTCTTCCGAAATGAAGTCCCGGAGAATGTAGTTTTAGATGAAGCAATTGAGATAGCCAAAATATATGGAGATGACCAATCAAGTAAATTTATCAATGGTGTACTTTCAAAGTTAAAACAAACGCTTATTAACGATTAAATTGTAGGCTTTGTTAAAGATCATTGTTGAGCGGAAATTAACAGCTAAGTTTAACACAGCTAAATAATAAGTAATTTCGAGAGGGGAAGGGTGAAGAAAATATGACTGCTACAATTATAAATGGAAAAGAAATTGCCGAAAAGAAAAGAATGGAAATAGGTGAAGAGGTTACCAGAATTAAAAATCTAGGGGTAACTCCAGGACTTGCCGTTATTTTAGTCGGGGATAACCACGCATCTCGGACATATGTTTCAAATAAAGAAAAGGCCTGCAAAGAACTTGGGATGAATTCTGTTTTAATTGAATTGCCAGAGGAGATTTCAGAAGAGGAACTATTGTCAAAAATTGAAGAATTAAATATGGACCCTGATATACATGGGATCTTAGTTCAATTACCAATTCCTAAACACATTGACGAGAAAAAAGTGATTGAATCAATCTCTCCCCTTAAAGATGTTGATGGATTTCACCCAATTAATATCGGCAGGATGATGACAGGGCAGAATGCCTTCCTTCCATGTACTCCATATGGAATTATGGTGTTACTTGAAGAAACAGGTATTTCAGTAGCTGGAAAGCATGTTGTTGTGGTTGGCAGAAGTAATATTGTCGGCAAACCGGTCGGACAATTATTTCTAAATAAGGATGCTACAGTAACCTACTGTCATTCGAAAACAAAAGATATAAAGTTACATACGAATCAAGCAGATATCCTTATTGCAGCTGTTGGGATTCCGAACTTTATTAAGGCTGATCATGTAAAAGACGGTGCTGTTGTCATTGATGTAGGAATTAACCGTAATGAAGCAGGAAAGCTTTGTGGTGATGTGGACTTTGCTGAGGTGTCCGAAAAAGCTGGATACATTACTCCAGTTCCCAAGGGTGTCGGTCCGATGACGATTACGATGCTTATGTATAATACCCTTAAATCGGCTGCAGAAAGTATTGACCGTAATTAAAGGAGGAAAATGTCCTTATCTTTTATTTTAGATAAGGACTGTTTTTCGCTAATCGAAGTATTTTGTTTATTATTGGCTATGTTAAATCTCATTGTTAATTTTGATGCTATGTTGATTGGAGCGGAAATCAACGGGCAAGTTTAGCTGAGCCTTATTATTATTTTGGGTGAAAAAAGGAGTTACATATGCAGGAACAACGATATTTAACTGTGAATGCTCTAACCAAATACATAAAAAGAAAATTTGATGCAGACCCGCATTTACGAGATGTTCATGTAAGAGGTGAAATTTCAAATTTCAAGCAGCATTCGAGCGGACATATGTATTTTACCTTAAAAGATGAAAAAGCCCGAATTCTTGCCGTAATGTTTTCAAGCCATTCTCGGACGATGAAATACAAGCCAGAAAATGGCATGAAAGTCATTGTGAAGGGTGAAATTTCGGTATATGAGCCTAGCGGTCAATATCAGATTTATATAAAAGAAATGCTTCCAGATGGTATTGGGGAATTGTTTTTAGCTTATGAACAACTGAAGGAAAGACTTGAATTAGAAGGATTATTTGCGCTTGAAACCAAAAAGTTGATTCCCTTGTACCCCAGAACAGTAGGTGTCATTACCTCACCAACAGGGGCAGCCATTAGAGATGTTATTACGACCATTAAAAGACGTTACCCTATCGCGAATATTCTCGTATTTCCAGCCCTCGTTCAAGGCGATAATGCAGCACCATCGATTGCTAAGGCTATATCTAAAGCAAATACTATGGATGGAATTGATGTGCTAATCGTTGGGCGCGGCGGAGGCTCCATCGAGGAATTGTGGGCTTTTAATGAAGAACTTGTTGCTCGTGCGATTTTTTCGTCTGATATTCCCATCATTTCCGCTGTGGGACATGAAACCGATTTTACGATTGCTGACTTTGTTGCAGATTTACGTGCTCCAACGCCTACGGGGGCTGCTGAACTTGCCGTACCACATATTGAAGAGCTAATGGAGAGAGTATTGCAGCGGCAAACTCGTCTTCTTCGGACGATGAAAGGGAAATTTCAGTTAGAAAAAGAACGGCTGAATCGTGTTCAGAAATCTTATGCCTTCCGTTATCCTCATCGACTATATGAACAAAAACTAGAGCAGGTTGATAAATTCACGGAAATGCTTGTCCGCGGTGCGTCTCGATTGTCCATAATTAAAAAAGGACAACATGAGATTCTTTATAAACGCTTGCAGAGGAACCATCCAAGCCAGTCTTTACATGAGGCCAATAAGCGATTAGATCTTACCAATAAAGAGATGAAGCGGGCCATGCTGCAAGTACTTTCCAAAAAACAAAATGATTTTGACAGGATCCTTTCAACCTTAGGGGCATTAAGCCCATTAAAAATTATGGAACGTGGATATAGTTTAGCCTATTCAGAAGAGAACAGGCTGATTAAAAGCATAATTCAAGTTAACATGAACGAGCAAGTTCAAATTCAACTAACAGATGGAAGCTTATTCTGTAAAGTCGAGAATATTAAGGAGATCGAAAAACGTGATGACTGAAAAAAAACTATCCTTTGAAGAAGCAATGACAAAATTAGAGCAAATTGTGGATAAGCTTGAAGAAGGAGACGTGCCTTTAGAAGAAGCAATCCTTTTCTATAAAGAGGGTATGGAGTTGTCCAAACTTTGCCATGATAAATTGAAAAGTGTAGAAGACCAATTAACACAGATTATTACGGAGGACGGTCGAACGGAGAGTTTTACAGTTGAAGAGGAGGAATAAGACTTGGAAACCGGGTTATTAGATGCATTTGCACAAGAACATAAACTTCTGCTTGATTCGGAGCTTCGGACTTTGGTTAATAAGCTAGATGCCCCTCCTAGTATTAAGGAATCGATGATCTATTCGCTTGAAGCAGGCGGCAAACGGATACGCCCGCTTTTACTATTTGCTACTTTAGATGCATTTGGGGTTGAGCCGCGAAAGGGACTTCTTGCTGCTGCAGCTATTGAAATGATTCACACATATTCCCTCATCCATGACGATTTACCAAGTATGGATAATGATGATCTACGGAGAGGAAAACCGACAAATCATAAAGTATTTGGTGATGCAATAGCAATATTAGCAGGTGATGCCTTATTAACTTATAGCTTTGAAGTAATGGGGAACATTCCGCCCGAATTTGCATCAGATGCAACCAAACTAAAATTAGTTATTGAATTAGCAAGGGCTGCAGGAACAGAAGGAATGGTTGGCGGCCAAGTTGCTGATATGGAAGGAGAAGGAAAATCCTTAACCTTAGATGAACTTGAGTATATACATATCCATAAAACAGGAAAGTTACTTAAGTTCAGTGTGCTAGCAGGAGCAATAATAGCGAATGCAAGCCAAAAACAATTAGAAAACCTCTCAGCATTCGCACTTCACTTGGGTCTCGCTTTTCAAATTCAAGATGATATTCTTGATTTGGTTGGGAATCAACAATTGATCGGTAAGCCCGTTGGCAGTGATACTTCCAATCATAAAAGTACGTATCCACAGTTGTTATCACTAGAAGGCGCTACTGCTGCATTGCATAAACAAATAAACCTGTCGAAAGAATATCTAGGCATGACAGGATTGAATACAAACCTGCTGATGGAAATAACGGATTTAGTCGCTTCAAGGGACCATTAGAATCGGAATTTGAGGCATTGAAATAAGTGTGTTATAATTATTTTCAATGTAGAAAACGTTGTCAATGCCGTTATCACTCAAGTGTTAGCGGCTATTTTTTAATCAAAGTTAAATTTATTGATGTGTAATAGAACACAGTCAACTAAAAAGAGATTGCATAAAAGTATGAAAGTGAGTGGTCCAAACATGGATCTATTATCAATAAAAGACCCAGCCTTTTTAAAAGGCATGTCGAATAACGAATTGGAGGCTTTAAGTCAAGATATCCGTAAATTTTTGATTGAAAAGCTGTCTGTTACCGGAGGCCATATTGGACCGAATTTAGGTGTAGTCGAATTAACGATTGCCTTACATAAATGCTTTAACAGTCCCACAGATAAGATAATCTGGGATGTAGGACATCAGTCTTATGTTCATAAAATACTAACTGGTAGAGCTTGTGAGTTTGATACATTGAGGCAATATAAAGGTTTATGCGGTTTCCCAAAACGAGTTGAAAGTGAGCACGATGTATGGGAAACAGGTCATAGTTCCACATCTCTTTCTGCAGCTATGGGAATGGCAATAGCTAGAGATTTAAAAAAGGAAAAATCTTTTGTGATTCCAGTGATCGGTGATGGGGCCTTAACCGGTGGTATGGCATTAGAAGCCTTAAATCATATTGGGCATGAAAAGAAAAACATGATTGTTATCTTAAATGACAACGAGATGTCAATCGCCCCTAATGTTGGTGCTGTTCATAATATTCTCGGCCAATTGCGGACAGCTGGAAAATATCAGTGGGTGAAAGATGAACTTGAAGTACTGTTGAAAAAAGTACCTGCAGTAGGTGGGAAATTAGCTGCAACCGCTGAAAGAGTAAAAGACAGCCTTAAGTATTTATTTGTTTCGGGGATGTTTTTTGAGGAATTGGGGTTTACCTATCTTGGTCCAATAGATGGTCACAACTATGATGCATTATTTGAGAATTTCAGCTATGCGAAAAAGACAGAAGGCCCAATCCTTCTTCATGTTATTACTAAAAAGGGTAAAGGGTATCACCCAGCTGAAAGTGACAAAACGGGTACATGGCATGGAACAGGACCATATAAAATTGATACAGGTGCCTTCGTAAAGCCGGCAAAAACTCCACCGCCTGCATGGAGCAGTCTTGTTAGTGAAACCGTTCGAAAGCTTGCCCGAAACGATGAACGTATTGTTGCCATTACACCAGCAATGCCTGTTGGTTCCAAACTTGAGGGGTTTGCTAGTGAATTCCCTGAAAGAATGTATGATGTAGGAATTGCAGAGCAGCACGCAGCAACTGTAGCTGCTGGTTTAGCTACACAAAATATGAAACCATTTCTCGCCATATATTCAACCTTTTTACAACGTGCATACGACCAAGTTGTTCATGATATTTGCAGACAAAATTTAAATGTCTTTATCGGGATCGACCGTGCTGGATTGGTAGGTGCTGATGGTGAAACCCATCAAGGTGTATTTGATATTGCATTTCTAAGACATATTCCTAATATGGTCTTAATGATGCCAAAGGATGAAAATGAAGGGCAGCATATGGTTTACACCGCATTGAAGTATGATGACGGTCCGATTGCGATGAGATTCCCGCGTGGAAATGGCATTGGGGTACCAATGGACAAGGACCTTCAATCCATTCCAATTGGTACATGGGAAGTTCTCAAAGAGGGCGATGATGCAGCAATCTTAACCTTCGGAACGACGATTCCAATGGCCTTAAAAGCAGCAGAGGTGCTTGAAAAGAAGGGGATTTCCGTTAAAGTTGTGAATGCTCGCTTTATCAAACCACTGGATGATAAAATGCTTACCAATCTCCTATCAAAAAATATGCCAATCCTCACGATTGAGGAGGCTGTTTTACAAGGTGGTTTCGGAAGTGCTGTGCTTGAGTTTGCACAGAATCATGGCTTTTATCATTCGCACATCGACAGAATTGGAATCCCGGACAAATTTATCGAACATGGGGATGTCGATTCCCTTCTTGAAGAGATTGGTTTAACAACTGAAGAAGTAATCAAAAGGGTTTCCATTCTAGCTCGAAAAAAACAACAAAGGGCTTAAGAAATGAAAAATAAAGAACGGTTAGATGTTTTATTAGTTGAAAGAGGATTAATTGAAACAAGAGAAAAGGCCAAACGTGCCATCATGGCAGGGCTTGTTTACTCTAATGAAGAGCGGTTAGATAAACCTGGAGAGAAAGTTAAGATGGATATTCCACTTAGTATAAAGGGGAAGGTTCTTCCATACGTTAGCCGCGGGGGACTAAAGCTTGAAAAGGCCTTAAAAGTATTTGATGTAAGTGTATCAGACAAAGTGCTGCTAGACATAGGATCTTCAACTGGCGGCTTTACCGATTGTGCGCTGCAAAATGGAGCAAAGATGTCCTATGCTTTAGATGTTGGCTATAATCAACTTGCATGGAAACTAAGACAGGATGAACGAGTTGTCGTGATGGAACGGACAAATTTCCGCTATGTCACCCCTGCTGATTTAATTGGAGAGATGCCAAATTTCGCGACAATCGATGTATCTTTTATTTCATTAACTTTAATCTTGCCAGTCTTAAAAACACTTTTAGTTTCAGGAAGTGACGTTATTGCCCTCGTCAAACCGCAATTTGAAGCGGGCCGTGAACAGGTTGGTAAAAAGGGGATCGTTCGGGATGAAAAAGTACATTTACAAGTAATTGATAAAATCATTCATTTTGCGTTGCAACAAGGCTACACGATAAAAGACTTATCCTTTTCACCAATCACTGGCGGCGACGGGAATATTGAATACCTGCTCCATTTGAAATGGGAAGGTGAACGGGAGACGGGAGTTAATCAATTACCAATCACCCCGCTAGAAATTGTGAAAGAATCCCATTTAGAATTTAAAACAAAGCAAAATCCAGAAGGATAGGCAAACGCTTATCCTTTTCTTCGTATTCTAGGCTATTTCTAAAGAAATTCCTTTCCTTATATAAGAAAAAATGTACAAGTTTATAAAAATCGGCTAACATAATGTGTAGAAGAACTTATTAGAACATAATATTTAGATACATGTTTTCAATGATTATGGGGTGAGACAATGAATAAAGGCCAACGTCATATTAAAATAAGAGAAATCATAGCCAATAATGACATTGAGACGCAAGATGATTTAGTGGATGAACTTAAGAATGCTGGCTATAATATAACGCAAGCTACGGTTTCGAGGGATATTAAAGAATTACATCTTGTTAAAGTTCCCTTAAGTGATGGACGTTATAAATACAGCCTGCCTGCAGACCAAAGGTTTAATCCATTACAAAAATTAAAAAGATCATTAATTGACGCGTTTGTTCGGATTGATTCAGCTGGTCATTTGCTAGTCATGAAGTGCTTACCAGGTAATGCAATGGCAATTGGCGCATTAATTGATAATCTCGATTGGGATGAAATATTAGGAACCATCTGCGGTGATGATACGATGTTAATTATTTGTCGTACTCCAGAAGATACTGAGGTTATTACAAATCGGTTCCTAGATATGCTTTAATTGGGGGAATGTTCCTTGTTAGCAGAATTATCTATTAAGAATTTCGCGATTATCGAGTCCTTGTCCATCTCTTTTACAAAGGGATTAACGGTTTTAACGGGAGAAACAGGTGCGGGAAAATCCATCATTATAGATGCTATACACTTATTGGTTGGCGGCAGAGGGTCTGCAGAATTTGTGCGGCATGGCGAGGACCGAGCCGAAATAGAAGGCCTATTCCAGCTTGATGATAGTAAACATCCTATCATTGCTAAAGCTTTAGAATTTGGTATCGATATCGAGGAAGGGATGGTCATATTACGACGAGATATTTCCCAATCTGGAAAAAGCATTTGCCGTGTAAATGGAAAGCTTGTCACGATCTCCACGCTCAGGGAAATTGGGTCAACTCTGGTTGATATTCATGGGCAGCATGAGCATCAAGAGTTAATGGATGAGACGAGACACCTAGTATTGCTAGACCAATTTGGCGCTGACGATATCTTCCCTTCACAAGGTGAGTATCAGCAAGTCTTTCGTCGTTATGAGCAAACATTACAAAGGTTAAAAGCATTAAGTGAAAATGACCAGCAAACCGCTCATCGACTCGATCTGATACAGTTTCAATTAGATGAAATTCAAAATGCGGATTTAAAAATGAATGAAGATGAGGAACTTTTTGAGGAAAAAAGAAAATTAAATAATTTTGAACGAGTATATGAAGCCCTTCAATCAAGTCATACTGCCTTGCAAGGGGAACAAAAAGGCCTTGATTGGATTAGCATGGTTATGGGGCATCTTGAAGATGCCGCTGCTATTGATAATACCTATAAAGACATTTATGAAACTGTTTCAAATAGCTACTACCAATTGGAGGATGCAGCTAGATCCTTAAGAAATGATTTAGATGCATTAGAGTTCGACCCACAGCGAATAAATGAAATTGAAGAACGCTTAAATGAAATTAATCGGCTTAAACGCAAATACGGTAAAACAATCAATGAAATATTAGAATATGCCGTAAAAATTGAAGAAGAAATTGAAACATTACAAAATAAAGAAACCCATATAAGCGAATTAGAAAAAGAATTAGTATCGATTAAAAAGGACTTAACACTTGAAGCAAAGCAGTTAACGGAAACTCGTCTTAAATGGGGAGATAAACTAACAAAGTTAATACATAAAGAACTAAAAGAATTGTATATGGCAAAGACAGTTTTTGAAATTCGTTTTGAATCAAATACAATGCAGTTTACTAAAAACGGTGTTGATCAAGTCGAATTTTATATCTCGACTAACCCTGGAGAGCCATTGAAACCTTTATCTAAAGTAGCCTCTGGAGGAGAATTATCACGAATTATGCTTGCATTAAAAAGTATTTTCTCTAAGCATCAAGGTGTGACTTCAATTATTTTCGATGAAGTAGATACTGGTGTAAGCGGAAGGGTTGCTCAATCTATTGCAGAGAAAATTTATAAGGTGGCCAGCCAATCTCAGGTATTATGTATCTCACACTTACCTCAGGTAGCTGCAATGGCCGATACCCACTTGTTTATTTCCAAAATAATAAAAGGCGGAAGAACAAAAACGTCTGTCACGCCTTTACAGCTTGAAGATAAGATTAATGAAATTGGCCGGATGATATCGGGAACGGAAATTACCGACCTCACAAAAAAGCATGCTGAAGAATTATTATTTTTAGCTGCTGAGAATAAGAAAAGTGGAAACGGCGCTTTAACAGGTCGATGATTTTAGCATTTTGCCATTCAAAAGAGCTAAAATTACTATATTTTTATTAAAAATTGTAATGCTATCCATTTCGGGTAGCTTTTTTATGTTGAACCAAGTTATAAATGATTGTCAAGGAGGCAAAATTAAAGATGTAGCCATTTAAATGTAATGAAAAGAAGCGAGGAGAGTGAAAAATTTTGAAGTTAGAACTAATTAGAAAGATTATTGGTGGAATTCTCCTTGTTTCATTAATTAGCCTTATTTTTTTTCAGCCTTTGCAGCAATATCTCGCGATACCCAAGACTATTACGGTTTTTGAAGGACAAGACTATACTTTTCAAAAGGCTGTACCGGTATCAGCCTCTTTGGTTTCTCAAAATTCGAATATTACACTTGATCAGGAAAAACATTCGGTTTCAATGACAGCATCTAAGAATGGAAAAAATGAAATGCTGTTAGAGTATGCGGGGATTCCAATAAAAAAGGTCGATGTACGAGTATTAAAAGATTTTAGGGTTATTCCAGGCGGACAGTCAATTGGCGTAAAATTAAATACTGTGGGTGTATTGGTTGTAGGCCACCATCTAATCAATACTATATCCGGTAAGAAGTCACCTGGTGAAATTGCAGGAATAAAAATTGGGGATATCATTACAGAAATAAATGGCAATAAAATAGAAAAAATGACGGATGTAGCACCATATGTGCAAAGTGCAGGACAAGAAGGAAAAGCGCTCGATATGGTTATTAGTCGAGAAAGTGGAAAGTTTACTACAAAACTAACCCCTCTAAAAGACAAAGGGGAAAACATCTATAAGCTCGGTTTATATATTAGAGATTCTGCAGCAGGAATCGGGACAATGACATTTATTCACCCGCAATCTAAGAAATATGGTGCCCTAGGGCATGTAATATCTGACATGGATACCAAACAACCAATTGTTGTAGAAGATGGACAAATTGTTCGCTCAACCGTAACTTCCATTGAAAAGGGGAGTAACGGAGATCCAGGTGAAAAGCTTGCACGCTTTTCTTCCGACCGAGAAATTGTCGGTAATATCCAAAAGAATAGCCCATTTGGAATTTTTGGTGAAATGGTAAAAGATTTAAAAAATGGCGTTATGGATAAACCACTGCCAATTGCATTATCACATCAGGTAAAAGAAGGACCAGCCAAAATTTTAACAGTTGTGAATAATGACCAAGTTGAAGAATTTGATATTGAAATTGTCAGCACAATTCCGCAAAAGTTTCCAGCAACCAAAGGCATGGTAATAAAAGTAACCGACCCTAAACTCCTTAAAAAAACAGGAGGAATTGTTCAAGGGATGAGTGGCAGTCCAATCATTCAAGATGGAAAGCTAATTGGAGCAGTTACACATGTCTTTGTTAACGATCCAACTTCAGGGTACGGGGTACACATTGAATGGATGTTAAATGAAGCTGGAATTAACATATATGAAATGCCAAAGAATAAAGCGAGTTAACACGTTGGGAGCAAAATAGGAAACATCCCTATTTTGCTTTTTTACATAAACGCTTTTCGACAAAATTAACCCAAATATTAGAAGAAACGCGTTTTACGTCGAAAAGGTGAGAAAAACAAAGAAAAGATAAGATTTTATCACTATTTTAAGAAATATTAAAAAAATGAGAGGAATTTTTGTTGCATTGTCGAATTTCTAATTTAGAATAGAGTTAAGAGAATACAGCTGATAAGGAACGTATGTTGAAATAGAGCTGATGATATAAACCCTGAGGAGGAACTGGAAGTGAAGAAAATTAAAGTATGTGTCGTTGATGACAATCGAGAACTAGTAGGATTATTAGAGGACTTTATTTCGTCCCAAGATGATATGGAAGTGGCAGGGATTGCTCACAATGGTCAAGAGTGTTTAGAAATGTTATCTCATACTGACCCTGATGTTCTAGTTCTGGATATTATCATGCCCCATCTAGATGGACTAGCTGTTCTGGAGCGCCTCCGTGACATAAAAAAAGGCGTCCTGCCAAATGTCATAATGTTAACGGCGTTTGGTCAAGAAGATGTTACGAAAAAAGCGGTTGAACTAGGTGCATCGTATTTTATTTTGAAACCATTTGATATGGAAAATCTAGGCAGCCATATTCGACAAGTTAGTGGAAATACGAATTCGTTTACTCGAAAATCTACAACATCAACCACATATCGTTCTCAAACTGAACAAAAACCTAAGAATTTGGATGCTAGTATTACAAGTATCATTCATGAAATTGGTGTTCCAGCTCATATTAAAGGGTATTTATATTTACGTGAAGCCATTTCAATGGTTTACAATGATATCGAACTTTTAGGTTCCATCACGAAAGTTCTATACCCAGATATCGCAAAAAAATATAATACAACGGCAAGCCGTGTTGAAAGGGCCATCCGTCATGCAATTGAAGTAGCTTGGAGTAGAGGTAACATTGATTCCATATCTTCCTTGTTCGGATATACCGTAAGCATGTCGAAGGCGAAGCCAACTAATTCGGAATTTATTGCCATGGTGGCTGATAAGCTTCGTCTAGAGCATAAGGCATCTTGAACGTTGGAATGACGCTGTTTTAACCGTTGAATTTACGGTGAGATTCCGGTGAATTAAGCGTTGCCGTTCCAATAAATTTTACGTAGCCGTTCCGATATATTCTCGCAAAAATCATTATACCGTTATATGCGGATATGTAAAGCGTCACCTTAACCGGTGGCGTTTTTATTTTTGTATACACACAGAACGTTTGTTCGCGTATAATAAGAACGAGGAGATGATCGTTATGACGATAAGAGACCGAGGAAAAGTTAAATGGCAATTCGCATTTGGGATGCCGGAGCTGATTAAGGCGCAACGTGATTTATGGCGTGATTCAGAACGTGTTGAAAAGCCGTTACTAGACGTTTATGAGCTCGATGAGTTTGACCAGCGGATAGCCTACGCAATGGCGTATAAGCTAACGGTGAGGCTCAGCGTATGGGATGACGGCTTTACTTCGGAGATGACTGGCACCATTAACCCCGTAGATCCAATTACGCATGAGTTGCGCATTGAAGTAGAGCCTGGCGTATTCGAGCCGGTGGCATTCGATAGTGTGGTCAGAGTGAAGGTCGTAGATTAGCGTTTTTATTTTTTAAAAAGCTAATAATCTTCATTAAAGATTGACGAAACCCCTGAAGGCTATAAGTTTCATTCTAAGTATGGCTTTCTAGATAAAGAGTAAGCAATGGAATATAAAGATCACATGCAAGCGGAAGGGCTTCCTGATATTGAAAGATAAACATATTACCAACAAAAAAAGGACCGTCAATCGGTCCTTTTTATTCAAAAATCACATAACTCTGATCCTAAAGAGAAAGCTTCTATTTACTTTAAAGCTACTCCGGTACAGGAGCAACTGCCGCTGCCATCACAGCAACAAACATACACTTCGCCGTTGAATTCATAAGTTTCACAGCTTTCACGTTGCTCCGAATTAATTTTATTTTTATGTCCATGTTCAAGAAGGGAATCATTGTTTTTTCGTTCCTTCATGATATATCCCCTTTCTTTATCGTGTCTGCAAAAATGAGTCTGTTTTTGTAACAGACAATATTAGCTTAACCTGTTAAAGCGCTAAATAATCCTTTTTAATCAACAGAAACGCATCCTTTCTGCCAGCAAATAGAAAGCGCTAAATAAAAGGGTGCTTTAGTTTACACAGCACGACCTTACGAATATACCTACCGGGGGTATATAATAGAAGGAATCGGGATATTTCGTAATATGCCGGGTAATGTGGCGTAATACCAAGGAGGGATATCGCAAGGCATCCGGCAGTACAAAAGTTTACATATTCGCAATATCAGTAGCAACTCCGCGCCTGGGCGAGGCTGCCTTCCGAACTAAGGGGGGGCGTCTAAACGTAGGCCGATCGCGCAGCTATCCGCATACTGAACCGCTATTCATTATACATAAACGGTGGGAAATAACGGAGCTGCTGGCGCTATGAATGGCGTAGGTATGCGGATGTATAGGATGCTACATAACGGATAATATTTACGTAATGATTTAACGTTGATATGACGCGGTTTGTATATCGACATTATTACTACGTATATATCTTTTACGTAATAATATTGAATACGTTATTCATTGTTATACAATCGCAATGATTCCGATTTATATTTAAATCCGACAAAAACCACAGACTCCCAGGCCGCCTCGCTCAAAACCCGTCACTTCTTGTTTTCAACCTGGCTATAATTTTTCTGACTCAACCCGTTGCTAGTCGCAAAAAATTTTACGTAGCAAATTTGAACTCAGGGGGTCAGTCGGAGCTTCATTGCTCAAATGACACATAACTGACGCAATTGCCCGAAGGAACTGGTCGAAATCTACCGAAATATTTACGGTAGAAAGTGAGGAGATGATCTGTGCTACTATTCTGAAGAAAAAATCGAGTTAAAGTGAAGGTTATTTATATCGGTAATGACACGTACGTAGCAAATGCGACCGATGGCGAACGAGCAGTTTGGAATTGTTACGGCACCACGAAAGAGTCAGCGAAGGAAATGGCGCTGTATAAACTGCGGATATTTTAAGAGGAAACACGAACGGACGATACTCGGTAGAAACAAAAAAGGCCTCGGCAACCAGCCGGGGCTTTACGTAAGTATATCGCGAACATTCACGTCATTTTCATCAATATATTCCACAACGCCCAGTATCCGCTTAATCGCATACTCCTTATCGCTAGCAATATCCGCAACGAGTTCGCCAGCAAGATCGAGGAACTGCGTTTTAATCCGAGTAATCGTTAGCTTTGCCTCAAGTAAATCGTTCATTTTACGGCCTCCTCGATTTACAGTAACATTTTCCCCAATGAGTCACGGTCAATCAATTTAACTCCGTTCACCTTCGCAAGCTCAACGGCAGCTGGTGTGAAGTATTGATTCGTTACGACAATTGCCCCATGCGCATCGTAATAGTTCACCGCGGCCACTACTTGCTGAACAGCGCTAACTCCGATATTACTGCTATATCTCTTGGCTTGAACAACGAATTTTTTACGACCTTTCCGCAATATTAAATCAGCGCCATAATCGCCTGATCCTTGCGTAACCTGTGCAAGGTAACCTTGCCGCTCGAATACAGGTTTAAGGAAATGTTCGAATGCGAAACCGTCCATATTATCAATCTCTCGTATGTCGATAGGAAGACCACTTTTGTACCGAATTGCCTTAATAGTGATAGAAATTAAATCAAATACCAGAGTTCGGAATGGTTTATACGTTAACGCAAAAAAGAAAGGCATTAAGAGCTTAATTACTCCGGTAGATACATCGCTAGGCGTTTCAAATATCGATTTAATTGTGAGAACATACCAGACGATAATAAAGTATCCTACTAATAATTTATTAAACAAATTTTTTTTAAACTTCCGAACCAATTTGTACATTATGAATGCTCCTTAGTTTGTTATCTATATTCTGAACAAAATTTTTCCTGATATACCAATTTCGAATGATTACGCAAACTGACGCCAAAAAGACGATTAACCACGCAAGATCGTATTTCTATATAATGCAAATTAATAATAATTTAGGAGGATGATTATGGAAATAAAGAAGACGAAGTTTGTTCGGAAGAGCTTGCTAATGCTAACTAAGTATAAGTCGTTTAAAAGGTCTAGAATAATGAAGCTACGGCAAGAAAAGTTTAAACAGATTATGAAGATAGGCAACTCAACCGTTATCATACATTCGGAGTTATGCCGGCTTTCATCGGACGAAAAACGACAATGGTTCGAAGAGGAAATCGAAAAGGGCAATCCGGTTCTCCTCGATATTCAGAGAGCCATCGGTGATTGCTATTCAAAACGAATCAGACGAGGTGAGGCAGAATGAAGGAGAAAAAGAAAGACACCGCACAAAAAATTAAAATTAGAAAACAAGTCTTCTTAGGTAAAATTAAACTTGAGGATTATCTTCGAAAAGAAGCGGAGTTACTTTTAGAAAAATATAAGAATAACTAGATCCCTGGAATGGTTTCGGAGGTCTTAACATTTCGAACCGGTCATACCGCCTCTATTTTGACGGCAATAGTCCGCCCATGGACACTGACTCGCTCTTAAGTCAGCTTATGCAAAGGATTTCGAAATAATGCACGTCCAGGGCGGTCATACCGGTTTATTCGTCAACTTTTTTTCTCTCGTATAGCTCCGCAAGTCCAACTCCGAGCAAATCCGCGAGTATGTATGCTTTATCCATCGGTATTAAGCTCCGTCCAGTTTCATAATTGCGAAGCTGCTTTACCGTTATATTCAATTTATCCGCAATAAACGCTTTTTTGAATCCGCTCTTTTGAATTAATTCCTCTATGCGGCTTATCAACATTAGCATCACCTATATTCATTATTATATTTTTCAGGCGTTATTCATATAGGAAATTTAAGTGGCGATAATAGTAAATTTTTGTTCATCTTTTAGTATTACCGGTCATACTATAGAGTAAACAAACGGAAGGAGGGGCGATGAAGTGAGCAAAAATAAGGTTATCAAGTCGGTGTCGTTCAACGTCACCAACGAAGAGGATAGACGGTTTTTAGAACGCATTGAGAACGTCAATTTTAGCGGATATGTTAAGCGGTTGATCGAGAAGGACATTCGGCAGCGGAAGGTGATAAAGTCCGATAGAGCACTCATTCAAGCACCGGCCGGTCATACCGCAATAATGACCAAAGGGACGCCGTTAATACTGAAAACGGAGTAGTCTCTCCCCTAGCGGTCAATTCGTAACACTGTAACACGGTTGACGTTGTCAATTGTCACGACGATTGGAAAGGAGTTTTGCGTTTTGATAGAAGGAAAGGGATTAGGCGGAAAGAAGATTCATCGGGTAAACGTTTCGATCACGAATAAGCAAGCGCTCAAACTGAACCGACTAGCGACGGCCTGCAACATGAAGCCGACGACACTAGCCGGACTGCTTATCGAAAAAGGGCTTAACGATGCCGTGCTTGTCTCGGAGTTGCATCGGGAATATTGTACTCAGTCGGCCTACCGCGTAGTTGTCGTTAACAATAACGGTGAGCTGAACTTCGTACTGAGCGGAAGGGAGGACGTTTAATGAGTTGGATCAGCTTTATTTCGGGTGGTATGACCGTGATATTAGCGTATGCCTTCTATTCGGTAGGTAGCGAAGATAATGAAGAGTTAGTAGCGGAGGAAGTGACGGGATCGGACCTGGTCGTTAACGACTTTACTGGCCGATACGTGACGCTAAGCTGTCAGACCTGCCGTAAATTAAAAAAGCATCGCGAGGTACGGCTGAATGTCTTTCAGTGTACGAAATGCAAGCGGCACGTCGATATAAGTGCGTGAAACAAAAAAAGCCGCGGGTTATTCCGCGGTTTCTTCGGTTGCTTTAATAATTTAGTACTTAAGTTCATGATTGAAGTCCAGTGCTTCGTTAGTGCAATAAAAAAGCCTTACTCCTTATTGAAGTAAAGCACCCGTTCGTATTATAAGTTCAGCCAGATATTTCTGGTTGAACATTTTTTATATCGTTTTATGATATCGGTAGCCGGGGTAGAACGTAAGCACCCGTGGGGCTTGGATCCCGTCAACTAAACAGTTCGCCCCCTACTTGTAGAAACATGTTTGAGGCTGGTAGGGACATAGATCTCGTATAACAAGCGAAGCTATGATACTGCAAGAAGGATTAGGGGTACCGGTGAATTTAATTATTGGAGGAGGAGATTTAAAAATGAATCCAGTCGTTGGTCTGGATATAGCTAAAGGTGAAAGTCAGGTTCAAGCTTACTTGGAAAAGAAAAAGCCATACAAAAGTAGTTTTAAAGTAGCACATACCCTTGAAGGACTAGATGAATTATACCAATTTCTTAGAGAAATTGAGAGTTTAACTGGGGTTAAACCTCCAATTGTACTCGAAGCTACAGGGCATTATCATACACCCGTAGTTCAGTTTTTTGAGGACAGAAATTATTTATTAATCATTGTTAATCCATTAATCTCTTATCGTGCAAAGAGCTCAAGTTTACGCAAAGTAAAAACAGATATTATCGATGCTAATCATCTCTGCGAGCTGTACTATAAGGAGGACTTAGAGCCCTATAAAAAACGAGGGATTCAACTTTTAAACCTACGTAATTTGACAAGACAACACGAAAACCTAACAG
>NZ_JAHUWN010000185.1 GCF_019219025.1 Bacillus sp. sid0103 | reverse complement strand
AGGTCAGAGGTGGAAGCGTGGTAACATGTGGAGCTGACTGATACTAATCGTTCGAGGACTTAACCATTTTTAAGGCAATCTCGAGTTTACAAACTTCTTCTGCATTATCTAGTTTTGAGGGAATGATACCTCAATTAAATAGTCTGGCAATTATGGCGAGAAGGTCACACCCGTTCCCATACCGAACACGGAAGTTAAGCTTCTCAGCGCC
>NZ_JAHUWN010000184.1 GCF_019219025.1 Bacillus sp. sid0103 | reverse complement strand
ATAGGTCAGAGGTGGAAGCGTGGTAACATGTGGAGCTGACTGATACTAATCGTTCGAGGACTTAACCATTTTTAAGGCTTTCTCGAGTTTACAACTTCTTCTGCATTATCTAGTTTTGAGGGAATGATACCTCAATTAAATAGTCTGGCAATTATGGCGAGAAGGTCACACCCGTTCCCATACCGAACACGGAAGTTAAGCTTCTCAGCGCCGATGGTA
>NZ_JAHUWN010000183.1 GCF_019219025.1 Bacillus sp. sid0103 | reverse complement strand
GCCGCCTAAGGTGGGACAGATGATTGGGGTGAAGTCGTAACAAGGTAGCCGTATCGGAAGGTGCGGCTGGATCACCTCCTTTCTAAGGATAAAGCTGGACATATGAGCCAGACAAAATGGTTTGTGCCACGATTTTTGTTTGTTTAGTTTTGAGGGAGCAATTCTCTCAAAGCTTTTTTTAATCGTTCTTTGAAAACTAGATAATCGTAATGAAGAAGCAAAGTAAAC
>NZ_JAHUWN010000182.1 GCF_019219025.1 Bacillus sp. sid0103 | reverse complement strand
GTTTACTTTGCTTCTTCATTACGATTATCTAGTTTTCAAAGAACGATTAAAAAAAGCTTTGAGAGAATTGCTCCCTCAAAACTAAACAAACAAAAATCGTGGCACAAACCATTTTGTCTGGCTCATAGGTCCAGCTTTATCCTTAGAAAGGAGGTGATCCAGCCGCACCTTCCGATACGGCTACCTTGTTACGACTTCACCCCAATCATCTGTCCCACCTTAGGCGGCTGGCTCCTTA
>NZ_JAHUWN010000181.1 GCF_019219025.1 Bacillus sp. sid0103 | reverse complement strand
GTTTACTTTGCTTCTTCATTACGATTATCTAGTTTTCAAAGAACGATTAAAAAAAGCTTTGAGAGAATTGCTCCCTCAAAACTAAACAAACAAAGATCGTGGCACAAACCTTATTGTCTGGCTCATAGGTCCAGCTTTATCCTTAGAAAGGAGGTGATCCAGCCGCACCTTCCGATACGGCTACCTTGTTACGACTTCACCCCAATCATCTGTCCCACCTTAGGCGGCTGGCTCCTTA
>NZ_JAHUWN010000180.1 GCF_019219025.1 Bacillus sp. sid0103 | reverse complement strand
CAACGTCCTACTCTCACAGGGACGCGTGTCCCAACTACCATCGGCGCTGAGAAGCTTAACTTCCGTGTTCGGTATGGGAACGGGTGTGACCTTCTCGCCTTAATTACCAGACTATTTGGTTTGAGGTATCATTCCCTCAAAACTAGATAATGCAGAAGAAGTTTGTAAACCCGAGATTGCCTTAAAAATGGTTAAGTCCTCGAACGATTAGTATCAGTCAGCTCCACATGTTACCACGCTTCCACCT
>NZ_JAHUWN010000017.1 GCF_019219025.1 Bacillus sp. sid0103 | reverse complement strand
ATATTTAGGTTAAACTGTATTTGAGTCATAATTAATTCCTCCACATTGTTTTCTTCGCCGTTAACATTGTAACCATGAGGAATTAATTTGACTCATTTTCTTTTTACACAATTATATGGACTCAATCCCTTCATAACCCCGATGAAGGACAATACTCGTAAAAAAACCGAATAAATTGTCCTTCATAACTCCGATGAAGGACAATACTCGTAAAAAAACCGAATAAATTGTCCTTCATAACTCCGATGAAGGACAATACTTGTAAAAAACCGGGTAAATTGTCCTTCATAACCCCGATGAAGGACAATACTCGTAAAAAAGCCGAATAAATTGTCCTTCATAACTCCGATGAAGGACAATACTCGTAAAAAAACCGAATAAATTGTCCTTCATAACTCCGATGAAGGACAATACTCGTAAAAAAGCCGAATAAATTGTCCTTCATAACTCCGATGAAGGACAATACTCGTAAAAAAACCGAATATATTGTCCTTCATAACTCCGATGAAGGACAATACTCGTAAAAAAACCGAATAAATTGTCCTTCATAACTCCGATGAAGGACAATACTTGTAAAAAACCGGGTAAATTGTCCTTCATAACCCCGATGAAGGACAATACTCGTAAAAAAGCCGAATAAATTGTCCTTCATAACTCCGATGAAGGACAATACTCGTAAAAAAACCGAATAAATTGTCCTTCATAACTCCGATGAAGGACAATACTCGTAAAAAAGCCGAATAAATTGTCCTTCATAACTCCGATGAAGGACAATACTCGTAAAAAAACCGAATATATTGTCCTTCATAACTCCGATGAAGGACAATCGTTACTCAACAATTATTATTTTTCCAACAATGTTCTGGTATCTAAAAATTCAAGCCCATGTGCTTCTGCGACCGCTTGATAAGTCACGAAACCGCCAAGCGTGTTGATTCCTTTTAACAATGCTTCATTGCCAAGACAAGCTTGTTTATAGCCTTTATTGGCAATTTCCACTGCATAAGGGACCGTTACATTTGTTAAGGCAATCGTGGAAGTTCTCGGTACAGCACCTGGCATGTTGGCAACAGCATAGTGGACAACATCATGCTTCACATAGGTCGGATTGTCGTGCGTGGTAATCCGGTCAGTGGTTTCAAAAATCCCCCCCTGATCGATGGCAATATCTACAACGACACTACCTGGTTTCATCGATTGAATCATTGCTTCGGTTACAAGCTTTGGTGCTTTTGCCCCTGGAATTAGAACAGCGCCTATCACCAAATCTGAATCTTTCACAGCTTCCGCAATATTATACGGATTAGACATAAGCGTCGTCACATCTGCTCCAAATATATCATCTAATTGACGAAGACGATCCGGATTTAAATCAATAATCGTCACTTTTGCTCCTAAACCAATCGCCATTTTAGCCGCATTCGTTCCAGCTACACCGCCGCCGATTATGGAAACTTTTCCACGTTGGACTCCTGGGACACCAGAAAGTAGAATTCCCATTCCTCCATGGACCTTCTCAAGGAATTGGGCACCAATTTGAGGTGCCATTCTTCCAGCCACCTCACTCATCGGCGTTAACAATGGTAAGCTTCGATTCGGTAACTGAACGGTTTCATAGGCAATACCAATTACCTTCTTGTCAATTAATGCTTTCGTTAATTCCGGTTCTGGTGCCAGGTGTAAGTATGTAAATAATATTAAGCCTTCGCGGAAGTATTGATATTCGCTAGGAAGCGGCTCTTTAACCTTCATGACCATTTCCATTGACCATGCTTCTTCAGCTGTATCTACCAGTTTCGCACCCGCTGATTCATAATCCTCATTTAAAAAACCTGAGCCAAGACCTGCTCCCTTTTCAATAAACACCTCATGACCAAATTTCACTAAGTTGACCACTCCAGCTGGTGTCATGGCTACGCGGTTTTCATTATTTTTGATTTCTTTAGGTACCCCGATCCGCATGTGCTTACCTCCAATAAATTTATCTCTAGTAAAATTATCCAAGACAATTTTATTATAACCTTTTTTCAAAGTAAGATGTAACCTTGTAATCATTAACTGATAAACATAAGATTTCGACAAAGTCATAAAGTAAAAGCTTTGCCGAGTATGGCAAAGCTTTTGTTTTAATTTTCATTAATACCAAGGATAATATGGGTAAGGGTATGGGTATGGGTAAGGTGGATAGTAAGGATATCCGTAGCCATATCCATATCCTGGAGCTAATAAGGCACCTGCAGCTAACCCAGTTAAGAATGGGAATCCAAATCCAAAGCCAAATGGTCTGCCAAATCCAAATCCAAATGGTCTACCAAATCCAAAGCCAAATGGTCTGCCAAATCCACCAAATCCAAAGCCTGGGCGGCCAAAACCGCCAAATCCAAAGCCTGGGCGGCCAAAACCGCCAAATCCAAAGCCTGGGCGGCCAAAACCACCAAATCCAAAGCCTGGACGGCCAAAACCTCCGAAACCACCAAAATGTCCGAACCCTGGACGAATCCTTTCATCTGCAGGATCCACCATAGTATAATCAATGTTACTAGGCATTCCATACATTTCTGTAGTCATGTTTCTCCTCCTCATTTTAATTAATGACACACTAAAGAATATGCACTTGTAAAAGCAAACTCTTGGGTATTTGCCCTTTATTTCAAAAATACCAAGACATTTGTACAAAAAAAACTGTCCTATTATTAGGACAGTCCAACAGTATCACTACATTTAACTCTCAGTACCAGCAAAATCTTCACTATCTGCAATAGCTGTACCTTCGCCAATAAATCCACTATTATATGAATTCATAATTTGCTGGCTTACTTCACTAGTACCTTGCTCATCAAACTCAAATAAAAACTGTTTATTCTGGTCACGTTTTACCATCATTTAATCTCCTTTCCTTTCTAGGTTACCTCTTTATTGTTCGAAAAGTTGCAACAGTTATCCCTTGTAAAATAATGTATAATTTAAGTAAGGAGATGATTAATCATGGGACTTAAATATAGAAATATTTTAGTCGCTATTGATGGTTCAAAAGAAGCCGATTGGGCTTTTAAAAAAGGGATTGAAATTGCCAAGAGAAATGATGCTGACCTTTTATTAGTCCATGTTATCGACACTAGAACATTTGCATTAATTGAAGCTTATGACACGGTTATTGGAGATCGAGCAGAAAAGCTGGCAAAAGATATGCTAAAACACTACCAAAAACAAGCGGAGGATGCAGGTTTAACAAACGTGCATTATGAAATTGGTTATGGATCTCCCAAAATACGAATTCCTAGAGATTTAGCAAAAAAACACATGATAGATTTGATTATCTGCGGTGCAACTGGATTAAATGTTGTGGAAAGGTTTTTTATTGGAAGTGTTTCTGAACATATCACTCGTTACGCACATTGTGACGTTCTTATTGTTCGCACTGAAAAAGATATAGCATAATACAGAGGGAAAAAGCACGCAGCATTGCTTCGTGCTTTTTTCACATAGGTTTTTAGTGAATGGGAGATAGATGTATAGTAGAATAAATAGTAGTCAAACGGATTGGAGGCAATCAAAATGAAAGAATATTTTTCTTTTGATCATCGTCTTGGTATTCCACTGCCCGAATTAATGGTGGAATGGGACCAATACAACAAAGAAATACAGCAGGAGATTCTCTTTTACTGGGAACAAGTTCGCGGCTCGATCCCTGACCGGATTAGCGATCTTGAAACCGAAATTAATCAGAAACAAGCACTTCTCTCAAATGAAAGTAATTTCCCTCGCTCTTGTCAACTGAACTCCGAAATTGCTGAACTTGCATCGATTATTAATGATTTATGGCTATGGTACCGAGCAAATGAAGTTCTTTCAACAAAAGCTCATCAATAAAATACTCCCTTTTCATTGAAAAAGGGAGTTTTCCTCATTATGATAGGTC
The DNA here is from genome assembly GCF_019219025.1 of Bacillus sp. sid0103. Next base: position 137,360 of record NZ_JAHUWN010000017.1, on the reverse strand, counting down.
TTTTTGAATCTCTTTCACCACATGCCCGATCTCAGGCAAAATTAATTTATTCATTGCAAGTTTGACAGCACCAGTTGAACCCGGGGTGGAGAATATGGCTTTATTTTTAACAACACCCGCAATAGCCCTTGAGAGAATTGCAGCGGAACCAATATCTTCTTGGTAACTCAACATCCGGAATAACTCTCCAAAACCGACAATCTCTTTTTCAAGTAGATTTTGTATCGTTTCAATTGTTACATCCCGCTTGGCAATCCCCGTTCCGCCGTTTGTTAAAATGACATCAATTTCATTGCTTGCACATCCTTTAACAATTTCTTGTTCAATCGGCACGGCTTCGTCTTTTACAATGACGTAATCGACAATCTTGTGACCTGCTTGTTCGAGCAAGTCGATCATCAGTTTTCCGCTTTTGTCTGTTTCCTTATTTCTTGTATCACTAACAGTTATTATTTTACAATTAACGGTCTTCGGTGCAGCTTTTTTATGTTCTTGACTACTCATCCGATAAACTCCTCTTTTTCTCGTAGGTAACGCAGCTGATAATATTTATGCGCTAAATCGGTTACTTTTCTTGTTAACTGATAATTGGCCCCTGCGCCAATGGCCATACTGACCAGCGGGATACCTTGAATCCTTTTATGTCTGAATAACGTTATGATCAGCGCTTTCATAAGTTGTTGAACCGGTTGTTCAAGCCATGTTATATCTGTAATTTCTTCATTTCCTTCATAAAAATAATAGTCTTCGTGACTTTCTAATTCTTCCATCAGAACGAACCAGCCTCCGCTTTGCAGCCTTGGCGGTAATGTTGCCGTATGAAAGACCTTTAGGGAGGTCATCATTTCAAATGGTGTGTTCACTTCAACCCCGTAGGTCATCGCGATCAGTTGCACGACCCTTAAATTAATGACTGCTATTGCTGGTATATCTGTGCTAAGCAGCAGAGGACCGCCAGTCCCTGCTAATCCGCCTTGCGCAAAGGAATAAAGACGATGTCGCGCGATTTGTTGTTCTGCAATATATTGTAATTGCTCAATGCTTAATTTTTTTAAGTCTTCAATGTTTGCTAAGTCCTTTTGAAAAATTCGCCCCGAAGAAAGAATTCTCTCCTTAGCATCCATTTGTAGCTGAGAGCCTTGAATCATACTATGTAAATAAAACAGCCAGCTGTCGATAACCGAAAAGAATTGTCGTTGAACCTTTTCAGGCAATAATGAGAATGATTGTTGCAAAATTTTTTCATAGGTAATCTGGAAATCATTCGGCTCCCATTCACGCAAACTGCTTTCCCAATTCCGTATTTCATTCAAGACCATTTCTTCGCGGTCTGTTAATGGCATGTTTACTTCCCCCTCACAGCAAGGCTTTCTATTTCCAGTATATCACAAAGAAATACTTGGATAAAAAGGCAAAAGGCAAAAGCTATACAATAGCTTTTGCCTTTTGTGATATTTATGATTGACTGTGAGCAAGACGTACAACATCGCGGGCAATCATTACTTCTTCATTTGTTGGGATGATTAATACTTTAACTGGTGAGTGTGGGTAGCTAATAAAGGCTTCTTCGCCTCTAACCTTGTTTAAAGCTGGGTCCCAATAAACACCCATAAATTCAAGACCTCTTAATACATTTTCCCTAATGGTATCACTATTTTCACCAATCCCAGCTGTGAAAATAATCGCATCAACACCATTCATTCGTGAAGCATAAGAACCGATGTATTTATGAATACGGTTGGCAAATACATCTAAGGCAAGCTTCGCACGCTCATTGCCCTTTTTTGCTTCAATTTCAATATCACGTAAATCACTTGAGAAACCAGACATAGCCAGCATACCGCTCTTTTTATTTAGTACATCTAGTACTTCATCTGCTGTTTTATTGGTTTTTTCCATGATATATGGAATCAGTGCCGGGTCAATATTACCTGAACGAGTACCCATTGTTACCCCAGCAAGTGGTGTAAAGCCCATGGACGTATCAATAGACATACCGCCTTCAATTGCCGCAATACTCGCACCATTTCCTAAATGACAAGAAATGAGACGTAATTGTTCAACAGGTCGACCTAAAAGCTCAGCTGCACGCTGTGAAACATATTTATGAGAGGTTCCATGGAAGCCATATTTACGAATACCATATTTTTCGTAATACTCCATTGGTAAGCTGTATAGGTAAGAGCTTTCTGGCATTGTTTGGTGGAAAGCAGTATCAAAGACTGCAACTGCCGGAACATTAGGAAGAACGCTCATGAAAGCTTTGATTCCAGTTAAATTGGCTGGGTTATGCAATGGTGCCAGTTCAGATAGCTCATCAATTTTTTTAATCACATCATCTGTAATAAGCACAGAGTCAGTAAACATTTCTCCACCATGTACCACGCGGTGCCCCATGCCGACAATCTCATTTAAAGATTTGATAATACCTAACGTTGTTAATTTATCTAAAAGCATTTTAACGGCGACTTCATGGTCAGGAATATCGATAATTTCTTGAACTTTTTCACCGTTAACCGTAATATTAAAAATTGAATCCTTTAAACCAATTCTTTCTATTAATCCTTTTGTGATTACTTCTTCACTTGGCATTTCAAACAATTGAAACTTTAAGGAAGAACTCCCCGCATTAATGGCAATAATTTTTGACATATGGTTACCGCTCCTTTTATATAACAACACTGGTTTGGCATTATTTTGTTTAGTACAACATTATTTTGCTCAAACCACTCTTGATTATTTCCATCCTTAATTGAATCATTGTGTATATTATATTTCAAGGCAAATTTCCGATGGCAACGTTTACATTACAAATATAAATCTATTCTGATATTTCTTTTTTTAGGCTCTGGTAAAGTTGCCTGGTGATTTCCACTTCAGGCGCGGGCGGTCCAGGGCGAGCCTCCTCAGCGTTCAAGTGCATGCGGGGTCTCCCCTTGTCCGTACTCCCGCAGGAGTCTCGAGCCTTCCGCTCCAATCAACTATATAAATTATTCAAACTTTTACAGAGCCTTTTAAAATTTTACAAAAAAATAAACCAAGAGGTTAATCTCGGTTTATCCTTTGTTTTCTTGAAACCATTTATCCATCTTTGAGAGAATTCTATCCATCTCCACAGCGCTTGAAAGATTAGGCAGTTCTACAAGCAATGCCTGCTTTGGCGGCTCTACTCCTTCTCCCTTTTTTTGCAGGATGAGGATACTTTTCGCGGACTGTTTATTTTTAAACATACTAATTGGTAATTGCAACAATCCTTGTACAATCACTTGTTCTTTAAAAAATTCATGTAAAAGTGATGCCTGTTCACTCTCAAATAGTCCATTCGGAATCAAGAAGAATAAATACCCTCCAGGCACTGTGTGGCGAACGCTTTGTTCTATGAATAAATGATGGGAATAAGTATGCCTTTCACTTGCCCTTACTTGATAATCTGCAGCTCTTTCATCATTTGGATAAAAACCAACAGGCAAATCTGAGATAACCGCATCTACAGGATCAATAAACATTGGCTCAAGGCTGTCTTGATTGAAGAGTTGAATAGGGTGAGCTTGTAAATTGGCATTAATATAAGCCAGCTTAATGAGAAGGTCATCAATCTCCACGCCGATCGAATCAACTTTTCTTTGGAGGTGATTTAAGACAGTTGTTAACAAGTTCCCAGTCCCTACTGCAGGGTCAAGCAAACGGAATGTTGACTGTTTCATAAATCTTTCTACTAAATAGCCTACTAGCATCCCGACAGAATCAGGTGTCATTTGATGGTTTGGCTGAACACTATCATTCATCCCTTTTAAGATGGCCAATTGATAGGCTTTTCGAATTTCTTCATTTGAAAACTTCTCTAAATCAATCTGTCCATATTGTTTCTTCAATCTTTTTTCTGTTAGTTCGCTGACCTCATCTTGAAGGATAGAGCCATGAAATAAATTCTCTCCCGTTTCAGCGAGTGCCTCTAAATATGTACAGTTTAGTTCTTCCTGTAAAAGAATTGCTGTTTCATTAAATAACGTAAAAAGTTGTTCTACTTGAGAAACTTTCATCTTATCCCCTCCCTCGTTAATTTCCTTATCCATTTTAATCGAGTAGCGACATTTTATACAAGTATTAAGCAAGAACAAAAAGGCGGAAGCACCTTGTTAAGGGGCGACAGGCATAAGTCGAGCCGGCATGAAGGTTGCTTTTTTACCTTGAGGACGGATTGGCTTATGCCCCCGAGCCCCTAGGCGCTGGAGCTGGATTCAGATAAATAATTCAATATATCCACAATTAATTATTTTATATTTTCCTTTACATAAGAAGAAAAGCCCTGCTTTTGCAGGGCTCCATTTAATCAATCTATTATTTTGCCGCTCTTGCTGCTTCAAGTGCTGCTTCGTAGTTAGGGTGGGTTGTTGCTTCGCTCACATATTCAACATATGTTACAGTGTCGTTGGAATCAACAACAAATACGGCACGAGCCAACAATCTTAATTCCTGGATGGCAACCCCATATGCTTCACCGAAAGAAAGGTCACGATGATCTGATAATGTTTGCACGTTTTCAATTCCACTAGCAGCACACCAGCGTTTTTGTGCAAATGGTAAGTCCACACTCACTGTTAAAATTTTCACATTACCTAAGCTGTTTGCTTCTTCATTAAAACGTCGTGTTTCTGCATCACAAACACCAGTATCCAAAGAAGGTACAGAAGTAATTAAACGTACTTGACCTTTGGTACTTTCTAATGTAACTTCTGACAAATCATTTGCCAGCACAGTAAAGTTTGGCGCTTTGTCCCCTACCTTTACTTCACTGCCTAAAAGCGTAATTGGATTCCCTTTAAATGTTACATTTGCCATTTTACATCCTCCTTTGTTGTATCCAAGTCCAAGCGGCTAACTTCAGAACAGCTTGACTTCAAATATGTACAGTGTAAATATATCTTTTCACCATCAATTTTGCAATTATTTAGATTTCAGCCAAAAGTGGAAGGAACCCGTTTCATGAAAAAAGTTAACCTTCCTAATATTTTGGAAGATTAACCTTTCCTGCTATAATTCAAGTTCTTCTTTTGGTTTATGCTCGTTTTTAGATCCTTGCGAACTATTTTGCTGTTTACCTTGATCTTTCTTAGAGAAAATTTGCTGAATTTTATCAATTGCCTGTGGAGCTAATTCTAATATTTTTTCATACAAATGAGTACTTTCATCTAAATGCAGCATTTTAACTCCATGTGAGTTAACAATTAAAAAGGCAATTGGGGTAATAGAAACACCGCCACCGCTCCCGCCGCCAAATGGGTGGGATGAACCCTTACTCTGGCCTTGGCTCTGGCTCTGGCTCTGGCCCTGTCCTTGGCCTTGATTTTGAGACCCCTCAATCTTAAATTCACTACCGCCCGCGGCAAATCCAAAACCTACCTTCGAGACAGTCAAAATAACACTGCCATCAGGGGTTTCAACAGGGTCACCAATAATCGTATTTACATCAATCATTTCTTTAAGGCTTTCCATTGCAGTTGTCATCAAACCTTGAATTGGGTGGTCAGACACGGCTGTTTCCTCCTTTTTCAAACGGATTTTGTTTTATCATTTGCAAAATTTGTTTTCTTTTTAAAGTGCGGAAGTCCGCCCTTCCAGAATTTAAACAGTTTTAATCCTGCTAGAATAGCATGCCCGATACGAAACTGAATAATACATGTTAGTCTTGTTTGCATAACTGCTGCTTGAAAGTGTGGAGTAACCGTGATTTTCGGCATTACTAAAAGCTTTAAATAATGGCTGACAAGCCCAATTAAGCTCCCTTTTAAAGCCCAGATTGCCCCCGTAATCATACCAGTGTGTGCAGCATCTCCTACACCAATTAGCGTGTCCCATTCAAGACTTTTAATTGAGACTTTTCGAAGAAATTTCCTTACTATCCGATGTAAGCCAATAACATGATTCAGTAATTTTTTTGCATTTGAAAAATTATTCTCTACATCCTCTGTGGCGATTTGATTGACATCTTCAGTTGAAGACTTCTCTGTAGATTCACCCATTTGTTTATTACTTTTAATAACTACACTGGGCGAATTTTCATCTACTTTTATTAGTGGGACATTAATTTTGTACCTGATCAATCCGAACCAAATCTTGAATACAATCTTTAAGTCATCATTGTCATTGTGATGATAGTAATTAATAAGAATGGTTAATTTCGTAAATAGAATGAGAATAAATAAGAGCAATAGAATAGACAAAACCAAGAGTACCCAAAACAATTCAATCACAACCCCTCAGCGGGTAGTATTTGCTTTTCCAAAAAAAATTAAACCTACCAACAATGTTGATAGGTTTAATTTCACCGTTCTATATGTATGACGGTGGTATCTGTGAAGAGATCATGAAGACCTTGCTTTTTTGGAAGGAATGCCACAATGATATATCCAACTAATATTGTTGCAGATATATACCGGCCGATCCATTCTCGAAAAAGAATCGAGCCCCAGCTAAGTTGATCCCTTTTTAAATCGATTACTTTCAATCCAAACACCATTTTCCCCAGCGTTTGATTAAAATATTTTGTCATAAGCACGAAATACAAATAAAAGATAACCGCCGATGCGATTGAGAGCGGTGCAAACATGGATGATCCTGATAAAGGAATATCTATGATTCGAAAGACCGGTTTTAACAAAAGCCTGACAATGCTTCCCACCACCACTAAATCAAGAAGATAAGCCCAAAAACGCATCCAGAACCCTGCATATCGTACGAAGTGATTCTCTGTTTTGTCGTTTGAATTTTCTTGATACTCATTCGTTTCCATTAGTACTCCCCCTATTCTGCATACAAGTACATGAGCCGCGGAGAATTTGGTTTTGAAAGGACCTTCAATAAACCAGCCATTTCAGTATCCTGACCCATTAATTTCTTTGCCTGCATTGTAAATAAGGATCCTAACCCAAGAGAATCTGTATAACGTACAACCTGAGCCCCTTTCAGTTTCTCTTGGTTTTTCATTTGTTTCACCACATCGTCTAAGTAGCCAAAACCATCGATTAGCTGCAGATTCTTGGCTTGGCGGCCATCATAAACTCGGCCGTCTGCTATTTTTTTCACTTGTGCGATTGGAAGGTTACGCCCCTCTGAAATAACTTTGACAAATCCTTCATACGAATTATTAATCATCGACTGCAAGATTTGTCGTTCCTCTTTGGTCATTTTTCTGGTTGGGCTCATAATGTCTTTATGCTTTCCACTTTTAATCGTAACAAAATCAACACCATATTTATTAGCAAGCCCTTCATAGTTAATCCCTTCCATAATCACACCTAGACTGCCGGTCATTGTCTCGGGACTTGCATAAATCTTTTTAGCTGCAGTGGATATATAATATCCTCCCGACGCGGCCATGGAACCCATGGAGATATAGACAGGCTTTTTACTATCTTTTTGAATTTCTGTTAGCTTATCATGAATTTCCGCACTTTCAACCACCCCGCCGCCAGGGGAGTTGACTTTAATAATAATCCCTTTAACCGAATCATCCTCTTTTATATGGGATAACTTTTTCATAAAGTCCTGATGATTGTAGCCAGCGCTTTGCAGGATTGAGCCTGTTTCCCCCGTATCCTGAATAACCCCATTTACATCAAGAATGACTATTTTCTTTAAATCGTTTCCTTCATTGACAACTTCTTCTGAAAAAGGCTGCTCAGCTGAAGCCATGAAATCGGTAAAATTTGTTTCCAAGCCTTTAAATGCAAACGAAGATAAAAAATTAATGATCACAGAGAAAAAAAATAACGCTGCTGCAATCCCGAGCGCGGCCCACCGTTTTCCATTCATATGGTCGATATTCCCCCTTTTGTTTTTGTCAAAACTTTATTCCCTGCTTTCATATTGTTTCAATAAAATGCTAAACTAATTTCAGACTAACACCAAAGAATATTTGCGAATTGAGGGATAATTTTACAATTATTTCATTATTTTACAGGGGGGGACATAAAATGGGGAATAGGCGCAATATCTACTTTTATCACAAACGAGATTCAGAAATGCTATTAAAAGTAGCTCCACTTGTTGACGTAGCAGAACGATATGGATTTACGATTGTCACTGATTACCGAAATGCGAATATCATTGCAAGTGTTGGCGATGACGGAACGTTTCTCCAAGCAGTTCGGAAAACAGGCTTCCGGGATGACTGCCTTTACATGGGAATTTCAACGAAGGATAGCTTGAGTATGTATTGTGATTTTCGAATTAATGATATTTCAAAAATGATTGATGCAATTGTTACGAATGAAAATTTAAAAGTCCGCCGTTATCCGTTAATTGAAGTAGAAGTCGATGGCCAAGGTACATTTCCTTGTATCAATGAATTCAGTATTCGATCTGGAATCATTAAGACATTAGTAGTAGATGTCTTTATTGACCAACTCCACCTAGAGACCTTCCGTGGTGATGGACTAATAGTGGCGACCCCAACAGGAAGTACAGCTTATAATAAATCGGTGGGTGGTTCGGTTGTTGACCCACTTCTGCCTTGCATGCAGGTGAGTGAAGTAGCTTCAGTAAATACAAAGAATTACCGTACACTAGGTTCTTCCTTTATTGTTGGTTGTGAACGGACACTAACCCTTAAGGTTATATCTGAAGGCAATGACCATCCGACGATGGGTATGGATAATGAAGCCTTAAGCATCCGTCACGTAGAGAAAATCACGATAAAAATTAGTAATAAAAAGTTAAAAACACTTAAACTAAAAGACAACTCATTTTGGGAAAAAGTGAAAAGGACTTTCCTATAAAACTAAAAAAAACCTTATCCTATGCCATGGGATAAGGTTTTTTTCTTATATGTTCGTGCTTTTTTCCCCCCGCATATTAAACCATTGTCCGGATAATAGCTTTGTTTTTGACAAGGAATAAATTGTTAACGCTAACCAAATGAACATAAATGATAGAAGTTGTATTTTTGAAAAATGTTCATGATAGACAAATACCCCTAATAGTAAGGTTAATGTAGGTGCAATATATTGCAGGAACCCTAATAAAGATAAAGGAATTTTTTGTGCTCCTTTTGCAAAATAAAGGAGCGGGACTGCCGTTGCTGCCCCTGCACCGATTAGCAGAAAATCTGTAGGTACACCGGCTGTTAAAAAAGAATTGGAACCATTAATAAATAAGTAGCCGATATAGATGGCCGCAACCGGTGCAACTACAAGTGTTTCTAATGTTAATCCCACAGCAGAATCTACATTTATCAGCTTTTTAGCTAAACCATATAGTCCAAAGGATAGGGCCAATGTTAAGGCGATCCACGGAAACCGCCCATGGGATATGGAAATAATCAACACTCCAATCGCGGCTAAGATGAATGAGACGTATTGATAAACAGTTAATTTTTCCTTTAAGACTATCATACCTAATAAGATACTAATTAAGGGATTGATATAATAACCTAGGCTTGCTTCAATCATATGACCACTATTAACCGCCCAAATATATATGAACCAATTTATGCTTATTAGAAGTGAGGCAATTGTCAGTGCGTACATTTGTTTTTTATTTTTAGCAAACCCTTTAATGGTTTGGAGAAAAAGTCCCCACTTATTTGTTAAGAGAAGAATGATGACCATAAAAACAAACGACCATAAAACACGACTTGCCAAAATTTCTTTTGCATTAACATGATCTAAAAACTTCCAGTAGATCGGCAATAATCCCCACAAGAAATATGAAAAGCCGGCATGAATGACTCCTTTTTGTGTTTCTGTCTTTTTCATATATTTTGAGCCCCTATTCTTTCAAGTTTCGAAATAATTACTATTATAACGCGAAACTTCGTAAATGGGGGAAATTTATGCTTCCAATTGAAAAACGAGTATTTACATAAATGGATAAGGTGGATTTCCCCATAAATTGTCTAATTGCACAAAACTACTTTAGTTTTGTACAGAACACACTAAAACTGACACAAAAGTATTCTAAACTCGCACAAAGTGGTTCAAAAATGGCACAAAACCTTTGAGAATTGGCACAAATCAAAAATAAGCAGGCGATTTGTCGCCTGCTTACTCTCCAAATGACTTTATACTTGTTTCGCTTCCTCGAGTTCCTTTTTCCGAAGTTCGATTCTGCGGATTTTCCCTGAGGTCGTCTTAGGAAGTTCAGAAATATACTCTATTTTCCTTGGATACTTATATGGTGCTGTAAGTGTTTTTACATGCTCCTGCAATTTTTTTGTTAATTCAGGGTCTGTGGAATCAATTTCGTCTTTCAAGACAACAAATGCTTTGACTATAAAACCGCGAATCTCATCGGGACTTGCTACAACAGCACATTCCTTAACAAATGGATGTTTAACAAGTGCATCCTCCACTTCAAATGGTCCGATCGTGTAGCCAGAACTAATAATAATATCATCGCCGCGGCCTTCAAACCAGTAGTAACCTTCTTCGTCCATTTTTGCCTTATCACCCGTAATATAATAATTACCTCGGAATTGCATCGCTGTTCTTTCAGGGTCTTTATAATAGTTCTTAAATAAAGCTGGAGTTTCTACATGAACAGCGATATCACCGACTTCACCGACTGCACAAACCTGGCCTTCTTCGTTTATGATTTCCACCCTGTTCCCTGGCGTCGGCTTGCCCATCGAGCCGGATTTTAATTCCATTCCTTTAGTAACACCAACTAGCAAGGTATTTTCAGTTTGTCCATACCCGTCACGGACATCGATATTAAAATATTTTCTAAACGTATCAATAACTTCACGATTTAAAGGTTCGCCTGCGGAGACAGCACTATGAAGATTAGGTACCTGATACTCTTCTAAATTATCTACCTTCGCCATTAATCGATATTCTGTCGGTGTACAGCAAAGGACATTAACATCATATTTTTGGAGGAGACTTAAATATTTTTTCGGATCAAATTTTCCGTTGTAAACTAGTCCAGTTCCACCAGAGCCAAGAACTGATAGGAAGGGACTCCATATCCATTTTTGCCAGCCTGGACCGGCAGTTGCCCAAACCGTGTCACCATCCTCAATACAAAGCCATTTAGGTGCAGCCGTTTTTAAATGTGCAAAAGCCCAGCCATGTGTATGGACCACCCCTTTTGGATTCCCTGTTGTTCCAGACGTATAGGACAAAAAGGCCATATCTTCTCTAAGCGTATCTGCTCGTTCGAATACTTCTGAGGCAGCAGCCATCTCAGTATCCAATTGAATCCAGCCTTCTTCAGATCCCCCAATCGAAAATTTTACAAACGGCTGGGATTGACTGATATTCTCAAATTGATCCACATATGGATAATAACTAATGACACCTTTTACATCACCGTGTGTGATTCGGTATTGCAAGTCTTTTTCCTTTAACATTTCCGAACTTGGAATGACAACCAAGCCCGCTTTTAATGCAGCTAAATAAACGATATATGCTTCAATGAGACGCGGCACGATGACAAGCACAACATCGCCCTTATTTAACCCATTGGTAACGAATACATTTGCGGCTTGATTTACTTTTTTCATTAATTGCTCGTATGTAACTTTCTTGGTCTCCCCAGCTTCATTCTCCCACTTCAATGCTATCCTGGTTGGTTCTTTTGCAAACTGTTCTACTTCAGAAACAAGATTATACTTTTCTGGTGCAATTAAATCTTCCCGCTTCATGCCTTCTCCCCCTTAATACTTTTCATAAACATCTCACAAAATAATTATACAAAATAATGAAAAGATTTAAAATTATTATTCAACTAAAAATATTTTTCACTATCTTGAGCATAAAAAAGAGAGCGGGGAAAACCCCACGCTCTCTGTAGCCATCGTATTTACTTTTTATTAACGAGAGAATCCGCCGCCTAATTGTTGCTCAGCCATTGCTACTAAACGTTTTGTGATTTCACCACCAACAGAACCGTTAGCGCGTGAAGTAGTGTCAGCTCCAAGACTTACACCAAATTCAGTAGCAATTTCATATTTCATTTGGTCAAGAGCTTGTTGTACACCAGGAACTACTAATTGATTAGAGTTGTTATTTGCCATGTGATATCACCTCCTTGTGAGTATAGAATGTGTAGAACTTAAAATCTTCATTCTATATTACAATTGGTAATTGTTCACAAAATGTTCGAATTTTTCCTTCTTAAAATAATTCACTAAATTCTGAGCGCTGTTTGTTATCCGCTTTGATCACAATTGTTTCTGTCTCCAGCACTGCTTCATGGATCAGAGGTTCAAAGTCGAAGAAACTTTCATAATGCTGAACCTTTTCCCTTTTAGGTTTTGTTTTTGGAGAAGCAGGAACAAAGATGGTACAGCAATCCTCAAACGGCCTGTTTGAAATTTCAAGTGTATCAATTTCCTGCGCAATTTTTATAATATCTGTTTTGTCCATTGTAATCAATGGCCGCAAAATAGGGGTATTGGTTACATCATTGATTGCAAACATACTTTCGAGTGTTTGACTCGCAACCTGACCGAGGCTTTCACCCGTAATAATCGCAAGACCTTCATGTTTTTCGCGGATTTCATCCGTGATCCGCAGCATCAATCTCCGTGTGGAGGTCATTGAGTAATTTTCAGGAACTTGTTCGCGAATCGTTTGCTGTATATCTGTAAATGGGACAATGTGCAAGGTCATTGAACCATATATTTCCGCCAGTTTTTTTGTCAAATCAATAACCTTTTCTTTCGATCTTTCACTTGTAAATGGCGGACTGAAGAAATGGACAGCTTCGACTTCTACTCCCCGTTTCATTGCCATATAGCCTGCAACAGGACTGTCAATCCCTCCTGAAAGCATGAGCATGGCTTTGCCGCTTGATCCAACCGGAAGTCCGCCAACCCCTTGAATGGTTTCACATGAAAGATAAATGGCTTCCTTTCTTACTTCAATCCTTAAATTAATATCTGGATTTCTCACATCCACTTTAATTCCTGGGATATTCTGCAGTAAATAGCCGCCAATCGTATGATTGATTCCATCGGTATCCAGTTCAAACGTTTTATCCGATCTTTTAGGGGTAACTTTGAATGTCTGCCCTTCCTTATAAAGGGAGCGGACTAATTCAAGCGAGGTCTGTTTTAGTACCTCTATACTTCTTACCACCTTTATTGCAGGACTAAACGACTGTATTCCAAAAATATTCTTTAACTTATCCATAACTTCTGTAGCGACTTCACCGTTTAATAACACATACATTCGGTCACGGCTTGACTCCACTTTAACGTTAGGAAAAGAAGCAAGCGCAATACTTACACTTTTCCTTAATTTCTCGACAAATTTATTACGATTTCTGCCTTTGGTTGAGATTTCACCGTAGCGTATTAGGATTCGTTCATAGTTCATTTATTTCATTACCTTCCTTAGTTGGTTTGCAGAGTCTTTAAAAGAATCTAACGCCGTAATTGCCTCTTCCATCCGATTCTGAAATGAAAGGCTGATCCTGATGGCACTTTCAGCTAGTGATTCTGGAACTCCCATTTCAAGTAGCGTCTTACTCGGTGATTTCTTTTTTGAGGAACAAGCACTTGTAGTCGAAACAAAGATACCTTTCTGCTCAAGCGAATGAATGAACACTTCGGATTTAATCCCAGTTAATGAAAAATTTAAAATATGCGGTGCCGCATTTTTATGGGGAGTATGAATTTGAACACCTTCAATTTCTGTTAATCCTTTCCTGAGCACGCTCTGGATTTCTCTCATTCTGTCTAACCCTTCATCAGCTTTTGTTAAGGTCATCCTCCATGCTTTTGCCATCGCAACAACACCAGCCACATTTTCAGTACCGCTTCTTAGTTTCCGTTCCTGATTCCCACCTGAAAATAAGGGTGCAAGTCTCGCCCCTTCACGGATAAAGAGAGCCCCTGTACCTTTTAAGCCATGAAATTTATGGGCAGAAAATGAGCAAAAATCTACTCTATTATCATACAAAGATACGGGGATTTTACCAATACTCTGGACTGCATCGACATGGAATAAAATTGTAGGATATCTTTTTAATAGGTCACCAATTTCATTTATAGGCTGAACTGTCCCCACTTCATTATTCACATGCATGATCGAAACTAAAATGGTCTCTTTTTTAATCGCTTTTTCCAGATCAGCTACACGAATTCTACCATATTCGTCAACAGGCAGGTATGTTACCTCAAAGCCCTCTTGTTCAAGTTGTTCCATTGCCGATCTTACTGATGGATGCTCAACACTCGATGTAATCAAGTGACGGCCTCTATTTTTATGCAATAAAGCAGAACCTTTTATCGCTAAATTATTTCCTTCTGTACCCCCTGAGGTAAAATAAATCTCGGAAGGCTTCACTTTTAGGAACTTGCTCACTTGTTCCCGAGCCTGTGATAACAGCTTTTCTGCTTGCGCCCCCATACTATGCAGAGAGGACGGGTTTCCATAATATTCACTAGACACCGTTACGAAAGAATCCAACACTTCTTTAAACGGTTTTGTCGTTGCACTATTATCAAAATAAATCATTTTTTTCTCCTCCGAACTTCCGACCCATTCCACTTACAAAAATAAATCTTATCATAAAGATAAAATAAAAGGAAAAACAAAAAACCGATTCAGTTTACAAATGCACTGATCGGTTTTTTGTTATGGCTATTTTTGCATAGATTATTGTTTTTCGTATAAGTACTTCAACCCGTATAACTAGATGCTTCGTAGCATCATTTGGTAAGAACATTTGCGAAAATTGCCTAGAAACTTAGTTAATGACCCTTATAAAGCTCCAAAAGCAACAAAGTTTACGAAAAGAGCCCTTGTTATTTATTCTGCTGCAAATGAAGATTTTATTTTTTTCAAAGCATCAGGATCAATCACGTCTAGTGTTGCAGCCGCTTGTTCTAGAGCCTCTTGATAATCATAGTGTCTAAATGCATCTTCTGCATCCCTTAAACCTTTAGCCACTGACGGGTATTGAGTTTTGTAACGATTCCCATATTGAATGGCCTTTTCCGCAAGCATAACATTTTCTAATAACTCTACTGTTGAATTAGTAAGTTTTTCCACTGTTAACACAGCAATTTCTAAATACTGATTTAGGGCAGAAATGTTAAGTGGCTTTTCTTCAAGTTGGTATCTCACATTTTGAATACTCTCATTGGTATCCTCAAACAAGTACTTATAATCTTCGGGTAAACCAGGGACGTTGTTTTTGGTTACAAGCCGAACTGTCTCTCCGACCTTTTTGGTAAGTTCTTTAACCTTTTCTCTTGCTTCAAGTTCATCTTTACGAAGGGCTTGAAGTTTTAAAGCAAAATCTTGCTGACCCTCACGGATAATATCGATTTGTTCTTTAATTTGTGCCAACTCTTCACCAATGGCGGATTGTGCCGTTTCGTTCAGTTTTATTTTTTCCATTAGAATTTCATAATGTTTATATACAGTGGAAAGTTCCTTTTCCAATTGTCGCTGTGTTTCAAAGTCACCTTCAGATAATTGGTAGCTTTCTTGAACATGAAGCACTTCACTTGAGAGGTGACTATTTTCCTCATAAGCTGAAGCGAGCAGTTCAGTAGTAATTGTTTCGTTTTTCAAAACAAAATGCTTGGCATGAACTTCTTTTTCCAATAAATCGAAGAGGATATCAATTCTATCCTTTACTTCCCTTATTCCTTCCACTGCTTCGTCAATCTTTGCTGATTCAATCAGTACTAAATTCTCAGACAGCTTTTCTTCTAATCGTTTTAGTTCTTGTTCCACATTAATATGTTCTAAATAATATTCTTGACCAGACATTTCACGATACCCATCAAGGATATCGGAAAGCTGATTTGGAAGAAGCGATTGACATTCAATTAATAGCTGTGGGATTAAGTCCATATCTTTCTTAATGGTTCCAAGCTGACTGTGAATCATCAACACTACTTCACGTGCTTCAAGATAATTACCTTGTTCAGTTTTTTCATCAAACTCCTGAAATTTTTGTGATACAGCATTAAGTTGTTCCTCTAACGACTTTTCTGAACTTCCAAAACTGTGCCGATGGGCAAGTAACATTTTTTTTGATTCTCGATACTGCTCTTTTAATTCTTCAATTTCGACTCGGTTCTTTTCCTCGCTGCCAACCAATTCATGTAATTCTTCTAAAATACTTTTTATTTGATCTTCTGTATCTTGTAACTTCCCAGAAATCCCCAACTGGACACCTTTGGCTTTATTAAAGCGGTACCGATCTATGTACTCTTCTGCATCAAAAAGCATTTCCTCTAAATCGGGAAGTTGCACAGTAACTACTTCGTCCCACTGATTTCTCCAACGTTCAAAAAGCTCTTCAGTTTGTCCTGTCATATTAAGCAGCTTAACCTTTGACATTTCATCCAGTACTGGACGATTCATTAAATCGATTTTCCAGGCTTCCAATCGATCCATTTCCTTAAAGTACTTTTTCTTTATTAAATACCCCACTACAAATAAGGCTAGTATTAGGATAAAAAATCCAATGAAATATTCCACAAGTAAGCCCCCTATTTCCAAAAACATTCTATCAAAATGCAGTTATCATACATCTATTTTAAATAAATCTCTTAATGTTCTGTTCAATGCTATTATGATACCATGTAAACGACATTTTTTGACTATTATTTTCATTTTTTTTGTAAATTAAATGAAAACCCGCCAAATGGAGCAATCGGTCGGAAACAGTGAAGCTGTTAGATATGTAAAAAAGGAAAACAAACAATCGGTACAAATTTCCACCATCCTCTAAACAAGGCTATGTAAAAACCTATTGTTGATTTTGGCACCCGGTTGATCTACGTTACAGGCGAGGAGGCTCCTGAGGGAGGACCGGTCAGGGGGGGATCCCTCTGAAGCGGAAATCGACAGGCAAGTTTAAAAGAGCCATAAACAAAAAAAAATAGCGTTTGCCGCTATTTGACAACTGCACCTATTTTCATTGGCACATCTGAACATAAAGTTTTATCAATCCACAAATTTATATCTTTTAAATATTTCTGCTCAAAAAATGGTTCATTTGGAAAGACGTACAAAACTTCCCTCATATAATGAGTATTCATAAATGGCATCATTAATAATCCTTTTAACTGAATGATTAAATAGGGAATTGAATGGGGACGAAATTCATTCCATTCAAAACCTCTTTCAAAGATTAATTGGAAATAGTATTTTTCTTTGAGTAAGTAGGTTGACATAATCTCCCTTACTATTTGCGAGTCCATCGACATCTCCCGGTAGACAAGACTGGCCAATTTACTATTTTCACATTGGTAGTGTAGTAAATCCGCGACGATTCGTTTTAAACATTCCTTTGCTCCCTTTTCAATGGATACATAGGCTTCTTCCATTTTACTAATATACTGTTCAAAAAAATGCGTAAAGCAATATTCTAATAGACCTGGTTTGTTTTCGAAATGGTAGGCAATTGTTGCTGTGTTTACGTTTGCCAGTCGGGCGATATCCCTTATCGAAGTTCCCGTGTATCCATTGGACTTAAACAATGTGATAGCAGCCTTAACAATTGCTTCTTTAGCATTTTTCTTCATCTATTATCCCCTTTCTGGAATAACCAATAATCCCCTTACATAAGGATTCTTTGTTTCACGACAGATTCCTTTATAAAAATGTCGACAAAGTCTGCTTATATTCTTGTAAATTTGATAAAATACATATATAAAATTGTTAAATTAAAGGGGAAATTTCATGTTTAACGTCGAAATGTACACCGGGAGCCGCGAAGAAAATTATAATCTTGTCATAAAGCAACTGCATGCTCTAATTCATGATGAGGACAATCAAATTGCCAATCTCAGTAATGCCACTGCCCTGCTTAACCAATTCCTTGACCGCATAAACTGGGTTGGATTTTATTTAATGGATCCAAATCAACAACTAGTATTGGGCCCATTCCAAGGTCTTCCTGCATGTGTCCGAATCCCAGTTGGTAGAGGTGTGTGCGGAACATCTGCCTTAAAAAAAGAAACAGTTCTTGTTCCTGATGTTCATCAGTTTCCAGGTCATATTGCATGCGATGCTGCTTCCCAATCAGAGATTGTTGTTCCGATGGTCAGAGATGGACAGCTTATTGGAGTTCTTGATATTGATTCACCTGAAAAGAACCGCTTTGATGCGTTAGATCAACAAAAACTTGAAGAATTTGTAGCTGTTTTAGTTCAACATGTATAGAAAAGAGCACAGAGGAAATTTCCCCTGTGCTCTTTTTATTTTGGCTCTGTTAATCTTGCCTGTTGATTGGAGCAAAAGAAGCTTCGCTTTCCGTGGGCAGTCCGGGAGCCTCATCGGCGCTTATCGTCTGCGTGGTCTCAAAAGACAAGCTTTTCCCGCAGGTGTCTCGCTGTATTCGTTCCAATCAACAAAGTAGATAAATCAACAATGTCCTTTGTCATAACCTTATCTTAAATCCTTTCCAGTGCCTGTTCGAGGTCTTCTTGGATATCCTCCCATGCTTCTAATCCAACAGATAGCCGCAGCAACGTATTAGTAATCCCCATTTTTCTTCTCTCCTCCACGGGTATCACAGCATGGGTCATCGTTGCAGGATGTTGTATTAACGTCTCGGCGTCACCGAGACTAACTGCGATTTTAATTAATTGTAATTGATTTATTAACTGTTGTGCCGTTTCTTTTGTACCTTTTATAGTGAACGAAATAAGTCCGCCAGGTTGTTTCATTTGTTTTTTTGCGATTGAATAATCTTGATGTTCCCGATCGCCGGGAAAATAAATCGATTCGATTTTCGGATGGCTTTTCAAAAATTCAAATAGTTTAATGGTGTTTTCACAGTGGCGGTCCATGCGTACTGGCAGTGTTTTCAACCCTCTTAATAGAAGCCATGCATCAAAAGGAGAGATCACCCCACCGATGTCTTTTTGGGTGGTCCTTGATACTTGTCTAATAAACTCCTTCTTTCCAATGACAAGCCCGGCAATAACATCCCCATGTCCGCAGATATATTTTGTTGCACTATGAATGACAACATCACAACCGAGCGTAAGAGGGGTTTGTAAATATGGGGAACAAAATGTGTTATCAACAACAACGGGAATCCCCTTTTTATTCGCTATCGTTGCCACCATTTCCAAATCTACCAGCTTCATTGTAGGGTTTATTGGCGTTTCAATATAGATACATGCGGTGTTTGGTCGGATTTCTTGATCTAATGCTTCCTTTGAATTCATTAAAGAAAAGTCGTGATCAATTCCATATTTCTCTTTTAATAACTCTAACAACCCAAATGTGCAACCATATACTCCTTGCGAGCAAAGGATATGGTCCCCTGTTTTTGTTAAGGCCACCAACACTGCACTGACGGCAGCCATTCCTGACGAAAACGCTAAGCCTGCTTCACCTTGTTCAAGGACTGCCATCCGTTCTTCCAATATTTTCACCGTTGGATTTCCTAAGCGTGAATAAATAAATCCCTCTTCCTGACTTGCAAACCTTCTTTCTCCTTGTTCCGCACTTGAAAAAGTAAACGTGGATGTTTGATATAACGGAGGAACTAAACTATCATGATGTTCATCTGTCCGGTAGCATGAATGAATAACTTCCGTTTCAAACCGTGATTTCTTTTTCCTCATTTTGAACTCCTCCCTGTTTGAAAACGTTTTCATTTATTCATATATATTATGTTGGTTAGGTAAATATCGTTAGGGCACTCATAAATGAGTGCCCTCCTCTTAACCAACCCTCATTTTTTGCTCTTGAATGACGACTTTGTTTTTCCCAGTCTCTTTTGCAATATACAGCGCTTCATCTGCTCGTTTAAATAAGAAGTTGTATGCATCAAGCCGTTGCTTGTTCCAATAAGAAACCCCACATGATACTGTAACATGTGGATCCGAAGATTCTGATATTTTTTTCACTATTCTTTCAGCAACAGCTGCACCTTTGTCTAAGGGGACACCAGGAAGATAAAGTGCTAACTCTTCTCCACCCCAGCGGGCTCCGATATCTTCTCCTCGGATATTTCTTTTGATAAGGTTTGCTACCTGAACAAGAACTTTATCTCCCACCTGGTGACCGTATGTATCATTTAATTCTTTAAAATTATCAATATCCAGGAGGATAAAGGTACCTTCTTCTGACTCTTTCATAGACCGCTGAATCTTTTCATCCAAAAATTTGCGTGAATGGAGTTTAGTAAGATGATCGGTAATAATCATATGCTCTAACTCTTCTCTGAGCATGGAATTTGTTAGTGCAAGTGATGAATGATGGATAAGAGACTGAAGGAGTTTAAATGTATCAAAAGAAAAGAAATATGGCTTTTGATGCATCACAATGGAAAAGCCTTTTAATTTTTCGCTATGAATCATTGGAATCGCCAGAATCGAATGGAATCTAGGATTTTTTATATTGTTGAGGTTGCAATCTCCAATAAACAAAGGATTTTTCTCTAATTCAATTTTTCCTCTTAAATAATCAATATAAATTTGGGCTTGTTGTGTATAAAAGTAGGGTGTTGAGCCTGGGAGTATTTTTACCTCAGCATGTTCGTTTGTGAATAAGAAAAACCCAACTTATTGTGCATGGATGGAAGAAATAATTTGTTCGGACATATATGTCATCGTATCAGCTAAACGCAGATTTGAATTTAAGCAATGAGAAGTTTCGTTGATTAATTGTAAATTGGAGATTTCTTGCTTTGATTGTTGATAGAGATGGGCATTTTCCAATGAACTCCCTGCAGCACTTGCCAGTAATTGAAGAAATTCCAGCTCATATTCAGGGAATTCAGTAGCTGGAGCAGTGATTATTTGCAAGACGCCACAAGTTACTTGTTTCCCTTTTAGGGGTGCATATATAATGGTATGGTTAATAGCAGAAGTAATGTATTCAAATTGAAGCTCCCCTGATACATAGGCTTTAATGGCTGCAATATTTTCACTATCATATTCAAGGGCAATAATCGGAAGATCATTGTGGCTATATGTATCCTGTGAAAGCAATAAGGAAAACGAGAAGTCAGGATAAAACTCCTTTAGTTTTACACATAATTCTCCCAACAGGGTCTCTACATCTAGAAATGAATGAAGTGATTCTGTAATCTGTATTAACTGTTTAAATCTGTTTATTTGCCAATCTAAATCAATTTCGAGAATATCCATTAAGGTTTCACCCGATCTAATTCCATATATATACATAGTACCCTAATTATAGTTAATTTTCAGACACTTTGGCGATATTTATTTGAATAATTTATTAACATTATGAAATATTCTTTCCGACAAAAAATTCACGAGTCACTACTTCTAGAAATTATTCTTGACTTTCTTAGAATAAAAATTATATAATACTCTTTGTGTAAAATATTGCAGCCTATTGTGTTCACTTTGAATAGTCTCATTTTATTCCTCATAAAGGTAGATAGCCTTTAAATGATGGTGTATCTTGTAACCCTTAGCTGCTAGGGCGAAGGTACATGAAAATAAAATGGCTGTCAAAGAGTCTCATAACGGTTTTTATTTTACCAAAATAAAAACACTAAGGAGGAGTCATTCATGGCTCGTTATACTGGCTCTAGCTGGAAAATTTCCCGTCGTCTTGGAATCTCTCTAAGCGGCACAGGTAAAGAATTAGAAAAGCGTCCTTACGCTCCTGGACAACACGGTCCAAACCAACGCAAAAAGCTTTCTGAATACGGATTACAATTACAAGAGAAGCAAAAGCTTCGTCACATGTATGGTGTAACTGAGCGTCAATTCCGTAATCTTTTTGATAAAGCTGGCAAATTAAGCGGCGTACACGGTGAAAATTTCATGGTTCTTCTTGAATCACGTCTTGATAATGTTGTTTACCGTTTAGGTCTTGCTCGCACTCGTCGTGCAGCACGTCAATTAGTTAACCATGGCCACATCTTAGTTAACGGTTCACGCGTTGATATCCCATCATTCCGCGTAACTGCTGGTCAAACAATCAGCGTTCGTGAAAAATCACGTAACCTTGATGTTATCAAAGAATCAATCGAAGTAAATAACTTCGTTCCTGATTATTTAACTTTTGATGCTGACAAATTAGAAGGTACTTTCACTCGTTTACCAGAGCGTTCTGAATTACCTGCTGAAATTAACGAAACACTTATCGTCGAGTTCTACTCACGTTAATTGATTTGCTTATTAAATAGCAATCACAAAAGCCCTAGAAACTGCGTTATATCAACGTTTCTAGGGTTTTTTATTTTTACTCTGCTTAGTAGAGTATTGTATTCTCCCCCAAAGAAAAAAGGGCTTTTTGGGGGAAGTTTTAACAAAATCATTCAAGTGGTCAGACGTGATTTATAAAAATCCTACTAACAATAGTCATCGCAGGAGTTTTTAAGCATCCAAATGAAATAAAGAAAATGGCTTTGGTAATATCATGACCTTAATATCTATGTTCTAAATATTATAAGGTACATAAAAAAAGACCATAAATCTTTCATGAATCAACATCTTCTTTAGTTCGTTTGATTTGGAGCAAAAGAAAAAGCACCACATTGGGTGCTTCCAAATGTTTTTATTCCACTGACAAAGAAACAGTTATATAACCTATGTTCTCATGCCAACCAGTCCGATTTGCAGGTCAAAAAGTGAAGATTAAGGAAACCCTAGATCATCATTTAGAGATATTTGATGAACTTGAATGTATAGCAAAGCATCCTCTTTTAACAGGAAAAGCAAAATTCACATATGAAGTTAGAACTTATAAAAAAGGATTGAATGAGACTACTAAAGGTTTGGCGACTCGTCCCAATAAATCCCCTGAGCTTGAAGTGGAACAACGTTCCCTACTCGTCTATAAACAATTAGAAGGGGGCGACATTAGTTGATCACTCAACATCTAACCAATTGACTAAAAAAAGTTGGATGGCACCATACTTCTGACCAAATTGAAGGTCTATTAGAAGATGCCTATAAAGAGAATGTACCATATTCTGAGTTTCTTAACACTATTCTATCAGTGCTGCTGGGGTAAATGGTTTATTAAACCACTAGGAAAACCTATTCTCTCAACAATGGTTTAGACAAAAAAACAACAGATAAATACTCTGTTGTTTTTTCTCCGTGGAGAATTAGTATTTGTTTAGCTCCTGAATCGGAGTTTGAATGATGACTGGATTCTTTTTAGGATTCAACCATTTCAAGATGTTTACAACATTCTTTTGAGAAGTTGAGGTACATCCGAGCGTGTAGCCACTTCCAATGTGGAAGAAGATAGCACTACCTTTATACGGAGTTCGTTGTGTGTTGTAGTTGATAACGAAACCGTAGGTATAAGCTGAGATATTCATGTTTTCAGCACTCTTCCATTGACCTCGTGTTTTACTTCTTGATTGCCAAGTGTTGTAAAGTTTTGAAGTTGGATCATCTACCCAAACATCATCGATTGTAATTTTTCGGTAAGGCATTTTGGTACCCGGATTTCCATAACGTCCAAATGCGGTTCCAATTGAATACTTCCCAATTGGAGACTTTTTACCGCCTTCATGCATATTTGCTGAAGAGGCAAATCCATATTTACCAATATGGCCTGTTGTGGTTAAAACAGGAACCCATTTTCCTTGGGAATTTCTTTCAAATGTACGAATTTTAGCATTAGAGGTATTGTAGCCATTAGAAGTGACAAGAATTAACTGTTTGTTGCTTCCTACTGTCTTTAAACCTTCCGCCAAATTCTTAGGGGCTGCGGGTTTTTTAGTCGTTAGGTATTGATTGGATGCCCAACCTGTTTTACCACCAACAGTTACTCTATCCCAAGACCCTTTAGTTTGTGAAACTGTTACAGCTTGGTTTTTCTTAACAGTTGTTACCACTTTGTAGGTCGTTCCCGGACCAGTTCTGACATTCAATGCAGTCGCTGTGACATATTTTGTTACGCTTGTCGCAGCATGAACCGGTTTAACCACATGAAATCCTGTAAATAAAACAAACATTGCAACAAAGATTGCAAATCCCTTTTTAAACATCTACCTTCATTCTCCATTCTAGTCATGATAACTTATTTATTTTTTATTATATAACGATTATATCATTCTATTTCAATAGGAATTAAAGCAGTAGGTGAAATAATTGTTTAACTACTCACACTGCATTTCGAATGCTAACGGCATGAATGAGGCCGGCTGCCATTTTAATTTACCTCGGTCTCGTATTGCCATTTCAGTCACCTCCCTGGTTTTATCATCCTTATAATTAACGAACAAACGTTCTGTATCACACAAAAATAAAAACGCCTGGTTAGGCGTCAAGAACTGCTCTTCTTCAACTAATGTCCCCGTTAGCTTAAGTACATCTCTTTACAATCAAATCAAATTTCAGAAAGATAGCCATAGTTAATCCAAAGAAAGACTACCCATACGGGTAGATAAGATGTGTTAACTATATATGAAAAAGGGGTAAAGCTATTAATCAATGTATGTTATGCCATCCTTCATATGTGATTTCTATGACTCGAATTTTCCTCACAAAATGGTCATTTATAAAAATCTCTACAGTCTTAGAATATTTGTCACGAATCTCTGAATTCATACTCCATATTCTCCCCAATCCCTGTGTGCAGTACATATTTTCCAGTCCGGGTTTTCTGCCCTCTCTAAGAAAAATTCGAGCAGAACCAATTCCGTTTGCCGGGTAATGTACGAGTTCTTCTACTTCATCGCATGGTGTGGGCAATTGACCAATGAGTCTTACAGTTATAAAACCGCCATATCTAAATGCATCGGCTTCGGTAAGCATAAAATTTTCTCCTCATATAAATTTATTAAATTAACTGTAGTTATTATATGTATTACCCATGACATGGTACCGAAGTTTAACCCGCCGCAACCCCCCTCCAAATTCAACTAACCTGACCGTTAGCCAAAATGAGCTGAAATCATTTCATTTAATCGTTAACTCCATATCAAGGGATATGAAATCCTACGAATAAGCGAGTATTCGTGAGAAAATCGTATTAAACTGAGGGAGTGGAACAAGAAAAGCTGCCAAAAATGACAGCTCGGTTCTTCAAGTCTTGCACCCGTTACTTTAAGAGGTGCATTCCCATCTTGAAAGAAACCACCTTTGGATAAATAAAAGAATTAATTATTATTTTTTAAGTTATCTACTTTTTCTTCAATCCTTTTTAGACGTTCATTTCGATTCTTTGTAGACCGTACAAATAGAACTATAAAAACAATAAAAGCCACGGGTACAAGTAATGTAAATAACTGAAAAATAATGTCCCCAATATTTATCAATGTTCATTCCTCAACTAAATCTTTAAAAAATATATAATTTCATAACCAAATTATAACACTTATTTAAAATTCCTTCTTCAAGTAATCTGCCCCGTTACTTGAAGAAGGAAAAAGCGATCCCTCGCTATTGAAGAACCGCGCCCGTTAGCTTAAGTGTTAATTTTTATTGTTGATTTATAATCTATGAAATACCTCGATTAGGAACGACTTTCTTAAAGAAGAAGTTAGTTAACGTAATCAATTATTTTTTGATAACCAAAGGGTAAAACGCTTGCCACTAATAAACCAATTACAATTGAAGAAGTAGAAAAAATAATGCATTTCCGAAGTGATATTTCATTCCTCTTAAAGGCGATATTGAATACCTTCATCATAAAAAAGACAGTAATAAATAATATGATAGCTGAAAACACACTTGCTAAAATTACCTCCATTGTGGACCTCCTTTAATAAAGTCTTTTAAAATTAACCAGTAGCCTGCACTACCAACTTTTATCCATATTATAACAAAAATATCTTAATGCTTCTTCCACTAAACTGCTTCGTTAGTGAAAAAGCGATTGCTCTTGTTTAGCTATCGCACCCAGGTAGTTGAAGAATTATTTATTTTTTTCGAGGGATAGTTAATGCCTTCCAGGCATAGTTAAATAAAGGAGTCGGCTAATACTCCATATTTTACCATATTATGCACATCTCCACTCTGCCCTTGGAGACTTTCCCTCCCATGTCTCAACGGGTCAATTGCCCTCTCATTCCTTCGTCATGCCTTTCCAAGGGGTGGAGGCCAGTTATGCTAAACTGATGGGTCACAGTGCCCTTTTGTTGAATAAACCTGGTACTCTTACATATTTGAAATCCTACGAATAAGACAACATTCAAAATTAAAGTTAACTATTTTATATGATATATTTTATAAAACTAAAGTTTTATTTCTATGCTGCTAAAGGGATTAATACTTGGACTTTATTTGGACAGTAAGACTCGTTTCGTCGTGCTATTCCTATAAAAATCCTTGCTAGTTTACCTATCAGTTTCATGATTGACTTCAGTTTCTTTATCTTCTTTACCTTCACATTATGGGAATGGACTGCTTTAAACTCAGGGTTATTCATCACAAGGCTCATAGTTGCTAAGTAGAGGAAGCGTCGTAGTCTTGACCTTCCACGCTTTGAAATGACAATCTGACCTTTCCATTTGCCTGAACTTGCCTCTGTTAGATGTAATCCCCCATGACGTAATAGAGAGTTTCCGTGGGAGAATCCACTTAGACCTCCTGACTCGCCTAATATCCCAGCTAATGAAATTTCACTTATTCCTTTAATCATAAGTAGTTTTTTTGCAAATGGTATTTTGTTGAGAACTTCTTTAACTTGTTGTTCAACTCTTTCGAGTTGTATTACAGCGAGGTCATATTCTTCTAATAATTGTTCTAGATGGAATTTATAAGCATCAAGTACCTGCCCAGTTCCAATAGAAGATTTTGCTAGATTGATCAGTAATTGAGCTTTTTTAGGTCCTGGTTGTCTTTTCATTAATGACTTCCATCCCCTCTGGACATCTAGTGACTCCATTGAAGATATTTCATCTGGAGTTGGAAATAAACGAAGGGTTGCGATGGCTCCTTTGCACGAAACATTTTTAAACACTTGTCTCAGCTCTGGAAAGACAACATCTACCCATCGATTTATTTGATTAATAGACATTACGAGACGTTTTACAATCACATCACGATTAGACATTAACACTCTAAGCTTCTCAAATGATTCTGATGATTTTAGATTGGACTCTATACTCGTATCTTACTGAGGGGCTCTATTTTTTTCAAACCTGATATTTAACGATCTACAGGAATGCTAAACTGCTCAGTTAATTCAATAAAAAAAGAGTTGCCGATGCAACCAAACCAATAAACACTGGCACTCGTTACCATTATATAAAGTTATGTTTACGATTCAATTCCTTTATTTTTGTTTGGGCGGACCCAAAACACAATAGCTAAAATGACTTCAACGATTGGAACTAATATCACAAATTTTATCCAGTTTTCGGCTCCAAACAAATAAAATGCCATCGGAAAAACCGTTAAAGCACTTAATAACAATAACCATCCAGATCTCTTATTAATTCCAAGCCATAAACATAGAAGTGAAATAAATACAAATATCCAAATTAACAACCCAACCCAATGAAAATTACTCCAAGTGATTAATTCATTTCCTATTTTCAAATATCAACACCTCTTTTTTCATTTGATCTCCTAAAAATTTCAAGTATTTTCAATTTAAATTCTATACAAATCAATCGAAATCCTTCTTAAACTAAATTGCCCCGTTACTTGAATAAGAAAAAGCGTCTCCACTTATTGTAGAAACGCACTCGTTACTTCTATTTAGATAACTCTTTTTAATTTTAATAATGTGAAAGTTTTTTGTTTAGATAAAACGTGACCAAAGCAACTACTATTAAAACTGGAATTGCATAAATTTGTCCAACAAACAATTTCCACCCCACATTATTATAGCCTTCTGATGCAGGAAAGAAGACTGCAATTATACAAACAATTATATAGGATAATATTGGCGGAATTATTTTTTTCATAGCACATCACCTTTAGTGTAATTTTACACAATTGTAACAAATATCACCGATATTGTAAATATTTTCCATAAGGTCTTCTTAAACAAATCTGCCAGTTAGTCGAATAAGAAAAAGGGGGTGCCGCCAGCTTAACTTTCTTGAACTCAAGTATCCATAGTTTAGCTAAGTGATTAATCAAATCATTTATCAAATTAAAGTTTAAATAGCCGTTTGAATCATCTAATGTACCACCATTATCTAACCAATAAATTGAACCTTTATTCTCAGTATCTGGTTTAATAACTAGACTGCAACCATCAAGTCCATACCCTATTGGAT
The DNA here is from genome assembly GCF_019219025.1 of Bacillus sp. sid0103. Next base: position 109,250 of record NZ_JAHUWN010000017.1, on the reverse strand, counting down.
ACCATCCAGGAGGATAATCTATATATTTGGGAATAACTCCGTAATATTATTAGTAAAGACGCAAAGAAAGACATTTACTGATACCACTCAAATTACGGAAAAACAGCCTTATCGCTAATGGACAAGGCTGTTACTTTCATACCAATTCAATTTTCGCCACAGCCTAACAATGTGTAGAGTGTATGTGGCAACATAAGGGTGCTGGTGGGTTTATTACATTCTTGAGACCTTTTTCTTTCAGAAAACAGACTTTAACAAAACAAAAGTTGCCGGCTGCGAAGGAACTTGAAACTGAATAAAATAAGTACATATGAGTTGATGTGATTCATTTTTTCTCTAACTTTTTGAGAGTTACATCATTTCACTGTCCCCGTCCCATCAACATTCTTTTCCGAAGTTATCAAGCAATGCACGCACTTCATCTGTTGATTTCGTGTTCATCAATTGATTTCTTAATTCAGCAGCTCCAGGGAATCCTTTGACATAAATTTTGAAAAAGCGATGAAGCCCTGTGATGGAACGTGGCAGTACTTCCGCATATTGATCTTGAAGATCAAGCTGCAGTCTTAAAAGATCAAGGTATTCTTTACTGCTATGTTCTTTTGGCTCTTTTTCAAAGGCAAAAGGATTTTTAAAAATACCTCGTCCGATCATAACGCCATCAATACCATATTGTTCAGCAAGCTGCAGCCCAGTTTGACGGTCAGGAATGTCTCCATTGATGGTTAGTAGCGTATTTGGTGCGATACGGTCACGTAATTTTTTGATTTCCGGAATGAGCTCCCAATGCGCATCTACTTGGCTCATTTCCTTTCTTGTCCGTAAATGAATAGAAAGGTTCGCAATATCCTGTTTTAAAATATGCGTAAGCCACTCCTCCCACTCATTTACATCCTTATCGCCAAGTCGTGTTTTCACGCTGACAGGCAGTCCGCCCGCTTTTGCTGCTTGAATAAGGTCTGCCGCAACTTCTGGACGCAGAATAAGGCCACTACCTTTCCCTCTCGATGCCACATTCGGTACAGGGCAGCCCATATTAATATCGATACCTTTAAATCCTAGCTCTGCCATACCAATACTCATTTGTCGGAAATATTCGGGATTATCCCCCCAAATATGAGCCACCATTGGCTGTTCATCTTCTGTAAAAGTCAAACGGCCACGCACACTTTTCATGCCCTCCGGATGACAATAGCTATCCGAGTTTGTAAACTCTGTGAAAAATACATCCGGTCGACCGGCTTCACTTACTACGTGACGAAAAACAACATCTGTCACATCTTCCATTGGTGCAAGTACAAAAAATGGTCGTGGTAAATCACGCCAAAAATTATCTATCATTTCAAACTCAAATCCTCTCACTATGGATACAACTTCAAACTCTAGGTCAAAAAATATAAAGCCAAATGTTCCATTTCTTATACACTTATATCATGCTTAATAACTTATTATCAAACAAAAGTACATTTGTACATTTATGATTTGTGAAAAACTATTGTGAACATCGGCAATGTTTATTTTAACGAAAATCGGTCCTGAATGGTATTTTTATAAACAAAAAAGCAGATGGTATAGATTTTTTCTATATCAACTGCTTCTCTCTAATGCTGTTCCTTATCGTAATTTTATTTATATCGGACCAATAACTAGGATCTTTCAATAAAGTCTTTTAAAATTAATGTTAATAAAACAGGCCGCCTATTAGGCAGCCTAAAGATTTATTTAGTCAACTCGTGCTGTGAGAATAAGGAATGAATCTTTTCTTCCACTTCCTTTAACATCCCTTTATACGCTACTTCATCGAGAGAACCAACACTTCCAAAAAGTAAATGTCCTACAGGTTCAATGCCAACAAACCCAAAGATACCAACATCAGACGTAATTTTCAATCCTTCAGTCATACCAATCTCATCATAATACTCCTTTGGAGTCCCATGTGTATTGATGATGAAACCTTTCTTGCCTGCTAGCATCTTAACGATACCTTCTTCACCATAAGCATAAGCAAAGCCATAGGAGAATACACGGTCAACATATCCTTTAAGGATAGCAGGAAGTCCTGTCCACCAAATAGGATAAATAAATGTGATAACATCTGCCTGAGTGATAAATTCCTGTTCTGTTTTAATATCTTTAGGAGTTTCCCCAGCTTTCATAGCATTCGTATCTGCTGGTTTCAGAACAGGTTGAAAATCGAGTGCATACAAATCACGGACAACAACCTCATGACCGTTTTTCTCTAATGTACTAACTGTCGTTTCTAATATGGAATGGTTCAAACTTTGAGGGTTTGAATGTGCGTAAACAATTAAATGTTTCATCTTTAGACAACCTCCGAATAATTTATATACTTCAATCAATTAATAGTGTAAGACAAAGCTATTCGAATACTTTAAGATAGTTTTTACTTTTCTGATCCTTTAAAATCATTCTGCTTCGCCAACGACAGAAAAACGTTCGTTTTTATGCTGTGGATTTTCAACTTCATCTAAAACAGCGATTGCATAATCGGCATAGCTGATATAGCTTTCGCCTCTATTTGCACGTGTGAAATGAACAAAGCACCATAAGACATACATATTAAAGTGAACTAGGTAAGCTGATTTTCATAATACATTCCATTTTTCTTCTTTTATTTTGGATATTTCACCTGATTACATTCCTTGCAAAACAAGAATAAGAAGAGGGGCAGGGCACAAACTATGCTAAAAAGGAGAGTGTATATCATGGATGAAAAGAGCTTAAAACAGAACGCTAGTAATACTTTACAAACGAATAAACAGAAAACTTTAGATATAATAGCAAGTATTGATGAGTTGAAAAAAGAGCATGAACCAGAGTATGTCTTTTTATATTGGGATGAATTGAGATAAGAATCTTAAGAAGAGAAAATGAAATGGATATTGGATAGAATAATACCAATCGAGTAGGAGGGGGTGACTAACCCCCGACCTCTCACACCACCGTACGTACCGTTCGGTATACGGCGGTTCTATTAAGATTGACGCAGAATTTCATAACGATTATATAGACTTCTCAACCCTCGTTGACTCCAGTAAGAGTTATCGAGGGTTTTGTGTAATATTGGACTACATGCGATTCTCCAGTATTTCTTTCTGGAATGGCCCCACTCATGTGCTTTGTAATCAGGTACACCTAAACCAATTAGTTTTCTAACTCTGGTTTTAGGTTTCTTCCACTGCTTCCATTCGCACATTCTGAGCCTTCTTCTTATCCATTCGTTTTCAGAAAAGGTTGGGTCAAAGATTGGGGTTAATACTTGGGCAATTGCCTGTTGGATGAAACGGTCTGTCACAGTTGGTATGCCTAAAAGCCTTATCCCTCCACTTGGTTTCGGAATTTCGACACGGCGAACAGGGAAAGGTTGATAGTTACCTGTTCTCAAAGCTTCCCGAAGGGAATCCCAGTTTTCATAGAGATGTCGTCGTAGGAATTTTACGGAATGCTTCCATATTTCGATAAATCATAAAAGGATAGGGTCTTCCAAAAGAATTTGTTCCATCAGGTGTAATATAAAAATCTGGAACAACGACTACTTAATTATTTATTGTTTTTGTTTTGAGAAATAAGTGAAATATTATTCAGAATCAAGTGATGAAAAAGGTCCGGGCCTAATTGGACCAATATTGAATCAAGTTGATAGTTAAACATAATAAAGCCTCTTCTCAATAGAATAATGATAAAAAAAGAAGAGGTGAGACTAACAGTATGCTTTCTCTACTAAATAAATCAATCTTTCTTTTACTGACTCCCATTCATCATCAATAATACTGTAAAATATATTGTCTTGAATGGTTCCGTCTGCCTTTACTCTATGTTTACGAAAAGTTCCCTCTTTTGTTGCTCCTATTCGTTCAACAGCTTTTTGAGAACGTAAGTTTTCTCCACTAACTGAAAATTGGACACGATTTACTTTTAATTCTTCAAAACAATACTTAAGTAATAAGAATTTACATTCTGTGTTTACTTTTGTTCTCCAAACTTTTGGTGAAAGCCAAGTCCAACCTATTTCCACATTACGATTTACTTTATCAATACCACAAATTTGAGTTGTCCCTAATACTTGACCTTTCAGTTTATCCTTAACAATAAAAGGTATATGTTTCCTGTCTTTTTTATTATTAACAGCTATCATTAATATTTGCTCTATATCCTCCACTGTGGTAACTTTTCGCCAGGAATATTTCCATACTTCAGGGCTTTTTAAAGCTTCAAATAATTGTTCCTTATGCTTCACCTCGAGAGGAATAAGCGAAATTGAATTTCCTTCTAGAGATATATCTGTTTCAATAATCATAGTATTACTGTCTCCTTTTTAAACAGAATATTCTTTCGTTCATTTGAGTTAGGACGGCACCGCAACACATTCCTTCGCAGCCTTTGCAAGGCAAGTTTCATTCAATCACCTCCAATAATTTAATGATTTTTACTAGCGTTCAAACTTGCGGGAACAACAAAAAAGCCTTTAGAACGGCTTAAAGATAGCTCTTTAAGCGACTGTCTAAAGACTCGAATCTGTATGTCTGATATGTTTTTAAATGAGAAAATTCAAATAGTTCGTATTATAAGTGTACCATTTGATGAAATCTATAGCAATATTTTAAATTTGCTACTATCCAATTTTCAGAAAATAACCTTACCTATTCACAACCTTATTCAACTAACATGCTTCGTTAGTCGAATAAGAAAATGGGGTCGCCGCAGCAATCCCATCCTTAACATACGCACCCGTTAGTCGATTAATATTTTTTTGAAAGAGGGATACTAGGTTTAGATTATTATTAATTATCACTTCTGCTAGATTTTGTTAAGGCGTCTTTTCCATACATACGTTAAGGTAATAAAGATGTAGATGCAAAGTGTAATGATCGTTACAATGATGGATGTCGTGAAAATGATTCCGATCAGGATCGTAATTAAAGCGATGATCGCAGCCCAAGTCGTATACGGGAACCATTTAACTGAATAAGCACTTGTTTTTCCGGGCTGTTGTTTACGTGATTTCAAATGGGCGAAGGCAATGATCAACCAGATGAATAATACGGTATATCCCAGCGATCCCATCAGGAAATCGAAGGTCTTGCTTCCAGCAAATAAGGAAATCAGTACACCGCCAAATAAAGTGGAAGTACACATTAATATTGCGTAAACAGGAACTTTCTTCTTGGATAAACTTGAAAAGATTTTCGGAATGCGACCGTCCACGGCTTGTGTATACAGAACGCGGGATGAACCATATAATCCAGAGTTCATCGATGAAATAATCGCTATTAGAACAACGGCGTTCATAATATGGTCAGCACCTGGAATCCCTATCATTTGAAAGACCATCACAAACGGACTTTCCGGCACCCCGTTTACTTCGTTCCAAGGAATTAAACTAACGATGATGAAAAATGGAATGATATAGAAAGAAATGATCCTGACCAATGTACTGCGAACGGCTTTTGGAACCACTTTTTCGGGATTTTTCGTTTCTGCCAATGTGACCCCGATAATTTCTGTACCGCCATATGAATAAATTACCACCAGCATCGCCGTGATTAAACCTGTTGATCCATTCGGAAAGAAACCGCCATGGTCAGTCAAGTTAGAGAAACCGACTGCTTTATGATCACCAAAAGTCACGAGCAGCAACAATAATCCAGCCATGATGAACACAATGATGACAGTAATTTTAATTAAAGCAAGCCAGTACTCCGTTTCAGCAAAAACCTTTACTGATAGCAAGTTGATTGCTGTAACTAACACCGAAACAGCTAATGCCAGTATCCAGATTGGATATTCAGGCAGCCAATATTGAATGAAAATAGCCGCAACGACTGATTCGGCCGTGATGTTCAATACCCACATTTTCCAATAGATCCAATCAAGGAAATAGGCAGGATACTTTCCTAAAATAGATTGGACAAGATCCCTGAATGTTCTTGCACCGCTATTACGGACCGCCATTTCAGCTAAACCTTGCATGATGAATAATAGGATGATGCCCCCTATCAAGTAAGCAATTATTACGGATGGGCCTGCCATATCAATTGCTGAACTGCTTCCTTTAAATAAACCTGCCCCAATGGCACCGCCTAATGCCATCATCGTAATATGCCTTGAAGTCATTGTCCTCTGTAAATTCCGTTTGTCCGTTTCCATATCCTAACCTCCCAAAAATCATAAAAGGCATATCGTCTCTTTCTTCATAATCAAATGAAGAAAGAGACGATATGCCTTAAGCTTACCGCGGTACCACTCTTATTGGCTCTTTTCGAACCCTGCTTTAAAAACCTTGTAACGAAGGTCAATCGTTAAAACCAGAGAATAGATTAACTCTAATCTTTCGCTTTACCACTCCCAGGCAAGTTCAAAGTATCATTGGACTGCGTTGCACCAACCCGCAGCTCTCTTTACCGAATAATGAGCTTTTACTACTCCTGATCTTTGCGTTTTGAAAATTATATCTGAATATTTTTTATAATATCCAATACTATACTGATGAGAAGTAAATTTGTCAATATTTTTTCCAGGATAATAATTAGAGGAAACGACCTTAAGTCAAAGGATTGCTTGTGATTATTTTCTTCATGACATTCATGGTTAAGAAAAAATTCTTTTAAAAATCTATTACTACAAACATTTAAAAGGGCCGTCCTGGCCCTTTTTTGTTTTTCCCAAGAGGATACTTGTTTGAACGAGAGCAATCTACATATGTGATAGTCTGCCTTTTGTCTCCATTTGTAAAGCATAGAGGAATTTTTTGATGTCGATTCGGGTTGTTGCGGTGTGGTTTTTTCCTTCCAGTTCGAGCATTTTCATTCTTACTTGGGTGTAGTCGAACAATTTGGATGAGTAATATTCAAATGTTGGGTTGGCATAATCGGTTAATCCCAGTGAAGCAAGATGCTCGAGCACCTGTTGGAGGATGCGGCGGATCCGTTGTTCCACAGCCTTGGCTTCTTTTCTTATTTCCTCCGGAGAGACGGACGAACCAAGCCGCTTTTTGGCCGCCCGCTCATACAGATCCTTCAAAGGCGGGAGCTCCCGATTTCCCTCCATGTCCCATTGATGTAAAATTTCTAGAAGATCCAACAAATCCTTTTCTCCGTTTTTGCCAATAATCCCAAGTTCAAGCAAGATGCTTTTGGCAGAGGACGGAAACAAAGGTTGTTTACTTGGGAGAGTGTTCTCAAACAGCCGGTTTTTTGTATTGTGCGTAGTTAAAAAGTTTAATGACTTTTGAATGTTATGAAGTGAGTTTTCCAGTAACAAATAGTCACATACTTTCTTAATGACACTTACTACCTCAAGCCGGTTAATCGGCTTTGTGATATAATGCTCGACACCTAGGGAATACGCTTCGCTAATCATATCCTTCGTTTCGACTTGGGAGATCATGATGATTTTCCCCCGAAAGGAAGGAGCAATTTCTCTGACTGTCTCGATCCCGTCCCTGATGGGCATGAGCAGGTCAATCATCAGAATATCAACTTCCTGTACATCCAGGGTATGGGCATCTACTTCAGCCCCGTCGGCTGCCTCCCCCACCACCGTACCCAATCCCTCTTCTTCAATAATATTGGATAACATCCCTCTGATAGTGGGGGTATCATCGACAATAAAAAATTTCACCGTAAATCACCCCTTTCTCATTAAATTTACAACCGGAAGCTGAACTTCAAAGGTTGTTCCTTTTTCCTTTGAAGACTCAATCAGGTTAATTTTTCCATCAAGATTTTCAATGACATTCTTTGTGTAGGATAGACCAATTCCATTAGAAGCGATTCCGGCTTGGTCAAATTTCGTCGTAAAGCCTGGTTCAAAAATATACACTTTGTTTTTTTTAGAAATCCCGTTTCCATTATCCTTTATCGTTATTTTGACTAGGTCTTGAACCTTTTCAACCGTTACTACAATCTGCCCCTCCTGATAGATGGCTTCCACAGCATTGGCGACAAGATTATTGATTAGGGACAGGAGGATAAAAGTGCGGTACTCCGGATGTTCACCAGAAATTCTTACCTGGAAATCAATCGTTTTCCCGAGCAACTCACTATAATTTTTATTCGAGATGGTTGCAACAGAAATGATTTCCTGAATGTTCATAAAATCATCTAATTTTTCTTTGGCCATTAATTTGGACAAACCGGCATATATACGTTGATTATCTTTTTTAATCTCGTGTAATTCCCCGGCGATTTTCAGCATCGCTTGCGCTTGATTCTGATTGTTTAGAGCTTTTAAATCACGATAAATTGCATAGCAGGCGCTGGTTAACTTCTCCGCATCTTTCGCTGATTTTTCCAATTGAAACATTTCTACATACAAATTTGAAACTAATAGTAAAACCTCTTCGGTCCGCTTTTTTTGCTGCTCTTCAGCCAACCTGGTTTCCCGCACTAAGATGGTATTGAAAAAACCGAGGACAAAGAAGCTGCGGATGATCGCTACCCCTATAATAATCAAGAAGTTCGAGGTTGTCATTTTCATATCGGTTGTAAAATGGCGAATGGTCATTTCGGTAACATTCCCCATGATTTCGAGCACCATGCCAAGCAGACCAATGAGAAGCGGCCGATGATACAATTTCTTTACCTTGAAAATATGGAAAAACATGCCGAAGACCATGTAATAAAAAAACACGGGAAAATGGATAGGGAAATTGAATGAGCCAACCTGCACCTTGTCCAGAATAATCCGAAAACAAACAACCACACATCCCGTTAAAAAACCGGCTAAAACGGGATGGATTTTTCGTGACCATAACAAAATGAAAAAGAATACAGTTGTACTCATGCTGAATCTTAAATCAGCACCACTTAAGGGGTAAAACTTTAATTCGCCGGTAATGGGCACAGCAATAATCATAAATAAATACGCTAATAATTTATCGCGAATACAAACACTCCCTTTCTATCGTAAAAAAAATATTATAAATTGTAAAAATATTTTTAATCCATTTTGTAGTTTTTTGTAGTTTATCGTAGTACTACAGGTATGATGTAAATGTTGAAAACGTTTACAGGCTATATTCTACTTTAATATTATCAAAAAACTTATCGATGGGAGAGAAGCGAGTGAAAAAAATTAGTTTAGCATGGCAAATTTTTATTGGTTTAATTCTTGGGATTATTGTGGGTGCAATTTTTTTCGGAAATCCGCATGTTGAGCAATTTTTACAGCCGATTGGAAACATCTTTTTACGATTAATTAAAATGATTGTCGTGCCGATTGTTATTTCATGCCTTGTTGTCGGTGTGGCCGGGACGGACGATATGAAATCGTTAGGGAAGCTCGGCGGAAAAACGCTACTTTATTTTGAAATTATTACAACGATCGCAATCGTTGTTGGTTTGTTAATCGCCAATGTTTTCCATCCGGGGACAGGCGTGGACCGTTCACAACTCGTTAAATCGGACATCAGCTCCTATGTAACGACTGAAAAAGCAACGGAGTCACACTCCAAAATTGATACACTTGTGAATATCGTACCGACTAATGTGGTGCAGGCGATCGCAAATGGGGACATGTTGGCAATTATTTTCTTCTCCGTAATGTTTGGACTTGGCGTTGCGGCAATCGGTGAAAAAGGCAAGCCGATTATCGCCTTTTTTAGGGGTACTGCTGATGCGATGTTCTATGTAACCAATCAGATTATGAAGATTGCTCCATTTGGGGTGTTTGCCTTAATTGGGGTTACGGTTTCGAAATTTGGGTTGGAATCATTAATACCGCTCGGAAAATTGGTTATTACCGTTTATGGCGCAATGATATTCTTTGTTATTGTGGTCCTTGGCATTGTTGCGAAAATAGCCGGCTATAATATTTTTAAGCTATTAGCTTACCTGAAAGACGAATTAATTTTAGGGTATTCCACAGCAAGTTCGGAAACCGTCCTTCCAAAAATTATGGAAAAAATGGAGCGAATCGGTTGTCCGAAAGGGATTACTTCATTCGTGATTCCGACTGGCTATTCCTTTAATCTCGATGGTTCAACCTTGTATCAGGCGATTGCAGCACTGTTCATCGCACAAATGTATGGCATTCATATGAGCATTGGACATCAGATTACATTAGTTCTTATTTTAATGGTTACCTCAAAAGGGATTGCAGGTGTCCCTGGTGTTTCAATTGTCGTCCTGCTTTCAACCTTAGGAAGTGTCGGTGTTCCAGTCGAGGGCTTAGCGTTTATTTTAGGCGTAGACAGGCTGCTGGACATGGCCCGTACATGTGTAAACATTGTTGGTAACTCACTAGCAGCTATTGTTATCACAAAATGGGAAGGTCATAAAGTCAAAGAACACCTCGAAGAACAAGCTGCATAAGCGGTCATATTGGAAAAGGCACAACTAGTGAATAATAGCTAGTTGTGCCTTTTTGGTTTTTATAAATAATATTCTAGAGATAGAGTAGAACGTGTATTATCAGGTCTGTTCACATTTGGCAAAAGAAGCGTATCCATAAAGTTATCTTTGCACGTTGGTACCGGGGCTTTTTCTATCGTCGATTGACCCATTGGATTGATTTCCGATATAAATACGCTAGTATGATATAGATAACGATAACAATAGCGGCAGTCCAAAGTCTTTCTTGTAAAACACCGTCTGCAAATAAGACAGGACCTAATCCGAAAAATGTCACTAAAGCGATGAGAATGATATATATGAAGTGTAGTAAAAATTTCACTTGATTCACCCCCAGCTAACAATTTCCTTTGTATATTAGACGAATACATTTAACACGTTGTTACAAGGATTCTGTTGCAGCCAAAAAAGGGGCTTTGAAATCCAAAGCCCTTCTTCTATTAGTATTTGATTAATGTGTACTTCTTCTTACCTCTTCTAATAATCGTAAATTGTCCTTCGATCCGATCTGTTTCCGCTAGTACATAAGCGGTATCTGTGATTTTTTCGCCATTAACAGTGACTGCTCCATTAGCAATATCTTCACGTGCTTGACGCTTAGATGGAGAAATTTTCGCCGCAACTAAAAGATCGACCAAATTCTCCTCATTTTGTGAAGTATACGCTGGTACATCTTTAAAGCCCTGCTCGATTTCAGCAGCTGAAAGGTTTCTTACATCTCCGCTAAATAGCGCCTGAGAAATTTTGATAGCCTGTTGTAAGGAATCATCCCCGTGAATCAAACGAGTCATTTCTTCTGCTAATACCTTTTGGGCCTTACGAAGATGCGGTTCTTCCTGAACAGCTTTTTCTAATTGTTCGATCTCCTCGTGCGCTAAGAAAGTGAAAATCTTCAAGTATTTAACGACATCAGCATCAGCGGTATTAATCCAGAATTGGTAGAATTCGTAAGGTGTTGTTTTTTCAGGATCTAACCAAACCGCTCCACTTTCTGTTTTTCCGAACTTTGTACCGTCTGCTTTTGTAACAAGCGGAATGGTTAACCCATATGCCTTCGAACCTTCTGGCTGTACTTTGCGGATTAATTCCAACCCTGAGGTTATGTTCCCCCACTGGTCACTTCCACCAATTTGCAATTTACAATTGTGATGCTCATATAAATGCAGGAAATCCATCGCTTGTAAAATGGTGTAGGTGAATTCAGTGAATGAAATACCTGTCTCAAGCCTTGATGCAATGGTATCCTTTGCAAGCATATAGTTGACACCGATATGTTTTCCAATGTCACGCAAGAAGGTAACGACATCCATTGACCCTGCCCAATCATAGTTATTAACCATGATCGCCCCATTTTCGCCTTCAAATTCGAAAATAGATTCGAGTTGCTTCTTGATACCTGCTACATTATCTTGAACAGTTTCAAGTGTTAACAGCTTTCGTTCTTCACTTTTTCCACTTGGATCGCCAATTAAGCCTGTTGCTCCACCGACAAGTACAATCGGACGGTGTCCGTGCTGTTGAAATCGCCTTAATGTTAAAAACGGCAGTAAATGGCCGATATGCATACTATCTGCAGTTGGGTCGACACCGCAATATAATGAAATTTGTTCCTTACTTAATGAATCCTTCAAACCTTCTTCATCAGTCTGCTGGTAAATAATTCCTCTACATGCCAAATCTTGTAACAAATCCATAAATATTCCCTCCAATTTTGTAAAAAATAAAAACGCCCCTGCATAAATGCAGGGACGTAAAATTACGCGGTACCACCCAGCTTGAGGAACATTCCTCCAACTCAAAAAATTAACGGCTTAGACCGTTCTCCGCTACTGTCAATCAATTTTTCACAGAGAAAGCTCAAGGACGTAATTCATTCTTCTATATGTATCAGCTTGCACCACCGCTGACTCTCTACAAACAGGGATAGAAGAACTACAGTTGGTTCCCTTCATAGCTATTTATTAAATTAATGTATAGCTTTTTTTACCATAATTATAGTTCCTTGTCAAACATAACTGGAAATTTCAGATAAATGTAGAACTTTGTCAGTTTTTATACCTTCAATATGCTATAATGTACATGATTTTAGATGAGGTGATACTATAGATGGTTGAAAAATTACAAGTATGGATCGAAAAAGCAAAATCCGGACTGAACATATTTACCCATAAAAAAACGGTTAAAAGTGCACGAATCACATATCAAGTCGTTTGGAACCTGTTTCTCCTTGTATTAACAGTGGTAATTCTAGGTGGATCATTTGCTACAGGAGTCGGTGCTGGTTATTTTGCCTCACTTGTTAAAGATGAACCTGTCCGTTCCTATGACAACATGAAAAAGGATATCTATAACTACACGGAAACATCTGAGTTATATTTTGCTGATAATATATATCTTGGAAAACTCCGTACAGATTTAGAACGTGAAGAAGTAAAACTAGACGATGTATCCGATTATTTGGTGAACGCAGTTGTTGCAACCGAAGACGAATACTTCTACAAGCATAAAGGTGTCGTGCCAAAAGCCGTATTTCGGGCTGTCTTCCAAGAAGTGACAAACTCTGCGGTTCAATCCGGCGGTAGTACACTAACACAGCAATTAATAAAAAATCAAATCTTAACCAATGAGGTTTCATTTCAAAGAAAAGCGAGTGAAATATTACTAGCCCTTCGTTTAGAGAAATTTTTTGATAAAAAAGAAATTTTGGAAGCATATCTGAACGTGTCTACGTTAGGAAGAAATTCATCTGGACGAAATATTGCCGGTGTCCAAGCAGCAGCAAAAGGAATCTTTGGTAAAAAGGCAAGTGATTTAACACTGCCACAAGCTGCCTTCATTGCTGGTTTACCTCAAAGCCCATTCGGATATACTCCTTTCACAAGAGAAGGGACCATAAAAGAAACAAAATATCTTGAACCGGGTCTAACACGGATGAAAACAGTATTAAAGAGAATGTTTGACGGAGGTTATATTACCCAAAAGCAATATGCGGAGGCCTCTGCCTACGATATTAAAAAAGATTTTATCAAACCCGTTCCAAACCCACTGGAAAAATACCCGTGGCTAACGATTGAAATTGAAAAGCGTTCCATTGAAGTTTTAACTACTGTTTTAGCAAAAGATGATGGGATTTCAGAAAAAGAGTTAAAGAACGATGATAATCTAGCCTACAAATATCAAATTTTAGCTAGAAATGCTTTGCGTCAAAATGGATACCAGATTCATTCGACGATTGACAAAAAAATCTATGATGCCATGCAAAAGGTAAAGGATAATTATCAATATTACGGACCTGATAAACCTCAGGAAAAAAAGGATCCTGAAACTGGCGAAATCAAAACAGTTATGGAACCTGCTGAGGTAGGAGCAGAACTAATCGAAAACAAAACAGGAAAGATTATCAGTTTTGTGGCTGGAAGGAATTATGATGATCAACAACTCAATCATGCCACCAGTGCGATTAGACAAAACGGTTCTACCATGAAACCACTCCTTGTCTACGCTCCAGCGATTGAGTTAGGAAAAGCAGCTCCAGGCACACCGCTGCCAAACGTAGCGTTAAGCCTAAATCCCGGCAGTAATGCACCTTGGCCGCAAAACTATGACTATCGCTACAGTGGACTAGTTTCAGCAAGATATGCCATGGCGAAATCCTATAACGTACCTGCCGTTAAACTTTACAAGAGTATCGTTGATCAAAGGCCTGCCAAGTATCTTGAAAAAATGGGATTTACCTCATTAAGAAAAGACGATTATACAAATCTAGCTACTTCCATTGGCTCAATGACAAATGGGGTAACGATCGAAGAAAATACAAACGCATTCAGTACCTTTGCTAACGATGGAAAATTCATTGATGCCTATATGATTGATAAAATTGTTGATAAAAGCGGCAAGGTAATCTATCAGCATAAAGTTACTCCTGTTAATGTCTTTAAACCGCAAACAGCCTATTTAACCATTGATATGATGCGAGACGTTGTTAAAATGGGGACTGCTGCTGGAGTTAGAAGCCAATTAAACTTTAGTGCAGACTGGGCTGGAAAAACAGGGACAGGAAATCAATATATTGACTCCTGGTTCGTAGCTTCAAACCCTAATGTCACCTTTGGTCTTTGGAGAGGGTATGATACACCAAAATCGCTCCAGACATCAGGAATGTCCTATAGTGCACGCACCAATAACTTATGGGCAAAGTTAATGAACGCCGCCTATAAAATTAAACCGGATCTAATTGCCCCAAAGAAATCATTTAAAATGCCAAAGGGAATCGTGAAACGCTCTTATTGTGCTGTTTCTGGAATGCTTCCATCAGCGGCTTGTTCAAATGCTGGTTTAATTGAAAGTGATTACTTTAATGTCAATAATGTACCAACTAAAGTGGATGATAGCTTAATTGAAGGTAGCTTTGTGAAGATAGGCGCCAGAAAATATTTGGCCTTAGATTCCACGCCAAAAGAGTTTTCCCAATTTGGCCTTATCTTGAATCCAGATTTTATTAAACGAATGGTTGGAAGTAACTTCCATAATTACAGTCAACTGATACCTCAGAAGGATCGATGGGGGAAAGTTCTAGTTTCTACCGCTAAAATGTTTGATAACGGAAAGAATCCTGATAGTGTTAGCTTAAAAGCAAAAGGAAACACCTTAACCTGGTCAGCATCAGCGGATAATGATGTTGTCGGTTACCGCATCTATCAAGGCGCTAAAAAAGTAGGCAGTGTGGTTAATGGTTCTAAACGATCCTTAAAAGTCGGTACGGGTTCCTATTATGTAACGGCAGTTGATATTGCCGGCAAGGAGTCAGCCCCATCGAATCTTGTCGATGCTGGGGTCATCTTACCAACAGTTCCAACTATACCAGTTGTACCAAATGACCCAAATGTTCCATCTCAACCAACTGTACCGACCGATCCTACAACTACCCCATAACCAAAAACCCTTATCGAAATCTAATGTTTCGGTGAGGGTTTTTTTGTTTTTTATTTTTAGGCTATGTTAAAGCTTATTGTTGATTTTGGCACCTTCTGATCTACGTTCCAGGAGCGCAGCGACGAGGAGGCTCCCAGGACCGCCAGCGCCTGTAGCGGAAATCAACATACAAGTTTAACAGAGCCTATTTTTTTAAAAAATTGTATGACATTATTCATTTATATTGAAAAATGCAGTACATAAAGCCTTTAATCTGCCACTTTGAATACTTTATCGGCCACTTTTGATTTTTATCTGCCGCTTTCTCTACTTTATCGGCCCCTTTCTAATCTTATCTGCCGCTTTGACGATTTTATCGGCCACTATTTCTTTTTTAACCCAACATCCCATCAAAAAACCTACTAAATAAACGCAAAAAAGCCAGGCGTATAGCCTGGCTCGTGTCATCGTCTTTCCTTAGGAAAAAATATCCTATTAATCTTCCATCGTTGAAAGGTCACCAGTTGGCAGATTTAGTTCCCATGCCTTCAACACGCGTCTCATAATCTTACCACTTCTTGTTTTCGGCAGTTTATCACGGAAATCGATTTCACGTGGAGCTGCATGGGCGGCCAATCCTTTTTTAACAAATTGACGGATTTCTTCTTTTAGTTCATCTGTTGCAGAGTAGCCGTCTCTAAGCGCAATGAAGGCTTTAATGATTTCCCCCCGTACTGGGTCTGGTTTCCCGATTACACCGGCTTCAGCAACCGCAGGATGCTCGACAAGCTTGCTTTCTACTTCAAACGGTCCCACGCGCTCCCCTGACGTCATAATCACATCATCCACACGTCCTTGGAACCAGAAATAGCCATCTTCATCCATGTACGCTGAATCCCCAGATACATACCAGTCACCTGGCATAAAGTAAGATTCATACTTCTCAGGATTATTCCAAATCGTATGCATCATGGAAGGCCAGCCTTTTTTAATCGCTAGGTTCCCCATCCGATATGGCGGAAGTTCATTCCCTTGATTATCCACAATCGCTGCCTGAACACCTGGAATTGGTTTCCCCATCGAACCTGGCTTAATCTCCATACAAGGATAATTACTAATCAGTTGAGCGCCAGTTTCCGTCATCCACCAGTTATCATGGATTCGCTTGTTGAATACCTTTGCCCCCCATTTAACCACCTCAGGATTTAAAGGTTCGCCCACACTTAAGACATGACGGAGGCTGCTTAAGTCGAATTTCTTAACCAATTCATCGCCTGCACCCATTAACATCCTGAACGCCGTTGGTGCACTGTACCAGACAGTTACCCCGAAGTCTTCAATCATTTGATACCAAGATTCAGGACTAAAACGCCCTCCTACAATCACATTCGATGATCCTGTTAACCATGGCCCAAAGATACCGTAAGAGGTACCGGTCACCCAGCCTGGGTCTGCTGTACACCAGTATACATCGTCCTCTTTTAGATCGAGTACCCACTTTGCAGTTTGATAGTGCTGAATCATGGCATTATGTACATGCAACACGCCCTTCGGTTTCCCAGTTGATCCGGATGTATAATGCAGGATAAGACCATCGGTTCTGTCAACCCATTCAATTTGAAGGTCCTTGCTAGCGGCTTCAAATCTTTTTAAAAAGTCAATATATCGTCCCTGTTCATCTACATTCTTTCCAATCAGGAAAATATGCTTTAGTGAAGGCAGGTCTTGAACAGGAACACGCTCCAACAGTTCAGGAGTGGTAACTAAAACTTTCGCCTCACTGTCTTGCAAGCGATCCCTGACAGCCCCTTCCATGAAGGCCTCAAATAAAGGACCAACAATTGCACCAAGCTTAATAGCACCTAGTACGGTAAAGTAAAGTTCAGGTGAACGCGGCATAAAAATAAAGACTCGGTCGCCTTTATCGACATCTCCGAAAGTTTTTAACACATTGCCCGCTTTGTTAGATAGCTCTTTCATTTCCTTAAAGGTGTACTTCTCATTTCGGAAACCATCGCGATAATATAAGGCTACTTTGTTTTTTCGGAACGTTTTTGCGTGACGGTCAATGGCCTCATAAGCCATATTGACAAGACCTGTTTCACTCCAGGCAAATTCCTTTTCCGTTTCCCTCCAGTCAAAGTTCTTGTACTTTTCTTGATAATTTACTAGATTATGATCCCCTTGCACAACTGGCAACGCTTCCACTTTCATTCAATCTCCCCCTTTGGACCTTATTTTAGATATTATAGTACAAATATAAACTATTCACAATTTTTTAAAAAGTAAATTATATACACTTTTTTTTTTTTTATATTAAACATCTTGAAAATGACCCTATATAACTGAAAATTTTGTGAAGTAACTTTTCCTTGCTAGATTTTATGTATAATAGAATGGAGAATAAGAAAGATTTTCCCAAGGTAGGTGACCGTATGGAACACAAAAAAACATACAATGCTAAACAATTAAAAACACCTCATGGTTCCCTAATAGTTGAAGGGCCAATTACCGCAGATAAACTAGCTGGTTATGACTTCCACGATGACCTAGTTGCATTCCGCCCTCCTGCACAGCAGCATCAGGCTTTAGTTGGAATTGCAAAACTTCCGGAAGGCAGAATTATTATTGCCAGACATCAAAATATCATTGTTGGTTATGTAACCTTTCTCTATCCTGATCCGCTTGAACGATGGTCAGAAGGCAAAATAGAAAATTTAATCGAATTAGGGGCCATCGAAGTCATTGCACAATATCGAGGCTGTTCAGTAGGTAAAAACCTTCTAATAGTTGCTATGATGGATGACGCGATGGAAGATTACCTCATCATCACAACTGAGTATTATTGGCATTGGGATTTAAAAGGAACCAAATTGAATGTGTGGGAGTACCGTAAAATTATGGAAAAGATGATGAATGCAGGCGGCCTTGAATGGTATGCCACCGATGACCCTGAAATTTGCTCGCACCCTGCCAACTGTCTCATGGCCAGGATGGGAAAAAGAATTGATAGGGAAACCATCCAAAAATTTGACCGGCTGCGATTTATGAACCGGTTTATGTATTAACTTATTAGTGTTTAAGGATACTTGCGTAGGTAAGGAGGATTTTCCAATGATAATCGAACAAATCATGAAAGCCGATGTTGCAACACTTCTACCAACAGATACCATTGCTGATGCGATTCAATTAATGGAGTCAAGAAAAATTCGCCATATCCCAATTATCAACGCAGAAAAACATTTAGTGGGTCTTGTCACAGTATCAAATATCCATGAGGCAACTCCATCGATTTTCCACGCGAATGAGCATCCGGAAGATATGAAAAAGCCGCTTGACGCTATTATGGAACGAAACGTTATAACCGGGCATCCACTCGATTTTGTCGAAGAAGTTGCCGGTCTATTTTATGAGCATAAAATCAGTTGTCTTCCCATCATAAATAACCGCAAATTAGTTGGAATTGTGACTGAAACAGATATACTGCGAACATTGGTGGAATTAACCGGTGCTCATCAACCAGGGTCACAAATTGAGATCAAGGTCCCCAATCTTGCCGGTAAACTTAGTGAAATAACCACTGTGATTAAAAATCGGAAAGCAAATATTTTGAGTGTCCTCGTCTATCCTGATCAATTGGATAATCAGTATAAAATACTTGTAATCAGATTACAGACTATGAATCCTACAGTTTTGATACAAGACCTTAAACAGGCTGGCTTTCAAGTGCTGTGGCCAAATCTTCCGGGGATTTCAATATGAGTGATAAATGTTCCTTTGTTTTTTCAAATGAACTGCTGAAGTATAAATTCAGCAATCATCATCCTTTTGATCAATTCCGGCTCAAGTTAACAGTGGACTTATTAGACAAGATGGCTGCACTTAACCCTGAAGATGTCATTCCGCCAAGAATGGCTACTGATGATGAGTTAGCGTTAATTCACGATCGCAGTTACATAGAAGCAGTAAAAAAAGCAGGGAATGCTCAATTGCCGCCAGAAATAGCAGAAAACTATGGTCTTGGGACAGAAGATACCCCTATATTCCCTAACATGCATGAAGCGAGCGCCTTACTTGTTGGTGGAACATTAACAGCTGTCGATCAAGTTATGACGGGGAAGGCCCTTCACGCTCTCCATCTAGGCGGAGGATTACATCACGGATTCAGGGGAAAAGCATCAGGTTTTTGCGTGTATAATGACAGTTCGGTCGCCATTAAATATCTACAAGAAAAATATAATGCTCGTGTTTTATACGTGGATACGGATGCCCATCATGGAGACGGGGTTCAATGGTCCTTCTACGACGATCCAAACGTATGTACTCTGTCGATTCATGAGACTGGCAGATATTTATTTCCTGGTACCGGGAATGTAAATGAGCGCGGTCAAGGGTTAGGCTATGGTTATTCATTTAATATACCCGTAGACGCCTTTACCGAAGATGAATCGTGGCTTTACGCCTACACACATGCGCTTAGAGAAGTAGCTGAGTTTTTTAAACCCGATGTGATTCTAACTCAAAACGGTGCTGATTCCCATTATTTGGACCCATTGACGCACCTTTCATCAACCATGAAAACCTATCGAGAAATACCGAAACTTGCCCACGAAATTGCCCATAAATATTGTAACGGGAAATGGATTGCTGTTGGCGGCGGCGGTTATGATATTTGGCGGGTAGTCCCGAGAGCATGGGCCCTTATTTGGCTTGAAATGACGGAAAACTCAAATTGTTATGGAAGTTTACCGAGTCAATGGGTAGATTCCTGGCAAAAGGATTCCTCCGTTGTTTTACCGAAAGAATGGGACGATCCTAAAAACTTATATACCCCCATCCCAAGAAAAGCAGAGATTACCGAAAAGAATTTATTAACCCTTGAAACAGCTCTCTACCCGATTCGAAGTCAACAAAAAAGTGAATCATTATAAAAGGCTCTTTTAGTAAACTTTGTTGCTATTGAATCAAAATAATTGTTATTACTATTATTCCTAAGCGATTCTTGCAAAAGTTCTTACGAAAAGATGCCACGATACATCTGGGAATACGGGTGAATAAACTTTTTACGAAAAAACAACAATTAAGGCGAAAACAGCATAATAAAAAAATGGGTTGACCAATTCCGGCCAACCCATTCTTCCAATTATTTTGTAGATTTACGGTGTTCAATTCGGTGTGGAAGAACCACAATTTGTTCTGACACCTTTTCTTTGTTCATTAATTTGGTTAAGAGTCTCATCGCAACCGCACCAATATCATATAAAGGCTGGACAATCGTAGTTAACTGCGGGCGCACCATTAGTGACAGCCTCGTATTATCTGATGTGATTACTTCAAAATCCTCAGGGATCTTATAGCCTTTGTCCTCTGCTCCATGTACAACACCAAGAGCCATTTCATCAGATCCAACTAAAATCGCTGTAGGTCTATCAGAGACTTCCAGGAGTCTTTCAATTGCTTCAATCCCAGAGTCGTAGGTATAATCGCCTTCAACCACAAGTTCCTCATTATAGGCAATTCCGGATTCTTGTAATGCCCTCTGATATCCTCTCAGTTTCTTGAGTGTATTTTTAGGTTCATGGAGTGGACCCACGACAAAAGCAATATTCTTATGACCTTTTTCAATAAATTCCTTAATGGAATCATAAACTGCTTCTTCATAATCAATATTTACAGACGGTATCTTGTTAGATTCTTCAATTGAACCCGCAAGCACGATCGGTACAGGAGATTTTTCAAATTCCTCGACATGCTCTTCTGTAATATTGCCACCCATGAATACTAAGCCGTCCACTTGTTTGCCAAGCATAGTATTAAGCAAATGTAATTCTTTGTCCTTGTTTTGATCGGAGTTGCTTAAAATGATGTTGTACTTATACATCGTTGCAATATCTTCAATTCCACGAGCTAATTCGGCAAAAAAGATATTTGAGATATCAGGAATTATTACTCCAACTGTTGTTGTTTTTTTACTAGCCAATCCTCGAGCCACAGCATTCGGACGGTAGCCTAGTCTTTCAATAACTTCTAACACTTTTTTTCTGGTCACTGGCTTAACATTTGGATTTCCGTTTACCACACGGGAAACAGTAGCCATTGAAACGTTTGCTTCTCTTGCGACATCATAAATTGTAATATTCAATTAACACACTCTCCTAAAACGAACGTTGTTTTCATTATTTTACAACATGTTGTATAAACTTAATCATTAGTTTTTGTTTTTGTTTGTGAGAACGTAAACAATCTTTAATATGTATTTAATGATACGATAAGAAGATGAAAGCCGCAATTGCATTTGTCAACATTTTTCGTAAAATTACTAAATAATATCAAAAAAACCTTCTACACTAGATAGCAGAAGGTTTTTTATATCCATTTACTTGTAATTATAGTCGAACGTAGTTGGAAGCAAGCAGTTCGTTATAGAATTTATCAAACTGATTAAGATCCATTTGCTGCTTTTGATCAGAAAGTGCCACAGCTGGATCTGGGTGAACCTCTGCCATCACACCATCTGCACCAATGGCAATGGCAGCTTTCGCACACGGTAATAATAAGTCTCTTCTACCTGTGGAATGCGTTACGTCAACAAAGACAGGTAAATGGGTTTCTTGCTTTAGGATTGGAACAGCTGAAATATCAAGTGTGTTTCTTGTTGCGCGTTCATACGTTCTGATGCCGCGCTCACAAAGGATGATTTGGCCATTTCCTTGGGACATAATGTACTCGGCAGCATTGATAAATTCTTCAATTGTTGCTGCAATCCCTCTTTTTAATAACACCGGTTTATTAACAGAACCTGCTGCTTTTAATAGTTCAAAGTTCTGCATATTACGTGCTCCAATTTGAATGACATCGATATAATCTAGCGCCATTTCAATATCTGCAGGATTAACGATTTCACTGATCACAGCCATATCAAATTCCGTAGCGACACGTTTGAGGATTTTTAAACCTTCAACGCCCAAACCTTGGAAATCGTAAGGGGATGTTCTTGGTTTATAGGCACCGCCACGAAGAAGTTTTAATCCTTTTTCTTGCATTGATTTCGCTACAGTTGCCACTTGTTCATATGATTCAACTGCACATGGACCAAATACGAAGTGTGGTTTGCCATCACCAATGTTTTCACCTTTTAATGTGACAATAGTATCTTCAGGCTGTTTTTTTCTAGAGACAAGTAATGCTTTACTATGATCATCCTGCTGCAGATCAAGACCCGCTTTAAAAATCTCTTTAAAAATATGGTCAATCGTTGCATTTTCAAAAGGTCCATCATTATGCTCTTTTATAATATCAAGCATTTTTCTTTCCCGAACTGGGTCGTAACGGTACACCCCTTGGTTTTCTTTAACGCGCCCAATATCTTGAACGAGCTGCGCTCTTTCATTAATTAACCTTAACAATTCCAAGTTGAGCTCATCTACCCGTGCCCTCAATTGCTCTAATTCATTTTTTTTGCTCATCCTTCGTCCCCATCCTTTCTCTTGCAATACAGATCTTTTAATGTACAGTCCAAAGATTTTTAATATTTCAACATTTTATAATTAGAACTTATTATATCTGAAATGCATTTAATTGTCACTAACTATTTCTTTAATGATTAAACGCTTTTAAGCGCTAAAGCATTCGGTTAAATATGAGAACGAAAACACTTTGTCCAAAAACTTAAAAGGTTGAGGTTGATTTATTGATTTTCACCCAATGCTCCCTGCAAAGAACGGTTTGTTATTTTCCAGTGTGAGGCATTCCATAAGGCCTCTCCGTTTGAAAACAGGATGGTTTGCGGTGATTCATGTTTTATTTGGAATTTCTCTGCGACTTCATTAGACAATGGACGAGAATCCTGAACGGCTAAGAAATAAGTGGAAACAGACTGATTTTCAGTTGCAAACTTCTCAAATTCCGTATAGGCAGCATGGCTAATCGGACAGGTTAGGCTATGCTTTAAAAGAAAAAACTTACTCTCCTTTTTTAATACTTCATCGAATTCTTCAATGGAATCAATTTTCGCTAACATGTGTACATACCTCCAAAAATGAAATAAACGGTGAAGTAATTTTATCACTCCACCGTTTCTATAACAAATAAACTGTTTTATTCTTCGACGACTTTTTAATGTTTGGCATTGTTATACTTGTATGTTGATTTGCGCTCCAATCAACATTGCTATAATCAACAATAATCTTTAACACAGCCTAAAGTTTAACCCTATTTTCTTCCTCTTCTAACGCTCTTTTAGCTTCTTCAAGCTTTCTTCTTATTTCAGAGCTATCTCGGTTTCCAATTTCGATGGTATTCTTCGATTTACTCTTTTCTTTCGGGAGTTGAATGGGAATATAGGTTGATTCTCCTTTGTCCTCCACAACGCCCTCGTTTGTTATTTTTCCTTTAACCTTATTCAATAGACCTGTAGATTGGAGGACAATTCCTTGGGATAAGGAGGAACCTTTAGAGACTAATTCATTGCTTTTGCTCATAACATTTTCTCTCATAGTTGAGGTCTTGTCGATGATGGAACCAGCTTGGTTACTAACCTTATGGCGAAGATCTTTTCCCGACTTTGGGGCTAAAAAGAGTGCAGCAGCAGCACCAACTACTCCTCCAATAAAAGCTCCAAGCAGAAAGTTATTGGATGACTTCTCATTTCTAGTTTGATTCGTATCTCTTGAATCAAAATCCCTATTTGACATCTTCATTTCCTCCTCTATTTTTTCTAATGAGATCTAATCTTCTTGCCTTCTAAGTTAACCTCGTTTTTTGCTTGCTTTCTCGCCTGCCACTTATCCTTTAATTCTAAAATGACATTACTCCATTGAACAATTTGCGAAATCTTTTCTTTGCTTTCTTCTACTTGTTTATCTACTGATTTTGTAATGTTTTGTAGGGTTCCATTGAATTTAGTAACTGTTGTGCCCACATCTTTTACTGCTTCAACAACACTAGTTAAACTTTCAGATTTCTGTTTAAGATCATCTGCTAATGCGTTTGTTTTTTGTAAAAGTATGGTGGTTTCGGCTGTAACACCATCCAACTGTTTTTCCAGTCCAGCCAATGTTTTCGAAACGCTTGTAAGTGTAACTTGAAATGATTTGAGTGTTGTCGATAAAAATATGACAAGCACAAAAAATGCGATTGCTATCAAGGCTACGCTTAAGTATAAAATTATTTGCATTGTGCACCTCCGCCTTAATCCTATCAATATGTATTACCCATCAAGTTTAGATATAAACCTCGATATTATCTTATACTACTTCCATATATTTGTCCTCTTTTCCTGCTGTCTCTAATAAAAAAATTAATCTATTACAGGACGAAAGATTAATTTTTCAACTTTATGGCTTGATTCGGTTACAATAAGAATGTACCTAGATAATTTTTGTTGGAGGCATAAAAAATGAAAGATCCTCGTATTGAAAAACTAGCAAAAAACTTAATTAATTATTCGGTCCAACTTCAAAAGGGTGAAAAGGTTTTAATTGAAAACTTCGGGCTTCAGCGTGAACTTGTGACTGCCCTTGTGAAGGAAGCCTATATAGCTGGGGGATACCCTTTTGTGCTGTTAAAGGACCATCAAGTGGACCGTTCGCTCTTATTAGGAGCACAAGAAGAGCAATATAATATGATGGCAGAATTCGAAGCAAATGTGATGGCTAAGATGGACGCATACATAGGTCTACGTTCGGGTGATAACATTAGCGAACAATCAGATGTGCCGGATGATAAAATGAAAATCCATGGTAATACCATTGGAAAAAAAGTGCATCGTGACATTCGTGTGCCAAAGACCAAATGGGTTGTCCTTCGGTACCCAACATCTTCAATGGCTCAATTAGCTAAAATGAGTACAGAAGCCTTTGAAAACTTTTATTTTGATGTTTGTAATCTCGATTACGGAAAAATGGATAAAGCCATGGACAGCCTGAAAGCGTTAATGGACCGAACAGACAAAGTCCGAATCACAGGTCCAGGAACGGACCTTAGCTTTTCAATTAAGGATATCCCTGCTATTAAGTGTGCTGGACGATTAAATATTCCTGATGGAGAAGTTTATACGGCTCCTGTTCGCGATTCAGTCAATGGAGTTGTTACCTATAACACTCCTTCACCATATCAAGGATTTACATTTGAAAATGTGAAGCTGACCTTCCGGGATGGGAAAATTGTTGAAGCGGAGTCTAATGATTCTAGTCGGATCAATAAAATTTTTGATACAGATGAAGGTGCCCGTTATATTGGCGAATTTGCAATAGGGGTTAATCCATTTATCCTTTATCCAATGCAAGACATCTTATTTGATGAAAAAATTGCTGGCAGCTTCCACTTTACACCAGGCCAGTGTTATGATGATGCCTTTAATGGCAACCATTCCAACATCCACTGGGATATGGTGAATATCCAGCGGCCAGAGTACGGCGGCGGGGAAATCTATTTTGATGATATATTAATCCGCAAAGACGGCCTGTTTGTCCTTCCTGAATTAGAAGTATTAAACCCAGAGAGTCTAAAATAAAGGCTCTGTTAAAGGTGAAAGTGGAGTTATAAAGAATTGATTTTTGCAAAAATCGCGACACTCCTGCGGGAACGTGAGCCAGCAGAAAGCGAGTGATTTTTGCAAAAATCACCACTATCTATTACCAAAATAAGAAAGGATGCCAACTATCTGATGGCATCCTTTCATTTTTATTTCGCTAATTGTTTTTCATAGGATTCCTGGAACTTTTGAATATCTCCGGCTCCCATAAAAATAATAACGCTATTTTCAAATTCATTTAATACGGAGGTTTTGTCTTCCGTAATTACTTCAGACCCGTCAATTCGTCCCTGAAGGTCTTTGATTGTTAGTTTTCCATGATTTTCACGAGCAGAGCCAAAAATCTCACATAAATAGGCTTTATCAGCTGCTCGTAAACTTTTAGCAAAGTCTTCAAGGAACGCTTGAGTCCGTGAAAAGGTATGTGGTTGGAATACGGTCACAATTTTACGATCCGGATATTTTTGCTTAGCTGCATCAATCGTTGCTTTTATTTCAGTTGGATGATGGGCATAATCATCGATTAATATTTGTGACCCAATTCTTTTTTCCGAAAATCTTCTCTTCACACCTTGAAAGGTAGTTAATTGGTTCTTGACTACCTCTACGTTAATTTCCTCATAATGACATAATCCAATAACGGCAAGTGCGTTTAATACACTGTGATCGCCAAAAGTTGGAATGGAGAATGTGTCATAAAATGTATTCCGAATGAATACATCAAAAGTCGTTCCACTAGTTGTTTTCACAAGATTTTTTGCTTGATAGTCATTTTCATCGCCAAAACCATAAAACAAGACAGGAACTTTTGCTTGGATTTTTTGTAACTGTTCATCATCGCCATATGCAAAAATTCCTTTTTTCACTTGTATAGCCATTTCTTGAAATGCTGAAAAGACATCATCAATATTTGCAAAATAATCAGGATGATCAAAATCAATATTCGTCATAATCGCATAGTCAGGAAAGTAAGATAAAAAATGCCTTCTGTATTCACAAGCTTCAAATACAAAGTATTCTGAGCCTTCTCTACCCTTACCTGTCCCATCACCAATTAAAAATGATGTTGGCTTAGCCCCTTCGATCACATGGGCAAGTAAGCCTGTTGTTGACGTCTTCCCGTGCGCACCAGTAACTGCCACACTAGCAAAGTTTTGCATAAAGTCACCTAAAAAACGATGGTAACGCACAATAGGGAGCCCAAGTTTCATTGCCTCTTGAATTTCCTCATGTGTATCAGGAAAGGCATTCCCTGCTATGATCGTCATCCCTGGCTTGATATTCTCCTTTTGGAAAGGAAGAATGGTAATCCCTGATTGCTCAAGGGCCAGTTGTGTAAAAAAGCGCTTTTCGACATCGGAGCCCTGCACCTGAAATTTCATATCATGTAGAACTTGTGCGAGTGCACTCATTCCAGACCCCTTTATACCGACAAAATGGTAAATAGTCATAGATGAACCTCCAACAACGTCTATCTGTAAAACAGTATATGACATCTGTCTGTATTTGCTAACAAGAAAAACAGAGTGCTATTGTACACTAAAATTCAATAACCTCTAAAAAACATATTTAATAATTATATCATTAATTAGCCTGAAAAACTATTTGTAAACAAATTCTTTAAATTCTGCTTAATCAGTACACTATATATTATTTGTCCATGTTATGAAAGAATACTATAGATTAATTATTTGCACTAGCCTCTTGAATAGACTCTAAATCAGCTTCAGTAATTAATACTTCACGTGCTTTGCTTCCATTTGCACTTGTAATATAGCCATTGTTCTCAAGCATATCCATCAATCTTGCAGCTCGATTATAGCCAATTTTAAAGCGCCTTTGAAGACTGGAAGTAGACGCACCACCTTGTTCAATAATAAATTCGCAAGCATCATAAAAAAGTTCATCTTCATTTTCAGTTACTTGTGCTTTTTTTAATAATTCTTCTTGCTCAAACAAGTAATCTGGTTCACGCTGTTCTCTCACATGAGCAACAACAAGATCAATCTCTTCATCCGAGACAAACGTTCCTTGTAAACGGACAGGTTTAGAGGATCCATTTTCTAAGAATAACATATCACCGCGTCCCAGTAGCTTTTCTGCCCCGCTGATATCAATGATGGTGCGCGAATCTACCTGAGATGAAACAGAGAAAGCAATTCTAGTAGGAATATTTGCCTTTATTAAGCCGGTTATTACATCAACCGATGGCCTTTGGGTGGCAACAATTAAATGGATTCCACACGCTCTTGCTTTTTGGGCAATTCTACAAATGGCTTCTTCCACATCCGCTGGTGACATCATCATTAAATCTGCTAACTCATCAATAATAATCACAATAAAAGGAAGTTTATCGGCATACTGCTTATGTTTCATTGCCTGTTCATTGAAACGGTTAATGTCACGAACACCCGTATGGGCAAATAATTCGTATCGTCTTTCCATTTCATCAACAGCCCATTTTAAGGCAGCAGTTGCCGCCTTCACATCCGTAATGACTGGACTAACTAGATGCGGAATCCGATTATACGGTGCGAGTTCGACCATTTTTGGATCTATCAATAAAAGCTTTAAATCTTCGGGGCTGGCTTTAAATAGTAAGCTAACTAGAATGGTGTTAATGCAAACACTTTTTCCTGACCCTGTCGCCCCAGCAATCAAACCATGCGGCATTTTCTTCAAATCGGTCACAATCGGTTTTCCAGCAATATCAAGACCGAGCACTGCTGTTAATGGAGAGGTCGATTCTTTGAAGGTACTGCTTTGAATTATTTCGTTTATGAATACTGGACGGGACGTTTGGTTCGGAACTTCAATCCCAATCGTATGTTTACCTGGGATAGGAGCTTCAATCCGAATGTCTCTTGCTGCAAGACTTAACTTAATATCATCACTTAAGTTGGTAATTTTGTTGACCTTAACACCGGGCTCTGGCTGAACCTCAAACCGGGTAACTGATGGACCTTGTGTCACATTGACGACACTTGCACCGACATTAAAGTTTTGTAATGTTTCGTTTAAAATCTCCTCTTGTTCTAATAGCCATTTAGTATCATTCACCACTGTAACAGGAGGACTAAGCAAACTAGATCCTGGAAGTACATACTGACCATCATCTGTATGATCTTGGCTGTTCTCTTCCATTCCTTTAAAGAGGTCGAGCACATGGTTTGCCTTTTCTGGCTGCACATTTTCTGTTGGCGGCATAACCTGGGATTCCAATGCTCTTCTCCTCTTACGCTCTTCCCATTTTTGTTTATCTTGTTTCAACATCATCACATTAAATGGTAAGTGGGAACGCTTTGGTACAGGCGGTTCTGGTAAAGCCTCTGGTTCTGGCAAGACCTCTTCTGTATAGATTAAATCATCTGCAACTGCAATTAATTCCTTTACCTCATCAAGTGAATCTTCTGCCATTCTTACTTCGATTGCATCTACATCCTGAACTTCATTTTCATGCACGTCTTCTACTTCTACCAAATCTAACAGCTTTTCTGTCGACGCTGGCATTACCATCGCAACTTCGATGTCATGTTGTTCAGAAGCGTTTATTTCTTCGAGGACATCCGTAACTTCTTCAGAATTACTTTTTTCAAATGCTGATTCTGTCTTGTAAACTTCGATGTCCATCTCAGTTCGTCCTGTAATCTTTAATTCAGTCGTCATCTTTTCTGCTGCAATCAGATTGTCAATCAGATTTTCACTATCATCTTCTATAAAATGACTTAATTCATGCTCCACGATTTTATTCGTATTCTTCTTCGGGCGATTAAACCCAAAAACAGGTGAAGGAATCTCCGTCGGTTGGAAAGGACCGCTTTTCTTAACTAATGGTTCTTTATTAATTTTTGGCACATCCTGTTTTACCGTTTGGACTTCCGGTATTGGCCTCATTTTTCTTGTTTCAGGTTCGGGGTGCCTTGTTATTCTTTTTTGGCGCAATGTTTCTTCTTTTTTATTTTGGGTTTCTTTAGGTTTTGGTGGATGAAAAGGATGATTACTGCCTTTTGGGTATTGATAAGAAATCTTCGTCTCTAAGTCCTTTAGACTTTCATATTTATTTAGAAAGGGCATTCCTTCTTGTTGCTTATGTAAAATGTACCCTTCAAATTCATCCTCTTCATCATCTTTTCTTAATTTTTGAAAAAGGTGTTGGAACCAGCTCAAAACTATCACTCTTTCTACTAACTACTTTCGTCTATCACTCTATTTTATCAGTTTTTCATATTTTTTCGACACTATTCTTTTAAATGAGTCAAAATACATGCAATCAGAAAAGGGATTAATGAAAAAAGATCACTGTACAATCGTGATCCTTTTTCTATATTGATTATTTATTTTTTCCTAAAATAAAAATAGGCTCTAATTCACCATTTTCATATAAAAAAGATAAAGCTGTTATGGGGACATGACCGTTTGCAAAAAAGCTCATAGCCATTTGTGCTATCACATCATAACCTCGATCGTTTCGAATATCAGCAATAATTAACACATCCTGATGTGGAACTGCAAGCACCATCGTTCCCGTAATCTGCTTCTCAACTTCATTTAAGAAAACTTTGTTTAAGATCCTGCTTGCATCGTATCCATCATTGGTGTTCAGAAAGTAAAAGCTATTGCCGGCGACCTGATCCTCTTTTAGCGGGGTGGAAAGTGATCTTACATTAAATAAAGCAATTTCTCTAATCCGCGATGCTTCCCAGCCTTCTTTTGCCATGATACGTGAGTCGATTAACCGATAGGTATTCCCTTGATCATACGCATAATAAATTTTTGTTTCCGCAGTGTGCTCGTCTATTAAAAATGGCACGCTCTCTTCTGCTTCCGTTGGGAAAGAAGAGGAGCGAATAACGGGGAAGATTTTTTTCTCATGATCGGTTAACTGAACTGCGTCCTCCATCGCACGCAGCCCCTCTTCGATATAATAAACGACTTCATCGATAGCTTTTTCTTTTTCGACATGCCATTTGGCAATAATTCCTGGTAGAGCAACAGTTATCCCCTTGCCTGAGAGTTTGCTTTCAAATCGCAGTTGATCTTTTTCGCGATCATATGAGATTACCCGATCTTCACCAGCCAATCGTCTTTCTAATTCTGCTTTCATTTTTCTACTATTCATATTCATTTTGAATCCCTCCATCTTAGGAGCTGCCCAGTCTATTTTACATGAAAAACCCCCCATCTCAAAGTGATGGAGAGTTACTTCCTTTTATTTTAAACCTGAAATAAAATTTTCTATTTCTTCTTGTGTTTTTCGGTCTTTACTTACGAATCGCCCTAATTCGTTTCCATTTTCAAATGCAACAAAGCTTGGGATTCCAAAAACATCCAATTGCTGACATATCTCAATAAACTGATCTCGGTCTACATGAATAAAGGTATACTCATTAAATTTGGATTCGATTTCAGGTAAAACCGGCTCAATAACGCGACAATCTGGACACCAGCCTGCTGAAAACATAAAGATGGTTTTTCCATGATTGCGCAGTTGTTCAAATTGTTCTACTGACTCTAAATTCTTCAAGTTCAACGCCTCCGTTTGAATCTTTGCGTTTTTAATACTTCTTTTCAAATCATAACAGTCCCACATAGGTACAGTCCAATCTTTTGCACAAACGTTTTTAGTTAGGATACCCTTACACTATTTTTTTAGCGGCTGGAATAATAGGTATATTGCCCCACTAAGAGCTTCATAAGATGGGTAAACATATCAACCCGATTGATGGACCCATTGGTAAAAATCCCAACGGCCCCTTCATGCTTGCTTACATTCTTCATTTTGGCGTAATCATCCATTACTGGCCCCAACTCTTCTCCAGCTCTCAGTCTGGCTGCAACCTCCTCAGGGAGAAGGATTCTAGCTCCTCCTGCAATAAACGGTTCTCTCTCGTTTGTTGCAAGTGCTCCCCAGTTACAGATAAGCAATCCAAAGCTCGTTTCCTGAACACCGCCCTCAAGACCAATCCCAATATCGCCATTTTCCTGTTTTAATGCACCCACTGCCCGATTAATTGCACCTTTAATGGTTTCATCATCTGAAAACGGCTGTTCATTAACACCAGATGGGATATCTAAGTCGACAAACTCATGCTGATCAGAAAAGCAATTTTTCACTGCAGAAATTTTAGCTGGGTTTTTCGATCCAATGATAATTTTCATGATGCAATGTACTCCTTTTGAAATGGTAAAGGGAGCATAAAAATGCCCCCTGAAAATATCAACTGTTAGCTTTAATCGTATCTACCGTTGTTTTGTCACAAGCCCTAACTAGTTTAACAATTAGTTCTTTAGCAGCAGCATAATCATCAACGTGAACGATAGAGGCATGGGTATGAATATAGCGTGAACAAATACCGATAACGGCACTTGGAATGCCTTCATTAGATTGATGAATTCTACCTGCATCCGTTCCACCCTGTGAAACAAAATATTGATATGGAATGTTATGTGTTTCTGCCGTATCCAGTACAAACTCTCTCATTCCGCGATGAGTAACCATTGTGCGGTCTAGGATGCGGAGTAATGCCCCTTTCCCTAATTGGCCAAACTCATTTTTATCGCCCGACATATCGTTAGCTGGGCTTGCATCTAGAGCAAAAAAGATGTCAGGGTTAATCATATTAGCAGCAGTTTGTGCACCACGTAACCCCACTTCTTCTTGAACTGTGGCCCCTGAGTACAAAGTATTTGGCAATGTTTCATCTTTTAATTCCTGAAGTAACTCAATAGCTAAACCACAACCATAGCGGTTATCCCATGCTTTTGCTAATATTTTTTTCGGGTTGGCCATTGGTGTAAATGGACAAATTGGCAGGATGGCCTGACCTGGCTTTATCCCTAAGCGTTTTGCATCCTCACGGTCATCTGCACCGATATCAATCAGCATATTTTTAATTTCCATAGGTTTATTACGCTTTGCATCGTCTAATAGATGTGGTGGTATCGACCCAACGACACCAATAACAGGACCATTATTTGTCATCACTTGAACACGCTGGGCAAGAATAACTTGACTCCACCATCCCCCAAGCGGCTGGAAACGAAGCATCCCATTATCGGTTATGGCAGTCACCATGAAGCCTACTTCATCCATATGACCTGCTACCATGACCGTCGGCCCGTTGTCTGCTCCTCTTTTTACCCCGAAAATGCTGCCCAGATTATCTTGAATAATTTCATCTGAGTATTGAGATAATTGCTCCCGCATAAATTTTCTTACCAAATGTTCATTACCAGAAGCACCGGGAAGTTCTGTTAATGTTTGAAAAAGCTTTAAGGTTTGATCGTTCATTTTTGAGGCTCCTTTAGGTTTCTCTGTTTGTTTATGTACATATTTCAATTTTACAGAACTTTGGTTTCTCTTTCCATCAATTGAATTTTAATATTTGTAATAGTATGTTCCTATCGGTAAATACGATATACTGAGAAGAGAATCCTATCTTTTCCAAATTTATCTTTTGGAGGTCCTGTTATGAATTGGAAATCGTTTCTTCTCGGTGCAGCGGTCGGTTTGATTGGAGGATATGCTGCAAAAGAAATTATTAATAGTAAAACCAATGTTTCACCTGAAAAGGTATTAGAACAGGTAAAAAAACAATTTACTAAGAATGGACCCATCAACGGTTCATGGATACATATGGAAGCAGAACCGTATGAAAAGCAGCAAATTAATTACAGTGTCTATAAAGGCGGTATTTCTAAAAATAATAATGGTACAACAGAGCAATTTGAATTCATCGCCGATGCCCATACAGGCACTCTTTTGGACGTGCGGACATTGTCCAGCGATCTTGTTTCATAATGAAAATAGCCGAACCTAAAAGGTTACGGCTATTTTAAAGCTTATTTTTCCCTTTTAATACTTTCAACTATTTGCTTTCCGTCAGCATCCCATTTCACTGCCCGGTAAAAAGCATCATGATAAAAACTGAACCACGCGTTATTATTTAATCCATATGGCAGCCATTTTTCTTTAGCGGTAATCGAGGTCATTGGATAATCATCATAGGCCATCACCCACAAAACGGGTTGATGTGCGTGAGTTGCCATCAGGTCAGCCATATGAATTAACATTTCGCCAGCGTCCTCGACAATCAAGATCGAATGTCCGTCACTATGACCTCCAGTATGGATCATCGTTAACGCCCCAAAGTTCCATTTTTCTTCAAAAGGCACTACCTGGGTCTCAATCGCTTCCCAGTTTTCTTTCCAATATGTATTTTTCGACCGAATATTCGGATTACGCATTTCGTCCCATTCGACTTGTGAAGTAATAATTCGAGCATTAGGAAAGGCAGAAATGTATTGTCCGTTCTCCAGGTTTGTCAGGCCGCCGGCATGGTCAAAATGCAAATGAGTCATCAAGATATAGTCGATGTCTTTTGCT
The DNA here is from genome assembly GCF_019219025.1 of Bacillus sp. sid0103. The sequence goes on along the minus strand of NZ_JAHUWN010000017.1, from coordinate 75,046 downwards.
TTTAAACCAAGCTTCCTTAATGATTCATCCAACTCTGATTCTCTTGTTACACCATAATTTCTTAATTGCTTTTCTGATAATTTTCCTTTACCAATACCAGTTTCTACTAAGAAATTTTTCCCATCCATTTGAATTAAGATCGGATCTGTTGGTAGTTCGATTTGATTTTTATCATTGTGAGGGTATTTTTTCGACCATAATCCTTTCGGAACAACCCCAAACATGGCACCGCCATCTAAATTTGTTACTCCTCCAGATAACCACGTCAGTTTGACATCGCCAATTTTAACTGTTTCCAACGATTCTTCCCCCTTTGTGTGTTTTCTATATTTTAACATTGTCTGATTAGGAGGAAAAATAAAAAAGAACAGCTCATTAAATGAACTGTCCACTAAGTTAGTTTTGATATTTTACTTCACAACGATAAATGCGACTTCCCTTTTCAGAAAATTTCTCTTCATACTCCGTCATGATGTTACCTTCATAATCACTTTTATGGAGATCTAGACTGATATACTTTAATAATAATCCATACTCCGAAAAGCTTATTAAAGAATGTTCAAATAAGCCTTGATTGTCCGTTTTAAAATGGATTTCTCCACCATCAACCATAATATCCTCATAAGTCTTTAAGAAATCCTTATAAGTTAATCTTCTTTTTCTATGACGAAATTTTGGCCATGGATCGGAAAAGTTCAAATAGACCTGATTGACATCATTTTTGGCAAAGTATTTAGGTAAATCCACTGCGTTTACATTAAGAAGTTTGAGGTTTGGTAAATTTGCATCGATTAACCGTTCCAAAGCAGTAATAATGACACTATCGTATAGTTCAATGCCAATATAATTTATCGTTGGATTTGCTTTTGCCATTTCGGTTATAAATTGTCCTTTTCCTGTGCCCACCTCAATATGAATTGGTTGATCCTTTTCAAATACTTCATGCCATTTTCCTTTATATTGTTCAGGATTAGGGACGATATATTGCGGATGTTGCTCTATTTTTTCCTTTGCCCAAGGTTTATGTCTAACTCTCATTTTTGACACTCCTAATAATAATATTGTTCATTACATATCATGCACCATTTTTCCTTACAAGTTTAACTTTATGGAAATAAGATAATGCATAAACAAAAAAAGAATTCACAACCTAACAGTGTGAATTCTTGTTTTTAAATAACACTTGAGAGGGTGTACATTCATGCCATTAAGTCATGATGACCAAGTTACTTTATTAAAAGATATATTAAACAATCATCAAACAGATTGCTGCGGGTCCGTTGCCGAATGCGAACAATTAGAGCGCTTAGTGAAATCCCTGATGGTAAATACACAGGTTGATCAAAATGTTAAAAATATCTTGCAGGAAGTATATCAATACAGCCAACATGGAGTTGGTACAGATGATTTAGATCAACATATTTTATCTAACCAAGCAAACTTATCAAGTTGGGTAAGTGATATTGATCAATTTTCCTGATTTAGAGAATTTCATCTAGAAATTTTATCCATTTGTTCATTTCTTCCAAGCGATTTTTATTTTTATACCATTGAATTGAAGAAAGCGTCTGAATGGTTACATACCATTTCATTCGCAACTTTAGGTCATCGGTCAGCTCTTCGCCGTACATGCTTAACCAATCCTGCCAATTCTCTTTTGGAATGTACCAATAAAGGAGCAATCCTAGGTCTATAGCGGGGTCCGCAATCATTGCTCCGTCCCAGTCAATCAAGTACAACTGGTTGTCTTCTGCAAGCAGCCAGTTGTTATGGTTTACATCACCATGACAAACGACTTTTTCATCACAATAGACGTTTAATGCTTCCTTTTTTAAAAAGCTCAAGGCTTTTTGCGTTTCAGGCAATGAAAGTACCTGCTCATCTAACTCGTTTACCACCGATTCCAATATGGGTTCAGGATGTAATGGAGAGTTTTCGATCCGGCTTAACATACCCAGCATAGGCTCTGAGCAATGAATCTTCTTTAACAGTCTTGCCACGAGTTCTTGATTCATTTCCGACGGCTTTAGTTCTCTACCAGGAAGCCACTGCTGTGCAGTGATCACGTCTCCACTTTCCAACCTTTTTGTCCAAACAAGTTTTGGGACAATGCCTTCTGCTGATAGGACAGCAAGGAACGGAGACGAATTCCGCTTCAAAAAAAGCCTTTGGTCTTTATATTTTGCATAAAAGGCTTCACCTGTTTTGCCTCCAGCAGGGGTAATTTCCCACTCTTGTCCTAGTATATGATCCAAAATTGCTCACCTTCAATTTATGCCGTTCTAATGGGCTTATTCCCCTTATATAAGAGGTATAACCTGCGCTGCCGGAAGGTCTTATATTACCACAGTTTCATAAACAGCTTTTATTTTTTAGAAATAAAAAAAAAGCTATTGAAACCATTGCACACAATAGCCATCTTATTAAATTCTATCTCGGATTACCTTTTTTCGTCAAGTACATCTGCAGAAACTATTTTTTCAGCAAAACATTAATGGAAACAGGTTGGATACATATTTCATTCCCCTGTAAGACCCACTTGCCTGTTATTCCCGCATGATCATGATCTACTAAGACAGCCCAATCCCCTTCTGGTACCGTTATCGCTTGCTTTTTTAAGGTGGGATTGATGAGAAAAATTATTTCATTATCATCCCTTATAAACCAATACCCCAATAGTGGTGACGCTAATGGTAATTGGCGTGTATGTGCACATATCTCAGCAGAAGTTCTCATTCGGAAACAAGAAAATTCCTTACGAACTTGTATTAGTCCTTTAATATATTTCACGTCATCTTTATATATAATCTTTCTTTCCCAGTCAAGTTGATTTATTTTATCAGAAGAACGGTAACTATTTCCATCACCTTTTTTTGTCCGAAAAAACTCTTGCCCACTGTGAAGAAAGGGGATTCCTTGGGAAAGCAAAACAATCCCTGTGGCAAGACGATGATATTTCATTCGTAAAGAATCATCATTATCGGGGAGACATGCCAGAAGTTTATCCCACATCGTATGATTATCATGACATTCTACATAATTCACCGACTGAAAGGGTTCATTAAAAGCACCCGACCCCTGTTTCGTAAAGCCGATACTACCCGTTATAACTTCATTTGCTGCCTCCTTGTAATGTTCATTTCCTAAGGCAAAACCTTTATCAAACAAGTTAAAGGTATTACCTTTTATAGAATCGCGAAATTTATCATTGAATTGAGCTATTTGCGGCATTTTTGCCTGATTTGCGATTGTTGCTTTCTGCTCTACAGGGAGCGGTGTGTTAAGACTCCAGCCTTCACCGATAATAATCGTTTGCTTTGATTGTCTGTTACAAACTTTCCTTACTTCTTCCATGGTTTCTACATCCAAGATTCCCATTAAATCAAAGCGAAATCCATCAATATGATATTCCTCCAGCCAATATTGAATCGAATCGACGATAAATTTTCTGACCATCTTGCGTTCCGAGGCAATATCATTTCCTACACCAGTCCCATTCGAAGGGAGTCCAATCTCGTTATGACGAAAATAATACCCCGGAACCACCTTCTCAAATGACGAAGTCTCACGAACATAGACATGATTATATACCACGTCCATAATTACTCGGAGGCCAAGACTATGAACTTGATCAATTAGCTGCTTAAGCTCTTGGATTCTTGAATATGGATCTGCAGGATTCGTTGAATAGCTGCCTTCAGGAGCATTAAAATGGAGAGGATTATATCCCCAATTATATTCATGATTCCTTTGTAATTCATCTATACCTGCAAAATCATGGAAGGGTAAGAATTCGATATGTGTAACACCCAGGTCTTTTATATAAGCTAATCCTGTAGGTTCTCCATCCAACCCTTTTGTATGATGCTCGCCTGCACCCAGATACAGTCCCTTATTCATTACACCACTGTTTGGATGAATCGTAAAATCCCTAATATGTGTTTCATATATGATTGCATCAACTGCATTTTCAATAGCAGGTAAGTTGGGGCGTGGCCTTTGTGTTTTTTCAAGTCTCACAATGACTCCAAGTTCACCATTGACGGTCACGGCTTTTGCATACGGATCCACTGCCTCACGCCATTCTTGATTCACTAGGATAAGAAAACTATAATGATAGAGCTCCAAATCCCGATTTAAAGCAACGGACCATACGCCGCAATCTTCTCGCTTCATTTTTACAATTTCTGAAAAACTGCTATTAGATGGACGTAACTTCAATTTAACTTGAGTGGCCGTGGGTGCCCAAAGCTTAAACCAGGTCAAATCTGCTTGAAAAGTAACTCCAAGGTCATTACCGACATAATAGAATTTCTCATCAAAGGCGTCCGTTCGAATCACGGCACCAATTTGGAGGTCTGTTTTCCCGCCATGTTCATCAATAATCATATATTGTTTTTCAAAAGAATAATCCTTTGATAATTCACAAATATATTTCATTTTATTATCGATTTGTCTCTTCTCAATGATTTTCAAAGGATGTTCTTGAAAATCATTCGTAATCGAAAAGGAGGATGATAATCCGTGATGATAAGAAAGAGGAAGAAGAATCGTAATGATCTTCATCTCATCTAGATAGGCAAAGAAATTTCGGTCAGTAGCAATCATTCGAATCCCTCTCTTTCATCTCCACTTCTTCCGTATGTTTTCTTCTCGTTAATACCTCCAGAGCCCTTGCTTGAAGGTCTATTTTTAATGGTATAAATCCGATATGCTCTCCATCAGCATGAACAAAAAGTTTGGTAGGTGAATGGATGGAAACATTCCTGCCCGTATATGTTTTCACTTCTTTAAAATGGATATGCTTCCCCCAAAATACACTAATAAAAACAAGCAGCAGTTTCCATCTTGTTAATTGATGGACCACCGTTATATCAAAAAGACCATCATCCGGCTCAGCCCGGGGGGCAATTTTCATACCACCGCCATAATACGGTTGATTGGAAACCGTTACAAACCATGTTTGTTCAAATATATGCTTTTTCCCGTCAATTGATAAATCAATTGTTGAGGTTTTATAAGTAAATAATTTTTTTAACATAAAATAAACATAAACCATCCTGCCCATCCCGAGTTTATTTAATAATGCCTTCATCCGCGATTGATTAACTTCATAAGAAATTATCGCATCAAACCCTGCACCCATGTTGTTTATAAAATAGTGCTCATTGGAATCAGCCAATGTAATTTTCCCAACATCGATGGGCAAACCCTTTTGTTTCCCCAGTCGAAGAATGACTGCTATTGCTTCGAGAGGATCGACAGGAATTTGAAAACCTCTTGAAAAATCATTTCCAGACCCCCCAGGGATAAATCCAAGTGTAATATGATGATCATCTACTACTCCATTCATCACCTCATGCATTGTTCCATCTCCACCAACAGCAATAATAATCTTTTGCTCTAGATTCTTTAATGCAATTTGGCTTGCGAGGTCCTTTGCATGGCCGGGGTATTCGGTAAAGAATGCTAGGTACGAAACATTGTTCCCTCTTAGTTGATGTTCCACTCTCTTCCATATCTTAAAGCAATGACCGTTGCCTGCCTTAGGATTAATAATAAAGTAAATTTGTTTCATAAAACCAACCTTACCTTTATTTCATTTTATGTTTTGGTACTTGTTAAAGGATATATTTTTATCGCTTCATACTTTGGTGTTTTGTTTAGGTGTGTTTGGTATAGCACTACATCACCGGATGTAAATGAAAGGGGAGCTGGCTGAATTTCTTCCCAAAGAGCTAGCATTTCGTTTCGGAAAGGTTGTTCCCCTATCCACTTTCTAGCAAGTGTGATATGGGGACGAAATGGTCTTGTTTCCAGTTGAAACCCAGCCTTCTCGCAAGCTGAAAATACCTTTTTTCTGATGGTATATAAATGATTGCTTTCCTCAGTATCCGCCCAAAAAACACGGGGAGAAGTAACACTGCCGAAGAATCCAAGTTTGTTTATTTTCAGTGTTAATGCCGTCTCATTGCTAAGAACCGTTTTGACGTTTTTATCGGCTTCTGCAAGTTTGTCGGGCGGGGAACTGCCCAAAAACGCTAAGGTAATATGGAGATCCTGATAATGAACCCAACGGCTAAAAGGAGTCCTTTCCTTTATTTTTCCCATATGCTCTTTCATGACTAATTTTGTTTCATCAGGCATTCTGACCGCAAAGAAAAAATGAGATTGATGTTCCATTGTTATGTTCCCTTCTCTAGATAATTCTAGTCTATTTTGTCCTAATTGTATCTAGTAGCAGACAGACAATTAGCCAATTTTTTTACAAAGAGGTAAAATTTATTTAATATTAAATAAGAAACTAATTAATCAGTAAAAATGGAAAGGACGGTCCCCTTGAAAGTAGTCAACAATATTGCAGAATTAATCGGAGATACACCATTCGTTAAATTAAATCGCTTAGCACCTAAAAATGGGGCATCGGTCTATTTAAAGCTTGAGTACTTTAATCCAAGCAAAAGCGTGAAAGACCGAGCTGCTTTTAATATGATCATTGAAGCAGAAAAGGCAGGAAAATTAGTACCTGGTTCAACAATAATTGAGCCGACAAGTGGAAATACAGGAATTGGCCTGGCCATGAATGCCGCAGCACGCGGCTATAAATCAATTATCGTGATGCCAGATACAATGACACAAGAACGAATCAGTATCTTAAGAGCTTATGGTTCGGAAGTTGTCCTTACACCTGGGGATGAAAAAATGCCAGGTGCCATAAAAAAAGCACTTGAATTAGCAAATGGCATTCCAAATAGTTTCGTCCCGATGCAATTTGAAAATCATGCGAACTCCGATGCCCACCGATTGACTACCGCTGTAGAAATCATCGAGGCGATGAAGGAAATTGGGAAACCGCTCACAGCATTTGTTGCCACCGCTGGTACAGGTGGGACCATTACGGGTACAGGAGAAACGTTAAAAGCTCATTATGAAAATATAACAGTTCACGTTGTTGAACCAAAAGGCTCACCTGTTCTATCAGGCGGGAAACCGGGTAAGCACAAACTTGTTGGGACTAGCCCAGGATTTATTCCAGCTATTCTGAACCAGAATATCTATGATGAAATCCATCAAATCAATGATGAAGATGCCTATGATATAGCGCGTCGATTAGCAGCTGAAGAAGGAATTCTAGTCGGACCGTCCTCGGGAGGGGCTTGCTTTGCTGCATTAGAAGTAGCGAAACGATTAACTCCTAATGATGTCGTTGTGTGTATTGCTTGCGATACGGGGGAACGGTATTTATCGAGTGATTTGTTCCAGTTTTAAAAGCGGAAGCATAGCGTCCATTGGTTACCCTAGGGGCTCTTTTTACTGCTTCTGGGTCATCAATAACGTCCATTGGTTACCCTAGGGGCTCTTTTTACCGCTTCACGGTCATCAATAACGTCCATTGGTTACCCTAGAGGCTCTTTTTACCGCTTCACGGTCATCAATAACGTCCATTGGTTACCCTAGGGGCTCTTTTTACCGCTTCACGGTCATCAATAACGTCCATTGGTTACCCTAGGGACTCTTTTTACCGCTTCACGGTCATCAATAACGTCCATTGGTTACCCTAGGGGCTCTTTTTACCGCTTCACGGTCATCAATAACGTCCATTGGTTACCCTAGGGGCTCTTTTTACCGCTTCACGGTCATCAATAACGTCCATTGGTTACCGTAGGGGCTCTTTTTACCGCTTCACGGTCATCAATAGCCCGTTTCGGAGGCGTATCTACTGAAGCGCTCCAACTGTGAGATAAAGGGAAACAGAAAAGCGGAAGCGACTTGCTCAGGGGCGTCAGTCATAGGACTAGCTTGCGTGAAGGTTGCTTTTTTACCTTCAGGACAGATTGGCTTATGACCCCTGAGCCCCTAGGCACTGGAGCTAGACAGTTATCTAAGTTCAAATTTTTATATTTCTTTTTAAGCATAAAAAGACGTGGACACTTTTCTGTGTTCACGTCTTTTTTTCTAATTTAGGATTTTATCATTAAGTGCTCCACATTGTTTTTCAATTTCTTTCTCAAACAATTCCTGCAGACTTTTTGTAATAGGACCAGGAAAACCATCCCCCACTCTCTTCCCATCCACCTCAATAATTGGCATCACTTCTGATGTAGTGCTTGATAGGAACACTTCATCTGCATCAAAAAGTTCATTGAGGGTGAATGTACGTTCCTCAACTACAATGTTATTCCTTGCACAGATCTGCAGGATAACATCTTTTGTAATTCCCTTTAATATCAAGTTGTCCGATTGATGTGTAATAACCTTACCATTTTTAACAATAAAGATATTCGATGAACTTCCTTCCGTCACATCCAGGCTGCGATGTTGAATGGCTTCATAGGAGCCAACTTCGGCCGCTTTTTGTTTTGCTAATAAATTTCCTAGCAAATTCAAACTTTTTATATCACAGCGCAGCCAGCGAATATCTTCTGTAACGATTGTTGTTACACCCGTTTTTAGACTCTCTAATGGTCTAATTGCTTCTTTCGTATAGGCTACTAAACTCGGCCTTACATCTTCCGTTGGAAAAGCATGATTACGAGGTGCGACTCCTCTCGTAATTTGCATATAAATCGTCCCTAACTTAAGATTATTTTTCGCAACAAGCTCTTCAAGCAATTTCGTAAACTGATCCATCGTATATGTGAGTGTGATGCCAATACTCTCTAAACTTTTCACAAAACGATTGAGATGTTCCGTTACTGTGAACATTTTTCCGTTATAGACACGGATGACCTCGTATACCCCGTCCCCAAATTGATAGCCACGGTCTTCCACATCAACCTTTGCCTCTGAACGTTCAATCATTTTCCCATCCAAGATTGCATATTTCATTCTCCATCTCCCCTTATATCTATATTATTCATTCATTGCCAGTTCATAAATTGCTTGAGCGTAAATTGAGGTTGCTTTAAGTAAATCTTCAATATACATATATTCATCCTTTTGGTGGGCGATATCTGGTCTGCCTGGAAATAATGGTCCAAATGCGACCCCAGCTTTTAGGGAACGGGCGTATGTGCCTCCTCCAATCGCGATTAACTCCGCTTTGTCTCCTGTTTGTTCTTCATAAACTTTTTTCAGTGTTTGAATTAGGAACTCTTTTTCATCGACATGATGTGGTTTTGAGTCAGAAAAATTCTCTATCATAAATCCCTCATTACGCAAAAGATCATCCAGTTTTTTTTGTGTGGATTCCATTTTATTTGTAACTGGGTACCTGCAAGTCATGCCAATACTTCCACCCGATTCATCGGAGTAAGAAAGTTTACCAGGGTTGATCGTTAAGTCGCCGGAAATATCATCTGAATAGGCGACGCCTAGGTTTACCCCTCTTGAATCATTAAAGAAATAGCGGGATACGAAACGGAAATAGTGGGCAGCATTGGCATCCAGGTCCTGTTTAGAAAGAAACTCTGCTAAAAACACCCCTGCATTTATACCGTTTTTCGGTTCCATCCCATGAGCCGAGACACCCTTTACTTCTAAAATTAATTCTCCATTTTCGATTTTGTGATCATGTTCCAGTTGATATTCCTTCATAAAATTCGAAAATTGCTGGACCATTTCTTCCGGGTTTTCCTTAATATGAAGGGTAGCGGCTGCAAAATCAGGTACCATGTTGTACCGTTTGCCTGAGCTAAAACGTAGAACTTTGGCAATTGCCTCGTTTTCTTCATGAAGGAATTTTTTTTGAACCATATCAAAATCAGCAATTCCTTTTTCTGCATTAATAATCGGGAAATCTGCATCAGGGGCAAATCCTAAAGATGGCATTTCTTCATGTTTAAAATAATGTTCTACGCAGCGCCAATTACTTTCTTCATCCGTACCGATAATCATTCGGACACGCTTTTTAAGTGGCAAACCAAGTTCTTTAACGATTTTCATTGCATAATAGGCGGCCATTGTCGGTCCCTTATCATCTAATGCACCACGGGCAAAAATCTTCCCTTCGCGAATTTCCGCACTAAAAGGGTCACTGGACCACCCATCACCTTCTGGAACCACATCCACATGACAAAGGATGCCAAGCAATTCTTTTCCCTCGCCAAATTCCAGATGTCCTGCCAAGTTCCCTACATTTTTCGGGATAAAACCATCCTTTTCCCCAAGGTTTAGCATGAAATCAAGCGCCTCTTTCACCCCTTTTCCAAGCGGTGCATCAGCAGATGGATTCTCTTCATCTAAAAGACTTCTTATATGTAATAGATCTTGTGTGTCCTTAATCAAAGACTCTTTTCTTTTTTCAACTTCACTCACCCAATCAATCTTTGTCAATTCTGTAATCCCCCCCCTATAGTTGATGAAATCACTTCTATAGTAACAATATCATTATTTCAATTCTGTTATCAATTTTGCTTCAATTTTTTTATCATGAAAAATGATACATACTGATTTAACTAAAAATTCAAATAATTCGTCATAATCCATACATTAACGCCCATAAGCTATAGTAAGAGTACTGTAAGGGGGGGCGAATATCCGAACAATTTGTGTAAAATTTTGATAATTATTTTGTAAAATAAAGTATATTGGTGGAAATTTTCAAAATTTGTGGTTACAATAAGGGTAGATGGAAGTCATCTACGTATCCACAGTAAACATCCATAAAAAGGAGTTGTCTGCGCGGAAAAGAAAACTACATATTCTTGAAGAGGAATCTTCATACAGGCTGTCGGTAGAGGGATTACGCCATAGGTTTGAAAAAAGGATAGGGAGTGGTTCTTTGAAACCTTCGACTAACCGGATGTTAAACCGCATCAAATGTATCTACATGTTTATTCGCAATAATGGAACTGTCACAACGCAGGAACTTGTAGAGGAATTTGGTATCACTCCTCGCACCATACAACGAGATTTAAATGTCTTAGCCTACAATGACTTGGTAATAAGCCCAAGCCGCGGAAAATGGACGACTACGCAAAAGAGAGTAAAAATGACTTCATAACAAAAAAAGTAATCACATATGATTTAATAAAAAAGCACACGAGTTCACGCTCGCGTGCTTTTTATTTGACTAACTTTCAAGGCTGATCATGTACTTGATTTGTGATTTGTTTATATTCTTGTTCACTTAAAATACCGAGTTTCCTAAAAACATATGAATACATGAAAATCCTCCGCTGTAATCGAGGGGTTATGAACATATGCATCATCCTCCTACTTTCTTTTATTATATTCGCCACTTCAAACAAAGTTTCCTTCAACCAAAAAAAATTCTTACAGCTAATATTTTAACCTTTACCAAAATTAACCATACACGAGAACGTGATTGACAGATTTCGATAGTATGGTATATTAGTATAACAATCACTTTAGCGCTTAAAAGCGTCTAAGCAAAAAAGAGAAGTGGGTAGAAGACATGAAAAATAATCAACAGAATTTACAAAAGGGGCTATTGCCAAGGCATGTCCAGTTTATAGCCTTAGCTGGTATGATTGGTACAGGGATTTTTAAAGGCAGTTCCGATACATTATCGATTGCAGGACCTAGTGTAGTCGTAGCCTATTTAATTGGTGGTCTATTACTTTTTATCATTATGACTGCCTTAGGAGAAATGGCGCTTGCCTTTCCAAACTTAAATGTACAGCATTTAGTATACAAAGCATTTGGATTCCAAGTTTCTTATATCGTAGGATGGCTTTACTGGATCAATTGGATTATTGTAACCGTCGTTGAATTATTGGCAGCTGGAAGTTTTTTGCAATTTTGGTTTCCAACGATACCATTATGGCTGCTAAGTTTCCTTTGCGCCGTTGTCATTGTAGGAATTAATTTAACCCAAGTGAAATATTATGGGGAACTTGAATTTTGGTTTGCAGGAGTTAAAATTATCGCCCTTGTCGCGTTTATCATTTTAGGTTTTTCACTCCTATTTGGACTTATTCCCAGCTCGATTCAGGATCCACTCGCCAACTATACAGAACACGGTGGGTTTTTCCCGCATGGATTGGGTGGAACGTTCAGTGCCTTTTTAGTGGTGATGTTTTCTTATGGCGGCTCGGAATTAATCGGGATAGCTATAACTGAAACAAAAGATGCCGAGCGAGTGCTGCCAAAAATAATTAAAGGTGCGATATGGCGTGTTATCATTTTTTATATTTTACCTATTCTTATTATTTGTGGACTTATGCCTTGGGACAAAGTTACGGGTGCAGACAGTCCCTTCGTTCAGGTGTTCAGTGCAACTGGCTTACCGGGGGCAGCACATATTATGAACTTTGTTCTATTGACTGCCGTCCTTTCGGCTGCAAATTCAGGAATCTATGCGACATCGAGAACGCTTTTTTCGATGGCACAAAGTGGTGTTGCTCCGAAGGTTCTAGCAAAACTCTCGACAAAGGGAATTCCATTAACAGGAATCCTACTTACAAGTGTTTGTATACTAGGAGGTGTTTATTTAGCTTATTTAACACCTAGTCAGGTAATCGGTTATCTTATGACGATTCCGGGATTTACCGTTATGTTAATCTGGATCAGTATCTGCGCTGCACAATTAAAACTAAGACCGCTCTACAAAAGTCAACCGGCTTTTCAAGTGAAATGGTATCCATTCACAACCATCTTCGCGATTGTATCTATAAGTGTTATCTTTATTGGATTTGTGTTTAATCCAAATAATCTTATTGGTACATCAGTCAGCTTGGCCACGTTTGGCATGCTAATCATCCTCTCATTTGTTGTAAGAAAAAATGATTTTAAAGAAATTACTGTTTAATAAAAACAAGGCTTTGTTGAACTTGCCTGTTGATTGGAGCGAAAGAAGCTTTGCTTTCCGTGGGCGGTCCGGGGAGCCTCCCGCAGGAGTCTTCGCACCTTCCGCTCCAATCAACAGGGTGCCAAAATCAACAATGAGCTTTATCAGAGACAAATACAAAAAGGCCATCAACTACACGATGGCCTTTTTTGCTTTTTCAAAGAGAAAGCCTAGAAAAATATTCAATCACATACTGACGAAATTGTTGTCCTGCCTCAGATAAATAACGTCTCTTTGACCAGCCCAGCCCGATGGTCCTTTGGCATTTTGGTTCAATAATACTCAGTTTGTTTGGAAAGGGATTCGTCTTATGGAGTAACGAAATTTCCGGAATGAAAGCAATACCTAATCCTTGTCTTACCAATTCCCCAATCACCCCAGGCTCATCCCCTTCAAAAGCAATGTTTGGAACAAATCCTGCCTCACGACAAAATTCATCTGTTACGTTTCTAAACCCGAAACCAGTATTCATACTGATAAATGGTTCATCCTTAACTTCATGGAGAAATATTTTCTCTTTCCCTGCTAGCTGGTGTTCCGGGGGAACAATTAAGTATATCTCTTCTGTCATTAGAGGTTCCCAAACAATTTCCTCCCCCTCAATCGGCACAGATGAAATACAAAAATCAATCTCAGCCTTTTCAAGCTGACTTTTCATGGAGGAAGTTGACTCCAATACTTGTTGAAATGTAACATTGGGAAATTCCTTTAAAAAAGAACTCAATAACTCAGGAAGGACTCTTGGAATGCTTACAGCTAAGGTAATTTGTGTTTGCCCCTGATGGGCTCTTTCCGCGATTTCTCTTTTCCCTTCATTTAATTCTAAAAACATTCTATTTACTCGTTCTAAAAATAGTTTTCCATAGTCGTTTAGCCTGAGCTGCCGATTTTTCCGATCAAATAATGGAACACCCAGGTCTTCCTCTAATCGGGCTATCGTTTTACTTAAAGAAGGCTGAGCAATTTGAAGTTCTTCAGCAGCTTTGGTCATATGCTCCAGTCTGGCTACGGTCTGAAAATACTGTAATTGTAAAAACTCCATTATTCCCCTCCTTTTTCAATAGCTTGAAAGCTACTAATTGATAACTAATTATATATTATACAATATAGCAAAAAGTATTTATCATAGTGGTTATGTAAAAAAACTAAAGGTTAAGGGGTAATTTATGAAAGGAATTCACTTAGTATTTAGAGATTTAAAGATGATGTGGCATCATAAGCATGGAAGGATAGCTTTAGTGTTTCTATTAATTGTTCCATTAATATATTCTGGTTTCTTTCTCGCAGGTTATTGGAATCCTTATGGGCGTTTAGATCAACTTCCAGTCGCTGTCGTTAATCTAGATCAAGGTGGGATGATGAATAACAAGTCGATTGAAGCAGGTCAGGAATTTGTCAAAAACTTAAAAGAAAACAAGGATCTGAAGTTCTCCTTTCTCTCTGAAAACGCCGCAAACCAAGGTTTAAAGGATGGGACATATTATATGGTGCTGACAATTCCAAAGGATTTTTCACAAAAAATCAGTACACTAATGGATGAACATCCAGTGCAGGCAAACCTGCATTATAAAATAAACCCAGGAAAAAACTTCGTTGCTTCACAAATAAGTACTACCGCAACGGAAAAAATGAAAACAAAAATAGCGGCCAGCATTACCAAATCCTATGCTGATGGAGTATTTTCAAAGTTTATTGTGTTAGCAGACGGATTACGTGAAGCCGGCGATGGAGCCTCAAAAATTAATCAAGGAACGATGGATGCCAAGAATGGAATGATTCTGCTTTCAGATGGTGTTCACCGCTTAAATGATGGGGCAAAAAAGCTAGAGGATGGAAGTCAGCAACTTTCCACCGGACAAGAAAAATTAAAGAAAGGGCTTGACGGTTTAAAAGATGGCTCTCACTCTCTTTCGAATGGCATCGAACTGCTTTCACAAGGTCACACAACTTTAAAATCCGGGATGGAACAATTATCTAAAGGCATGCAATCTTTTGTCTTGAGTAGTGAAAAGTTATCCCAAGGTCAAGAAGGAATGAAAGACAAAACCGATCATTTAACAAAAGCTGTAGAACAATTTATTAAACATCATCCTGAGATGCAAGATGACCCGACCTTCCAACAAATTGCCGCCATGTCAACTGGCCTTTCCAAGGCAGCTGATTCATTGAGCAGCGGGCAAGCCCAACTTGCACAGGGGGCAAATCAATTAGTTCAAAGTCAAGAAAAAATTCAAGATGGGATGAATAGGTTCGGAAATAAAATGGATGAAGCTGCCAACGGGGCAAAAAAATTGTCTGAGGGCACAATTCAATTTTCCAATGGTTTCTCTCAATGGAAAAATGGTTTTTCCTCTTTAAACACTGGAATTAACGATTTAGCAAACGGTGGTAATAAATTAGATAATGGTACAAATCAATTAGTAGATGGTTTGAGTCAATTGACAGTGGGTTCAGACAAGTTAGCCTCTAAATTAAATGATGCGGCGCTACAAACATCAAGTATTCATAATAATGATCAATTAACTTCAATGTTTTCTGAACCCGTCAAATTAATAGAATCAGATTTATCCGAGGTTCCGAATTACGGCACCGGAATTAGCCCATATTTTCTTTCTTTGGCATTTTATGTAGGAGGAATTATGGCGGCTAACATTCTTCCACTAGGACGCAGACAAGACTTATTGGTCAATGGAACGCAACACTATATAAATAAACTTGGACTAAAGTACTCGATCGCGTTAATCCAAGTGTTAATTGTCGATTTGGTAGTCCTTTTCGGATTCAAAATCCATGTAGCTAGTGTTCCATTGTTTATTTTATCCAGTGTCATTGTCTCCTTTACCTTCATGACGTTTATCCTTATGTTAGTGACCTTGTTTGGTGTAGCAGGTAAATTTATGGCAGTCACTTTACTGGTCTTACAATTAGCAACATGTGGCGGAACCTTCCCTGGTGAATTGAGTAATCCTGTCCTTAGCAAAATCGGAAGCATTTTACCAATGTCCCATTCGTTACAAAGTTTCCAAGATGTTATATCTTTAGGAAACTGGGCTCAACTTCAACAGCAATTACTCATCTTACTCATCTACCTAGTAATTGCTGGTGTTATTGGATGGGTGACAAGTCATCTTCAACATGCTAAACAATCTGGGGAGCTTTCTTTATAAAAACTAAAAAAGTGATACCCAATAAATAAATGGGTATCACTTTTTTCATTCTATTTTGTTGTCTGACTTATCAATTTCAGAATGATGCTGTTTAACTTCTTGATTATCAGATTCAACAAAAAGCCTAAGTGCTGACAATTTATTTTCCCAAAATAGCTCAAAATATTGAAGCCAATCTTTTAATTCAAATAAGGGTTCTGGCTCAAGCTTGTACCTAGTTTCCCTGCCAGCTTTCCGTTCCTTTACCAGTCCCGCCTCTCGTAAGACACGTAGATGCTTTGATACGGCGGTCCGGCTTATCGGAAAGTGTTCACTTATTGCAGTGACAGGCATTTCTTCCTTGCTTAGCAGTTTTAACAACTTTCGTCTTGTTGGATCAGCGATGGCTTGAAAGACATCATGCTTTGCCGATAAAGCTGCCATTTATGCCTCAACATATGCTTGTAATTTTTTGACAAGACCTGCCCAGCCCTGATTCATGTTTTCACGAATTGGAGTATGTGGCGCGCCAAATTCAGTAACTTTGTTCGCGTCCCAACCGCCATGGATTAAAGTTAATTCTGTTTTATCATCCAGTTCTTTTAGTTCAAATGTTAGTGTCCAATCTTTACCCCAATTAAAAGAAAGACGGTTTGGCGGATCAACATGTGTTACCTTACATGGTGACATCCCAAATTGCGCTGCATTTAAATGAAATTCATGACCCTCAATAGGCTGAAGATCATTCGGCATGAACCATGCACCCAAGCCCTCTGCTGTCGCTACTGCATCCCATACTTTTGCAATCGGAGCATTATAAACGACTGTATACTTAATATCCTCTAATGTTGCTTGTGACTCGTTACCCATATGAATTGCCTCCTCTAATAGTGCTGCGATTATTTCTTAAATTGCGAAACCATTTGGTTTCATACAAAGACTATATAACACCTTTTGGTTTCATGTCAATCATTTCTTATTTTTTGATAATGGGATTAGCAGGAAATTTATGCTACTGTATAAATTAAGCAGGAAACCAAATTCTTATAAATCTGAGGTCATGATTATGTTAAATTCTCAATATTTACGAAGAGTTAATTTGAAGAGAGAGGAAATTCCCTCTTTTCATAAATATCCTTTTAATCTGCCCAGTATAAAAACATTGGACGAACTATCCTTCCACCCAAAAGTTACCTTTCTCATTGGTGAAAATGGCATGGGTAAGTCTACTTTGCTTGAAGCGATTGCGGTTGCGCTAGGTTTTAATCCTGAGGGCGGTTCCTTTAATTTCAATTTTTCAACCTACGATTCACATTCTCCTCTTGCGGACTACCTTAAAGTAATTAAAGGAATTGAAAAGCCTAAGGATGGCTTTTTCCTTCGGGCAGAAAGTTTTTATAATGTTGCATCCAATATTGAGGAGCTGGATAAAGGCGGCGGAGGCCGTAAAGTGATTGAATCCTTCGGTGGAGTTTCCCTCCATGAGCAGTCACATGGTGAGGCCTTCTTTGCTACATTTCTTCATCGTTTTAGCGGAAATGGGATATACCTTTTAGATGAACCGGAAGCAGCCCTTTCCCCACTGCGGCAGATGTCGATGCTGACAAGAATTCATGATTTGGTGAACGAACATTCTCAATTTATTATCGCTACCCATTCGCCCATCATCATGGCATATCCAGATGCAAAGATCCTTGAATTTACAGAAGAAAGTATCACGGAGTGCACCCTTGAAGACACAAATCATTATCGGATAATGAAACAATTTTTTGATGACAAAAATAGGATGCTTCATCATTTGTTAAACACTTAATTTTTCGGATGGAAAAAGAGCGCGGAGACCCGTGCTCTTTTTATTGGACAATATTTTTCCCATAAAAGATTTCATCCATCTCTATCTTTAACCGCTCCGTAATCTCAATATGTTCTTCAGGGGTTAAAGTATCTTTTGTATACCCAAATAAATAATTATTTAAATCGAATTCGCGTAACTTGCATTTCGTGTGAAAAATATGTTCCTGATAAACATTGACATCAATCATATCGAACAATTCACCAACATCCTCTGGGATATAATTCTGAATCGAATTGATTTCATGATCAATAAAGAGTTTGTGCCCCGTTTTATCCCTCGTAAACCCACGTACACGGTAATCAATGGTCATTACATCCGTTTCAAACGATCGAATCAAATAATGAAGTGCCTTCAGCGGCGATATCTCCCCGCAGGTAGACACATCGATGTCTGCTCTAAATGTACTAATTCCTTCATCTGGGTGAAATTCAGGGTATGTATGGACCGTGATATGGCTCTTATCTAACTGCATGACCACCGATTCCGGCAACGGTCCCGGAGATTCTTCAAAGGATTCAGATGGTGCATTGGCAACTGGCCCTTCAGAAACTAAAAGCGTCACGCTCGCACCAGCTGGTTCAAAGTCTTGGCTGGCCACATTTAATACATGTGCACCAATGATATCTGAAACATGTTTTAATATTTTTTGGAGCCTGTCTGCACTGTATTGTTCATCAATATACTTTAAATAGGCTTCTCGCTCATCCCGCGTTTTTGTAAAACAAATATCATACATATTAAAGCTCAACGATTTCGTTAAGTTATTAAAGCCGTGTAACTCAATTGCCTGCTCGTGTGTAAGTTTCATGACAGTTCCCCCTTAGAATTAAGGTTTCCTTTTCAAGTAAATATTATTAAGATACCCATCCAACAACCTTGTTACTTATTATTTTCAAATGTTTTTATCTTATTTATAATTATTATAATTTAATATTTACTTTTAATTAATATGTGTTATAATAAATTCAAATAAGATATTAGGAGGAATGCTAAATGACAGTTGAACAAGTAATTAACCAACAAATCGCAAATTGGAATGTACTGTATTCTAAATTACATCGTTTTCACTGGTATGTGAAAGGTCCCCACTTCTTTACCCTGCACGCAAAATTCGAAGAATTATATGAGGAAGCAGCAGCAACAATTGATGAGTTTGCAGAACAATTATTAACGATTGGCGGTCGTCCTGTTTCTACTCTTAAAGAGTATCTTCAACTCGCAACAATTGAGGAAACCAATCAAACTCTAACAGCCGAAGAGATGGTACAAACCATCGTCCATGATTTTTCTTTACTTATTGATGAGTTAAAGACGGGGATGGAAGTTGCTGAACAAAACAATGATGAAGTAACTAGAGATATGTTTTTAGGCCTAATTGGTAAGCTCAACAAACATAACTGGATGTTCCAATCATTCCTACAAGCTTAAATTTATTGTTATGGGAAATAGGACAAGGCTAATGCTTTGTCCTTTTTTCGTGGATTAAAATAGTTTTTTACCATTAGGCTCTGGTAATCATACCTGTTGATTTCCGCTCCAGTCGCTCAGCGCCCACAAGGCTGTCCGGGAGCCTCCTCGGCGCATGAGAAATGAGCGGGGTCTCCCGAAATAGACAAAAAAAGAAAAAGCAACTCTGCTTTTTCTTTTTTTATGACTATTTTACTTGATAATTTCTCAATAACTCAACTTCTTCATCTGTCAGTTCTCGATATTCCCCTAACTCCAGTGTTTCATCTAACGGCAAAGGCCCCATCGAAATCCGCTTTAGATAGACCACCTTTTTACCAACCGCTTCGAACATTCTTTTCACTTGATGAAATTTCCCCTCAGTAATCGTTAGTTCAATATCGGATCGGATTCCAGATTTTAGTATTTCCAATTCTCCTGGCTTAGTTTCGTAGCCATCATCCAAGGTGACCCCATGAGCAAATGCCTCTATATCATCTTCAGTTACTTCACCATCGATGACAGCAAAGTAGGTCTTCGGTACATGCTTTTTCGGAGAAAGTAACCGGTGCGCCAATTGACCGTCATTAGTGATGAGCAGTAATCCTTCTGTATCTTTATCCAACCTGCCAACAGGAAACGGCTCATAGACCTGGTCCTCAAGCTCTAATAAATCAATGACAGTTTCTGTCTTCGTATCTTCTGTCGCTGATAACACTCCCGGTGGTTTGTTCATCATCAGATAGATGTATTCTTTGTATTCAATAATTTCCCCATTTAGTGTCACGGTTTGCGTGGATGGGTCCACATGCTGCTTTGCATCTTTTACTACAACATCATCAACTTTTACCGCGCTGCTTTTTAATAGCTGTTTGACTTCCTTTCGGCTGCCATAGCCAAGGTTAGCCAGCATTTTATCTATTCTCAATGGTTCCATCTCCTTTTACAGAAGATTTTTAAAATCTTAACCTTAGTTTTTGCTTAATTCTATCAACCCTGTCACCGAATAAACGGTCCACTAATCCTGATTTCAGTCCCAAGTAAAAATAAATGACGGCTCCCACTCCAGCACTTAAGACGATAAGCAAGACGGATTGACTCTTGGAAGCAGGAGACAGGAATAATAATAGTAGTTTATAGACAATTTCTGTACCGCCCCACATCAAACCTGCGAATATCACGATCAATAAACTCCTCCGCCATACAAGCCGGAATCGATAGCGGGAAAATGTCTTGATTACAATTAGATTTATCACAATCGCTACGGTATACCCAAGTGCTGTTGCAAGTACGGCACCTCTGGTTTCAAACATTTTAATTAAAGGAATATTTAGCGAAAATTTTACTAAAAGACCCACAAGTAAGCTTAAGATGGTAAAGCGCTGTTCGTTGATGCCTTGTAAAATGGCTGCTGTAACTGAATAGAGAGAAAAGAGAATCGCAACCGGTGCATATGCGGCTAATACTTGTGTCCCTAGGTTATCATGCTCATAGAAAGTGGTGTAAACCGGTTCTGCCAATAAAGAAAGTCCAATCGCTGCTGGTAATGTTAAATATAGCAGCACTTGAAAGGTTTGATTTAGTTGACGGTTTAGGTTTTTGCTGTCATTCTCGACAAATGCCTTTGTAATGCTCGGTACGAGTGTTAAAGAGAATGCTGTTGCGAGTGAAACCGGAATAATCACAATTTTATGTGACTCGAAATTCAGGATTCCAAAAGCGGTATCTGCTAATTTCTCATTAATTCCTAACTCCACCATTGCCCTCGTTAATGTGATTTGATCAATAAATTGAAATAACGGATTCGCAATCCCGACAAAAACGAACGGAGCAGCGTAAATAAAGATTTCTTTATATATATCCGTTAAAGAGACTGTGATTGTCCCTTTATCGTGTTCAAGCAGTTCGTCCAAATAAGGTTTTCTTTTGAACCAATACCAAAATAAAACGACTAGCCCCCCGATGGCGCCGATAAAGGCTGCAAAGGTGGCCACACTAACTGCAGAAACAATAGTACCATTTAAAAATTTCAGGACCACATAGGCTCCTGCAAGTGTGAATGCAATTCTCACAATTTGTTCGACAACCTGTGAAACCGCTGATGGCCCCATGGATTGATGTCCCTGGAAGTAACCCCTGATTAAACTCATAAATGGAACAACAATCAATGCAAAGCTAACAGCACGTATTACCGTTATTACATCGGCCAGTTGTCCTTTTCCGGGATGACTTAGTTCTGCCAACAGAGGTGCTGCAAAATACATGACCAAGAATGCTACAAACCCCGTCAAGAGCATGACCACTAGTCCTGATTTAAAAAGCTTTCGGCCAACGGCATATTCTTCGAGCGCATTATATTTTGCAATAAATTTTGAAACTGCCAGCGGTACACCCGCCGTAGCGATACTGATAAAAATGGTGTATGGGACATACGAGAACGAATAAAGCTGTGTCCCCTGTTTTCCAACGATTTGATAGAACGGAATAACATAGATTAATCCGATAATCTTAGATAGTATGGTTCCAAACGTTAAAATAAATGTTCCCCGTAAAAGCTTTGACTGCATACAATCCCTTCCTACCCGAAGAAATACGTGCGCTTTTTCACAAAAATAATTCGACTTTTTTTGCACACTATTAGTAGTTTACAACTTCTTGCTCTCTGACGCTACTAACAACTAAATGAAATTTATAAAATATGGTCACATTCGTTTTATTTTGATGATAAATGTTTATAATGGAATGATGGATTACTATAAAGTTGGTGTAAATATGGAATATGATGTCATTGTCATCGGCGGCGGCCCATCCGGGTTAATGGCTGCCATTGCAGCCGGTGAAAAAGGTGCTAAAGTCCTTTTAATTGATAAAGGCGACAAACTTGGCAGAAAACTAGCAATTTCCGGAGGAGGACGCTGTAACGTCACCAATCGCCTGCCAATCGAAGAAATCATCAAGCATTTGCCGGGAAACGGAAAATTTTTATATAGTGCTTTTTCGATCTTTAGTAATGAAGATATTATTAAATTCTTTGAGAAATTGGGAATTGCCTTAAAGGAAGAAGATCACGGGCGGATGTTTCCAGTTTCTGATAAAGCACAGTCCGTTGTAGACGCATTACTAATTCAATTAGAAAAACTTCATGTACGCGTCTTCAAAAATAGTCCTGTTCGTGAGCTTATCTATGAAAATGAGCATGTTTCAGCTGTGGTTCTTAAGGACGGTCAAACCATATCGGCTAAATCCATCGTGATTGCCGTTGGGGGGAAGTCTGTCCCTCATACGGGTTCAACAGGTGATGGCTATGCCTGGGCTGAAAAAGCTGGCCATACGATTACAGAGCTGTTTCCAACAGAAGTACCCGTTACCTCTAATGAACCCTTTATTAAAAACAAAGTGCTTCAAGGGTTGTCGTTAAGAGATATCGACTTGAGTGTCTTGAACCCAAAAGACAAGCCAATCATCTCACATCGAATGGATATGATTTTTACCCATTTTGGGCTTAGCGGTCCAGCCGTCCTTCGCTGTAGCCAGTTCGTGGTAAAGGCCATGAAAAAGTGGAAATTAAAAGAAGTAACCATGAGCCTTGATGTCTTGCCTGATAAAAAAGAGGAAGAAGTTTTTCAAGAAATTCTTGCGCTTGTAAAAAGTGAGCCTAAGAAAAGTATTAAGAATACGCTCAAAGGGCTAGTCCCTGAACGATACCTACTTTTTCTATTAGAACAAAATGGGGTTGATCCAGCTGAGCAAGGCGGTACAATCTCCAATGAGAAAATTCGCAGTTTTTCTAAAAGTTGCAAGCAATTCCTTGTAAAAGTAAATGGTACCCTGCCACTTGAAAAAGCTTTTGTCACTGGCGGCGGTGTGTCAGTTAAAGAAATTGAGCCACAAACGATGGGTTCGAAATTCATGAATGGATTATATTTCTGCGGTGAAATTCTTGATATCCATGGCTATACCGGTGGTTACAATATTACCTCTGCTCTTGTAACGGGAAGATTAGCTGGGACCAATGCTGCCCTGTCTGCAAAAAATAAAAAGGTCTGACAAGTTGTCAGGCCTTGTAAATGATCATCGCTGAAAAACAATAAATCTGCTCCTCTTCTTCTTCCTCCGCCATTGCGGCCACATTATATTTAATATCCAGTAAGCTTGATTCATCTATTCCTTTTAAAAAATGATTCATTTCCTTTTCCAAATCCTTCTCATGCTCCCGATCAAACAGTTTCACCTGTATCAAAGTTCTCTCCCTCTCTTTTTTTACTATCATTCTAACCATTTATCTGAATTTTAAAAATTATCTCCCGAAAAAAGTTAAGTTTTTTTTAAGTTTGCACTTGTAAACTCCATTTAAGAAAGACAGTTTAACTTTTTGAAAGGAGAAAAAAACATGGATAAAAAACAAAAAATCTCTTGGGGCGTTAGTTTTGGAAGCCTAGCATTAGTCGCTGGAATGGTCTCCTATTTTGGACTATCGACTGGCGGTCAAACGAATAATAAAATTGCATTTAATCAAGGACAGCCTGCAAATAATAATTCAATTCAGCCATCACAAGATGACCTTTCTACACAACAGCGTCCCGGTCATGGACAAGGTTTCGACCAATCCTTTACCGATGATAACTCATCGCAATTCAATCAAAATGATGGTTCAACCAATAATTTTGATAATAATGATCAGTCCACAGCAGATAACGAACAATTCTACGGAAATAGCAACCAGCAAGGTCAATTCTCAAATGGCGGCGGTCCGGAAATGGGACATCAGGGCGGATATGATACAACTACAGGTGGAACCTGATGTATACTTATCGCTTCCCCTCGATGAGTACAACTGTTCAAATCTCCATTAGTCAAGAGTTGTTTGCCAACGATATGATGCCCATCTACAAGCTATTTGAATTAATAGAGGACACTTGCAGCCGTTTCCGTTCTGATAGCGAACTATCGCGATTAAACCAGCAGGTTGAAAAAGAAGTCATGGTTACAAGTAAGATGTTTTCCATATTATCTGACGCCCTGCGATTTTATAAAGAAACAGAAGGTATATTTAATCCTAGCATTCTATCAACGCTTGAAAATCATGGTTATGAAAAATCGATTGAACTGATAAAGGGGAAGGAATTAGAATTACCAGCACCTTCATCCGTGACAGCTATTCATTCGCAGCCCTTTCTATTAAATGAAAGTAAACGTGCTGTAACCCTATTAGCAAAAATTGACCTTGGGGGAATAGCCAAGGGCTGGGTGATTGATCGCGCCTCACAACTTTTAGAAAGGTTAGGTTATGGCTTTATCAACGTGGGCGGCGATATCCGGATTTTTGGGACGTTACCACGGCCATTAAATATTGGGATCGAGAGTCCATTTGCAGAAAAAGAGATGATTTCTTCGATTCAGTTCGAAACCGGAGCGCTTGCTACTTCAACTAGCATGAAAAGAAAGTGGCTTATGAATGGGGAGTTGTTTCATCATTTAATTGATACTCAGACAGGCAAACCTAGTAAAAGCACTATTGTTTCTGCAACCGTTACTGCCCCAACTGCTTTGGAAGCGGACGTTTGGGCAAAAACAGCTCTTTTACTTGGTGAACAGGATGGACAAGAATGGGTTACTAAAAGAAGTGTTAACACTGTGTTCATAACTAAAGATGGAGATATTTGGAGAGGAGGAAAGTAATTTGGAAATGTTTGAATGGTATATGATTCGTGCAACAGGTTTGGCAGCATACCTTTTACTTTACTTGTCAGTCCTTATTGGACTCTACTCCCAAGTACAGAAAAAGCGAAAACAAAAGGTCACTGCCTCCCTATTTTTGCACGAGTCACTATCAAATTGGGCCCTGTATCTTGTCATTGGCCACGTAGGATTTTTATTAATTGATTCGTATATCTCATTACAATGGTTTGAGGTACTCATTCCGTTTAAGACAGACTATAAGCCATGGCCAATGGCGCTCGGCGCATTATCCTTATATTTTTTGATTATGACGATTGGTACATCCAAAGCACGGAAAAAAATCGGTTATCAAAAATGGCGGAAATTACACGCATTGAATCCGATTCTCTATATATTCGTTACCATCCACGGTTTATTGATTGGTACGGATATTCAAGCCACTGTGCTTGCGGCAGTCAATATCCTGCCGCTAATCGTTATCGGAAGTTTGTTGTTGAAAGATAAACCTAAACTTGATGTCACTCATTGAATGATTTCTAAAAATCATAAACCTTCTGAAGTCGATTCCTTAACGCACAGGAAATCGGCTTTTTTAATGGGTTGAAACTTCCTTACAATTGTAAAACCGCATTTTCCTGACGCTACCGTTACTTGGGTGACTCTATTTTCCTCAGTATACATTACAAAAATCCGCTTTTGTAATATAGCAAATCCGGACAAGCCGCATTTAATATACAGTAAGTAAAAAATTATTAAAAGGAAGGAATGATTAATATGTGTGGATCACATAAAAATAAAACATCATTTTGCTGCCCAGAAGCAGAGATTTTTACAGAAGAAATTTGTGGTAACCTTCAAGGACCGATTGACCAGGTAGTGTGGACAGCACCTTCACCAAGCGACTTTATTCAAGGTACCTTCACGGTGACTAACACTGGAAGTTCACCATTTATTTTTTCGGTTAATGGCATTGTTCAAACCGTGCCAGCAGGAAACACTGTATCATTATCGGTTAATAACCCAACTACGTTTATAGTTACTTTAGGTGCAGAAGATAGAGGAAGATTTTGCATCACATTGTACAAGCGTCTTTTCGCTTAATCCATTTATAGCAAAAGGGAGGACAGACACTGACAGCTTGTCATGGTCTGCCTGCCCTTTATTTTTGTTGGTAACCATTTGTGTAATGCCAAATTGTTCCATCTTGCTTAAGAGATAATAAAAAAGGCTAAAATAGGCTATTTTCTTACTTACTAAATAAGAAATATAAAATCTAAAATGATGTTACTCAGTCAAAAAGCATAGCTTCTATATTGGTGCATACGAAAATGCACTGCTTAATGCAGTGCATTTGATTGTGCCATTTCCTAAATTAATTAGCCCAGAATAGGGAATCTTTTATTCAGTGTATTCAGTCTCTCCCGTCCATGCGAGCATACCGCCAACCATATTACGGACCTTATAGCCCTGGTCCTGCAAATAATGGCAGACATTCCCGCTTCGTGCACTGGAGCGGCAGATAAAGATATACTCTTTTTCCTTGTCAAAATAGTCGAGATTATCAGGGATCTCACCCATACGGATATGCTTTGCCCCTGGGACCATCCCGAATACAACCTCATGATCTTCCCTTACATCAACGAGCTCAAGTTTTTCCCCTGCCTCAAGCTTTTTTTGTAATTCTTCTGGTGTAATCGTTTGAATTTCTTCCATCAAATCCATCCCCTTAGGAAAAACAGCCCCAGGAAAGGGGCCGTTTTCTTAGTTTAATTTGCGACGATATTAACAAGCTTTCCAGGAACAGTGATTACTTTACGAATCGTCTTTCCTTCAATTTGTTCTTTGATATGAGCATCTTCCATTGCGATGCCCTCAAGTGATTCTTTACTTGCATCAGTTGGTACCATAAGCTTTGCTTTTACTTTACCATTAACCTGGATGACAATTTCAACTTCATCATCCACTAGTTTTGCCTCATCATAAGCTGGCCATGCTTCGTAAGTAATCGTTTCATTATTTCCTAACTTCTCCCAAAGCTCCTCAGCGATATGCGGGCAAACAGGTGCAAGCATTTTAACAAATCCTTCAATGTACTCTTTTGGTAGTACTGTTGCTTTATAGGCTTCATTAATGAATACCATCATTTGAGAAATCGCGGTATTAAATCTTAAGCCTTCATAATCCTCTGTCACTTTTTTCACAGTTTGATGATATACTTTTTCCAAACTAGAAGCTTCTTCATTTGCTTGTATCTTCGGATTTAATTCCCCGTTTTCCTCAACCAATAAACGCCAGATCCGGTCTAAGAAACGGCGTGAGCCATCAAGTCCATTTGTCGACCAAGCAATCGATGCATCTAGCGGTCCCATGAACATTTCATACAGGCGAAGCGTATCAGCACCATGGCTGTCTACGATATCATCAGGGTTTACTACATTCCCTTTTGATTTACTCATTTTTTCATTACCTTCACCTAAAATCATTCCTTGGTTAAATAACTTTTGGAATGGTTCTTTGGTTGGAACCACACCGATATCATATAAGAATTTATGCCAGAAGCGCGCATAAAGTAAATGTAAAACGGCATGTTCAGCCCCGCCAATGTAAATATCAACTGGAAGCCAATGATTTAACTTTTCTTGAGATGCCAGTTCCTGACCATTTTTCGGGTCAATGTAGCGTAAATAATACCAGCAGCTGCCTGCCCATTGCGGCATTGTATTGGTTTCACGACGGCCCTTTTTGCCTGTTTCCGGGTCTACAACATTCACGAAATCTGCGATAACCGCAAGTGGAGATTCTCCAGTTCCAGATGGACGGATTTCTTTCGTTTTTGGTAACATCAGTGGAAGCTGGTCTTCTGGAACGGCTGTCATTGTGCCATCTTCCCAATGGATAATCGGAATTGGTTCACCCCAATAACGCTGACGGCTAAACAGCCAATCCCGTAGGCGGAAAGTCACTTTCTTTGTACCAATCCCTTTTTCTTCTAACCAAGCAATCATTTTTTGAATGCCTTCAGTTTTATCCAAGCCATTTAAGAATTCTGAGTTAATGTGTTCACCATCGCCTGTGTAGGCTTCTTTTTCAATATCTCCACCAGCGACAACGGCCTTAATCGGAAGGTTAAATTCTTTTGCGAATTCATAATCACGCTCGTCGTGTGCTGGAACCGCCATAATAGCACCCGTTCCGTAACTTACTAATACATAGTCAGCAATCCATATCGGCATTTTTTCACCATTGGCAGGATTGATGGCATAGGCGCCAGTAAATACACCTGTTTTTTCTTTTGCAAGATCTGTACGCTCTAAATCGCTCTTTGTTTTCACTTTATCCAAATAAGCATTCACCGCAGCGCGCTGTTCTGCTGTTGTAATTTTATCTACAAAAGCATGTTCAGGGGCAAGTACGGCATACGTAGCACCAAATAAGGTATCAGGACGAGTAGTGAATACAGTAAATTTCTCTTCGTGTCCTTCGATTGAGAAAATAACTTCGGCACCTTCAGAACGACCGATCCAGTTGCGCTGCATTTCCTTCAAGCTTTCTGGCCAATCAAGTTCTTCAAGGTCTTCAAGTAAACGGTCACCGTAAGCTGTGATTCTTAACATCCACTGCTTCATCGGACGGCGTTCAACTGGGTGCCCTCCACGTTCACTTTTGCCATCAATTACTTCTTCATTTGCTAATACCGTTCCAAGTGCTGGGCACCAGTTTACCGCTACCTCGTCAATATAGGCTAAGCCTTTTTCAAATAGCTTTAAGAAAATCCATTGGGTCCATTTGTAGTAATCAGGATCGGTGGTGTTGACTTCACGATCCCAGTCATACGAGAATCCTAAGGATTTAATTTGCCGGCGGAATGTGTTGATATTCTGTTCTGTAAATTCAGCAGGGTCGTTCCCCGTATCTAAGGCGTACTGTTCTGCCGGTAAGCCGAATGCATCCCATCCCATTGGATGAAGCACATTGTATCCCTGCATCCGCTTTAAGCGGGAAAGAATATCGGTTGCTGTATAACCTTCAGGGTGTCCAACATGGAGTCCTGCACCTGATGGATATGGAAACATATCTAAAGCGTAGAATTTTCTTTTATCATATTCTTCGCTTGTTTTGAATGTTTTTTCTTCTTCCCATTTTTTTTGCCACTTTTGTTCGATTTGATTATGATCGAAACTCATAATGCTCTTCCTCCTAAAAAAAAATAAAAAATCCTCTCATCCCAAAAAGGGACGAGAGGATTGTATGTATCTTCCCGCGGTACCACCCACATTAGTGCTGACTGCACTCGCTTCATTCATCCTTAACGCGGAAAACGGCAAACATTACTATTCCTTCATGCTTGCAACTCATAGGCGAGTTCATGATGTACCCGGTTGACTTCCACCAGCCGTCAACTCTCTAAGTGCGGATATGAACCACTACTACTCCTGATCACTGTCTTTTCAATATAAACTATTACGGTTATTGTAATAAATTTTTAATGAATATGCAAGTAAGGTCAAATATTTAAGGCTTTTCCCCAAGCAAAAAAGCTTTGTCTTACATTCTATAAATTAAAAAGGACTGATTCATAATGATACCTACTTTATATGCATGGAGTAATTCATTCAAGTCAACATCTGTTTCTGTTGCTGATACTACTGCTGATGCTACTACTGATTCTGTTACTACTGTTGATGCTGTTACTACTGTTGATGCTGTTACTACTGTTGATGCTGATATTAATTCTAACTCAGACCACGGGTCATCATCTCCAGAAAAAGATATAAGCAAAATTGTTTGTAATAGCATATGTGGGAATTTATTATTGAGCGACCAGGTTTCCAATTTAGAGATTTGGAGAAAAAGCAATGTGCAGAATGCCACCGTAACA
The DNA here is from genome assembly GCF_019219025.1 of Bacillus sp. sid0103. Next base: position 45,287 of record NZ_JAHUWN010000017.1, on the reverse strand, counting down.
ATTGCTGTATTCAATAGCGCGATGAACACTTCATCCATTAAAGTTATTGTGAGGCGAACTGGAGGAAGCCCTGTCAAATTCACGGTTCCTCCCGGCAATACGCTTTCCGCTACAGTTGAGAATGCTAAATCAATATGTGTTTTACGGAGAGGATCAGGAATAACTGAGGGTAAATTTTGTTTGGACGTGTGTTTTAATCTGAGACATGGTGAATACGTTGTATGAGAGTGTATTCGCTTAGTAACCTCTTGCTTTCAGTTTAACGAAAGCAAGCAAAAGCAAAGTTCCTGAATTTAGGAACTTTGCTTTTGCCTCTCTCCAACTTAACTCACCATCATTGTCCACCCTGCACGGACAAATGCTAGATTTGTCCACGGATGGTGCCTGACACCATTTTCGTTTTTAAGCTCCGATCGTAAACTAAGGTTGTGATGATTGCGATTAGGAATAGTACTATTAGTACGATGAATAATGCTGACATGTTATACATATCGACGATGAGTCCGCCCATTATGGGACCTACCATTCTTCCGCCTGTGGCGGTGCTGTTGACGATTCCTTGGTAGAATCCTTCACGGCCTTTTGGTGCTAAGTTAAAGGCAACTGTGGGAACTGCCGGCCAGATGAACATTTCACCGATTGTTAGGATAATCATCCCGACTAGAAACCCTGAGAACACTGTTGCCTTCCCTGCTACTAAAAATGAAACAATAAAAATCCCAATTCCTATAATCATCTGCAGCTTAAGTGAGACAGTAAAACGCTTCAACACACCATTTAACAGCGGTTGGCCAACAACAATGAGTGCTCCGTTAATCGACCATAATAAACTATACTGCGTTAATGAAATATTAATTTCCTGTGTATAGGAGGCAATTGTTGTTTGCCACTGAACATAGGCAACCCAGCACAGTAAATAACCTGTGCACAGTATCAATAAAGCATATAGGTTTTTTCTGCTTTTATCAGTCGTACCATTTATCTCAACCGATGCTTGTTTTCCTGAATCCATTAAGATTCCTTTGTAACCGAAAACAGCTATTAATATAAATACGATATACATGACGGTATTGGCGAGGAAGATGAGTTGAAAGGAATAAGCAGCAACAATCCCTCCAAGCGATGCCCCTAAGGCTACCCCAAGGTTTTGGGCAACATAAATAGCGTTAAAGGCTTTCCGTCCTCCCTCTTTCCAAACTGACCCTGCCATAGCATACATCGATGGAAAAATAATTCCGGTCCCAAATCCAATGATGACTTGGAACACAATATATTCGGGCCATCCATGCCAGAACGTTAAGCCGACAAGGGCAGCAAGTGTAATACTGATTCCTAAAATGATAGATTTATAGCCGCCTATTTTATCAAATAGATTGCCGCCATATAGATTTCCAATTACACTGGCCGCAGAATTTAACATCAAAACTATACCTGCTACGGATAAGGACTTACCCAGATGGTCGTGAATATAGATTGTATTTAAAGGCCATAAAAATGAAGACCCTGTAACATTAACAATCATTCCAATTATTAAGAGCCATAAGGCACGTGGCATGTAAAAACGCCCTTTCCTATTTCAATTTCCAACGATTTATTCTAATCTTTTTTAAGATAAGGCGCAATCCTTTTTCTTTTCCATATTTATGTGTTACCGAACGTCGAAATGAATGTAAACGATCCTCTGTTTTAGGATCATTACTCTTCACCAGGATTCCGCCGACTTCGGCCAGGATTCCGCCAACATGTGGAGAGATTCCGCGGATTTCCTGAAGGATTCCGCGAAACTTTAGAAGGATTCCGCCGACTTCGGCTACTTTTCCGCCAAACTCATTTTTCCCACAAAAAAAAAACACTGTCCACAAAAAGCAACAGTGTTTTCTACTAATCTTTGTGTTTATTTCTTTGGTACTGCGGGTACAACTGGTGCTTGAGCAGGGAAATAGTGATTGACGGCTGCATCCTTTTTCTTCTCATTATTCTTTTCGTTGAGAACGGCCTTTTTCACTTTTTCAATTTCCTTGTCAACCTCTTCCATGTTGACGCCTTTTTTTACAAGTTCTTCGGTGGCGAGGCGAACGGCTTTGTTGGATTGGACTACTGATTCTCTTAGTGAATCCATCGAACCCTGTGGATTATGGAACCCGGCAGAGTTTTCAGCTGCAATAATGTCCCAGAACCATTGTCCCTTTCTAACAAATTCTTGCGCTTGCTTGATTTTTTCTTGACTCACACCAGAAGTAATCATTTTATTTACATAATAGTGCGAAGTCGTGGAAATATCCTGTGCTTCATGCAACGCACTGACATTGGCTTCTTGAATCTCAAGAACACGATCTTTCAGTTTATCTAAATCACGGTCACCATGACATTGACCGCATGACGTTTGCATCGTTTTAAGTGGAGAAGTCCACCAATGTGAGGTGATTTTTCTTTTTCCAACGACACGCTCATATGGCATATGGCAGTCGGCACAGGAAACATTGGCTTTTCCGTGGGTCCCTGATGAATGTGTTTCAAATTCAGGATGCTGTGACTTTAACATCGGAGTCCCAGAAATGTTACTGATCCAGTCTTTTTCAAAACCCTTTTCTTTAGCAATCGTGCTGTAATACGCATACATTTCTTCTGGTTTAAATCCTTTTGTCCACGGGAAGGTTACTTCACTATTATCAGCAGCAAAATAATACTCCACGTGACACTGGCCGCAAACGTAACTGCGCATTTCATTCTTTGTTGGATTGGAGGAATCTATACCTTTTGCTTCCAATGCCTTATAAAAGCTTGGACGTGTTACACGCAAATCCATTGTTTTTGGATCATGGCAATCCGAACAGCCAATTGGCGAGTGTCCCATCGTTTCCCCTTTTGGCCAAATATCTTTATTAAAATTAGCCCCCCAATAACCGTCGCCCATTTCCTTAATCATTTTTGGAACAGCTGTTGATTTACAGGTATAACAAGAGCCAACCGATTTATCTGTAATCCGTTTGATGCTGCGAATATCATCTAAAGCGTATGTATGCCCCCGCTCCTCGTTATACTCGGTAGCAAATCCATAACCGTTGAAGAGAATGGGTAACAAGGGTTCTTTATCTGCATCAAATTTGCTTCGTTTTTCAGAACCGCCGTAAGTGGTATCTTCCATCTTTTCATTCTTTTTGTAACTGTTATATTGTAGTGGAAACATGTCCTTAAACGCTTCATTACTAATTTCATCGGCTGAAAGGCCAGTAGTCTTCTTACCTGCAGCGGAAGCTGTTTTCTCACTGGATTCATTGCTGCACCCAGTAATAATAAAAACAAAAGCAAGCAGGAGAAGATAAACCCCAAAGCGAAACCTTCCCATTTCTAAAATCCTCCCTTATTTTCTAATAATTCTCCTTTCACAGGTGGCTTTCTATAACTATCGTCTTTAAAGCCTTTCCCGTGCGGTACTGTTTTGTGACAGGAGATACACTTTTCCTTTGCATCATGCGAAACATTGCTTAACGTACTTTTGTGACAAGAAATACAGTTATCATTCATAATCTTTTCTGTTCGATCGGTTGCCTCAATCACATCTGGGATATTCTTTGTTCCAAGTGTGTTGAAATAAATATGGGTCATACCAGCACGACCTTTAAAAAATAATTTTCCGACCTCACTTTTATGTGGCAGGTGGCAGTCATTACACTGTAAATCCGAGTGTGTAGAATCCATAAATGACTTATGAACGGATTTCATCGTATGACAGTTTTGGCAAAAACCAGGTGAATCCAAGTAGGCCATGGTTTTTACCGTTGAAAAAGATAAAAACACACCAATCAGAAGGGCCAACACTAGTAAGAACTTCTTGTCCATTTTCAAAAATTTTTTAACCATTCCTTCACCTCCCATAGAAAAACTTTCTCTATTTTTTTCTTCCACACCCTATTTAAACCACGTTATAAAATGGCAAACTGTGACGCACATCACAAATAAAAATACACTTGTTTCCAAACTGTGAACGGGAATTTCCTTCTATTTTCAAGTTGTTTTTAATGAAAAATTGTTATTTCAAGTGATTTCAAGCACTTTTTTGTATGATTTTTAGCATAAAATTTATTTACAAAAAAAAGACCCCTCGATGAAAAAAATGAGGGATCTTTCCTTATTTTAGGATGACTGGTCTTTTTCTTGATGGAATTTGGATTTCACAGGCTGTCCGCCTGATTTTTCATACTTCTTCTTTGCTTGCTTGACAAGGTCGAAATCTTGCCCGAGCTCTAGATCTTGATTATTAATTCCATTACGTGTTTTCTGTTCGGGATTTTGTTGCTTAGAACGTTTTTTCAAAGGTTTTCCTCCTTATTGCCCTTCTAGAATCATTGTATTCTGAAGCTGTTGCAGCTGGAGTCTCATTCTATGGAGTTGTTCCCGTTGTTGCGAGTTAGCACTCAGTGCCATTTTAGCAATGTCTTGATAAGTATCTTCAAGCTGCTGTAATGCTTGTGTGTAATTATCATCATTATAGTGCTCTTGGAGACTGCTTTGTTTGTATTGTTCTTCGGCAAAGCGAATCGTATCCTCAACCTGCTGCATTAAATTGTCCATTGAGTCGCGAGTAGCCATCTAAGAACCCCCTTCTGTAATAACTCAATCCCCTGGTTAGAAGCATATTGCTTCATTTCTTATTTTGTTCTCCATTCTCTTTCCTATGACATAAACAGTTGGATAATTATTACCAGCACATGCACTTAATAAATACATTTGGATTCGCTTGTAACATCATGATAAAATTGATGTGATGCGCTATTGATTTTATGGCTGTGTTAAACTTGTCTGTTGATTTCCGCTCCAGGCGCTTCGCTTTCCGCGGGCGTTGCGGGGAGCCTCCTCGGCGCTTTTAGCGCCTGCGGGGTCTCCCCTGCCCCGTACTCCCGCAGGAGTCTTCGCGCCTTCCGCTCCAATCAACAGAGTGGCAAAATCAACAATCACCTTTAACACAGCCTATTTTATAAAGGAGGTTTTCTGATTGAATCAGATGAGACCTTTTCTATATGCTTCTGATGATAAACGATACCATACATGGAATTATCACTTGCGCCAAGAATTTGGTCATAAGGTGTTTAAGGTCGCACTTGATGGCGGCTTTGATTGTCCGAACCGTGATGGCACAGTTGCACACGGTGGTTGCACATTTTGTAGTGCATCCGGATCTGGTGATTTCGCCGGTAATAGAATTGAGGCCCTAGAAACTCAATTCAACGATATTAAAGAAAAAATGCACACGAAATGGAAAGATGGCAAATATATGGCCTACTTTCAAGCATTTACAAATACCCATGCGCCGGTAGAGATTCTTCGTGAAAAATACGAAGCCGTTCTGAAGCAGGAAGGTGTAGTTGGTTTATCGATTGCTACTCGTCCTGACTGTCTACCCGATGACGTTATCGAGTATTTAGCCGAGCTGAATGAACGTACCTATTTATGGGTGGAACTGGGACTTCAGACGGTACACGAACGGACAGCGCTACTTATCAATCGAGCCCATGATTTTCAGTGTTATCAAGATGGGGTTAATAAGCTAAGAAAGCATGGGATTCGCATCTGCTCTCATATTATTAATGGATTACCGCTTGAATCCTATGACATGATGATGGAAACTGCTCGTGAAGTAGCGAAATTAGATGTTCAGGGTATAAAAATTCATTTGCTTCATTTGTTAAAAGGTACTCCAATGGTCAAGCAATATGAAAAAGGCATGCTCGAATTTATGTCCCAGGAGGACTATGTAAAATTAGTATGTGACCAATTAGAGATTTTACCACCAGAAATGATTGTTCATCGGATCACGGGTGACGGACCGATTGATTTAATGGTTGGACCAATGTGGAGTGTGCACAAATGGGAAGTTTTAAATGCTATTGATGCAGAGTTGAAGGAAAGGGACAGTTGGCAGGGGAAATTTTATCAAGGTAATTTGGTGAAGGAGTCATGAAAATAGACAAGATTCTTCCGTTTGCAAAAAATTTACTCAAAAAAGCAGTTCAACCTGGCGATATCGTAATTGATGCAACTGTAGGAAACGGCAACGATACAGTGTTCTTAGCAGACCTAGTTGGAGAATCTGGACACGTTTATGGATTTGATATTCAAGAAAAAGCCATTGCCGCCAGCAAGGAACGTTTAATTCAGCAAAGTTTGGCAGAACGAGCTACTGTATTCCATTCTGGTCACGAACATCTATCCCACTTGATTCCTGACATCGACCACGGTAAGGTAACAGGTGCCATTTTTAACTTAGGTTATCTTCCCGGCAGTGATAAAACAATTGTAACTCGCCCTGAAACTACGATTGCTGCTATTCAACAACTTTTGAAGATGATGGCGGCTGAAGGAATCATTGTGTTAGTTATTTATCATGGACATAAAGGCGGGGCTGAAGAACGTGATTCCCTACTTCATTTTTGTCAGCAAATTGACCAAAAAACAGCACATGTCCTTCAATACCAATTCATTAATCAACAAAATCATCCTGCATTCATTATTGCCATTGAAAAAATATAAAAACAGGCACCCGAGCTGTTGACAGTTTAGATAGTCAACAACCCCTAAGGGCCTGTTTTTTATTTTGAGATTAACCTGGTGACAAATGAAGGGACTGATTTTTGTACAGAACGGTAGGCAAGACCGTTGAAGTAAAAGAAATAGCTCGTCCAACCGCCTGCTTTGATCACACCTTTTGCCAATCTACGAACGTTTTTCTGTTTACGTACCTTGGCATCCGATAAATAAATTCCTAACAGACCACGGTTAATCAAGCGGTGAAAATTTTTATGCGGTAGAAATTCCGTGTGCCGATCTGCTTCTATAACAAAATGATTTAACCGTTTAAACAACATTTCCTCACTTTGATAATAAGAACAGAAATTTAAATCTCCGCCAACAACGTCTTCTTCTTGATCAATAAAATAATCCAAAAGAATATGCAGGCCCTGAATATATGGAAAGTACCCATTGCGAATATTTGCTGCATCACTTAGCTGAAAATCATCCCGAAGTGCGTAGGACACTAGGCAGAATATCCCCAATGTAGAACCCGAACATGCTGAAAATTCATACCATTCCATTTCAGGCAAGTGGTGTTGGTTTTGTTGAAACCATTTTTCCAAACGCGGGACCCGCTCCTCATGGATGACATGCTTGTGAATCTGTAACTCACAATAGTATTGGCAAAGCTCTTGCAAATACTCTTTAATTCCGTCAAAGTTCTTCACATCTCTAAGGACGGTGCGGCATGTTTCCGATAAATCATTTAAATAATTGTCATCATCCTGATCTTCGCGAAGACGATAATAGTTTTTCTTGTCAGCCTCAAGAATGAGCGCATCCGCCATCGATTCATGGAGCGAAGCAAAATCCTCAGGGTCAAGTGATGTAGACCGGTCACAAAGATTATCTAAATAATCGCTGATGGTCTGATAGGCAACAATAAATTTTATGGCCTTTTTATAGTCTTCCTGAGCGGTTAGGGCGAGAATTGCACCACCCTCGCAATGGAACGTTTTATGATTGATGCTTGCAAGCGCTTGAGTTCTTAGTTCCTCGTTTGGGATTTTTTCAGCACGGCTTTTCCAATAAGCCAATTCTTTGTGTACGGCTGGAAGTATTTTACGATATACCCTGGACATAAGGGTGATTGGCATCATTGAAACCGACAACCTTTCTAAACAATATAACCGATAGCCTTTAATTGACTATAAACAAAATCCTTCGCGTACTCAAATACCTCTTCCCGCTCCGGTTCATTAAAAATTTCATGGTAGCATTTCGGCCATTCTTTAAATCTTTTTTCTGAAAGTGGAACGTGATTAAACCATTCTTTTACAGTACTTTTATTGACAATTTTGTCATCTCCGCCTTGCATAACAAGCATTGGAATATCCTGTGTTTTTTCAATTGCTTGAAAGGCCTCTTTTATGGCACCGACTAATTCCCGGTACCAGCGAACCGACACTTTGGTGACATAAAGGGTATCATTCGAATCCGCTTCCCGGACCTCTTCGTTTCGGGTTGCCATTTGGACTGTTAACCCTGAATTCATTCTAAGTGCAGGAAATACCACATTCAACCCATGTGATAGGATATCTAAAATTGGGGGAGGTGTATGGACCAAACCTAGACATGGAGAAGAAAGAATGACTCCTGCAACATTTATTTTTTCTTCCTGTAAGATACGAATCGAAATTAATCCCCCCATACTATGACCAAGTAAAAAGACAGGTAACTCATAGCGGTAGGCAGCCTGAATCCAATCTTTTACTTCAAAAATATAATCATCGAAGGAATTAATATGACCGCGGTTGGCTCTTGTTGTCATCCCCTGGCCGGGAAGATCCGCCATAATAACATGAAATCCAGCTAATCGCCACATTTCAATTAGCCAGCCATAACGGCGATGATGTTCCATCGCACCGTGGACCATTACAATGACCGCTTTCGCTTCCCCTTCTGCTTCCCACTTCCACATAATTGTCCCCCCTAGAGTAGTGATTACCAATAATAATAAAAATTTAAAAATAGCACCTTAGTTCTACAAATGCAATAAAGACGAATTATTTTTAATCGCATCCTACTTCCGATACAATAATATCATCATGGAAAAGGAGCGAGTAGAATGATCTATCCTTATAAAGATAAGTATCCCCACATTGCTGATACTGCTTTTATAGCCGATTATGTAACGATTACAGGTGACGTTACGATTGGAGATGAGTCAAGTGTCTGGTTTAACACAGTCATAAGAGGGGATGTAGCCCCAACTATTATCGGTAAAAGAGTAAATATCCAAGATAATTCTATCTTACACCAAAGCCCTAATAACCCGCTAATTTTAGAAGATGAAGTTACCATAGGACATCAGGTGATTTTACACAGCTGTATCATTAGAAAGAAAGCATTAATTGGGATGGGATCGATTATTCTTGATAATGCTGAAATCGGCGAAGGTGCTTTCATTGGTGCCGGCAGTCTTGTTCCCCAGGGGAAGAAAATCCCCCCTAATACTTTAGCATTTGGCAGACCAGCAAAAGTTATTAGAGAATTAACACCGGAAGACATTAAAGATATGGTTAGAATCTCTACAGAATATGCGGAGAAGGGCCAATATTATAAGTCCATAAAATAATAAAAATAAACAAAAGCACCCATTGAAGTTTGGGTGCTTTCTAAGTTTAATTTTTCGATGTTTGCATGGCTTTTTCTACTGCAAAATCACGTTGAAAGGAATAAACATCCTCCACATATACTTGATGCCATACCATGAACATTAGAACAGTCCAAATCTTTCTGCTGTTATCTGCCTTGCCCTGGCAATGGTCTTCAAGTAATTGAAGCACATACGATTTATTAATTAAATGCTCTGTGTTGCTTTCGCGGATGATCTTTTTCGCCCATTCATTCATTTCATCTTTCAACCAGTGACGGATCGGTACAGGGAAACCAAGTTTTCTGCGGTCAAGCACATGGGCCGGTACCACCCCTTCAGCTGCCTTACGTAATATATACTTCGTCGTTCCATGAACTGTTTTCAGGCTCGTAGGGATTTTGGATGCTACCTCGAACACCGCTTTATCAAGGAATGGCACACGTAGTTCTAATGAATGAGCCATCGTCATTTTATCCGCCTTCAGTAATATATCCCCACGCATCCAGGTATGGATATCAATATACTGCATCCGGTCAACTGGGTCGTAGCCGCGGGATTCGGCGTAAAGCGGCTTCGTAATATCCGTATAATCTAATCCTTCACGGTAAACATTTAATAGTTCGCGCTTTTCAATTTCCGTAAACATTTTCGCATTACCGATATAGCGTTCTTCCATTGGCGTTACACCACGCTCGATAAAGCTTTTTCCACGCATTCCCTCAGGCATCATGCCTGCTATTCCTTTTAAAAGGGCTTTTCCCGCTCTTGGAATTTTATTAAAGACCTCTAATGATTGCGGCTCATGATATATATTGTATCCGCCAAATAATTCATCCGCACCCTCACCAGAAAGGACAACAGTAACGTGCTTTCTGGCCTCACGTGCAACAAAATAAAGCGGTACACATGCCGGATCGGCAAGCGGGTCATCCATATGCCACATGATTTTTGGAATCTCATTCATGTATTCCTGCGGTGAAATTACATAACTGATATTTTCGACTCCAAGCTTTTCAGCTGTCTCTTTTGCAACGTCAATTTCACTAAATCCGTTATGCTCAAACCCTACTGAGAAGGTCTTAATGGCAGGGTGAAATTCTTTGGCAATCGATGCAATAATCGAAGAATCAATCCCGCCTGAAAGGAACGAACCAACGGGAACATCACTGCGCATATGCATTTTGACAGAGTCAAAAAGAACATCTTTAATTTCCTTAATAAAATCTGGTTCTGACTTTTGCACCGGCTTAAAGTGTGCTTTCCAATATCTTTTGATTTCCATTGGAGAACCGATTTTTTTTGTAAAGAAATGACCAGGCTCTAATTTCTTAATGCCATCAGACATTGTATTCGGTTCTGGAACAAATTGATAGGTCAAGTAATGCTGCAACGAATCATAATTAAGCACATCATTCTCAAGTGCTAACAAAATACTCTTTTTCTCTGATGCAAAAAATGTTCGATCACCATCTTCAAAGTAAAAGAATGGTTTGATTCCAAAAGGATCACGTGCCCCATAAAGGGTTTGTTCTTGTTTATCCCAAATAACGAAAGAGAACATTCCGCGCAGTTTTTCAACGGCTTTTTCTTTCAAGTGACTATAAAGGGCAATAATAACCTCGGTGTCAGAGCTTGTTGAAAACGTCAAGCCTTCCGATAATAGTTCTTCACGCAGTTCTACATAGTTATAAACTTCACCATTGAAGATAATCCAGTAGCGTTCATTTTCATAGGTTAGTGGTTGATGACCACTCTCAATATCAATGATACTTAAACGGCGGAACCCAAATTGGATATGATCATCATAATAAAAACCATCATCATCCGGTCCACGATGAGTTATAATATCGTTCATATTTTTAAATTGTTGTTTTTGTTCTTCACTATAGTTTTGTGTTTTATCGTGTACACAACCTATAAAGCCACACATTATGTACCTCACCTCATTCTAAATATCCCTTAGGGGGGACAAATTGTTCAAATGTGCCAGCACCTGACAGGTGCTAGACCTAAAAACATACTCTCTAATACTACCACTTTTATTCTAAAAAATGCACTGTGAACAATAGGTAAATTTAATATCCACATTTTTTACTTCTTTTGGCCTGTGTAAACATTTCATTTTATGCACACATCATTTTATTGTACAGGTAATTAGACGGATATAAGAAAAAGGAGTTACATATAGAATGCAACTCCCCCTCTTTTCTTCTTATATATTTGCTTGTTGACGTAAAGCATCTACTTTGTCTGTTCGTTCCCAAGGGAGGTCTACATCTGTTCGGCCAAAATGACCGTATGCAGCTGTTTGTTGATAAATTGGACGACGAAGGTCTAACATGTTGATGATCCCTGCTGGGCGAAGGTCAAAGTTTTCACTAACAAGATCAACTAAAACCTCTTCGCTAACTTTCCCAGTACCAAATGTATCAACCGCAATTGAAACCGGTCGTGCCACACCGATTGCATAGGCAAGTTGGACTTCACACTTTTCAGCCAGCCCTGCAGCTACAATGTTTTTAGCAACATAACGTGCGGCATATGCTGCTGAACGGTCCACTTTAGTAGGATCCTTGCCAGAGAATGCTCCACCGCCATGACGAGCATATCCACCATACGTATCAACAATAATTTTACGGCCAGTTAAGCCGGCATCGCCTTGTGGTCCGCCAATGACAAAACGTCCTGTTGGGTTAATAAAGTATTTTGTGTTTTCATCGATCAGTTCTTTTGGGACTACAGGATTGATTACATATTCTTTCAAGTTACGTTGAATTTGCTCTAATGTTACTTCTGGGTTGTGTTGAGTAGAGATAACAATAGTATCAATGCGTACCGGTTTATCGTTCTCACCATATTCAACAGTTACTTGTGTTTTCCCGTCTGGACGAAGGTAATCAAGAACTTGGTCTTTCCGTACTTCTGTTAATTTACGAGCAAGTTTGTGTGCAAGTGAGATGGGAAGCGGCATAAGTTCTTTCGTTTCATTACAAGCAAAACCAAACATTAACCCTTGGTCCCCTGCACCAATTGCTTCAATTTCTTCATCAGACATTTGACCTTCACGTGCTTCTAAAGCCTGATCAACACCCATTGCAATGTCCGGAGACTGTTCATCAATAGAGGTTAAAACAGCACATGTTTCAGAGTCAAAGCCGTATTTCGCACGATCATAACCAATCCCTTTAATCGTTTCCCGAACAATTTTTGGAATATCCACATAAGTAGAAGTGGTGATTTCCCCTGCTACTAACACTAAGCCTGTTGTTACTGAAGTTTCAGCCGCAACACGAGCATTAGCATCCTTTGCTAAAATAGCATCTAAAATGGAATCAGAAATTTGGTCACAGATTTTATCAGGATGACCTTCAGTAACTGATTCAGAAGTGAACAAACGACGTTTTGTTGACATCTGAATTCCTCCTATATTATGAGATCATCGAGGTTTTTGGAAGGTTACAGGAATTCTTCTAAAACCTCGAGAATTTGATACGGTACTCATTCCCTTAGTATGTAATAAACAAAGGATTTTTATTAGAGACTGTTTTCATAAAAGGACTTATACAAAACAAAAAACCTTACCATAGAGGAAAGGTTGTTTTCGGGCCTTTCGCTCTTATCGTTCAAGGCATTAGCCTTGCGTCAGATTAGCACCTTCGCATTTGAAAAGGACCTTTTAAGTGGTCAATCATTTCATATTGCAGGTTGCTGGGTTTCATTGGGCCTGTCCCTCCACCAGCTCGGGATAAGAGAGTATCCGTTCAAATTAGAATAATATCATACTGGATAACAATGTCAATGGATTATTTTGGAAATGTCTTTCTGAACAAAATGGGAAAAATACGGAATAAGTTAGTATCTTTTTATAAAAATTTTTTATATCTTTAATTAAAGTTTTAAAATATATAAATTCAGTTAAATAGGATACATCAATTCAACTAATGTGTTATACTTTTTATATTATTAACAACTTAAAAAAACTAAAAAAAGGTAGGTTTCATTAAATGAATTCTGTTGATACTCGAAATGAATTACTGCAGTTCTTAAAAGAAAGTCATGTCCAAGTGCAGTTATCAGTTCCTCAATTAGTTGAAAAAATCTTAACCCGGAACGAAGGATCCCTGACATCCACAGGTGCAATCAGTGTTGTTACCGGAAAGTATACGGGCCGCTCTCCAGAGGACAAATTCATTGTTTTAGAAGAATCAACAAAAGACAAAATTGAATGGGGCAAGACGAATCAACCGATTTCAGAAGCCGTTTTCACAAACCTGTATCTCAAAGTAATGGATTATTTAAAAGAGAAAAATGAAGTGTTTGTGTTTAAAGGATTTGCCGGTGCTGATAAAAAATCCCGTTTACCCATCCAAGTCATTAATGAATTAGCTTGGCAGAATTTATTTGTCCACCAACTATTTATTCGCCCCGCTGATGATGAATTACTTGCACACGAAACTGAATTTACCGTTATTTCTGCTCCTAACTTCAAGGCGAATCCAGCTATTGATGGGACAAAGTCAGAAGCCTTTATAATTATATCATTTGAAAAAAGAATTGTCTTAATCGGAGGAACAGAATACGCAGGCGAAATGAAAAAGTCTATTTTTTCTGTAATGAATTATTTATTGCCTGAAAATAATATTTTTTCAATGCACTGTTCTGCCAATGTCGGTCTCGAAGGCGATGTTGCGTTATTCTTCGGTTTGTCGGGTACAGGAAAAACGACCTTATCAGCAGACCCGAATCGTCGATTAATTGGCGATGACGAGCATGGCTGGTCATCAAACGGTGTTTTTAATATCGAGGGAGGCTGCTATGCCAAATGTATTAATCTTTCTCGTGATAAAGAGCCTCAAATTTTTGACGCCATCCGTTTTGGAACGGTCTTAGAAAATGTAACCTTGAATAAGGAATCCAGAATCCCGGATTATGATGATGGCACATTAACAGAAAATACACGTGCCGCGTATCCTATTCAAGCAATTGATAATATTGTACAGCCAAGTATTGCAGGTCATCCAAACACGATCATCTTCTTGACGGCTGATGCTTTTGGCGTATTGCCTCCAATTTCTAAACTAACGAAGGAACAAGCGATGTATCACTTTTTAAGCGGTTACACTTCCAAATTAGCCGGAACGGAACGGGGAATAACTTCACCACAAGCTACGTTCTCTACCTGCTTCGGTGCACCATTCTTACCGCTGCCAGCAACTCGTTACGCCGATATGTTAGGTGAAAAGATCCTTGAACATAATGCCAATGTCTTTCTTGTCAATACAGGCTGGACCGGCGGTGAATATGGAGTTGGGAACCGAATGAAACTTTCCTACACGCGTGCCATGGTTCAAGCGGCACTTGAAGGAGAACTAAATCACGTTGAAACAACCAAGGATGAAATTTTCGGCTTAAATATCCCACTTCATATTGCGGGTGTACCAGACGAAGTTCTTCAGCCAAGTAAAACATGGTCTGACCCGCAAGCCTATGAAGAGAAAGCGAAGGAATTAGCAGCAAAGTTCCGCGAAAACTTCAAGAAATTCACGAATGTTTCGAAAGAAATTGTAGAACAAGGCGGACCAGTTTCTTAAGCAGAAGCTCCCGTTATTGTAGAAGCCCATATCATTTTGATATGGGCTTTATTACTTCCACTGGTACTGATTTATTTAATAACGTAAACTGATACCTGCCGCTTTTTTTAAGTTGGAAATCTCCTTTGTACATTGAGATCTTTTTTCCATCAGTGGTAGTGTAATCGGTCTTATCCTTAAAAATAAAGGTAGAGACTTCAGCATTTTCTAGGTCAAATATCTCTAGTTCAACTTTAGGTGGCAGGTTCCCTCCTGCTATCTCAATCGCTGCATCTTCATAAAACCCTGCAAATAAATCTTCTTGGGAAATCAATAAAGTGGAATTACCTATCTTGATATAGGGATCTTTTACATAAATCGAAAATTCACCGATCTTTTTATTTCCAGCCATAAATTCAAGATTATATTTTCCCGAAAAAGTAAATGGTTGAAAGCTAGTCATTGCGTGGCCATCTGATCCATACATTCCCCCTGATATCACTGTGGTTGCAAGATGTTCTTTTACTCCTGTTTTGACGTGTGTTGCAGTTATGTTTAATGGTTTATTGGCGAAGTCCCTTTGATAGTCTCCCCATAAATAGATCGCAATTTTTGCAACACTCCTACCATCCTTCGCTATCCAATCAAGCGGCGCAAGCAAACTCACTTTGTTTGGAATACCGAAATTGCTATCAGGATAGTATGGGGTTCCATCTTTATCTATTAAAGCAAAATATTTTCCCTGTTTTACAGTTATTGTATCCTTAACCCCTGAATGCCGTGAAACGTCACCTTCGCTCGTGAAAAAAAGGAGTGGGGCGATTATGACCAAGATAAAAAAAGCAACGAGCGCCGTAATTCTTTGATAATTAATATTCCTAAGTTGCTTTGGGGACGATGCTTCACGAATGGTTTTAAGCATATCGGTTCTTTGACTTGTAGTTAATTCATGTTTAGGAAAATCAGCCATCTTTTCAAGTAGTTCTTTATCCGTTAACTGACTCAAAATACTCCCCCTCCTTTAAGATTGCATTAAGTTTTTTTACAGCCCGGAAAAATGTTACATTGACTTTATTTTCAGTCCAGCCCAGGACTTGCCCCACTTCCTTGGATGAAAGCTCGGCGATGCCTCTTAATAAAATCACATCACGATAATTGTGTTTCAACTCATTAATTGCTTCATACAAATAGGCATATTCCATTTTCCGGACAACTTTTTCCCCCGTGTCCTGTTCATGAATCTTCGGAGATTCATAATCTAAAATTTGTTTAAGTCTGTTCCATACTGATTTTTTTCGATAAAAATCAATAGCTGTATTTCTTGCAATCGATATCAGCCATGTTTTCGGGCTCGACTCATTTTTAAAGTGACCCAAGGCTCGCAATGCCCGTAAAAATGTTTCTTGAACCAAATCCTCAACATCAAACGAACCTGTATAATAAACAAGATAATTTGTGACATCATGTTCATATTGGATAAACCATTTCTCGATTTGATGGCTATGTTCCATTCCAATCCCCCTTCCCTAAAACGTTAATCCTAATTAATCTATAAATATGACGTATGTATCAATCGTTCATTACAGTAAATGAATATTTTTTTCATAATAAAAAGCAGGAACAATCGTCCCTGCTTAGTTCGTCGAATTTAATGAAATTAATTGATAGGTGATGGTTGTGCTGTTATTTTGCAGCTCAACTTTTTTGATAACCGCGGTCCCATTTGAATCACTATCGATTGTTTTTCTTACATCGATTGGAATCTCAATTGGATAAAGTCTGTACCCTTCTTTTTCTAACAAGAAAACATTTTCCTCTAAGCGTTTTTCCCTGCCCTTTGTTACAATCATCGTATTTAACTCAAGAGGCATACCCATAACTTTTATCCGCTCCTCTGCTTGTTTTATCTATATATTAACATCTTTTCGGTCGACTTTTCATCCACTTTGATAAATCGGCTACAACTTTTCTATTGACCTCGGGCGGAAAGTAATGTGTAAACTCATTGAAATACCAACAATCCACCGGTTTCTCTAATAATCTTAACCTTCTTTCCAGACGATAGGCGTGTTCCACCGAGACATTACTGTCGTTTACACCATGGATTATCAGGACAGGAGCTGTTAGTTTGTCTAATGAATAGAGAGGGGTTCTGGATTGATAACGATCTGGAAATTTTTGAGGAGTTCCGCCAATCACCCTTTTCATCATCCTGCGCAAATCTTTCCGTTCCATATAGGTAAGCGACATATCACTAACTCCCCCCCAAGTAACAACTGAAGCTGTTTCAGGAAACTCAAGAGCGGTCAAAAGTGCCATTACTCCACCCCGGGAGAATCCAAAAATATGTACTTCCCGGACTCTTGGCAAAGATTTTAGCAACAAAAAGGCCGCAAACGCATCTTCCCTATCGTCCCCGGCAAAATCCTCATTGCCCTCACCACCTTGATTACCACGATAATAAGGCGCAAAAACAATGAAACCTTCGGCGGCAAACTGAGCAATTCGTGCGGGTCGAACTTTGCCCACATTTTTGATACCTCCGCGTAAATAAAGGAATCCATCATATACACCTTCCCCAATAGGCTCCGCTAGCATTCCTTTTACCTTTAAACCATGGGAAAGATAGGTGATCACCCTTAATTCAACGTTTGGATTTGGCGAAGGAAAACGTGTCATCTCAACAATCTTTCCATCATGGTGGTTCATCTGCACATCTTCCCTCTTTATGTAAAATTTATTATCACTAGGCATTCACACATTTTTCTCCACTTCATACGATATCTTAGGCAATTAGCCCAGATTCTTTTTGAAATATAAGGAGGCTTGTTTCATGAAAAAAACGTTAAAACTCAGTTTCTCCTTTTTGCTCATCACTATACTCATGTTTTCCCTTGTCGCATGTAATAGCACCACCAAAAATGAAACTAAGAAACTTGAAAAGGTTCGAATCGCCGAGGTGACCAGGTCCATTTTCTATGCCCCACAGTATGTAGCCATAGCGAAAGGATTTTTCAAAGCTGAAGGGTTAGATGTTACATTGACGACCACACCAGGCGGCGATAAAACCATGACAACACTTATATCAGGCGGAGCTGACGTTGCCCTTGTTGGATCGGAAACTTCGATTTATGTATACGCGCAAGGGGCAAACGACCCTGTTATAAATTTTGCGCAATTAACTCAGACAGATGGTACGTTCTTAGTATCTCGAGACAAAATTGATAATTTCTCATGGGATCTCTTAAAAGGAAAAACCTTCTTAGGTCAACGCAAAGGCGGCATGCCGCAAATGGTCGGTGAATTTGTATTAAAGAAGCATGGCATTGATCCGCATAAAGATTTGAATTTGATCCAGAACATCGATTTTGCCAATATTGCCAATGCATTTGCCTCAGGAACAGGCGAATTTGTTCAATTATTTGAACCAACGGCAAGTATATTTGAAAAAGAAGGCAAGGGTCATATTGTCGCGTCCTTCGGGAAAGAATCCGGCCATGTTCCATATACAACGTTTATGTCCAAAGAAAGTTATATGAAAGAGCATAAGGGAACGATTGAAAAGTTTACAAGGGCTATTTATAAAGCACAACAGTGGGTCGAATCACATAGTGCCGAGGAAATTGCCAAGGCGGTTCAATCATATTTCCCAGATACAGATTTAGCTATTATGACGACAGTAGTGGATCGCTATAAAAATCAAGGGTCCTTTGCTACAGATCCAATCCTTGACCAAGAGGAATGGATCAATCTTCAGAACATCATGAATGAGGCTGGAGAACTACCAAAAGAAGTGGATCATCAAACACTTGTTAACACCGAGATTGCTGAAAAGATTATCAAAGAATAAAGAAAAGGGAGGCCGTCCCCATGAGTTTTTTAACCGTTCAAAATATTCATCACACTTATTTTACTAAAGCCTCTGCTACTACGGCCCTCTCCGATATTTCAATAACCGTTGAGGAGGGCGAGTTTGTTTCCCTCCTCGGCCCAAGCGGCTGTGGTAAGACAACTCTGCTTTCCATCATATCTAGCTTGCTTAAACCCACACAAGGTACAGTCTTGTTAGAAAATAAGCCTGTAACCACTGCGAAAAACCAAATCGGGTATATGCTTCAACAAGATTATTTGTTCCCTTGGAAAACGATTGAAGAGAATATCTTATTGGGTCTGAAATTATCAAAGCAGTTAAATCATCAAACAAGAACCACGGCCCTTCGCCTGCTTAAACAAATCGGTTTAACCGGAGTGGAAAAACAACTGCCGAGGCAGTTATCTGGGGGAATGCGGCAGCGGGTGGCACTTGTTCGCACCCTTGCCACAGAACCAAAACTGCTCATGCTTGATGAGCCCTTTTCCGCCCTCGATTATCAAACAAAGTTGAAACTTGAAGATTTAGTCTCACAAACATTAGATGAATTTGGAAAAACAGCGATTCTCGTAACTCATGATATCGGCGAAGCTATTGCCATGAGCGACCGTGTCTTTTTGCTGTCACCAAGTCCCGGAAGAATATATAAAACCTTTACAATGCCTGATGAACTAAGGAAACTTTCCCCATTTGAAGCCAGAAATCATGAGGCATTTTCAAGTATCTTTCAAACGATATGGAAGGAGTTGGAGTCTCTTGAGCCAGAAAAAGAATAAGTTAGAACTCCTCCATAGAAACTATATTCAATCATTGAAGGTGGAAAAAAGATGGGTTAGATTTTATCAAGCGATTATCTTTATCGTCTTCTTTTCCAGTTGGGAATGGTTTAGTCAAAAACAATGGATTGACCCGCTTCTTTTTAGTTCGCCATCGAAAATCTGGAACTTACTTCTAGAAAAAATTCATGATGGCACCTTAGTAGGCCATATTGGGGTGACTTTGACAGAAACTGTTCTGGGATTTGTTCTAGGTACACTTTTGGGTACAATATTAGCTGCCATCCTTTGGTGGTCCCCCATAATTTCAAAGGTGCTGGATCCCTACCTTGTCATCTTAAATGCAATGCCAAAAGTGGCATTGGGTCCCATTTTGATTGTAGCATTAGGCCCAGGTTATTCATCGATTATTGCTATGGGTGCGATAATTTCGATAATCATAACCACTATTGTTGTGTATACTTCATTCAAAGAAGTAGATCCAAATTATCTGAAAGTACTCCAAACTTTTGGGGCCACGCGCTGGCAATGTTTCAAGGAAGCGATCCTCCCTGCAAGTTTCCCGACGATTATTTCAACCTTAAAGGTTAATGTCGGATTGTCATGGGTGGGTGTTATTGTTGGAGAATTCCTGGTATCCACACGAGGGCTTGGCTACATGATCATTTACGGCTTTCAAGTATTTAACTTTACCCTCGTTTTTTTATCACTTTTGGTGATCGCCGTATTTGCCACCATTATGTATCAACTCGTTGAATTATTAGAAAGAAAAATTATTAAGGAATAGCAGTTTGTTAACAAATACTTTCTGCTATTCCTTTTCCTTTTGTAATTTTTGAATGTATTTCACACATTGCTCAACAACCTGATCTTTCATAATAAAGCTGTAATGATCCCCAAATCGTTGCGATAATAGATCCTCTCCTTGAACAACAACGGGACCATTTGTTTCAAAGTAACCAGACGTTTGCTCTAGCTTTTTTACCTTTCCCCAAAAGACGGTTTTCACAAAAGACCTGATTGGGTCGAAAATTTTATACTCCGCTAAAAATTTAAGATCATCTAAAATTGCTCCTGTTTCTTCATATACTTCTCGTCGTGCAGCTTCTTCTAGTGTTTCCCCTGACTCCATTTTTCCTCCGGGAAATTCAAGACCCCTTTTTTTATGGTTCGTCAACAGCCATTCTTCCCCCTTTTGGCAGATGACTAACACATGTTTTGCTTCCTCTTGGAAGTCATTTTGTATAAAAGACAGTTCAACCTGATTCCCATTTTCATCTAAAAAATGTATCATTTTATATTCCGCCTCAACATTTATTGCTCTTATTATAATCAAAAAAAGAAAAATCCTAAAGTTAGGATTTTTCTTTCAAGGAATATTGTTTATTACGGAGAAATATTTTCTATATTTTATCTTGGTAAAATATTCATACTTTCAATGTGGCTTTTTGCTTCTTCATCACCAAGTTTGTGCAGCATCCCATACACTTGTTGAATTGTATTATCATAGGCGTCGTTTTCACGGTCGTAATGATACTCAATATATGGAACATGGGCTCGAAAGAAGTTCTTCCATTCTGTTGAATAATTCTGATCAAACAGCTCTCGGAGTTGAGTGATTTCTTCATCATTTGCTTGAATTTTATAACTCCAAGTTGAATTAGTGGCACTTCGCGAAATTTCACCGCTCCCTACATCAATGTAATAGGTTTTCTTTTGCTCATCCATCATGTCATCCCCTTTTAATCATTAGTAATTTGCAAATAGAAAAAATTTATTCTTTGCCAAATTTCGATTCATTTTTTAGAAATGAATACGTTATAATAAACATACAACCAAAGAAACAGACTTTTCTGTTAATTTATAAAAAGGAGAGATAGAATTATTTTGTCCTAATAAGGGAAATGATTATAACAAGGAGGTGTACTAAATGAAATTAGTCGATGAATTGTATGAGATGTATAGAAATAAGTTAACCGGTGATGAAGAGGATATCGACATGCTGGCGTTTGCCTTTTTAGAAGAAATGTCACATGAGGATTTACTTGCATTAATCCAAGAAATGGATAAGCAGGAATTATACAATTTAATGGGAATTTATTTAATTGAGAGTTTAAAAGGTAAATTTGCCCAAGAAGAGTACGGCCAGCACCGCACGAATACTTATCATCCACGAAATATTCATTGATTATACATAATAGTGTAGCGACGGAAGCTCAAACAGCGGGCTTCCTTTTTTCTTTTCGCAAAAAAAACACCAATTCATGCTACAATAGAGAAAAAGGAGGCCTCCCACACAAATGTATGTAGTAGCCGTTATTTGTATTATTATCGTTATCGTTGTTCTTCTTCTAGCCGTGGGCACCACTTCTAAAGCCTACACATATAAACATACGGTAGATCCAATAGAAAATAATCCATATCTTGACCAAGAGAAGGAAGAGCATGCTGAGGACCAAAATAAATCGTAAAAAATTCCTATTCAATTAGAATAGGAATTTTTTATCATTTTGTCTAACTTCAGCGCCTAGCCCCTCGAGGTCATAAGTCAATCCCTTTCGGAAGGGAAAAGACTCCTTCCTGCAGGGCTTGACTTATGCTGGTCGGGGCTGTCCAAGGCGCTTACGCTTTTTCTATTTATGCAAAAACCTGTTTTAGATTTTCCTTGCTTTGCTCCAGCCAGAAACGCATTAAACGTTTAGCCCCTTCTAAATCATGCAGATTTGCTTGGCCGCATTGTCTTTCATTGGCAGCAGGAATTTCAATGATTTCAAGAGCATCTTTCATTGTATCTTCTAAAAGATCAATGATTTCCTCAACAGATGGTTCTCCACTAACTACTAAATAATATCCTGTTTGGCAGCCCATTGGTGAAATATCAATAATATCGAAGTGGTCATACTTCTCAGAATGCTTACGAAGATTATAAGCAAGCAAGTGCTCTAATGTATGGATGACATCCGGTTTCATCGCTTGTTTATTAGGCTGGCAAAAACGAATATCATATTTATTAACAATGCCGTCACTACCTACTTTGTGAACACCACAATGTCTCACATATGGGGCTTTAACTGCGTTATGATCTAAATCAAAGCTTTCAACAGAAGGCATCAAAATCACTCCTTTTTTTATCTACCCTAATCATACAATAAATTCCGAGTTTTTTCATCTACTTACTTACATATAATTAACATTTTAGACGTTGTTATTGAATTATGGTATGTTGTAGGTAATTGCACAAAAGGAGTGACACTTATGGTAAAAAAAATCTTCCTTGCTGTTATTCGTTTTTATCAAGTTGCTATCTCACCAATTAAACCACCGACCTGCCGCTTTTATCCAACCTGTTCGCATTATGGGATGGAAGCAATTCAACGGTTCGGTGCCTTGAAAGGCGGCTGGCTTACGCTTAAAAGAATCTCAAAATGCCATCCGTTCCATCCAGGAGGCTTAGATCCTGTCCCAGAAAAGGACAACCGTTAATTCTTATAACCATCGACCACAAGATCCAGTTTACCTGTCTTAGGATCGATAACCAAGCCATGAACAGGGATATCCTTTGACATTAACGGATGGTTTTTAATAATTTCTACACTGTGTACTACACTATCGGTTACATTATCAAACCCATGAAGCCACTTTTTAATATCAATTCCGGAATAGGTAAGCGTATCGAACGTTTCTGCTGATATTCCCCGCTCCTTCATACTTTCAATTACTGGTTCTGCCTTAAGACCGCTCATACCGCAATCATGATGAGCTATTACTAAAACTTCTTGAGCCTTTAATTGATACAGGGCAATTAATATGCTTCTCATCACACTTCCAAACGGGTGTGAAACCAGAGCGCCAGCATCTTTAATTATTTTTGCATCCCCATTTCCCAAGTTCAAAGCCTTTGGCAATAATTCCAGCAGTCTTGTATCCATACATGTTAGAATCACCATTCGTTTATTAGGGAATTTAGTTGTTTCATACTTTTCATATTCTCTGTTTTCCACAAAGTTTTCATTAAATGTTAGGATTTCATTTAATAATGTTGAGTTGTTCATGACCATCATCCTTCCTTTGTTTCTATCTAAGCATACCTAATATTTGATTATGAAACAAAATTTTATACTTGCTTTTGAGGAAAATTTTTTGTAAGATACAAATGGAAATCGGAATCGTTCCGTATTATGTAGTTATTATTTTTCAGAATTCCAAAAAAATTTCAATAATAAATCGTAATAAATCTGATTTATAAACATATGAAGGAGTCTCTATGAAAAAAATTATTTGTTTCCTTTCTTTTCTGTTACCATTAAGTCTTCTATTGTCGGCATGTTCAAATGGTAATGAACAAGTACAAAAAAAGAAGGACCAGTTAACCATATTTACCACAGTATTTCCACTTCAATATTTTACTTCACAAATTGGTGGAAAATATGTAAATGTTAAAACCATCTATCCACCTGGGGCAGATGAACATACTTTTGAACCATCCCAAAAGGATATGATGAATCTCGCTGATTCAGACTTATTTTTTTACATTGGGCTTGGGCTTGAAGGGTTTGTAGAAAAATCGAAAGAAACATTAAAAAATGAACATGTAGAGTTGGTGCCAACGGCTGAGGACATTAACCTTCCAAAATCAACTAATGAAGAGGAAGAACATCATGACCACAAGTCTGACGTCAATCCACATGTATGGCTTGATCCTATCTATTCAAAAGAAATGGCATCTGTTATTCGTGATTCATTAATTAAACAGATGCCGCAATACAAAGAACAATTCAATAACAATTTTCAAAAACTTTCCCTTAAACTAGATGAACTTAATAAGAATTATGAGCAGACGCTTACACATGCAAAACATAAAAAGATCATCGTAACACATGCAGCGTTCGGTTATTGGGAAAAGCGGTATGGAATTGAACAAATTAGCGTATCAGGCCTATCGACTGCCAATGAACCGACCCAAAAGGAATTAGAGAACATAATCTCCATTGCAGAACAGGAAGGATTACACTATATGCTATTCGAACAAAATGTCCAATCGAAACTTGGAAAAATCGTTCAAAAAGAAATTGGGGCTAGAGCTTTACCAATCCATAATCTAGCTATTTTATCAAAAGAAAATATTAAAAACAAAGAAACCTATTTTTCATTAATGAATCAAAATCTTGAAGCATTAAAAACAGCTTTAAACAACTAAAAAAGAACCAGGCCCTTGTCCTGATTCTTTTTTTTGTAAGGATCTGTCTACATAATTACTAAAGGCTATTTTCGCATAGATTGTTGTTTTCGTATAAGTTCATCAACCCGTATAACTAGATGCTTCGTGGCATCTTTTCGTAAAAACATTTGCGAAAATTGCCTAGAAACTTAGTAATTGACACTTATTAAGCTCCAAAAGCAACAAAGTGTACGAAAAGAGCCTTACTAAAATACAATTGTTTCTTTCCATTGCGAAACTTCCTGAAGTCTTTTCTCATTAATCTGGTAACCGATTCCTGGGCCCGAAGGTACGGTTACAAAACCGTTTTGAACGCTAACTACCGGCGTAATAATATCATCTTCCCAAAAACGATTTGAAGAAGAAATGTCACCTGGGATTGAAAATCCTGGTAAGGAAGCGAGCGAAATATTATGGGCACGGGATATTCCAAATTCGATCATCCCCCCACACCAAACGGGGATACCCTTTTCAAAACAGTAGTCATGAATTCGCTTTGCTTCATATAATCCGCCAACCTTGCCCACTTTAATATTAATGACCTTACAACTTCCGAACTCAATTGCTTTACGGGCATCATCATAGCTGTTAATACTTTCATCCAAGCAAATCGGAGTTTTGATTTCCTTTTGCAGCAAAGCGTGCTCAAGAATATCATCATATCCAAGCGGCTGCTCTATCATTAGCAGATTAAAGTCATCTAGAGCTTTTATCCGCTCTATATCCTTTAACGAATAGGCAGAATTGGCATCAGCCATTATCGGCAGGTCTGGGTAAGAACGGCGAATTTCTGCAAGAAAGGCATAGTCTAGTTTTGGACTAATTTTAACTTTAATACGCTGATACCCTTCTATAAGATATTGGTCAATCTGCCGGATTGCTTTTGTTGTAGAGTCTGTTGCCACCACCACACCTGCTGCAACAGCCGAGCGTGTACCTCCAAGGACTCTTGACAAGGGCTGTGCCTCGCTCTTCGCATATAAATCCCATAGTGCGGTTTCTAAAGCGGCTTTAGCCATATTGTTCCTTCGTAACGAACTAAACAGAGTCGACGCCTGCGCAGGATGATCGATCGGATTTTTTTGAAGTAGTGGAATTAAAAAATCCGTTAACATATGTAAACAGGTTTTAACCGTTTCTTCGGTGTACCACGGAGTGGAAAAAGCAACGCCCTCACCATAGCCGGAAATTCCGTCTGAATTGGTTATTTTAATAATGATCCCTTCACGTACTGTAACAGCACCTAAATGGGTCAGAAACGGATCCTTTAAGGGCATTTCCATGACATGTAACTCAATTGACCTTATCTTCATCATTGGTCCTGCCATCCTTTATCCACTCCCGCAGCTCCCTGCGAAGCAATTTTTTCGAGGCATTTCGAGGCAGTTCCTTCGTAAAATAAAAAGCTTTCGGTACTTTATATTTGGCGACCTGCTGTTTGCAAAATTGCACCAGCTCTGTCACAGAAAGATCTGTTCCCTCTCGCTTCACAATAAAAGCTACCGGTACTTGCCCCCACTCTAGATCTTCTTTATGTGTTACTCCTGCCTCGCTAACATCAGGATGAGCCAGCAATGCGGCTTCTATTTCTGCAGGGTAAATATTCTCTCCACCTGAAATGATTAAGTCCGAACGCCGGTCGAGGACATATAAGAAGCCTGCTTCGTCTAGATAACCAATATCACCTGTGTAAAACCAGCCATTGTTAAACTTTTCCTTTGAAACTTCGGGACGAAATAAATACCCTGAGGTAACATTGGGTCCTTTAATGACAATTTCACCCGGAACACCTGCTGGAGCCACATTTCCATCCTCCATGACAATCTGAATTTGTGAAGGAAACAATGGCTTCCCAGCAGAACCCAGCCTTGTTAAACTATATTCTGGTGCAAGAGTTACGATTTGCGAGGAAGATTCGGTCATACCATATGTTTGATATACAGGGATCTCTCTTTCGACACATGCTTGGAGTAATGGCAATGGTGCGGGTCCACCTCCAAGCAGCATACAACGGAAATGATTTGGAAGGCGCCGTTCTTGAAGGGCTTCAACGATTCTTGTCAGCGTTGTTGCCACAACCGACATGATGGTGACCCCTTTTTCATGGATATCGGTAATGGTCTTTTCCACATCAAAGTGATCATGAAGAACCATCGGCATGCCATAAATAACACTACGCATTAAAATTGAATATCCGCTAATATGGAACAGTGGAACGGTACAAAGCCAGCAGTCGCTATCAATAAATCCTAAGTTTAATGCTGAACCAACCGAACTCCACCAGTGATTTCCATAAGTTTGGATGACACCCTTGGGATTACCTGTTGTTCCTGATGTATACATAATGGTACATATATCAGAAAGCGATATTTCTTCAATGATATTCGGATCGTTTGTGACGCTGAAAAATATATCGTCTTTTGTTAAGGTTTTTAGCGATGGAATACGTTTATTTATGATATCTTTTGTTTCATTAAAAGAATTATCAAGGATTAATGCAACTGCCATTGAATCGTTAAGTTGCCAGGCAAGTTCCGATGGAGAGAGACGGTTATTCAGTATCACGGATCTCACTCCTAATAACTGAAGGGCAAATAATATAACAACTGTATCAAGATTATTTTTTAATAAAACCCCGACATAATGGTCTTTTTGAACACCTAATCCTTGTAACTTCCCTGCAACCTGATATGAACGTTGATAGAGTTGTTCAAAGGTTACTACTTGTTCCTGAAAATAAACGGCAGGTCGATCAGGAGTTAGAAACGCTCTTTTCTTCAAAAAATTAGGCATCATTTCGTTCTGCATACCGGTTCACCTTTCTTAATCTTTCTAGCCAAGACTGCTTGATGATGATTTCCGCTCCAATCAATAAAGTTATAAAATCAAACATTGCCCTTTATTACAGCCTTTATTAAAAACAGCCTGATGGGAACCATCAAGCTGCGAAAAAATAACTATCAAGGAAAACGAGGGAATTTACCAAAATCAGGCTGACGTTTTTCTTTAAAGGAATCGCGCCCTTCTTTTGCTTCATCTGTTGTATAGTAAAGCAGGGTTGCATCTCCAGCAAATTGCTGCAATCCAGCTAAACCATCTGTATCTGCATTCATTGCCGCTTTTAAGAAACGTAAGGCTGTTGGACTCTTCTCTAGGATTTCATTACACCATTGAATGGTTTCCTCTTCTACTCTTTCAAGTGGAACAACCGTATTAATTAAGCCCATATCAAGTGCTTCTTGGGCGTTATATTGACGGCATAGGTACCAAATTTCACGAGCTTTTTTATGACCAACAATTCTTGCAAGGTAGCCAGAGCCGTAACCTGCGTCAAAACTACCAACCTTCGGACCAGTTTGTCCAAAAACAGCGTTATCAGCCGCAATCGTTAAGTCACAAACAATATGTAGAACGTGACCTCCGCCAATCGCATACCCTTTGACCATGGCGATAACTGGTTTTGGAATTACTCTGATAAGGCGTTGTAGGTCAAGAACATTTAGTCGAGGAATCTGATCTTCCCCCACATAACCTCCATGTCCCCGAACTTTTTGGTCTCCACCTGAGCAAAAAGCTTTATCCCCTGCACCTGTTAAGACAATAACCCCTATACTTGAATCATCGCGTGCATAAGCAAATGCGTCAATCAGTTCAGAAACAGTTCTTGGTGTAAATGCATTATGTACATGTGGACGATTAATGGTAATTTTAGCAATACCATTGTATGATTCATATAAAATTTCTTCATATTTGCGTCCTGCAATCCATTCTACTGTCAAAATGATTTCCTCCTTTATTTATTTTCTTTCGACAAAAAGTCACTTACTATTGTACCAAACTTTTCAGGTTCTTCCACATGAATTGCATGTCCGATGTCTTCAATAACTACCCAAGAGCTATTTTTCAGCTCCTTCATCATACGTTCCGCAATATGACAAAACTTATGATCCTCTGCACCTGTTAACAGCAATACTTCACAGGATAGTTCACCTAATTTCCCCCACCAAGAAGGTTGGGAACCAGTTCCCATCCCCAGCAAACTGTTGGCAAGGCCCGTTGGGGAATTATTTAATCGCTGTTCTCTTATCTTTTGCTGGGATTCCAGAGGGAGACGCTTCAAGGTTGAAAAAAGAGAAATCTCTTCCCAATAATCTACGAATGCGGTTATCCCCTTTGCATTAATAAAATGAGCAAGTTCGGCATCTTTCATACGGCGTTGTTGTCTTTCGTCCTCTGTTGCCAGTCCTGGTGTACTACTTTCCAGTATTAATTTTCGGACCCGCTCAGGGAATAGATGGGAAAAGGTTAAGGCAAGTCGGCCACCCATTGAATATCCTAGTAGATCTACTTGCTCGAACCCCATTTGATCCAGTATACCTTTTAAATCTGAAGCTGCTGCCTTGATTTCATATCTGCTTACATCATCAGGAGAGTCCGTTTTCCCATGGCCAATGATGTCAGGGATAATCAACTTGGTGAGTTTTCCCATGCATTCATGGAAAGGAGCCCAAGTGGTAGAGTCCCCCGTAAAACCATGTAACAAAATGAGTGGGACTAACCCGTCACCATATACTTCGACATGATAATGAATCCCGTCGATGAAAATATCCATTTATTGTTCACCTTTGACAAAGTTCGATATTTCCTGGGAAACATATCCCCAAAATTCGCGATGTTCATCACGATTCATCTCTCTGTTGGTGACAAGTTCATATACATTTATCCCAGTGGAACTTTTCGCTTTCATCATTTCTGACCCGAAATGATCCCAATCCTTGATTTTGGTGAAATTACCATGAAACATCTTAACCGCATACTCAAATTCAATACCAAGTGGAGTGCCAAACAAAAGTTCAAAGTTTTTCGGATGTTCTGATTGAGGGAGGAACGAGAAGATTCCGCCTCCATTATTGTTAATAAGAATAATATTAATAGTAATGTTATACAGTTTTGCTGCGATCAAACCATTTAAGTCATGAAAAAAAGTTAAATCTCCTAGGATAAGATATAAGGACTCCGAGTTTAAAGCAGCACCTATGGCAGTCGAAACCGTACCATCGATGCCGTTGGCTCCCCTGTTCGCCATTACATTGATGGACTTCTTATTGTTGACAAAAAAACTATCTAAGTCACGGATTGGCATACTATTCCCAACAAAAAGCGTAGCACCTTCAGGAAGCATTTCTGCTAATTGATAGAACAACCTGCCTTCACTTAATTCTGTTATATCCCTTAGTCGTGTCATTTGTTCTTTTGTTAGTTGATTAACCTTTTTCCAGTCCGTAAGAAAATCGGAAGAGGAAATCTCATCCGTAAATGTTAGTATCTTTTCGCAGAATAATGATTCATTACAGAAGATCATATTGGTTGATAACGAGGCCGGGTCGCGCCAACCTCCACCGCCATCAACAACATACTGCTCTACCCATCCATTTTCTTTTAAGAATATCGATAAAGCTTTAGAAATTGGCATTGCTCCAAATCGTAAAACAACATCGGGCTTTAGGAAGGTTTTTGCGTCATTGTTCCTTAAAAAGGTATCATAGGTTTCAATGATATTTTCAAGGCTATGGGTCCCACTTCTCAATTGTGACAACGGGTCAGCGATAATTGGGAATTTTAATTTTTCTGCTAAACGTGTCACAACCTCAGGAAAGCCATGATCTACAATATTCCCACATATAATTATTCCACGCTTTGTTTTTGACAGGTTTTCGGCAATTTCTTGAAATTGTTTTTCTTCAATTGTTAAATCCCCATTATGTACCTTTACGTATCCGTTTGGACGTTCAGGAAGCTGGAAGAGTTCATCATCCAGCTTAGGTATAAGTGGTTCCCTAAAAGGAAAATTCAAATGAACAGGTCCTGAAGGGGCATTTGTGGCAATCGCAACCGCTCGCGCACATACAGTTCGAGCATATCGGATCATATCATCACTGTTTTCTGGCAAAGCCATTTCGGAGAACCATTTGACATGCTTTCCATATAAATGAATTTGATCGATTGCCTGAGGTGCCCCTACTTCTCTAAGTTCATGTGGCCGATCTGCTGTTAACACAATTAAGGGAACCCGCGCATAACGTGCTTCAACAATCGCAGGAAAATAGTTCGCAGCCGCTGTACCAGAAGTACATAGGATCGCAACAGGCTTATTCAATGATTTGGCAATTCCTAATGCAAAGAAAGCTGCAGACCGTTCATCCACATGAATATGGACATTAAGTTCAGGATGTTCTGCCATTATCATCGCCATAGGAGTTGACCTTGAACCTGGGCTGACAACGACGTCGGTTACTCCCGCAAAAATAAGCTCTGATACAATCGCCGCTATATAGGCTGTTAAAGATTTTTGATGATTCATATTAATTTCCTCCAAGGGCTCGGAGCATGGGTTTAAATTTCAAACTTGTCTCCAAATATTCACTTTCTGAGTCAGAATCTGCAACAACGCCACATCCTGCAAACAACGAAACTTCATTCCCTTGAATAAGACCGGAGCGAATGGAAACAGCAAATTCACCATTTTTTCTGTAATCAACCCAGCCCAATGGAGCAGCGTAAAAACCCCGATCCAGTTCTTCTACTTCCCTAATTTTCACAACTGCTTCTTCCTTTGGCAGTCCGCCAAGTGCTGGTGTTGGATGCAATCGTTCCACCAATAACATCAAAGATGCATCCTTATGGCATTTTCCGATAACAGGTGTATAAAGGTGTTGAATATCTCTTATCTTCATAAGTTGTGGCTTGTCAGGAAGAATAATTTCCTCGCAAGATTCCTCTAATGCTTCTTTGATCATTTCAACAACAAACCCATGCTCGATGAGGTTTTTTTGATCATTTAATAACATCTGACCTAATCTTCGATCTTCCTCTTCTGTATTTCCACGAGAGATAGAGCCGGCAAGACATGTAGAATAAACTTCATTTCCTTGTTTTTTCACCAGTCTTTCTGGAGATGCACCAATAAAACAATCTCCATTTGATTCAAAGGCAAAAATAAAGCTTTCATGTTGCTGCCTATATAAATTATTTAGTACTCCCTCGGCCTCAACCTGGTCATCAAATACCAGCCTCAACTCACGGGCTAGGACGACCTTTTTTAAGGTACCTTCTGTTAAATCCTTCACAACTTCATCGACAGTTTTTTTCCACTTCTCTGGGCCAATTTCTTTCATTTTCAGAAGTCCAGCAGATTTAATCTGTTCATTTTCTTCTAGAGATTGTAATATCTCATTTCTTTCTTCGTTGATTTTCTTAAACAGGTACGGATCCTCTTGGGGAGTACAAACCGTATTTGTGGTTAAATACGTTTTTCCATCAATGATACTCAATAAATATTTCGGTAGATGGAACAACGAATCCGTGTATTTCGACCAAAGGTCTGTTTTATCTTTGCAGGGGTCAAACGAAAAGCCCCCGAACAAGACTGGGCCTACACCAATTTCTGTATATGGATTAAAAATAAGGCAGTCCTCTAAAAATTTCTCCCATTCCTTTTCAACATGAAAAAAGCGGTCAGAAGCCTGATCCAACTGAATTTGTTTAGAAATCCCAAGCCCAATAAGTACTGTTTCATCAGTTGGGTCCTTCCAGAAGAATCGTTCCCCGCGATAGTATTCTTTTCCTATATTAAAAAATGATAATGGGTTAATGGTGTCCATTTTATGAACTTCACTAAATAAAATGGGGCGGCCTAGTTCTTTCGCGCGATTGACAGCCAAAAGACCTCGTTCCATTATTTCCAATTCTTGAATGGTAATCAAACAAATCCCTCCAAAACAGCCGAAATGACTGTTATCCATTCATAATTCATGCAAATTTTAACATACTCTTTCATTGTAAAGAAGTAAGTAATAC
This sequence comes from Bacillus sp. sid0103, assembly GCF_019219025.1. Next base: position 12,826 of record NZ_JAHUWN010000017.1, on the reverse strand, counting down.
TTGTCACTAGCAAACCCTTCATACCCTATTATATATTAAGATTTCAATTAATTGATAAAAACAGCTTTCTCATTAAATTTTCATTATTATCATTTTTCCTCGAACCTTCCAATAATAATCAAACAGGTATAATCTTCTAGATTTGATAGGAAAAATTCATTGACACTATTCTTTGAATTACATACACTTAGTTTTGGGCATGGCCCATTTATTAATTAAACCTAGCCTTTTAAATAGAGAGAAATAACTATAAAGGGAGAGAACTATATGCAACCAAATATACAGAAAAGTTCTGAACCTGTAGTTGAATCAAACCGCGGCTTTCAAGTTTGGTGGCAAATGACACGTCCACATACACTAACAGCCGCATTTGTACCAGTTCTGCTCGGTACTGCACTTTCCCTTAAGCATGGAAACATTCATTTTGGATTATTTTTTGCTATGCTTATTGCGAGTTTATTGATTCAAGCTGCAACCAATATGTTTAATGAATATTTCGATTTCAAACGGGGGCTGGATACTGCTCAGTCAGTTGGAATTGGCGGTACAATCGTTCGTGATGGAATTAAACCTAAAACAGTCCTAAATCTTGCTTTTGGTTTTTATGGAATTGCCTTATTATTAGGGATCTATATTTGCGCCAATAGCAGCTGGTGGTTAGCGGTTGTGGGTTTAATTTGTATGGCTGTGGGGTATTTTTATACTGGAGGTCCTTTCCCAATCGCCTATACACCATTTGGTGAAATTCTTTCAGGTTTCTTTATGGGAATGCTGATTATTTTAATCTCCTTCTTTATTCAAACAGGAACAGTCAGCAGCACAAGTATTCTTGTTTCTGTTCCAAGTATGGTATTGGTTGGTATGATTATGTTATCGAATAACATCCGTGACCTGGATGGCGACAAAGAAAACGGCCGTAAAACAGTTGCTATTCTATTAGGTAAGAAAGGGGCTATTTACTTATTAATAGGAATGTTCACTTTTTCATTTCTTTGGGTTTTGGGACTTATCACTATTGGTGTTTTACCAGTTTGGGCAGCACTTGTGATTCTTAGCGCTCCAAAGGCTATTAAAGCAACTAAAGGCTTTATTGAAAACAATATTCCAATTAAAATGGCACCAGCAATGAAGGCAACTGCGCAAACAAATACCATATTTGGGTTTTTATTAGCGATTGGAATTTTCATTGGGCACTTTCTATAAAAAAAAGCTTCTGCAATTGCAGAAGCTTTTTTTTATCGGAGTGGCTTAATTTTCCAAATATCATCTGCGTATTCTTGAATCGTGCGGTCGCTTGAAAAATAGCCAGCATTGGCGATATTGCTTAAACTCATTTGCTGCCAGCGTAATCGGTCCGTGAATGCATCACCAATTGAACGTTGTATGTCAGCATATGGTGCAAAATCCTTTAAGACAAAATATTGATCATTTTCCTGAAGGAGTGAGTCAAATATCGGTTCGAATTCGTTATAGACACCTGGGAAAAAGCCGTTTACAAGTTGATCTACTGCCTGGCGAATCCGATAATCATGGTGGTAGTATTCATCGGATTGATATCCCCCGTGCTGATAGTAATGAAGAACTTCTTCAGCTGTTAATCCAAACGTGAAGATATTGTCATTACCAACTAATTCACGAATTTCGATATTGGCGCCATCTAAGGTTCCAACCGTTAATGCTCCGTTGATCATAAATTTCATATTTCCTGTTCCCGATGCTTCCTTACTAGCAGTGGAGATTTGTTCACTCACATCGGCGGCAGGGAAGATTTTCTCAGCAAGGGAAACTCGATAATTTTCAAGAAAAATCACTTTTATTTTATCGCAGATTACGGGATCATTATTAACCTTTTCAGCGACCGTATTTATTAATTTGATGATTTTTTTCGCATAATAATACCCTGGTGATGCCTTTGCTCCAAAAATAAATACTCTAGGAACGACTGGAAAACTTGGATCCTCTTTGAGTCGATTATAAAGATGCATAATATGTAAAACATTCAAAAGTTGACGTTTATACGCATGCAGGCGCTTTACTTGAACATCAAAGATGGCACCAGTATCGACCGCCGTTCCGGTCTTATCAAAAATAACCTTCGCCAGTGTTTGTTTGTTTTCATTTTTTATTTTCAACAGTTGTTCCAAAAACGAGGTATCATGTTGAAATTTAAGTAGTTCAGATAGTTCCGTAGCTCTAATTGTCCAATCGGAACCAATAGATTCTGTAATTAATGAAGATAATTTCGGATTAGCTTTTAGCAGCCAGCGCCGGTAGGCAATTCCGTTTGTTTTATTGTTAAATTTCTCAGGAAACAATTGATAAAATTGATTCATCTCTCGTTTCTTTAAAATTTCGGTATGCAGTTTTGCTACACCATTGACACTAAAACTTCCAACTATTGCTAAATGAGCCATTTTCACAAAATTATCTGCAATGATGGCTAGTCCTTTAATCCGCTCCCAATCCCCAGGAGTTTGTTCCCATAAATCGTGGCAGAATCGTTCATTGATTTCTTCTACAATCATATAAATCCTTGGAAGTAACGGTTGAAAAATATGTATCGGCCACTTCTCTAAAGCCTCAGACAATGTTGTATGATTAGTATAAGAAATCGTATGTTTGGTAATATGCCATGCCTGTTCCCAATCGTATCCTTCATCATCAATTAGTATTCTCATTAACTCTGGAATGGCTAAAACCGGGTGCGTATCATTTATGTGAATACAAATATGTTCATGAAGTTGTTGCAAACTACCGTGCTGTTTCCGATAAGTCTTTAAAATAGATTGAATACTAGCGGAAACTAAAAAGTATTGCTGTTTCAATCTTAATATCTTACCTTCATCATGGGTATCATCAGGATATAAAAACTCAGAGATCATTTCTGTTTCCCGTTTATATTTTAAGATATCCTCATGCAGGGGGAATTGAGCAGGCTCAGCATTCCAGAGTCTTAATGTATTGATTGTCTTTGACTGATAGCCTGTGACCGGCATATCGTGAGGCACAGCCGTAACAGATTCAGTATTCAGATGATGAAAAACAAGACGGCCATTTTCCATCTTCGCTTCTACCTTACCCCAAAAGGGAATTTTAATCGAGCTGTCGGTTTTACGAATTTCCCAGACATTCCCATTTTTCAACCATTGTTCCGGCAATTCGACCTGATAGCCATCCACAATCTTTTGTTCAAATAGTCCATGTTTGTAACGAATACCATGACCATGGCCTGGGAGATTTAACGATGAAAGCGAATCTAGAAAACAGGCGGCTAGTCTTCCTAAGCCGCCGTTTCCTAAGCCCGCATCTGCCTCAAATTCCTCTAATTCACCTAAATCTACTCCTAATTCGTTCAGGCCTGCTTGAACGGTTTCTTCCACACCAAGGTTAATAAGATTTTGTCTGAGTAACTTCCCCAATAAGTATTCAATGGAGAGGTAATATACCTGCTTTCCCTTTGCGGCCAGATGTTGCTCGTTTGTATTAATCCAATCAGTACTAACAAATTCACTTATCATCGTGCCAAGGGTCTGATAATGGTCCCTGGCTGAGCTTTCTGTGAAACTCTTTCCGCAAACCATCTCAAGCCTTTTTAGAAAGGTTTCCTTAAACTCGACCGTATTAGAAAACATGTGTTTCACTCCTTGCCACGATCTCAGCATATAATTGATTATAGCTATAAGCTGACTGTGCCCAGCTATAATCCATTTCCATTGCTTGTTTGACAATGGATTTCCATGAATTTGAATCATGGTAAATACTTAGTGCTCGTTTAATCGTATAGAGCATGTCATGGGCATTAAAATGTGAGAAGGAAAAGCCATTCCCTTTTCCAGTGAATTCGTTCCAAGAATGAATTGTATCATTTAAGCCGCCTGTTTCCCTAACAATCGGGATAGCCCCATATTTCATCGCAATCAGCTGACCTAGTCCGCAAGGTTCGAATTGAGATGGCATTAAAAATAAGTCCGCTGCAGCATAAAGTTTATGGGCTAGGCTTTCATTAAAGCCAGTATGCACTTTTAATTTTTCAGGATATATCCGTGCTGCCTGTCGTAAATGTTCTTCGTATTCATAATCCCCTGTGCCAAGAACAATTACCTGCAGGTCCTCCTGCAATATTTCACGAAGCACACACTTTACTAAATCAAGACCTTTTTGCCTTGTCAGCCTTGTAATCATCACTAATAAAGGGGTACGTTCTGATTGTGGTAATCCAAAGTGTTTTTGAATCTCACTTTTATTTACCGCCTTTTTCTGATGAGTATTAACGGTATAAGTTTGATAAATCAATGGATCTTTTGCTGGATTATAAAAATCCTCGTCAATCCCATTTAAGATTCCAATTAGGTCCTCTTTTCTTGCTCTTAACAGACCGTCTAATTTTTCACCATATGTCTGGGTTTGTATTTCTTCTTTATAGGTCGGACTCACTGTCGTAATTTTGTCAGCTGCAACAAGTGCCCCCTTCATATAATTAATATTTCCGAAAAACTCTAAGTGACCGGAATGAAAAGAATTATAATCCATTCCTAACAAATCTCCTAATACCTCTTTCGGAAAAATCCCTTGGAATTGTAGGTTATGAATGGTAAACACTGTCCGCATGAGACCGTACCCTTTTCGTTTATAATATTCAGTCCGTAAAAGGTAAGGAATCATCGCGGTATGCCAATCATGGCAATGCAGTACATCCGGAAAAAAGTCAAGCTGTTCCAGAGTCTCTAAAACAGCTCGATTAAAATAGGCAAATCTTTCCCCATCATCAAAATATCCATATAAATTTTCCCGTTTAAAATAGTATTCATTATCGATAAAATAGAAGGTTACTCCTTGATATGTGAGTTCTTCTATCCCGCAATATTGATTTCTCCAGCCTACAGAAACAGTGAAGTCTTTAACCTTTTTCATTTCACTTTTAAATTCTTCTGCAATGGTTCCGTACTTGGGCAGAATAACCCTAACATCCGTTCCCAAGCTTTTTAATTCTTTGGGAAGGGACCCCGCAACATCGGCAAGGCCTCCCGATTTTGCAAATGGTCCACATTCCGAAACAGCAAATAATACTTTCACGAGTTCATCAACGCTCCTTGTTTGGTTCCTTTACGAATCACAAATGGTGATTGTGCTGTGCCCGTTAATTGCGTTCCTGCCTCTACTTTAACATCTTTATCTAAAATTACGGAGTCTAGATAACAATTTTCTTCAATCTGGCACTTTTGCATAATGATACAGTTCTTAATAACTGCTCCTTTGCCAATTTTCACCCCACGTGAAATGATACTGTTTTCTACTGTTCCGTTAATGATACAGCCATTGGCTATCATGGCATTTTTTACCTCTGATCCCTTTGCATACTTCGTCGGTGGTTCATCCTTAACTTTAGTAAAGATTGGCTGCTCTTTTGGAAATAGTTCTTTCCAAACATCAGACTTTAATAAATTCATACTAGTAGAAAAATAGTTCTCGATTGTATCTATCATCACGGCATAGCCTTCATAGTCATAGTGGCAAACAGAATAAAGGTCCTGAAGGTCATTAGCTACATCCCTCATACAGGTATACCCCGTTTCATTCCGCGTTTCAATTAACTTAATAAGCAGGGATGTCTTGATCAAGTACATCTCCATTGAACCTCCATCCTTGTGATGGATTTCAGTGATGTCACAACCAGAGCGACTATGCCAATCTAGGATTGGTCTAAAGTTCATGTTGAACACTGTATAACAATTGGAGATGATTGCATACTCTTGTGTACTTCGATAAAAAAAGTCTAAATTTGCAGCAAAATGCTCAAATGAGCCGATTTTATTTCCGTCGTTATCGACAATCGGTGATGGGAAAAAGAAAAGGCCATCACGCTTTCGGTTTAAATCCCAATTCTTACCGGAACCCAAGTGGTCCATTAACGAACGATATTGCATTTTCGGGAAAATAGCCACACTGCGAATACCTGAATTCACCATATTCGATAATACAAAATCAATGATGCGGTAACGCCCCGCAAACGGCAGGGCAGCAAGTGAGCGATGTGTTAATAAATCTTCTAAATCATCATGGTATGTTGTGGCGTCAATTACACCTAAAAGCTTTCTTTTCAATCAAAGTCCCTCCTATATTTTATTAAGGCTCTTTTCGTAAACTTTGTTGCTTTTGGAGCTAAAATATGGGTCATTTCACTAAGTTTCTAGGTAATTTTCGCATCTGTTCCTACGAAAAGTTGCCACGAAGCATCTAGTTATACAGGTTGATGAGCTTATACGAAACACAATATTCTATGCGAAATTAGCCTTTATTAAAAAGCAGGATAAAGCCCGCTTAGCATTTCATTCGTAACTAGAATAATCTCGTCATCAAATGAGCGAATCACAGTCCCGTCAGGCACTTTTACATCACTAGGAACAATCGCTCTCTCGATCAAACAATTATCACCAATAATGGAATCAGGCATAATAACCGACTCTTTAATAATCGAACCTTTTCCGACCGTTACCCCTTGAAAGAGGACAGATTTGTCAACTTCCCCTTCAACTGTACACCCTTCATTAATCAGTGATTCTTTTACGATTGCATCCGAGGAAATAAATTGCGGCGGCTGGTTTGGATTAACGGAATAAATCCTCCATCCTTGATCAAATAAATCTAAATCACAATCTTCACTTAACAAATCCATGTTAGCTTCCCAAAGACTTGTAACCGTTCCAACATCTTTCCAATATCCTTTAAATGGATAGGCAAACAACTTCTTATTCTCCTCTAAAAGCAATGGGATAACATCTTTCCCAAAGTCATGACTAGAATCAGGATTTCGGTCGTCCATTTCTAAATATTCTTTAAGTATATTCCAGCTAAAAATATAGATGCCCATCGAAGCAAGATTATTTTTTGGATTGGCTGGCTTTTCATCAAACTCAACAATTCGCATATCTTCAGTTGTATTCATAATTCCAAATCGGCTAGCTTCTACCCATGGAACTTCAATTAAGGAGATGGTTACATCTGCCCTTTTTTCAATATGGTATTCTAGCATACTTTCATAATTCATTTTGTATATATGGTCACCTGACAAAATAAGAACATATTCAGGCTGGTATTGTTTGAGGTAATTTAGGTTTTGATAAATGGCACTTGCCGTCCCTGTATACCACTTTACTTCAGACGATTCAGCATATGGTGGTAAAACAGTTACCCCTCCATCCTTCCGATCAAGGTCCCAAGCACTGCCTATCCCAATATAGGAATTTAGTAATAATGGTTGGTATTGTGTTAATACCCCAACTGTATCAATGTTAGAATTTGCACAATTACTTAACGGAAAATCAATGATACGATATTTCCCCCCAAAAGGAACGGCAGGTTTCGCTAAATCCTTCGTCAGCGAATTAAGCCTACTACCCTTTCCTCCTGCTAATAACATGGCTACGCACTTTTTCTTTACCATTTCCTTTTCGCTCCTTTCGCTTTTTAACCGGTCTAATGATTTGAAATCCAAACGCTGGAATAGATATATTGATTGAATTTGGCAGGCCATGGAATGGCTCTTCTGCTGCTATAATTGTTTTTTTATTTACAAACCCCGCCCCGCCGTATTCTTCATGATCACTATTGATAATTTCGCGGTATTCGCCATTTTTAGGAACACCGATTTTATAGTCAGGGTAATTAACCCCTGTAAAATTACAAATAACTACTAACGTGTCATCTTCCTTTTTCCCTTTTCTTATAAATGAGAAAATAGATTGTTGACTATTATTTGCATCTATCCATTGGAATCCGTCATGCAAATAATCGAGCTCATAGAGTGCCTTAGAACGCTTATAGACCTTAGTTAAGAACTTAACAAAGTCATTTAATTTTTGATGCATTTCGTAGTCCAATAAGTTCCAGTCCAGTTGCTCTTTATCCTTCCATTCAGCAAACTGGCCTAACTCAAAGCCCATAAAAAGAAGTTTTTTGCCTGGATGGGCAAACATATAACCTAACAAAAGCCTTAGTTGCGCAAACTTTTCCCAATAATCACCTGGCATCTTATCCAGTAATGACTTTTTCCCATGAACCACTTCATCATGAGAAAACGGAAGCATAAAGTTTTCTAAAAAGGCATATAAAAATGAAAAAGTTACTTTAGAATGAACATGAGACCTACCAAACGGTGGAGTTTCCATATACTCCAACATGTCATTCATCCAGCCCATATTCCATTTATAATCAAAACCGAGGCCACCGTAACTAACTGGTGTTGTCACATTAGGAAATTCGGTTGAGTCTTCCCCAATCATGAGGAAATGTGGATCATACTCATGAACTTGACTATTTAACTTTTTCAAAAAGTTAATTCCAAATGGATTTTCTCGCCTTTCGTTTGAGTCGTTGGGCCAGTATATGATATTAGCCACTGCGTCCATTCGAAAACCATCAATATGGAAATAATCAATCCAAAATAGGGCGTTAGAGATGAGGAAACTTTGTACCTCACCTTTTCCAAGATCAAAGTTTGCTGTCCCCCATACAGCATTTTCTCGATCACTTTCTGTGGTATAAGAATAGATGTGCGTTCCATCAAATCGGTAAAGACCATGTGAGTCCTTACAAAAATGACCTGGCACCCAATCAAGAATGACTCCTATACCATGTTGATGCAATTGATCTACAAACTCTCTAAATTCATCTGGCGTCCCGTACCTAGATGTCACTGAAAAGTAACCAGTTCCCTGATAGCCCCACGAGGCGTCCAGTGGGTGCTCAACAAGCGGTAATAACTCAACATGTGTAAATCCATGTTCGAGTATGTATGGAATCAGCTCATCTGCCAATTCTTTATAGGTTAAGTAATCACCATTTTCTTTCTTTTTCCATGATCCCAGGTGTATTTCATAAATAATCGCGGGCTCTGAAAGCAAGGATTTTTTCCCGCGTCGATTCATCCATTGATTGTCTTGCCATTCATAATTCTTTAACGAATACACAACAGATGCTGTATTAGGTCTTATTTCAGAATAAAAAGCAAACGGATCAGATTTTAGCAGCCTCTCACCTGATTGTGAGAAAATTTCATATTTATAAAGCTTCCCTGTTAGATCCTTATCAGTAATCAGGATCCATACTCCTTCATCGTTAACTTTTTGCAGTTCATACCCTTCACCATTCCAGTTATTAAAATCCCCCGCGAGCCTTACCTGCAGTGCATTAGGGGCCCAAACGCAAAATCGTGTATAAACCTTATCGGAATTCTTCAAGATATGAGCGCCAAAAAGCTGATGACTTTGATAAAAATTTCCTTCGTGAAATAAATGTAACTGATAATCAGTCGGAAAAAACGTATTCACTGTCATGGCTCTCCTCATCCCCAATGAAAATATGTATTTCAAAATCCAATTATAAGTGCAATTTATCAATAATCCTCATAAAACTTTTTTATCTTTTCTGACAATAAACGATGCGTAGTGTCATAAAAGACTATAATTCGACAATTAACGACACCATTCATCAATAATTCTATCAATATTCGCCAAAAATATATAAAAAATTTTCAGTTTTTTTAATTATTTTGCCCAAAAAAGTTATTTGATTTTCAATAAATGCGGAGTTCAAAGGAAAGGAAAATTGCGGAAATGTAAGCGTTATCAATGTTTCTTAATGGATAATACAGGAAAAATAATTATTTAAATATAATATTGTTCGTGAAATGTCATCAGTTTTTCGGTAAGGGGTTGGGGACATTCAAAGGGGATTTTTTGGTTAATCCTCAGTGCTAAAGAAGCTTTAATAATACTCGGCTGCAATCTTTATTAAGCAAAAGGCTGTGTTAATGATGCCTGTTGTTTTCCGCCGCTCTAGGCGCTTCGCTTTCCGCGGGCGGTACGGGAAGCCTCCTCGGCGCTAAAGCGCCTGCAGGGGTCTCCCCTGGCTCCTACCTCCGCAGGAGTCTCACGCCTTCCGCTCCAATCAACTTGTTACAAAATAACACTGATCTTTAACACATCCAAACAAAAAAGAATACAAAAAAACTGATAACAAAGTTGTTATCAGTTTTTTTGTATGACCCCTACGGGACTCGAACCCGTGTTACCTCCGTGAAAGGGAGGTGTCTTAACCGCTTGACCAAGGGGCCTTGGTATGGCGGAGAAGGAGGGATTTGAACCCTCGCGCCGGTTACCCGACCTACACCCTTAGCAGGGGCGCCTCTTCAGCCACTTGAGTACTTCCCCGTTTGGCTCCGCAGGTAGGACTCGAACCTACGACCGATCGGTTAACAGCCGATAGCTCTACCACTGAGCTACTGCGGAACAATATGGTGGGCCTAAATGGACTCGAACCATCGACCTCACGCTTATCAGGCGTGCGCTCTAACCAGCTGAGCTATAGGCCCATATTGGAGCGGGTGATGGGAATCGAACCCACTACATCAGCTTGGAAGGCTGAGGTTTTACCAGTAAACTACACCCGCATATAAGTAATTTATTATGGGGCGACTGATGGGAATCGAACCCACGAATGCCTGAACCACAATCAGGTGCGTTAACCACTTCGCCACAATCGCCACAATAAAAATTTTCTTTAATTAAAAATGGTGGCTCAGGACGGAATCGAACCGCCGACACAAGGATTTTCAGTCCTTTGCTCTACCGACTGAGCTACTGAGCCAAAATTAGGATAGTACCCTAATCTTATATTACTGTAAGTCCTTTGCTCAAAAGAACTTTCGTTCTTTCTCGCAGATTGCCTCAGAAGCATATTCAATGAAGTGAGCAATCTGCTCTACCGACTGAGCTACTGAGCCAACTACGGTCTGGACGGGACTCGAACCCGCGACCTCCTGCGTGACAGGCAGGCATTCTAACCAACTGAACTACCAGACCAATTGCGGGGACAGGATTTGAACCTGCGACCTTCGGGTTATGAGCCCGACGAGCTACCAGACTGCTCCACCCCGCGACGATAATAAAACCAAGATATTTTATTCATGACCTAAGTTGCATGAACTGTATCAATCTCAGTAAGCTTATGCAAGCAGCAACTCGATTGATACAACTCGCAGATTATTCATAGAAGCAATGCTAGTTGCTCCACCCCGCGACAATAATAATAAAATAATGGAGGAGGAAGAGGGATTCGAACCCCCGCGCGGTATGACCCGCCTGTCGGTTTTCAAGACCGATCCCTTCAGCCAAACTTGGGTATTCCTCCAAAATAAATATGAAACTAATGGTGGACCTTGTAGGACTCGAACCTACGACCGGACGGTTATGAGCCGTCTGCTCTAACCAGCTGAGCTAAAGGTCCAAGTTAAGATATTCAAACAATATTTGGTAGCGGCGGAGGGGATCGAACCCCCGACCTTACGGGTATGAACCGTACGCTCTAGCCAGCTGAGCTACACCGCCATAATATTATTTTAAAATTATTGGTGGAGTCTAGGGGGATCGAACCCCTGACCTCCTGCGTGCAAAGCAGGCGCTCTCCCAGCTGAGCTAAGACCCCATATATTATTAGAAGTATGGTCGGGAAGACAGGATTCGAACCTGCGACCCCTTGGTCCCAAACCAAGTGCTCTACCAAGCTGAGCTACTTCCCGTTAAAGTGCGCCCTGAGAGATTCGAACTCCCGACCTTTTGATTCGTAGTCAAACACTCTATCCAGCTGAGCTAAGGGCGCATATGAATTTAATTAACTTAAATGGTGCCGAGGACCGGAATCGAACCGGTACGGTAGTCACCTACCGCAGGATTTTAAGTCCTGTGCGTCTGCCAGTTCCGCCACCCCGGCATGTAGAGAGCGGAAGACGGGATTCGAACCCGCGACCCCCACCTTGGCAAGGTGGTGTTCTACCACTGAACTACTTCCGCATATAAAATTAAATGGTGCGGGTGAAGGGAGTCGAACCCCCACGCCTTGCGGCGCCAGATCCTAAGTCTGGTGCGTCTGCCAATTCCGCCACACCCGCATATTAATTTTAAATGGTGAGCCATGAAGGACTCGAACCTTCGACCCTCTGATTAAAAGTCAGATGCTCTACCAACTGAGCTAATGGCTCATCGTAAGATGATTCTCTAATCTTTTATTAGCGTAAGTCAGATGCTCAAAAGAACTTACGTTCTTTCTCGCAGATTGCCCGCAGAAGCTCCTTCAATGAAGTACGCAATCTGCTCTACCAACTGAGCTAATGGCTCATATAAAAGGTGCCGGCTAGAGGACTTGAACCCCCAACCTACTGATTACAAGTCAGTTGCTCTACCAATTGAGCTAAACCGGCATATAGGTAAATATGGTGGAGGATGACGGGATCGAACCGCCGACCCTCTGCTTGTAAGGCAGATGCTCTCCCAGCTGAGCTAATCCTCCATATTTACAGCCTGGCAACGTCCTACTCTCACAGGGACGCATGTCCCAACTACCATCGGCGCTGAGAAGCTTAACTTCCGTGTTCGGTATGGGAACGGGTGTGACCTTCTCGCCATAATTGCCAGACCATATATTCGACACTATTTTATTATAATGTCTTTTTTATATTTTTCAAGAGGAAAATTAATTTTTTTTCATTCCCTCAAAACTAGATAATGCAGAAGAAGTTTGTAAACTCAAATTTGCCTTAAAAATGGTTAAGTCCTCGAACGATTAGTATCAGTCAGCTCCACATGTTACCACGCTTCCACCTCTGACCTATCAACCTGATCATCTTTCAGGGTTCTTACTAGCTTGCGCTATGGGAAATCTCATCTTGAGGGGGGCTTCATGCTTAGATGCTTTCAGCACTTATCCCGTCCGCACATAGCTACCCAGCGATGCTCTTGGCAGAACAACTGGTACACCAGCGGTGCGTCCATCC
>NZ_JAHUWN010000179.1 GCF_019219025.1 Bacillus sp. sid0103 | reverse complement strand
AACATATGAATATGCTCGCTATGTGGATTTAAACACTATAGGGAAGGAAATATTATTAACCCGACTTGATATAGCCAAGTTAACCCCTGAAGTAGTACATGCAGAAATGCTTTATTCCGGTGGGCAGGCATATATCCAAGGGAATGACACGTTTAGGAGGTTAAGAGAGTCTTATTTCTTATTAAATTTAAGCCCAACAATAATGCTATTAGAAACACTCTGTTAGCTGTCTAATCATATTTTTAATCATACAA
>NZ_JAHUWN010000178.1 GCF_019219025.1 Bacillus sp. sid0103 | reverse complement strand
ATCTTAAAATTCATATAAGGGTTCCTCCTTAAGGTTTTGAGTTAGAGTGGTGTCTATACTCATATCTTACTGAGGGACCTATTTTTTTTCAAAGTTGAAAATTAGCTGCCTACAGGAATTCTAACGGGGCAGTTGTGCGGCCGAGCCTAGGTCGTATCATATAGCGGGTGGGATTCCCGCCGAGTAAGAACTAGCCATTCGCTCGTAGCGAGTCTTGGAGGGCTAATGGTAACATTAGTCTTTAAGCGTAGACA
>NZ_JAHUWN010000177.1 GCF_019219025.1 Bacillus sp. sid0103 | reverse complement strand
CAAGGCGTGGGGGTTCGACTCCCTTCACCCGCACCATTTAATTTTATATGCGGAAGTAGTTCAGTGGTAGAACACCACCTTGCCAAGGTGGGGGTCGCGGGTTCGAATCCCGTCTTCCGCTCTCTACGTGCCGGGGTGGCGGAACTGGCAGACGCACAGGACTTAAAATCCTGCGGTAGGTGACTACCGTACCGGTTCGATTCCGGTCCTCGGCACCATTTAAGTTAATTAAATTCATATGCGCCCTTAGCTCA
>NZ_JAHUWN010000176.1 GCF_019219025.1 Bacillus sp. sid0103 | reverse complement strand
CAGCTGGGATAGGTATGGTGATTCCTTCATTGGTATTGGTTATTATTATTGCAACATTTTTCTATCGAATGAATAAAAATAAGCATGTGGAATCTGCTTTTTATGGGTTACGACCAATAATTACCGGTTTAATTGGATATGCAGCAATCAAATTTGCCATTAGCAATCACTTAGTCGATGCAATTTCGTGGTACTCTTTTAGTCTCTTTCTGATATTTTTATTATCTTTATTTGCCTTGGTAAAGCTTCGTCTCC
>NZ_JAHUWN010000175.1 GCF_019219025.1 Bacillus sp. sid0103 | reverse complement strand
TGGTTGAACATTTTTTATATCGTTTTATGATATCGGTAGCCGGGGTAGAACGTAAGCACCCGTGGGGCTTGGATCCCGTCAACTAAACAGTTCGCCCCCTACTTGTAGAAACATGTTTGAGGCTGGTTGGGACATAGATCTCGTATAACAAGCGAAGCTATGATACTGCAAGAAGGATTAGGGGTACCGGTGAATTTAATTATTGGAGGAGGAGATTTAAAAATGAATCCAGTCGTTGGTCTGGATATAGCTAAA
>NZ_JAHUWN010000174.1 GCF_019219025.1 Bacillus sp. sid0103 | reverse complement strand
GTCCCTCGTTTGATTTCTTGGATAGCCTTGCGGAAATCAAAATCAGCATTCTTTTCATCATAGCTTAAAGTTGTCCGTTGGTTAGACGTTTCAGTACCAGGTACTGTTTCAAAACTTGCAGCAGCTTCCTTACTTGATAGCGTTTTTTCATTTTTTGCCTGGTTTTCCTCATCCGTAACTTTAGAATAATAACGATTAAATCTGACTGAATAAATCAATACATAGATAACGATTAGCGCAGCAAACAAATTTAGA
>NZ_JAHUWN010000173.1 GCF_019219025.1 Bacillus sp. sid0103 | reverse complement strand
ACTTTTTGTGTTCTAAATGGTGACATGGAGGGGATTAAAGATGACACGGTTTTTAGAGTTTTGCCGGAACTGCAACTACATGGTTTAAGCAAGAAAACAAAAAAGGGAGCGATTAAACCGATGGCAGTGCTTATCTATGACTTGCTACCTGCCGATGTGCAGACGGCATTGTATTACTTGACCATTAAAACAAAAAACAAAAAAGGGGATCGAAATAAATGAGCAAAATGAGCAAAGCACATGAACTTGTTGGTA
>NZ_JAHUWN010000172.1 GCF_019219025.1 Bacillus sp. sid0103 | reverse complement strand
AAATGAAATAGAAAGAGGGTCTTAATATGGTAAAAGGGTTAATGGGGAAACGGATTGTTTTAGGTGCATCGCGTAATACAGAAGAAATTAGTATGCTTATAGAAAAACAGGGAGGAGTTCCTATAGTTCGTTCACTTCAAGGTACTGTATTTTTAGCCGAAGAAGAAGTAGGACAGGATCTTAAGAAAATTATACAGAAGGGGACAGATTGGGCTATTTTTACAACAGGAATTGGAACACAGACTTTGTTGGATA
>NZ_JAHUWN010000171.1 GCF_019219025.1 Bacillus sp. sid0103 | reverse complement strand
CGAGCGAATCAATAGGAGCTTGCTCCTGTTGGTTAGCGGCGGACGGGTGAGTAACACGTGGGCAACCTGCCCGTAAGACTGGGATAACACCGGGAAACCGGTGCTAATACCGGATAATCCTTTTCCTATCATGAGGGAAAGCTGAAAGTCGGTTTCGGCTGACACTTACAGATGGGCCCGCGGCGCATTAGCTAGTTGGTGAGGTAACGGCTCACCAAGGCGACGATGCGTAGCCGACCTGAGAGGGTGATCGGC
>NZ_JAHUWN010000170.1 GCF_019219025.1 Bacillus sp. sid0103 | reverse complement strand
AAGCAGGCGCTCTCCCAGCTGAGCTAAAGCCCCATTATGAGATGGTGGGCCTAAATGGACTCGAACCATCGACCTCACGCTTATCAGGCGTGCGCTCTAACCAGCTGAGCTATAGGCCCTCATAACGGAAATATAAAGAGAGTTTGTACTCTCAAAACTAAACAAACAAAGATCGTGGCACAAACCGTTTTGTCTGGCTCATATGTCCAGCTTTATCCTTAGAAAGGAGGTGATCCAGCCGCACCTTCCGATACG
>NZ_JAHUWN010000016.1 GCF_019219025.1 Bacillus sp. sid0103 | reverse complement strand
TATCAGCTTTACTTAACTAATGCTAAGAAACTAGCGAAGGAAACAATCGAGAAGAGTTTCGTATCAGCGGATGAAGCAACTCGCGCAAAGTTTAGCCGTGATTTTTCGGAATTGAGGTTTAAAATGGCGCTTAAAGACGAGAAATCCGCATTCAACGATTTACAGTCTTTCTTACAAAAGACGCCTGATTCGGCATACGCTAGTCTAGTTTTAGAGAACTTCTATGAGTTAGCTGGTCAATTCCAAACCGGTGAACATAAAATTGGGCTTTCAAAGGCTTTCGATAAACTAAAAGCCGACCATACCCCAGTTGATGTTGCGGAAGCTTACGACGTAATCGAAGAAGTCGATAACACAATTGATAACAAACTATTCTTGCTGATGATACCTGGCGATGATCCTTCGGTGAATGTTGATTACTCGATAATCTCCGAACTATTTACGCCAGAAGTAGTCCGCCATTATCAAAATCCGGAAATTTATTTCGAGAAGAATGACGAACCAATGCCGGTGTTCGTTGATCCTTTGGAAGTTGTTGAAAAGCAAAAGAGTAAAGTTGACCAGGCTTACGACAGTCTCAATGCAATTATGGAACAAAAAGCTCGTGACGGAGAATTAAACTTAGGGGGTAATCAATAATGGCTATTGAAAGAAAAGTAGTTACAGGTGTAGGTAATCAAACGGTAGACTCGACGGGATGGGGATTTGCTCGCGTTGAAACGGACGGTAGCAATATCGTGATTTCATTGCAAGGAACCGGAGGATACGAAATGGAATATTGCGTCGGGGATCGGGTAATTATACCTTCCGGAATTAATTCGGTTAAAGTAATTGCCTTTAATACGAAAGCGTGGAAACTACACATGCAAAAAACGATTCCAGCGGTGAATCAGTCGGAAATTAAATTCTCGATAACTGATTTCGGTAAACTACTTATCGAGGGCGACGACGATATTCTGTTTCGTGGTCAAGACGTCGATCCTGCTACCATCGACGTAACCGGTATTAAGGACGATATAGAAAACCTGAGTAAATTGTTCGAGAAGGCATTATTAAGCAAGACGGTTACTGATGCAGCAAAGTATTGCAAACTGAAAACCGCAGTATTAGCAAGATACGCCTAATAGGGCGTTTTTATTTTGCGATGAAGTGCGATTTTCCATTGTTGGTCGCATGGAGCAAAGAACCTCTTGTATTGGCGTTCGGTTTCTGCTGAGCGTCCTTTTTATTTAAACGCTTTATTTGTTTTATTCTAATAAAGGCGTTTTCTTTGTTAGAATAAACTTGGAGGTGGTTGAAGTATATGGCTCATTTTTTTCAGGATTTAATTAATTTAACACCTTTGCAACACCTAATAAGGTATTGGTTTATTTGGTTACTTTTTATATTAAGTTGTTTTACAATCTTAATAATAATAAATAAAAAAACCTGAGAAAACTCAGGTCTCTGTTACTCCAAACAAAATTTAATAAAATTTAGTCCAAAATCACTAGGAGTAACTAATTCTAATAGAGTATTATCGACATCACCAACTTGAAGATCTTGAGTTGATGTTCGTAAAAAGCCATACATTTTTAATCGTCCAATTGCACCAACAATAGCATATTGAACCAATCCTGGCTTTGTGATTGTTCCTACTTTAACAGGTTGATTTTGATGATACAAAAAAGTTAGAATTTCACACTCTAAAAGAGTCATGCTAGATAACGTATCTAGGAAGAACCTTCTTTCATCGAAGTTTTCGTTAGTTGGCGATGAAAGTATATTATAAAGATACTTTTTTAAATATGCTCTTTTTTGTTCTGTAATCTCATTTTCAACTTTCGCATTCAACTCTTCGATAAGAGCAATGAGTTTATCTTGATCATGTGATTCAACAGGAGGCAATTGCAATTGAAGCTGTTCTATTCGGTGTGAGAATTCTTGATAAAATGTCTCTAATCTTTTAAAACGCTTTTCTTGCTTTGTTCCAAAATAAGCAGTGGCTAAAGCACCACCAACATAAGGAACAAGTTGCAGACCTGTTTCAACAGTTAAATTTAATTTGTCTTTCCAGTTAAGTTTATCATCCATTTGTATCCACCTCCTTCCACTAAATCATAATAACATTCATTAGGAAATGGTACATAATTGGAACTAATTGCGAACTAAAAATATTACATGGGAAGTCCTATGGGGCTGTCCTTTTGAACAACGCCTCGTCATTGCGACGTGGCGACTTTCTTTATGCCTAAAAACGCATAGTGACGCGGATTGACGAAGACTGATGCTGGTAAATATTTACTGATTTTCTGAATATTTTATAGTACAATAAACATATAGATTAGTAGGGGGCGGTGCGAAATGGAGAAAAATATCACTTTAATACTTTTTATTACGGGATGGGTCGTTATAGTTATAGGAATAATTAGTGGAATTGATTCAACGATTTATTATAACGCGACTCAATATGTTGCTGACGGTGAGAAACCAGATCCTATACGTATCACGCAAATTTTAAATGATATAGTTTATCCGCTACAAAACGGGGGATTGTTAATCGGACTATCTTACATCATTAAATACCTGAAAAAAGATAAGGCCGCCCAGTAATTAGGACGGCTTTCTTCTATTATTAAGTAAACTTCAACCTTCCGCGCTTCCGATTGTTCCCGGAGTCAATTAAATTCATAACCGGGCTGGACATCTCAAACTGCTCCGATATATCCATGTCACTATATTTAATGTAGCGATTTGTCATCGATATGTCTTTATGTCCGAGTATCCTCATTAATGTAAACGGATCACCTTTTGACTTAAGAAACTTGACCGCCATATAATTGCGGAAAGTATGAGGCGATACCCTCACGTTTTGAATGCCGGCCTTCTTGCCGTATTTCTTAAGCATTTTCGCGAAGGTATCAGCAAGGTAGCGCTCACCGAACTGCGTTAGAAATACATAATCGTTGTCGTCACCGTTAATAAAGTCGGCCAGCTCCGCAATTTCCTTCGTAGTTTTTTGCGAAATTGGGACCACGCGCGTTTCGCTCTTTTTTGAGTTCTCTGCGTGAATTACGATTTGACGGGTTTGGAAGTTAATATCACCGCGTTTTATACTCGTCAATTCGCTAATGCGTAAGCCGGTGTCTGTTAATACCAGCATCATAACGTAATCGCGAAAGCCGGTATACATTTTCTTATTCGGAGCGTTTAATAACTTGATAACGTCGTCATCCGAAAATATCTCGAAAGTATCGTTTTGTTCCTTCTGATAATTAATGCCGGCCGCTGGGTTCTGCGAGATAATTCGTTCCTTAACTAGAAAATTAAAGAATATTCGTAGGACTCGGATAATATTGTTAATAGTACGAGGCGACACTCCGACTCCTTGCGTTGGGTTCGTTGGGTGATCGCTCCACTTTTCCTTTTCTTCGGTCATATAGCGAATGTATTCCCGAATAATGTCCGAGGTGATTTCGGATGAATTAGCGCATTCTAACCATTCCGCAAACTTGCCTAGCGTTTGACCATACGACTTAATCGTTTTAGGCGATTTATTTTCCAGCCGTCGTGCTTCCAAGAATTTTTCGATATGTTTTTCGATGTCCATTTTTACGCTAATTTTACTACGTTGTTTAAAGTGAAACTTCTGCATTTTTACGTCCCCTTACTCCGATGAATTTTCGTATGAGATTGCGATGAATTTATCGGAATGGTACACTAATACCGAAGGCAAAACGTTGATAGATACCGTAAGCATGTCGAAGGCGAAGCCAACTAATTCGGAATTTATTGCCATGGTGGCTGATAAGCTTCGTCTAGAGCATAAGGCATCTTGAAAAGAATAAAATAAATGTAAGCCTTCATCAAAAGAATGAAGGCTTTTTCTATACTTTCTTATTCGGTTAAATAACTTGGTAGTAGTTATTAATTATCTTTTTCACTTTCCAATTCCATCAGTTTTTGAATAAGAATATGTTGAGGCATGTGCATAAGCTGTTCTATCGGCACATTTAATTTTTGGGAAAGTTTAATAGCAGTTTCAGTTGATAACTGTAAGGGTTTCATTTGGTATTCCTCCTATATTAAGTTGGGATGTGAAATTATGACTCAGATTTTTGCGCATCGTGGTTATTCCGCTTCTTTTGCAGAAAATACACTAAGAGCCTTTATAGAAGCGGCGAATGCTGGAGCTGACGGATTAGAATTGGATGTACAATTAACTAAAGACGGGGAAATAGTTGTCATCCATGATGAAAAAGTCGATCGAACCACAGACGGTAAAGGGTTTGTAAAAGATTTTTTATATAAAGATCTTCGGAAATTGAATGCTAATAAAAAAGACAACATAATAGAACCCATACCTGCATTAACAGAAGTGTTTGAATGGCTGACCACCAATAAATTATTATGTAATATAGAGCTGAAAAATGGACTTTTTCCCTATAAAGGAATGGAAGAAAAAATCATTAAGCTTATTTACAAATATCAGTTAGTAGATAGAATTATTATTTCCTCGTTTAATCATTATAGTATCGTCTATAGTTTTCGTTTAGCACCAGAAATAGAAACGGCTCCTCTTTTTCTTGAAGGAATCTACATGCCTTGGGTCTATTCCAAAGCAATTCATGCGAAAGGGATACATCCTAAATACTCGACAATTTCAGATGAAGTTATCCTAAAAACAATTGACAATGGAATAGCTGTACGACCCTATACTGTAAATAATGAAGTGGATCTGCGTCGTCTTTTTAATATAAACTGCACGGCACTAATTACTGACGACCCAGTAAAGGCGTTAAGAATACGAAAACAATTTGAAAAGAGACCTTAGTGGCCTCTTTTTATTTTGATTTGTTAAATCTTTTTTGAACCTTGCTTCTTTTTCGATCGCGATGAAAGATAAATCCAGCGACAAACCCTAGACCGCCGATAAAAAAGACTAAACCAGTTAGAAACTGAAGCAATAAATTAGGGAATGGTGCTTGCAGTATCCCGAATAACATATCACGCATTAATTTAATTCCAATAGCGGCTAGTATACCAGGAATTAATACAATAATGAGGGCAATAATTCGCTTCATACAATAAATCCTTCCAATATCAAATTTTGCAAAATGAAAAGTCTTATTTTGATTATATCTCAAGAAAATTTTATTACATAGATAAAATTTGTCAATGATTGTGATTGGATATAAAATAGGTATGAAAAAAGTTGCATGTATTTCTTAAGTAATCTTGAAAAATTTTTCTTATAAGGGGTAATAAAATTGCAAAACGTTATGATTGTTGGTGCAGGAAAAGGTGGTACAGCAATCTTAAAGATTTTAAAAGAATCTGAAGTGTTAAAGGTTTGTGCGGTTATTGATCGAAATTTAGATGCACCTGGCGTTTTATTAGCACGGCAAGAAGGGATTAAAACAGGAACCAACTGGCATCCATACTTAGTTGATAAGATTGAGATTATTATTGAAGTAACTGGAGATGAATCAGTTTTCAAAGAATTACGAAAAGTTAAAAAGGAACATACGGTTTTGATTCCAGGCAGCGTCGCCTTTCTAGTTGCAAAGATTATGGAAGAAAAGGAAGATCTGATCGAAAAGCATAAAAATGAATCCTATCAACAGGAATTAATCTTTAATGCTACAAATGACGGTATGGTTGTTATTGATAAGTACGGAAAAGTCATCTTATTTAACAAGCGTGCACAAGAAATTATCGGGGTAACGAAAGAGCAGGCAATCGGCAAATACGTGGTTGAAGTAATTCCAACGAGTCGGCTCCCATACATTCTAGAATCACGAAGAATTGAAGCAAACCAAGAAATGATTTTGGAAAATGATCGAAAGATTATCACTACACGTATTCCTATTATTGAGGAAAATGGAACCTTGATCGGGGCATTTGCAGTTTTTAAAGATATTACTGAAGTTGTTAATCTTGCTGAGGAACTTACAGATTTAAGAGAAATTCAAACCATGCTTCAAGCTATTATTCATTCAAGTGATGATGCGATATCTGTAGTAGACGAAAATGGCAGGGGGATCCTTATTAATCCTGCCTACTCACGGATTACGGGACTTACCCAGGATCAGGTAATTGGCCAGCCTGCTACAGCTGACATATCTGAGGGAGAAAGTATGCACATGAAAGTTCTGCAAACGAGGAGGGCTGTCCGCGGGGTACCAATGAGGGTGGGACCAAACAAAAGAGAAGTAATTGTTAATGTTGCGCCGATAATTGTAAAAGGAAAATTAAAGGGCAGTGTGGGTGTCATCCACGATATGTCCGAAATCAAATCACTGAATAGAGAATTGAACCGCGCCCGCCAACTTATCCGTAAACTCGAAGCAAAATATGCGTTTGAAGATATCATTGGTCAATCAGATGAGATGATGCTTGCGATTGAACAAGCAAAATTAGGAGCAAAAACTCCTGCAACTGTCCTCCTGCGCGGTGAATCAGGAACAGGGAAGGAATTATTTGCCCATGCTATACATAATGCAAGTGACCGTAAATATAACAAATTTATTAGGGTCAATTGCGCAGCGATTTCCGAAACATTATTGGAAAGTGAATTATTTGGCTATGAAGAAGGCGCTTTTTCAGGAGCGGTAAGAGGTGGAAAAAGAGGTTTTTTCGAAGAAGCCAATAATGGCAGTATTTTTCTTGATGAAATAGGTGAACTTCCAGTAAACACACAGGCAAAACTGCTCAGGGTCTTGCAGGAAAAAGAAATCATTCGAGTAGGAGGAACAAAGCCTGTTTTGATTAATGTAAGGATCATTGCAGCAACTAATGTCAATTTAGAAAAGGGTATTGCTAAAGGCTCCTTTCGGGAAGACTTATATTATCGTTTAAATCGGATGCCAATCCAAATACCTCCATTAAGAAAGCGAAAAGAAGAAATCCCGCTTTTAAATGAAAGGCTTATTCAAAAAATAAGTCAGGACTATGGACGAAATGTAGAAGGAATTACTCCAGCTGCACTAAAGCAATTAATGGACTATGACTGGCCAGGAAACGTAAGAGAATTAGAAAATATTCTTGGCAGAGCGATAATTTTTATGAATTATAATGAGCAGTTTATTGATGTGCAGCATTTGCCAGAATTAAAAAATAAAAAAAGTCCAAATGAACATTTTTTAAGCAATAGTAATGATTCCGTGATGATCGACCGAACATTATCAGATTTGATGGATGAATTTGAAGCGAAAATTATTAAACAGACCCTACTTCGTTTAAATGGGAATAAGACATTGACAGCAAAAACGCTTGGATTGTCAGTTAGGAATTTATATTATAAGATTGAAAAATATGATATTGAAAAAAATAGCATGCAATAAATTGCATACTACGAAAAAAAATGCAGGGTCAATTTGTGGTAATAAAGCGTTTTCATTAAAAATGGTTTGGCACGGAAATTGCATATTATATTATGGGAGTTGCAGTAAGAGGAGAAAGGGTTGATGACAACTTGTTGCTTGATTCACTAATTGACAAAGCAGCCCAAGTACGTACAAACACTGTTGCAGTTGCTGCGGCAGAAGATTTAGAGGTTATTGAAGCTGTCATAGCTGCAATAGACCAAAATCTTGCGAATTTTATTTTATTTGGTGACGAAGAAAAGATTAAAGCCATTATGGAAGAAAAAAAACACCAAAACATAAGTGATTTATGTTTGAAAATTGTCAATGCTGATTCTAGTGCTGCAGCGGCAGAATTAGCAGTAAAGGCCGTTTTTACTAAAGAAGCAAATGTGCTGATGAAAGGTAATATTCCAACTAATATTTTCTTAAAAGCAGTCTTAAATAAGGAATACGGCCTAAGGACAGGAAATGTCTTATCACATATAGCTGTATTTGAATCCCCAGGCATTAATCGTTTTACGATTGTAACAGACGCTGCAATGAATATCGCTCCTGATTTGGAACAGAAAGCACAAATTATTAAAAATGCAGTCTCCATTGCGCAGTCCATTGGTATAGAACTGCCAAAAGTGGCGCCTGTGGCTGCCGTAGAAGTAGTGAATCCTGCCATGCAGGCTACATTAGATGCAGCGGCATTAACTGTAATGAATAAACGAGGACAAATTTCAGGCTGTATTGTAGATGGACCTCTAGGTTTAGACAATGCAGTATCAACACTTGCCGCAGAACACAAAGGGATAAACAGTGAAGTGGCAGGTAAAGCAGATATTTTATTAGTACCAACTATCGAAGTTGGCAATGTTTTATATAAATCATTAATCTATTTCGCAAATGCAAAAGTTGGTGCCGTTATTGCCGGGGCAAAAGCTCCAATCGTGTTAACATCGAGGTCAGATTCTGCTGAAAGTAAGCTTTATTCTCTTGCACTTGCGTTATGCTGTGCTACATCAAAATAGCTATTCAATTATTGAGGAGGAATTTTAGATGGAAATTTTCAAGTACTTAGAACAATACGATTATGAGCAAGTGGTATTCTGTCAAGATAAACAATCAGGTTTAAAAGCAATTATTGCTATTCATGATACAACATTAGGGCCAGCTTTAGGTGGAACACGTATGTGGACATAT
This sequence comes from Bacillus sp. sid0103, assembly GCF_019219025.1. The sequence goes on along the minus strand of NZ_JAHUWN010000016.1, from coordinate 139,198 downwards.
GCCTCTGAAGAAGCTGCTATTGAAGATGCGCTACGTCTTGCAAAAGGAATGACCTATAAGAATGCCGCTGCAGGGTTAAATCTTGGCGGTGGTAAAACTGTTATCATCGGCGATCCACGGAAAGATAAGAATGAAGAGATGTTCCGTGCTTTCGGCCGTTACATCCAAGGCTTAAATGGCAGATATATCACAGCAGAAGATGTAGGCACAACAGTAGCAGACATGGATTTAATTCACGAAGAGACAGATTATGTAACAGGTATCTCTCCAGCATTTGGCTCATCAGGCAATCCTTCCCCGGTAACAGCTTTCGGTGTTTATCGCGGTATGAAAGCAGCGGCGAAAGAGGCGTTTGGATCTGATTCACTTGAAGGAAAAGTTGTTGCTGTTCAAGGAGTCGGAAATGTAGCGTATACACTTTGTGAATATTTGCATGAAGAAGGGGCTCAGCTCATTGTAACCGATATTAATAAAGAAGCTGTTAACCGTGCCGTAGAAGCATTTGGAGCCCTTGCAGTAGACCCTGATGAAATTTATGGTGTCGAATGTGATATTTACGCCCCATGTGCATTAGGAGCAACCATTAATGATGAAACCATTCCACAATTAAAAGCAAAAGTTATTGCTGGTTCGGCTAACAATCAATTAAAAGATACCCGTCATGGCGATATCATCCACGAAATGGGTATTGTTTACGCTCCGGATTACGTAATTAATGCTGGAGGCGTAATCAATGTAGCTGATGAATTATATGGTTACAACCAAGAGCGGGCAATGAAAAAGGTGGAACAGCTCTATACAACAATTGAAAAGGTTATTGAAATTTCAAAGCGTGATGGCATCCCAACATACGTGGCAGCTGACCGTATGGCAGAAGAAAGAATTGCCAGAATTCGTAACTCAAGAAGCCAATTTCTTCAAAACGGCCATCATATTTTAAGTCATAGAATTTCTAGATAATAAATTTTTTGTCAAAATAGTTCTGCAATACGCTGAATGGAATATTCAGCGTCTTTGCCTTTCATAGGACATTTATATGTATTTAATTAACACTCGACTTCAATCATTTAGAAAACAAATTGGAGGTCAAAACGTTGCAGGATAATGAATATCGGATTCTCGTCATCAACCCAGGCTCGACATCCACGAAGATCGGGGTTTTCGATAATGATATTTCCATTTTTGAAAAAACGATTCGGCATGATTCAGAAATTATCAACTCTTTTGCAAATATTATTGATCAATATGAATTTAGAAAAACAACAATTTTGGAAACACTGGATAATGAAGGGATAAATATTTCCAAATTGTCGGCTGTTTGTGGCCGCGGGGGATTGCTGCGACCGATTGAAGGGGGCACCTATGCGGTTAATGATGTGATGTTAAAAGATTTACGGTCAGGTTATGCCGGACAGCATGCATCAAATCTTGGTGGGATTATTGCCTACGAAATAGCTTCTGCTTTAAATATTCCATCTTACATCGTGGATCCGGTTGTTGTTGATGAGCTTGAACCACTTGCAAGAATTTCTGGTTTCTCCTTAATTGAGCGAAAAAGCATCTTTCACGCCTTAAATCAGAAAGCAGTGGCAAGAAGGATTGCAAAGGAAATGGGGAAAAAATACTCCGACTTAAATTTAATTGTTACTCATATGGGTGGAGGTATTACCGTAGGTGTTCATAAGCAGGGTAAGGTTATTGATGTCAACAATGGTCTTCATGGGGATGGACCATTTAGTCCAGAAAGGGCAGGAACAGTTCCTGTTGGGGATTTAGTAGCTCTTTGTTATTCTGGAGAATATTATCGGGAAGAAATAATGAAGATGCTTGTTGGCCAAGGTGGCCTAGTTGGTTATCTCGGTACGAATGATGCAGTTAAGGTAGAGCAGCGAATTGCAGCAGGAGATAAGGAAGCAAAACTTATTTATGATGCAATGGCCTATCAAGTAGCTAAAGAAATCGGGGCTGCTAGTGCTGTTCTTTCAGGAAAAGTGGATGCGATTGTGTTGACTGGCGGCCTTGCCTATGGGAAAGGATTTGTGAAAACAATCACCGACAGAATCAATTGGATTGCTGATGTTATCGTTCATCCTGGTGAAAATGAGCTTCAAGCACTTACTGAAGGTGCACTGCGAGTCTTAAAGGGCGAGGAAGAGGAAAAAATTTATCCAGGGAATTTTAAAACAGTGAAAATTTAAGGTTAAGGGGAGGAAAAAACGTGGCACAAGAATATGATTTAGTTGTTCTTGGCGGAGGAACTGGCGGCTATGTAGCGGCAATTAGGGCCTCTCAGCTTGGCTTAAAAACAGCGATTGTAGAAAAAGGAAAACTTGGTGGTACATGTTTGCATAAAGGGTGTATTCCGAGTAAGGCACTGCTTCGAAGTGCAGAAGTTTATGCAACAACCAAGCATAGTAAAGATTTTGGAGTCATAACAAGTGATGTTTCTGTTGATTTTGGATTAGTTCAGAACAGGAAGAATAAAATAGTTGATCAACTCCATAAGGGTGTTCAGCATTTAATGAATCAAGGGAAAATTGATGTTTATGAAGGATTAGGCAGAATCTTGGGACCATCTATTTTTTCTCCAATGCCGGGGACCATATCTGTTGAAATGAATAACGGTGAAGACAATGAAATGCTGCTTCCTAAAAATGTGATTGTCGCAACAGGTTCAAGACCAAGGACCCTTCCTGGACTTGAAATAGATCGAGAATATGTTATGTCCTCTGATGAAGCATTAGAATTAGAGACACTTCCTGGTTCTATTATTATTGTTGGTGGAGGCGTAATTGGAATAGAATGGGCCTCCATGCTGAATGATTTTGGTGTAGATGTAACAGTTATTGAATATGCTGATCGAATTATTCCCACTGAAGATAAAGAAATATCAAAAGAAATGCAGCGCTTGATGAAGAAAAAAGGAATTACCCTTGTAACAAGTGCAAAAGTCCTCCCAGAAACGTTAGTTAAGGACAATGGAGTAGCGATTTCCGCAGAAGTAAAGGGCACATTAAAAGAATTTAAAGCTGAAAAAATTCTTGTTTCAGTCGGACGTCAGGCAAATATAGAAGGAATTGGGCTTGAGAATACAGAAATACATGTAGAGAAGGGTTTTATTGAAACCAATGAATTCTTCCAAACCAAAGAATCACATATTTATGCGATTGGTGATGTCATTGGTGGATTACAACTTGCCCATGTTGCTTCACATGAAGGAATCATTGCAGTCGAGCATATTACTGGGAAGGATCCTTCGCCACTGCAGTATCATCTAGTATCTAGATGTATTTATAGCAATCCAGAGGTTTCCAGTGTGGGGATAACAGAAGAACAAGCCGTAGAAAAAGGTCATAAAGTAAAAACAGGTAAGTTTTCTTTTCGTGCGATTGGAAAAGCACTTGTCTTTGGAGAATCTGATGGATTTGTAAAAATCGTTGCGGATGAAGAGACCAACGATATTTTAGGTGTGCATATGATTGGGCCGCATGTAACAGACATGATTACGGAGGCAGGGCTTGCGATGGTATTAGATGCGACTCCTTGGGAAATTGCCCATACGATTCATCCTCACCCGACTCTATCAGAAGCAATTGGTGAAGCAGCGCTTGCAGTTGATGGGAAAGCAATCCATTCTTAATAAACATTGGGAGGTAAGAATAGATGACAGAAAAGCGTCATGATGCTTTAGGTTTAAGCGACGAAAAAGTAATGGAAATGTACGAAACTATGTTATTAGCCCGCCGTATTGATGAGCGGATGTGGTTATTAAACCGTGCCGGTAAAATTCCCTTCGTCATTTCTTGTCAGGGACAGGAAGCCGCACAAGTTGGAGCAGCATTTGCACTAGATCCTGAAAAAGATTATGTACTTCCATATTATCGTGATATGGGTGTGGTCTTAACGTTTGGTATGACGCCAAGGGAACTGATGCTTTCAGGTTTTGCTAAAGCAGAAGACCCCAATTCAGGCAGCCGGCAAATGCCTGGGCACTTTGGCCAAAAGAAAAATCGAATCGTCACAGGCTCATCGCCAGTAACTACTCAAGTTCCCCACGCCGTTGGAATTGCTCTAGCAGGTAAAATGGAGAGAAAAGACCTTGTTACGTTTGTAACGTTTGGAGAGGGCTCCTCTAACCAAGGTGATTTCCATGAGGGTGCCAACTTTGCAGGTGTTCATAAACTTCCTGTTATTTTTATGTGTGAAAATAACAAGTATGCAATTTCAGTTCCAATCGAAAAACAATTAGCGTGCGAAAAAGTTTCAGACCGAGCGATTGGATATGGTATGCCAGGCTTCACTGTAAATGGAAACGATCCACTTGAAGTATATCAAGCAGTGAAGGAAGCAGTTGTCCGTGGCAGACGTGGGGAAGGACCAACCCTGATTGAAACGGTTTCTTACCGTCTTACACCACACTCTTCTGATGATGATGACCGTTCTTATCGTGCACCAGATGAGGTTGCCAAAGCAAAGACCCAGGATCCAATCATTACCTTTGGTGCTTATTTAAAGGAAACAGGTGTCATGGATGATGCGCTAGAAAAAGAAATAAATGACCGCGTAATGAAGCTTGTGAATGAGGCGACAGACTATGCAGAAAATGCACCGTACTCTGCACCTGAAGATGCGCTGAAATATGTATATGCGGACTTGTAAGGGGGATGAATCATGGCGATAATTTCATATATTGATGCAATCACAATGGCAATGCGAGAAGAAATGGAAAGAGATCCTAAGGTTTTTGTCCTTGGTGAAGATGTTGGTTTAAAAGGCGGTGTATTTAAGGCGACGCAGGGGTTATATGACCAATTTGGGGAAGAACGGGTTATTGATACACCCCTTGCTGAATCTGCCATTGCTGGGGTAGGAATTGGGGCAGCGATGTATGGCATGCGCCCAATTGCCGAAATGCAATTTGCTGATTTTATCATGCCGGCAGTCAATCAAATTATTTCAGAAGCGGCTAAAATCCGCTATCGATCCAATAACGACTGGAGTTGTCCGATGGTTATTCGGGCACCATATGGCGGCGGTGTACATGGTGCACTTTATCATTCCCAATCTGTTGAAGCAGTATTTGCAAATCAGCCTGGATTAAAAATTGTTATGCCGTCCACACCTTACGATGCTAAAGGGCTATTAAAGGCAGCCGTTCGTGACAATGACCCGGTTTTATTTTTTGAGCATAAACGTGCGTATCGATTAATTAAAGGTGAGGTTCCAACAGATGATTACACCCTGCCAATCGGTAAAGCTGATGTAAAACGTGAAGGAGAAGATATTACCGTCATTACGTATGGTCTATGTGTCCATTTTGCCCTTCAAGCAGCGGAGAAATTAGCGAAGGATGGTATCTCCGCACATATTCTTGATTTGAGAACGGTCTATCCGCTTGATAAAGAAGCAATCATTGAGGCTGCTTCGAAAACAGGTAAGGTCCTTCTTGTTACCGAGGATACAAAAGAAGGCAGCATTATTGGTGAAGTCGCTGCAATCATTGCAGAAAATTGCTTATTTGAATTAGATGCACCGATTATGCGGTTAGCTGGACCGGATGTACCAGCGATGCCTTATTCTCCAACAATGGAGAAATTCTTTATGGTGAATCCTGAAAAAGTCGAAAAAGCAATGCGCGAACTAGCTGAGTACTAAAACGAAAAGCCCAAGCGACTTAAGGGGATAGGCGCCTGAGCTGGACAATAGGAGTGTGTAAATCGTGGTAATTGAACAAATCAAAATGCCTCAGTTAGGGGAAAGCGTAACCGAGGGTACAATAAGTAAATGGCTTGTATCTGTAGGAGATAAAGTAAATAAATACGACCCTCTTGCAGAAGTAATGACAGATAAGGTAAATGCAGAAATTCCATCCTCCTTTACAGGTATCATAAAGGAACTAATTGCTGAAGAAGGTGATACCTTAGCAGTTGGGGAAAAGATCTGCATGATAGAATTGGAAGGCGGAACAACAGCTGAGGCTTCTGAAGCACCAGCTGCACCAAGCACTAGTACAGAAACCAGCGGTGCAATAAATGTTGAACAAGCGGTCCAAGGGAACAAAGTCCGATACTCTCCAGCAGTCCTTAAAATCTCTCAAGAGAATGGCATCGATTTAACAAAGGTGTCAGGCACCGGTGCAGGTGGACGGATTACAAGAAAAGATCTATTAAAATTAATTGAATCAGGTAATATTCCTGTTGCAGGACAGGTAGTAGAAGCTAAAAATGAGTCAGCCGTTGTCAATGAAACAAAACAAGAAGTGGCAAAGCCGATTTCTACGCCAACACCACCAGCTACAGCAGTGAATATCCCGGTTGCCGTTGGCGACATTGAAATTCCAGTCACTGGTATCCGCAAAGCAATTGCTGCTAACATGCTGCGGAGCAAGCATGAAGCACCACATGCCTGGACGATGATTGAAGTGGATGCCACTAATTTGGTGGAGTACCGTAATACAATAAAAGACGAGTTTAAGAAAAAAGAAGGCTTCAATTTAACCTTTTTCGCTTTCTTTGTTAAAGCTGTTGCTCAAGCATTAAAAGAATTTCCACAGATTAATTCTATGTGGGCGGGAGATAAAATCATCCAAAAGAAAGATATCAATATTTCAATCGCAGTCGCAACGGATGATGCTCTTTATGTTCCTGTAATCAAACAGGCTGATGAAAAAACAATTAAAGGGATTGCACGTGAAATATCTGAGCTTGCTGTCAAAGTAAGAACAGGCAAACTAAGATCGGAAGATATGCAGGGTGGAACCTTTACTGTGAACAACACTGGATCTTTTGGTTCTGTCCAATCCATGGGGATTATTAATTACCCACAGGCAGCCATTCTTCAAGTTGAGTCCATTGTTAAACGTCCAGTTGTCATGAATAATGGAATGATTGCTGTTCGCGATATTGTGAATTTATGTATGTCACTTGATCATAGAGTATTAGACGGCCTCGTTTGCGGACGTTTCTTACAACGTGTAAAGGAAATACTAGAAAACACATCAAAATCAACAACTACGATTTATTAATAGTAGGCTGTGTTATGTTCTAACTAAGTTGATTGGAGCGGAAAGCGAAGCGCCTGGAGCGTAAATCAATAGGCAAGTTTAACAAAGCCTAATAATAAATTACCGCTGCCAAGAATGGCAGCGGTTGTTTTGTTTTTGATTGCTTGAATCGTGTTTGTGCCATAAAATAGTAGGTAGTAGAATTATGTGAATTTTATTTCAATTGTTTTAGGGAGGGGATGAGAAGTTTGGATAAATTAAAGAATCAATCTTTTCCTTCAGTATCCACAGATGAATGGAAAGTCAAGGCGGAACAATCACTAAAAGGAAAGTCGGTTGAATCCTTACAAACAACTACATATGAAAACATAATTTTGAAACCGCTTTATTCACGACAGGATGAGAAGGCGGTGCCTGATTATCCAGGTGGTTCAGACTTAAGAAGAGGCATTTACCCATTGGGCTATGTGACTAATGATTGGAAGATTGCTCAACGACTATCTTGCTGTAAAGTAGAGGAATTGAAGGAAAAACTTGATCATGCTTTAGAAAAAGGGCAAACAGCCATCTCATTTAATTTCTCGAACGATTTGTTAGATGAAAACCTATGGAGAGAATTGGCAGAATCTTATAGTCAATATCCTTTCGCTATCAATGCCAAAGATGCACATATTCCTCTATTAACTCTTTTAGAAAACTCGGTGGAACAAGAGGTAACTAGAGATAAAATCAGTGGATTCATTGCTTCTGACCCCGTTTCTCAATTTGCTAAAGAAGGATATATTTCTGAAGAATTTGTTAAGGATTGGGTTATTAGCATTAGGAGCTCGTCTGAAAAGTTTCCTCATTTGCGGACAATTTTAATCGATACTGCTCCCTATCATAATGGCGGGGCAAGCGCAGTTCAGGAACTTGGAATTGCGATGGGCGAAGGGATATTCTATCTTGAAAGGCTTCTGGAAGCGGGACTAGAACTGGATGAAATTTTTGCAAAGATGATTTTTCAATTCTCGATTGGCAGCAATTTTTTCATGGAAATGGCAAAGCTTCGCGCAGCACGTATTCTATGGAATCGTATTAGTGATGTTTACGGAGCAAGTGGTGACATGGCTAAAATGCAGATTGCAGCAGAAACGTCTTCATTTACAAAAACAGTGACTGATTCGCATGTAAACCTCCTTCGGGCTGGAAATGAAGCATTTGCAGCTGTGGTGGGAGGTGTTCAATATTTACATGTCAGTCCATTTGATCATCTTACCTGCGCCAATCCATTTTCAGATAGAATTGCTAGAAATACACAACTGCTTTTGAAAGAAGAAGCACATCTAAAAACAGTCGTCGATCCTGCTGGGGGTTCTTGGTATGTGGAACACCTTACCAATGAACTAGCAGAAAAAGCATGGGTCTTTTTTCAAGGGATAGAAGCACATGGCGGCATTTTAGAAGTATTAAAAGCAAATTGGCTACAGAAGGAAATAGCTGCTGTCTATGAAAAAAGGATTCAAGATGTCCAAACAAGAAGGACAAGTATAGTTGGGACAAATGTCTACGCTAATTTGGATGAAAAAGTTACATATAAAGTCCCGCAAGCGAAAAATTCATTCTTTGCTACTAGAGAAGATACCTTTGAAATTGACTCTATTCCTGACAGCAGGTTGGCAGAACCATTCGAAGAATTACGGCAAAAAGCAATCCTTCTCGAAGAAAAATTAGATACTAAGCCATTTATAGGTATGATTTGCCTCGGCGGGTTAAAGCAGCATAAAGCAAGGCTTGATTTTATGAAAGGTTTTCTAGCAGCTGGAGGTATGAAGGCTGTAGAAAGTAACCCTATTTTTTCTGTAGAGGATGCCAGACAATTCGTTTTAGAACAACCGGCAAAATTCTATTTCTTATGTGGAACGAATGATCAATATGAAACAATGGGACATGACATCCTGAATGCTTTAAAAACTGAAAACCCGGAGCATACTTTTTACTTAGCAGGCCTTCCAGAAAAAGAAAAACAGACTCTGTGGATAGATGAGGGTATTCGGCAGTTTATCCATGTGAAAAGCAATTGTTATGAAACGCTGCTGTCAATCCTTAGTGAGTTGGAGGTGAGTAAGGTTGAAGAAACAAAAGCCTGATTTTCAAAATATATCCTTATTTGACGAACAAAAATTTATGACCAAGGAAGAGTGGCAGCAAAAGGTTGAACAAGAAATAAATAGTTCACTAGATGATCTGCTCTTTGAGACAAATGAACAAATCAGTTTAAAACCGCTTTATACAAAAGAGGACCGGAAAGATCTTGAGCATCTTGATGACCTGCCTGGACTTCCTCCTTTTACACGAGGTCCATATCCAACGATGTATGTAAATCGTCCATGGACGGTTAGACAATATGCAGGTTTTTCAACCGCTGAGGAAAGTAATGCCTTCTATCGACGAAATCTAGCGATGGGACAAAAGGGATTATCGGTAGCGTTTGACTTAGCGACTCACCGCGGCTATGACTCCGATCATCCTCGAGTAGTCGGTGATGTCGGTAAAGCAGGGGTGGCAATAGATTCTATTCTTGATATGAAGACGCTGTTTGAGGGGATACCATTAGACCAAATGTCCGTATCCATGACCATGAACGGGGCTGTCCTGCCGATTCTTGCTTTTTTCATCGTGACCGCTGAAGAACAGGGTGTAAGTCAGGAGAAACTGGCTGGTACAATCCAAAATGACATTTTAAAAGAATATATGGTCCGAAATACTTATATTTATCCACCAGAAATGTCTATGAAAATAATAGCTGATATATTTGAATATACCTCCAAACATATGCCAAAGTTTAATAGTATTAGTATTTCGGGTTATCATATGCAGGAAGCGGGAGCACCAGCCGATTTAGAACTGGCATACACGCTTGCAGATGGCTTGGAATACGTACGGACGGGTCTTAAGGCAGGAATTGAAATCGACTCATTTGCCCCAAGGTTGTCCTTTTTCTGGGCCATTGGGATGAATTACTTCATGGAAGTAGCGAAAATGCGGGCGGCAAGGTTGATTTGGGCAAAGATGATGAAGTCCTTCTCTCCAAACAACGAAAAATCATTAGCGCTACGTACACATTCACAAACATCTGGCTGGAGTTTGACCGAGCAAGATCCGTTTAATAATGTCACTCGCACTTTAATCGAAGCACATGCTGCGGCGATGGGGCATACCCAATCCCTGCATACTAACGCCTTGGATGAAGCAATTGCCTTGCCAACGGATTTTTCTGCTCGGATTGCTCGTAATACGCAATTGTTTTTACAAGAGGAAACAGGGATTACCAATGTAATTGATCCGTGGGCAGGTTCTTACTACGTTGAGAAATTAACAGATGAATTGGTTAATAGAGCTTGGACACATATCGAAGAAATAGAAAGTCTCGGTGGCATGGCCAAAGCAATTGAAACCGGCCTGCCAAAGATGAGAATTGAAGAGGCTGCAGCCAAAAGACAAGCACAAATTGATTCAGGCAAAGAAACCATTATCGGTGTTAACCGGTATCGATTAGAAAAAGAAGAAGCGATTGATATTTTAGATATTGATAATACTGCTGTTCGTTTAAAACAAATCGAGAAATTAAATGCTTTAAAAGCTGGGCGAGATGTCCAGAAGGTAAAAGAAACGCTAACTGCGTTAATGAAAGCAGCGGAAACTGGAGAACAGAACTTACTAGAATTAGCCGTACAAGCAGCAAGGGCGAGAGCGACACTTGGGGAAATATCCGATGCGATTGAGCAGGTTGCGAGCAGACATAAGGCCGTGATTCGTTCAATCAGCGGTGTGTATAGTACTGCTTTTAGCAATGAGGAAGAAATAATCCAAGTAAAAAAAATGACAGATGAATTCCTTGAAAATGAGGGGAGAAGACCTAGAATACTGATTGCGAAAATGGGTCAGGATGGTCATGACCGCGGGGCCAAAGTAATTGCTACAGCCTTCGCTGACCTTGGATTTGATGTGGATATTGGACCATTATTTCAAACTCCAGAAGAAACAGCGATGCAAGCTGTTGAAAACGATGTTCATGTAATTGGAATGAGTTCGCTTGCTGCAGGTCATAAAACGCTTCTCCCACAATTGGTCGAGGAATTAAAAAAATTAGGCAGAGATGATATTTTGATTGTTATTGGCGGTGTCATCCCAGCCCAGGATTATCAATTTTTAAATGACCATGGTGCTTCTGCCATCTTTGGTCCAGGTACGATTATTCCAGTCGCGGCACAAAAGGTAGTCAAAGAGATTTATCGCAAACTCGGTTATGAGGAAGTGGCCGAATAATGGCGCCTGATCAAAAGCCAGAATGGAATGATCCGAACCATCCAGAAAATTGTTCAAGTGTGATAAGAAAAGGTCAAGAGCATGAAGGACAAAATGCATCTATTCAACCAAATATCCGCTTTCAAAAACGCAGAATCTCTGAACCGACTGTTGAAGAGCTTTATGAAGGGGTCATAAAAGGAAATAGGAGTCTTTTAGCGAGAGCTATTACCCTTGTTGAGAGCAATGCTGAACAGCATTTTCAAAAAGCACAACAGCTGCTTCAAAAACTTCTGCCTAAAAGTGGTAATTCAATCCGCATAGGAATTACGGGTGTTCCTGGTGCAGGTAAAAGTACATTTATTGAGACATTTGGTACGTATCTTTGCAGTATAGGGCACCGGGTCGCAGTGTTAGCCATTGATCCTAGCTCGAGCATTAGCGGCGGAAGTATCCTTGGTGACAAAACCAGAATGGAGCAGTTATCAAGGAATCCGCGAGCCTTTATCCGTCCTTCCCCTACCGCAGGAAAACTAGGCGGGGTTCATCGGAAGACAAGGGAGGCCATGTTAATTTGTGAGGCTGCAGGTTTTGATATCATTTTAATCGAAACAGTTGGTGTTGGGCAAAGTGAAGTCATTATCAGAGATATGGTCGACTTTTTCATGTTGCTAGTCCTTACTGGTGCGGGTGATGAATTGCAAGGGATGAAAAAAGGGATTATGGAATTAGCTGATGCCGTACTTGTTCATAAAGCAGATGGAACGAACAAACAGATAGCGGAGCAAACGAAAAATGAGTATAACCGTATCCTTCACTTTCTCCATCCAGCTACAAAAGGGTGGGCTACAAGAGCCTATACATGTTCTTCTTTGACCCAAGAGGGTATTAGCGATGTTTGGAATGTCATACAATCCTTTGAACAAAAGGGGAAAACATCAGGGGTGCTAATCGAAAGAAGAAAAGCCCAAGCTAAGGAATGGCTCTATTCGCTGATTACCGACCAACTTCAATTTCATTTTTTTCATCACAATGGAGTTAAAGATGCCCTCCCTAAGTTAGAAAATGAAGTTATTGCAGGAGAAAAAACGGTGACTACCGCTGTTGATGCGTTATTTAATATCTATTTAGGATAGAAGAGTGAAACAGCCATTAAATTTCTTCAAATGAAATAAGATTCTACATTTGAAAAAAACATATTTTTACTGTTAAAATGTAGATATAGGCATAAATCTAAGGAGTGAATTTAATGAGCATGGATTTTAATTTCTTTATGAATGATGTTGTTAAACAGGCACGTCAAGAAATCGTGTCTGCTGGATATAAAGAACTGATAACACCTGAGGAAGTGGAAGCAGCCCTTGAACAAAAAGGGACTACTTTAGTGATGATTAATTCTGTCTGTGGTTGTGCTGGAGGCATTGCACGTCCTGCAGCAGCACATGCCCTTCATTTTGATAAACGCCCTGATCAGCTTGTCACTGTTTTTGCAGGACAGGACAAGGAAGCAACTGAAAAGGCAAGAAGCTATTTCACTGGCTATCCGCCATCCTCTCCATCATTTGCCCTCTTAAAGGACGGTAAGATTGTATCAATGGTGGAAAGACATCAAATTGAGGGCTATGATCCAGCAACAGTCGTTGCAAAACTTCAAAAAGAGTTTGATGAATATTGCGAAGAAGTTTAATAAATGTTTATGCACAAAGGCCAAATCATAAATAGATTTGGCCTTTGTTCTTGAAGAAATGCTCCAATTGATGTATATTTATTAATTATTTCGCAATTTTAATCATAATGCAGAGGAGTTTTCAGCATGAAAGACATTTTAAAAAATTATTTAGAAATGATTCAAGATAGATTATGGGAGATTAGTGATACCTTATACCATCATCCCGAATTAGGGGATCAAGAATATGAATCTTGTAAACGATTAATAGAGTTCCTTGAAGAACATAATTTTGTAGTGGAGAAGGGAATCGTTGGCCGAGCAACATCATTTAAAGCCGTATATGACAGCAAGAAGGTTGGACCAACGATTGCTTACTTATCCGAATACGATGCATTACCAGAGGTTGGGCATGGGTGCGGCCATAATATGATCGGAACGATGAGTGCAGGGGCTGGTGTGACCTTAAGTAAAGTAGTGGATGAAATTGGCGGCCGTGTAGTTGTCTTAGGAACACCTGCCGAAGAAACTAACGGTGCCAAAGTGCCGATGTCAGAACAAGGTATGTTTGATGATATAGATGTAGCAATGATCTTACATCCCGGAGATGAGTCCTATGAGAGTGGTGAATCTTTAGCAATGGATGCGATTCAATTTGACTTCAGAGGCAGAACCAGTCATGCGGCAGCTTCTCCAGAGAAGGGTATTAATGCACTCGATGCTGTAATCCAATTATTTAATGGGATCAATGCCCTTCGTCAACATGTGACTTCTGATGTTAGAATCCATGGGATCATTAAAGAAGGCGGAGTGGCAGCCAATATTGTCCCTGATAAAGCTGTTGCTCAGTTTTATGTTCGAGCCAAAGACCGAAGCTATTTAAATGAGGTTGTTCAAAAGGTAATCAGTATTGCAAAAGGGGCATCTTCGATGACTGGTGCAGAAGTTCATATTGAAAATTATGAATTAAGCTATGATAATATGGTAACCAATCAAACGCTGTCCCAATTATTTACTGCAAATCTCTTAAGTACAGGTGTTAAACAAGTTCACAAAGCGAAGAATTCATATGGTTCAATTGATATGGGGAACGTAAGCCATGTTGTCCCGGCTATCCATCCTTACATTGGTCTTGATTCGCCTGGACTTATTGCTCATACTAGGGAATTTGCAGATTTAACAATCACTGATAACTCTCACCAGATACTTTCAAAGGGAGCTTTGGCTCTTGCCCTAACTGGCTTTGATTTAATAACCAATAAAGATGCATTGGAAAAAATGAAAAATGAATTTAAGCAGGCAGTAGGAAGCAAACATTAATATTTTTCTAAAAGACATCTCTTCTCGAAGAGGTGTTTTTTATTCGTTTTTATTATTATTTCAATATATTAAAACACAGAATCTTTAGAATATTTTTATATTGGAAAAATATCTTTTCAAAACAAAAACTATGTGTTAATATTCGTTTTGTTGAATAAAAATTCAAATTAAAGATTATGCAGATCTTATTTATCATAGGAGGATATACCATGAAAAAAACATTTTTATTTTTTACCATGATTTTCACACTAGTCGTTTTGGCAGCTTGTGGCCAAAGTAATAAAGACGGAGCAAATGGAGAAAAAACAGGCGATAAAAAAGTATTAACGATGGCAACATCAGCTGATTTTGCTCCATTTGAATCAAGAGATCCATCTGGTAAGGTAGAAGGATTTGATATTGACTTAGCGAATGCTATTGCAAAAGAACTAGGTTATAAACTAGATATTAAAGACATGAAGTTTGATGGTTTAGTTGGTGCTTTACAGGCTAAACGTGTTGACATGGTTCTTGCTGGTATGTCGGCAACAGAAAAACGTAAACAAAATGTTGATTTTTCAACTCCTTATAACCATTCAGGTGAAATGTTTATCACACTAAAAGATTCTAATATTAAAACAATCGATGGTCTAAAAGGAAAAACCGTTGGAGTTCAGTTAGGAACCATTCAAGAGGAAGGCGCAAAAACACTTCAAAAAAAGGTGGATTTTACGCTTAAGCCATTAGACAATGCAACAACTTTAATTCAAGAATTATTATCAAATCGTATCCAGGTTGCTTATATGGATAAATCAGTGGCAACAGGATATATAAAAGAACAAGGGTTAGGTGGATTTGATGATCCGACAACAAGTTCTCCTGGAATGGCTGTTGCTTTTCCAAAAGGCAGTGACTTAACGGATGATGTAAATAAGGTTCTTAAGGACATGGAGGAGAACGGTAAACTCCAAGAATTAAAGGACAAGTGGTTAAAAGACCAGCAATAAGCATAAGATAAAAAATCAACTAGATTAGCGATGCAAAGAAAATTATGAAGTGAGGTGTAAGGCATGAATTTGGACTTTAGCCAAATTGTGCCTTATATTCCTTTTATTTTAGAGGGAATATGGGTAACATTAAAATTTGTTATTATTTCAATTATTTTAGGTTTTATCCTTGGAACGATTTTAGCATTATTTAAAATTTCACGAATCAAAGCCTTAAATTGGTTTGGAGATGCCTATACATCTATTTTTCGTGGTACACCACTAATTTTACAATTAATGCTAATCTATTTTGCAATCCCGCAATTAACAGGCTATGATATCTCACCATTTTTATCATCGATCTTAGCTTTTGGCTTAAATTCTTCAGCTTATGTTTCGGAGATTATCAGAGCCGGAATTCAAGCGGTGGATAAAGGTCAAACCGAAGCTGCACAAGCACTAGGAGTTCCTTATCGTCTTATGATGAAGGACCTTATCTTACCTCAAGCACTAAAAAATATATTACCTGCACTGATGAATGAATTTATCACCTTAACAAAAGAATCAGCGATCGTCTCGACGATTGGCTATTTAGATTTGATGCGCCGTGCTCAGGTTGTTGGAGCAGATACGTACCGTAATTTTGAACCATTAATTTTTGTGGGTTTAATCTATTGGATACTAGTTATGGGACTTACTTTGGCAGGTAAACGGTTTGAACGGAGGCTGAAGTACAGTGATTAAAGTCGAAAACCTCTATAAACAATTTGGCAATAACGAGGTATTAAAAAATATTTCTACGAATATTGATAGTGGAGAAGTTGTTTCAATTATTGGACCATCTGGTTCGGGGAAATCTACCTTTCTTCGTTGTTTAAATTTGTTAGAGACACCTACCAAAGGGAAAATCTGGATTAATAATCAAGAGATTACCGACCCCAAAACCAATATCATGAAAATTCGTGAACAAATCGGTATGGTATTTCAACACTTTTATTTATTCCCGCATTTGTCGGTTTTGGAAAACTTAACATATGCACCGATGAAAGTGAAAGGGGAATCCCGAGAGCTTGCTGAGAAAAAAGCACGGGAATTGCTAGGACGCGTGGGTCTTACTGAAAAAGAGAAAGCCTATCCGAATAATTTATCAGGTGGACAGAAGCAGCGCGTGGCGATTGCCCGTGCACTTGCGATGGAACCGAAGTTAATGTTATTTGATGAACCAACCTCAGCACTTGATCCAGAAATGGTAAAAGAAGTACTTACAGTTATGAAGGATCTTGCCCAATCAGGAATGACGATGGCCATTGTTACACATGAAATGGGATTTGCTCGTGAGGTTTCTGATCGGATTCTTTTCCTTGATGATGGGATTTTATTAGAAGAAGGCTCTCCTGATCAATTTTTTAATAGCCCTCGGACAAGCAGAGCAAAGGACTTTTTAGAAAAAGTATTATAGAAATTGAAATCCTTAAAAAGAGACATTCTTGCAAAGAATACGTTAATAGGGATATGCTAAAGATGATCTTACCCGATCATCTTTTTATTTTTTTATTTTTGGAGAGATAACGATGAAATTTCGAATCGGATACCGGACCATTAAAACAGCTGTAGGGACCGCATTTGCCATTTTACTTGCACAACAGGTTGGTTTGCAGAATTTTGCTTCAGCAGGTATTTTAACCATACTTTGTATCCAGGTTACAAAACGAAGGTCGCTCCGAACCGCTTGGGATCGTTTTCTAGCCTGTGTATTAGCGATGCCTTTTTCTGCGTTATTTTTTGAAGGAATCTCTTATCATCCAATCGTTATTGGAATCTTGTTATTTTTCTTTATTCCTACTATTGTGATGCTGAAAGCGAAGGACGGCATTGTGACTAGCAGTGTTATTATTTTACATATTTATATGGCAAAGAAAGTAACTTTGGACATATTTTTAAATGAACTTGGTGTCATTACCATTGGAATTGGTGTGGCCCTACTCGTAAATCTTTATATGCCAAGTGTAGATAGAAAGCTACTTGATTATGTGAGCGAACTTGAGGAAAATTTTAAGATTATATTCTGTGAAATAGTCAACTACTTACGAACGGGAGAAGGAAGATGGGCTGGAAAAGAGATTACCGTTAGTGCTCAATTACTAGATGAAGCGATCACACTTGCCCTGCAAGATGTTGAAAATCACTTTTTGCGTGATGAGAATATGTACTTTCATTATTTTAAAATGAGAGAAAAACAATTTGCTATTATTGAACGCATTTTACCACTTGTCACCTCCATTACTCATACCGTTAAGCAAGGGCATATGATTGCAGATTTTCTAGAGGAACTATCCGATAACATTCATTCAAGAAATACAGCCCATATTTATATAGAAAAATTAAGAGAGATGAATAAAATATTTCAAGAGATGGAACTGCCACAGACAAGAGAAGAATTTGAAGTGCGGGCAGCTTTATTGCAATTAGTTAATGAAATGAACGATTATTTGATCATAAAAAGTACGTTTAAAGGATTAAATTCTTCTTCAAAAATGAATGAGCATAAAAAGATTGAAGCAAACTAGAGGAAAAAAGGCAGGTGGCTGCTATGATAAAAATCTTATCGCCGATCCTGATAGCTTTTTTCATTTCACCGCTTTGGCCATTAGGTCAAAATCCTATGCCAGGTGCTCCCTTTGTTATTGTGAATAAAAGTAAAAATGAAATGGCCTTTATTAATGAAAACAAAGTCCAAACGGTTGTAAGTGTAGGGACGGGAAAAACACAAGAATTAACACCCGAAGGTCTTTTTAACATTACGGTTAAGGCAAAAGAACCTTATTTTCGGAAAGAGAATATCCCTGGCGGAGATCCGAAAAATCCACTTGGGGCGAGATGGATTGGCTTTGATGCAAAGGGAACAGATGGCAGAACATATGGCATTCATGGAACAAATCAGCCTGCATCAATCGGAAAATATGTCTCGCAAGGCTGCATCCGTACTCAAAATGAGGTGGTTACATCACTTTTTCCGTTAATTCCTTTGGGGACAAAAGTATTGGTTATTTCTTCTAAAAAATCATATGAGACACTTGCTAAAGATTATGGAGCAATAAACTAGCAATGGGACTGTTCAATTAGAACAGTCCCATCTTTTATATATTTTTTATGAAAGAAATTGACCGATTCCAATGAGGAGAGTTGAGGCCAGCATAGCAAATAACATTAAATAAACAATAATTTTTCTTGTTTTTTTACTTTTCAAAATGGGTACCTCCTTAACAATTTGAAGCTTTATCTATATTGTACAAGGAAATCTAAAAATGAACAACGGAACAACTACGTAATTTAGGAAGGATTTATGAACTTTTTACCGAATAAGAATATTGTCGAATTAATTCTAATTTTTAGAACAGAGGGGTAATCATGATTAAAAAGGTCGACCATATTGGAATTGCAGTGACTTCTCTTGTGAATACGCTTCCTTTTTATACCGATGTATTAAATCTTCCCTTGATAGGGATCGAAGAGGTTGATACTCAAAAGGTAAGAGTTGCCTTTTTACAGGCAGGAAGTACTAAACTTGAACTGCTTGAGCCTACATCGAAAGAAAGTGCAATTGCCAAATTTATCGAAAAACGCGGTGAGGGAATTCACCATGTTGCCTTAGGGGTAGAATCGATAGAAGATAGAATTATCGAGATGAGAGAAAAAGGGATACGTATGATTGATGAACAGTCAAGACCTGGTGCTGGAGGGGCAAACATTGCCTTCATGCATCCAAAATCGGCATCTGGGGTTTTATTTGAGCTTTGTGAGAAGGGGATGAAGGGGTAAAATGATCGATATATATGAAAAAATAAATGAGTTGTATGATAAACGCCGAGAGGTAGAGTTGGGTGGAGGCGATGAGAGAATTGAGAAACAACATGCAAAAGGAAAGCTGACTGCTCGAGAAAGAATCGACCTGTTAGTCGACAAAGGAACGTTTTTTGAATTAAATCCGTTTATTGAACATCGTACCAATGATTTTGGTCTAGATGAACAAAAGGGTCCTGGGGACGGGGTGGTAACGGGTTACGGGAAAGTAAACGGTCGCCCCATTTACTTATTCTCACAAGATTTTACTGTCTTTGGCGGTGCATTAGGGGAAATGCATGCTAAAAAGATTGCTAATGTGATGGATTTAGCTGCGAAAAATGGCGCCCCTTTTATCGGCTTAAATGATTCTGGCGGGGCACGAATTCAAGAAGGTGTTGTATCCTTAGATGGATACGGACATATATTCTACCGAAATGCGATTTATTCCGGTGTCATTCCGCAAATATCAGTCATCATGGGTCCATGTGCGGGCGGTGCTGTTTATTCTCCAGCGATTACTGATTTTGTGTTTATGGTTGAGAAGACCAGTCAAATGTTTATTACTGGTCCTAAAGTCATCGAAACAGTGACTGGTGAAAAGATATCTGCAGAGGAATTAGGCGGTGCGAATGTACATAGCTCCATTAGTGGAAATGCCCATTTTCAATCTGATTCCGAAGCAGAAGTGTTGCAAAACGTCCGTAGACTATTGAGTTACCTTCCGCAAAATAATGAAGAGAAGCCTCCGAGATTTGAGGTGCAGGAGGACGAAGATTATCGTCCTGATTTAGTTGATGTAATTCCATTTGATACAGTTCGCCCGTATGATGTCCGCAAAGTCATTGAGCAAGTGGTAGACGAGAACAGTTTCATGGAAGTGCAAAAGGATTTTGCTAGAAATATTGTCGTTGGGTTTGCCCGCATCAAAGGTGAATCAGTGGGTCTTGTCTGCAATCAACCCAAGGTGATGGCGGGTGGCTTGGATATCGATTCTTCTGATAAGGCTGCTCGATTTATCCGAACCTGTGATTCTTTTAATGTCCCAATCATCACCTTCGAGGATGTGACAGGTTTCTTCCCGGGAGTTAAGCAGGAACACGGCGGAATCATTCGCCACGGGGCAAAGATATTATTTGCCTACTCCGAGGCGACCGTTCCGAAATTAACGGTTATTTTAAGAAAAGCCTATGGCGGTGCTTATGTAGCGTTAAATAGTAAATCGATAGGGGCTGATTTGGTTTTTGCCTGGCCGAATGCCGAAATCGCTGTTATGGGTCCACAAGGGGCTGCCAATATCATTTTTGCGAAGGAAATTAATAATAGTGAAAATCCTGAATTGACAAGGCAGCAAAAAATTGATGAATACCGTGAAAAGTTTGCCAATCCTTATGTGGCGGCGAGCAGAGGTATGGTGGATGATGTGATCGACCCTCGAGAAACTAGAATAAAAATTGTTCAAGGCTTAGAAATGCTAAGAAACAAAAAAGAATCAAGACCATATAAAAAACACGGTAACATCCCTCTATAAACAAGGCTATGTTAAAGCTTATGGTTGATTTTTCCACCCTGTTGATTGGAGTGGAAGGCGCGAAGACTCCTGCGGGAGGACGGGGCAGGGGAGACCCCGCAGAAGCGCAGCGACGAGGAGGCTCCCCGGACCGCCCGCGGAAAGCGAAGCGCCTGGAGCGGAAATCAACAGGCAAGTTTAACAGGGCCATAAACAAAACTGCTTCTTCCCGGTTTAGGTGTACTCTCTATCATTTGAAGATACTTTTATTAAAAGGTATACTAACATAGGAAAAGCACAAGTGCTTAGTCTTTCCTAGGCACCAGAGCTGGACAAATAGTGAGTACATAATTGGAGGTCAATCTAATGGTTAATCAGGAACGTCTTTTGAATGAATTTTTAGAACTTGTGCAAATTGACTCAGAAACAAAATTTGAGACAGAAATTGCAAAGGTATTAAAACAAAAATTTACGGAGCTTGGCCTCGAAGTTTTTGAAGATGATACAACAGCTGTAACTGGACATGGTGCTGGTAACCTAATTTGTACACTGCCGGCAACTAAAGAGGGTGTTGACCCGATTTATTTTACTTGTCATATGGATACTGTTACACCCGCTAAAGGTGTAAAGCCATCTGTAAAAGACGGTTATGTCGTTACGGATGGAACGACGATTTTAGGTGCCGATGATAAAACGGGTATTTCAGTTATGCTTGAGACAATTCGTCAATTAAAAGAACAAAACCTGCCACATGGCTTGATTCAATTTGTGATTACTGTTGGGGAAGAGTCTGGTCTTGTCGGTGCAAAAGCACTTGATTCTTCACTGATGAAAGCAAAATTCGGATATGCCCTAGACAGCGATGGCTTAGTTGGTAATGTAGTGGTAGCTGCCCCAACACAAGCAAAGATAAAAACCGTTATTTACGGTAAAACAGCACATGCTGGTGTAGCACCAGAAAAAGGGGTCTCCGCGATTACAATTGCAGCTAAGTCGATTGCAAAGATGCCGTTAGGAAGAATTGATCACGAAACAACTGCCAACATTGGCCGCTTCGAAGGAGGCCAGGCAACCAATATCGTATGTGACCGAGTTGATATTTTAGCGGAGGCACGTTCACTTATCCCTGAAAAAATGCAAGCTCAAGTGAGTAAAATGAAGGAAGCGTTTGAAACAGTTGCTGCAGAAATGGGCGGCAGAGCCGAAGTAAATGTAGAAGTCATGTATCCTGGCTTTAAATTTGGTGAAGGTGATCATGTTGTCGAAGTCGCACGGAAGGCAGCTGCCAAAATTGGTCGTAGTTGTGAACTTCAGCATAGCGGCGGCGGTAGTGATGCCAACGTATTTGCTGGGTTCAATATTCCAACTGTAAATCTTGCTGTTGGGTATGAAGAAATTCATACAACAAACGAACGCATGCCAGTTGAAGAATTGTATAAGCTTGCAGAAATGACACTTGCGATTATCGATGAAGTGGCAAATCAATAATCTATTTGAAAGGAGAACCTAACTGTAGGTTCTCCTTTTTGATATACTAAGGGAAGAAAATGTGGTAAGGAAGTGACAGCATGAAAGAAATGTACCCCAAAAATGGAAGAGTCATTTTACATGTAGATATGAATAGCTTTTATGCATCTGTTGAAATGGCCTATGATTCCAATCTTAAGGGTAAACCGCTCGCGATTGCTGGAAATGTAGAGGAGCGCAGAGGTATCATTGTCACCTGCAATTACGAAGCAAGAAAATTTGGGGTAAAAACTACGATGCCGCTTTGGGAAGCGAGAAAATTATGTCCGCAATTAATCGTCATGAGACCCAACTTTGAGCGTTATCGAGCCGTTTCCATTGGTATGTTTGAAATTCTCAGGCACTACACAGACCTTGTAGAGCCAGTTTCGATTGACGAGGGATACTTAGATATAACGGAGAGCTTTGAGTACGGAAGCCCGATCGAAATTGCTGAGAGTATTCAAAAACGGATATTAGAGCAACTAGATATACCATGCAGTATTGGGATAGCTCCAAATAAATTTTTAGCAAAAACAGCTTCAGATATGAAAAAGCCAATGGGGATTACCATTCTGCGAAAACGTGATATACCAAACGTTCTATGGCCTTTGAACACATATGATATGCATGGTGTTGGAAAAAAGACAGCTGAAAAATTACAGACAATTGGAATTCACACAATTGGTGATTTAGCAAAAGGGAATGAGATTCAACTAAAAACCCTGCTCGGAATCAATGGAATTCGATTAAAAGAACGAGCAAATGGGATCGATCATCGCCCTGTTGACCCGGAATCGATTGAGGAATTTAAGAGTATCGGCAATTCAACAACCCTTCCTCGGGACATTAGTAATCAACATGAACTTTTTCGTGTGTTAACGTCATTAGCAGAAACGGTTTCAGTAAGGCTGAAGCGAAAGAAGGTGCTTGCAGGAACTCTTGGGATAACCATTCGTTATAAGGATCGAAGGACGATCACTAGAAGTAAAAAACTTCCCAACCCAACCAATCATAAAGACGATATATCTTCCTTTGCTCAGCAGATTTTTCTAAATGCTTGGAATGGAGACGCTGTGCGATTACTAGGGATTACAGGCAATGATTTAGTAGATCATGACCATGCCTATAAACAGTTAGATTTATTTTCGTATGAAAAGGATGCCAAAAAAGAACCCTTATTTAATACACTATCTAGTCTTCGTGAAAAATACGGAAAAAAAATTATCGAAAACGCGGGGGCTCATCAAACTCCTACTTCCGATAATATCGGTGCAGGAACTAGCTTTAATAAAGACTTTCTCCAAACCTTTCCCAATAAAAATAATGACCCAGACTAAAAAGCACCACTTTGCTGTCATAACAAAGTGGTGTTTTTTAACGGGCGCTTCTGCCTTATTATTTACAAATATCAACATCTAGATCTGTTACCGGCCACCAGAAGTAGCCGTCTTTTTCTAGCAGCTCATCTGCCTCTTTTGGACCCATTGTCCCCGATTGGTAATTAGGGAAGTTTTCCTTCGTACTTTCCCATACCGCAGAAATTTTATCAACGAAACTCCAAGAATAGGCCACTTCATCCCAATGTGTAAAATTCGTTGCATCGCCTCGCATGCAATCGTAAAGAAGTTTCTCATAGCCTTCAGGAGTATTCATCGCATGGATACCTGTATTGGCAAAGCTTAGTTTTACCTCTTGTGCATCTAAATGTCCACCTGCCTTCTTGGCGTTTAGGTGCAGTGTAATTCCTTCTTCTGGTTGAATATGAATCACAAGGAGGTTTGGATTTAACATTTTTTCGGTTTGGTAATATAGATTCATTGGTATATCTTTAAATTGAACCACAATTTTTGTTGATTTTGTTGACATTCTTTTTCCTGTTCGAATGTAGAAAGGAACACCAGCCCAGCGGAAATTATCAATCATAATTTTGCCGGCAACAAAGGTTTCTGTATTCGATTCCTTGTCCACCATCGGTTCATCACGATAAGCAGGCACTTGGACTTCTTCAACCGTACCTTCACCGTATTGACCACGAATAAAATAATCATTGACTTGTTCACCCTCAACCGCTCGAAGCGCACGAAACACCCGAACTTTTTCGGAACGTATTTCATCGGTAGAGAGGTTTATAGGTGGTTCCATTGCAAGCAAAGCCACCATTTGCATCATGTGGTTTTGCAGCATATCTCTAAGGGCGCCGCTTGTTTCATAATAACGGCCGCGTTCTTCAACTCCGAGAACTTCACTAGAGGTGATTTGAATATTTGAAATATAACGGTTATTCCAAAGCGGCTCAAAAATAGCATTGGCGAATCGGATTACTTCGATGTTCCTCACCATTTCTTTGCCTAAATAATGATCGATCCGATAAACTTCTTTTTCTTCAAACGCACTTCTGATTTGTTTATTTAGCTCGATTGCAGATGGTAAGTCATGTCCGAAGGGCTTCTCAATGACGAGGCGTTTATAACCCTTTACGGCTGTAAGTTTGTCTGATTTTAAGTGCAAAGCAATGGTTCCAAAAAATTCAGGTGCCATCGCAAGATAAAAAATACGATTTCCTTCTAATTGATAGTTTTGATCAATCTCATCTGCTAAATTTTTTAATAAAGCGTAAGAATTGGAATCAGCAACATCATGCGATTGATAGTAAAAATGAGAGATAAAGTCCTCAATCCTGTCTTTTTCTCCTAGGGCTGATATGACCGAGTCTTTGACTGAATGTTGAAATTCATCATTTGACAAGGATCTCCTTGCTACCCCTATCACGGCAAATTTAGTTAATTTACCTTTCTCAAATAACCGGTAAAGGGACGGAAACAACTTCCGTTTTGCTAAATCTCCAGTCGCACCAAAAATCATAATTAATGAAGTCATGTTTCCAGTCTGCTCCAAAGTAAATACCTCTTTTCTGTTTATGTAAAAATGCTTAATAATCTTATGTTCACATTGTTTGATTTTATCGCATTCCATCAGACTTCGCAAAAATAATACAATGCAAGTCGGT
This sequence comes from Bacillus sp. sid0103, assembly GCF_019219025.1. The sequence goes on along the minus strand of NZ_JAHUWN010000016.1, from coordinate 114,091 downwards.
CATTTTTTTATTTTTCACATATTAATTCCTGATATTCACTTATTATATAGCTATCCTTTGAGGAGAAATTGAATTCTGTTTGTGCTATATTATCAATATTGGATTTAAGGAACGGAATTTTGAGAGGAGCTTTTATTTGTGGATATATTTTTCTTAGGAACTGGAGCAGGAATGCCGGCAAAACTCCGTAATGTGACATCTATCGCACTGAAATTGCTTGAGGAGAGGGGAGCGGTTTGGTTATTTGATGCCGGTGAAGCCACCCAACATCAAATTTTACATACTTCGATAAAACCACGACGAATTGAAAAAATATTTATTACCCACCTTCATGGCGATCATATCTACGGGTTGCCTGGATTATTATCAAGCCGCTCTTTTCAAGGCGGGGAATCAGAGGTAACGGTGTATGGGCCTAAAGGAATAAAAGACTATATTCATACCAGCCTATCGTTAAGCCAGACCTATTTGAAATACCCTTTGGTTGTTACCGAGATTGAAGAGGGGATTATTTTTGAAGATCAACAGTTTATGGTGGAAGCTCGGCGACTTGACCACGGTATCCCTTCCTATGGATATCGAATCGTTGAAAAGGATAGACCTGGAACATTGCTTGCAGATAAGCTGAAGGAAGCGGGAGTACAGCCGGGACCGATTTTTAGAAAAATTAAAAATGGTGAAGCAGTAACCCTTGAGGACGGCAGGACCATTGATCCAAATGAGTTTCTTGGTCCGGAACAGAAGGGGAGAATTGTCACGATTTTGGGTGATACACGGTACTGCGAAAATGCGATTTTATTGGCTGAAAATGCAGATCTTTTAGTACATGAAGCAACTTTTTCTTCAAATGAAGAAAGACTTGCCCACGACTATTTTCATTCAACCACCCATCAAGCCGCAGAAGTTGCACGGAAGGCTGGCAGTAAACTATTGTATCTTACCCATATAAGCTCTCGTTATGATCGAAATAATTGGCTGGAATTAGTAGATGAAGCGAAGGAAGTATTTCCGAATACCGATATTGCCGAGGATTTTAAAGAAATAACTATTCCGCTTCATAATTAACTAGGTTGCAAATAAAAAGAGGATGTCATGTTGACACCCTCTTTTTGATCTATAACCAACCGCGCTCGTATTGTTTTGGTCCCTCAATCGTAACGCCAAGTTCCTTTGCTGCAGTCCGCGGCCAATACGGATCGCGAAGTAATTCACGTGCTACGAAGACTAAATCGGCTCGGTCATTTTGTAATATTTCCTCAGCTTGAATCCCTGAAGTGATTAATCCTACTGCACCAGTTGATATGTCAGCACCATTTTTAATGGTTTCGGAGTACTTTACTTGGTATCCAGGATAGACGTGAATATGGGCAGGGACAACAGCACCAGAACTTACATCAATTAAATCCACGTCCTGTTCTTTCATCCATTGACTAAAAGCTATGTAATCTTCTGAAGTTAATCCTTGTTCGTGATAATCATGAGCAGATACTCTCACAAATAATGGACCGTCCCAAACAGTTTTCACTGCATCAATGACTTCACGGAGGAATCTGTAGCGGTTTTCAGCTGAACCACCGTATTCGTCTGCTCTTTTATTGGATAGCGGCGAAAGGAATTCATTGATAAGATACCCATGAGCGCCATGGATTTCAATCACATCGAAACCGGCTTTTCCTGCACGCTCCGCACCTTTTTTAAATGCTTCGACTGTTTCTTCAATATCTGTTTTGGACATTTCCTTTGGTGTTTTCATTTTTTCATTAAAAGCTAGTGCAGAAGGGGCAAGAATTTCACCTTCTAATACGGCTTTCCTGCCGGCATGGGCGAGTTGAATCCCAGTCTTGGCACCATGCTCTTTCATTAGGCCAACAAGCTCAGAAAAGCCTTCAACATGCTCATCGCTCCAGATACCTAAATCTCTAGGTGAAATCCTGCCTTGAGGTGTTACTGATGTTGCTTCAACAATGATCAGACCGACCTGACCGACGGCTCTGCTTGTATAGTGAGTACGATGCCAGTTTTGTAAATGGCCATCTTCGTTGTGGCTCGAATACATACACATTGGCGACATCACGATCCGATTTTTAAGTGTGACCCCCTTGATGGTATAGGGGGAAAATAGTTTTACTGCCATTATATAAGCCTCCCGAAATTCAATAGTAAACAATCCTTTTTTAGTATAGCAAAAGGATTGTTTAATGAAAAAAATCAAGCTTTTATTCTTTTTCTCGGAGTTCGCTTAACCGATAAGTTGTTCCCCTCCAAACAATACCGCCGCGCTTAAAGGTTAGAAGGCTCGCCCGAATAATCGAATAAATAAAGAGCAAGGCTGTAATGGGAAAAACAAAAAACATGAGAGGGGAGAATAACGTTAATTTTTTAATGACCACAATATAAAGAATTCCACTCAGTACAATATTACCGACCGATAACAGGGCGACAGTCTTATTACCGGAAAAAATCATCAAAAAGGGGAGAACGTTTGTGATAAAAACCCCAAGGATCGCAAAAATGACCATGCTGATTCGGTAGTGTAATCCGGCAAATGTATTTTTCTCTAGGCCGACGAAAGCTTCTTTTAAACTTCCATACCATTCCACTTCAATTAGATGTAATGCAGTCACAATTCTTTGGCGGTAACCGGCTTTTTTCATTTTCATCCCGAGCTGCAAATCATCATCTGGTCGCATTTTTATCTTCTCATGTGTACCAAAAGCTTCATATGCCTCTTTTAACACAAGATTAAATGCGCCTATCCCTGTTCCAATCATTGATTTTGGGTTGTTGGCTAACCACGGTCGTTTAAAATAAGAAAAACCAAACAGGAAAAAAGCGACAAATGTTTTTAGCCAAAACCGGTTAGCACTTAAGTTTGGCGCAGCAGTAAGGTGATCCAAGCCGTTCCTTTCAAAATAATGGAGCGCTTTTGCAAAGGCATGTTTTTCAAATTTCACGTCAGCATCGGTAAACAACAGCCATTTACCCGAAGCCAGATTTGCACCTGTGTATAATGCGTTATTCTTCCCAAGCCAGCCCTCAGGCAATTTATCAATATGGATGACCCTTATCCGCGGGTCTTTTTTTGTTAATTTTTCCATGATGGTTCCAGTTGTGTCAGTTGAGCGATCATTGACAAGAATCCATTCTACATGTTTGTAGGTTTGCTCTAACTGACTGAGAATACTTGCAGCTATTTGCTTTTCCTCGTTACGTGCAGCAACCACGACAGACAACAGCGGTCCAAGCTCTAAGTCTTCTTCATTTTCTAATTGATCTATTTTTCGTAAACCAATCAGTCCGTCTAGAAGAAAAATAATCCAGACTAGAATACCTAAGGAAAATAAGATGGTTAGCATGCCCGACACTTCCCTAGCTTTTTTAACTAGTTTAATCCAATAAAGGGAAAAATCAAATTTAGGAAGGCTGGTCGGCAGTCTGAAGCTTAGAACTTAATTCGGCGCCCATCTTTTTTGATTGGGCCGTTGCTGCTTTGATACATGAAATGAATGCTTCATGGACCCCATGTTCTTCAAGGACTCTAATACCAGCCTCTGTTGTTCCGCCAGGGCTTGTTACTTCTTTACGAAGCTGGGTAGAGGACTTACTTGAGTTTTTCACCATTTCTGCTGCACCAAGGAGTGTTTGGACGATTAGTTCACTAGCCATTTCTTTTTCAAGACCTACTTCCACCGCACTTTTTTCCATTGCTTCAATTAGATAATAAATGTAGGCAGGCCCGCTTCCGGAAAGTCCAGTAACAGCATCTAACTGCTCTTCTGCTACAAAAGATGCCAAGCCAACGGTTCCAAATAGGTTCTTGGTTGTTTCTAACTGCTGCTGTGTCACACGATGATTTACGGCTACAGCGGTGGCCGACTTTCCAACAGCAGCCGAGGTATTTGGCATTGACCTTACAATTGCAAGTGGTATTCTTGCCAACGTTTCAATCGTATCCATCGATACACCTGCTAAGACAGAGACGACAAGCATTTGCTCAGTTAAGTGTTCACGAATCGATTGAATCGCAGACGCGACGTCCTTTGGTTTCATTGCTAACATTACAATGTCAGCTTGATCAAACAGTTCATTCAAATTATAGGTCGTTCGAATTCCATAACGAGTTTCTAAATTAGATAATCTTTCTTGATTTGAATTGTTTGTAATCCAAATATTTTTTTTATCAATAAAACCATTTTCAAGAATTCCTGAAATGAATGCTTCAGCCATTGATCCTGCACCAACAATTGCTATTTTTTTCATGATTGTTCCTCCTTTATTTTGTCGATAAAAACAAAAAAACCCTTCATCCATAAAGGACGAAAGGTTTAGCTTCCGTGGTACCACCTTCATTTACCCTCGCTTACATTTCAAGAAGGGTTCACTCGACTCCGATAACGCCGGAGATGCGTTAGGTTTTCCTAAGTGCTCCTAAGGTAGGTTCAATGATTAAGAGGGCGGTGAAGTCTTTCAGCCGTCGAACTTCACTCTCTTGCGCCATTTCTCATTTACTGGCCTTATTCATCGCTTTAACGAATCAAATTTTATTAGATTATGCTAGATAAACAACCTATCTGTCAATAGTTAATTTATTGAATTTTTTATTTTTTCTAAAAAATTATGGGAAAATAATGACAATTGGTCAAAAAGTCGCTACACTTTAGTATATATAATAAATGTCACATAATGCTCATATCTATATCAATGGATTCTTTATTTGACAATAATGTTAAGGGGATAATGTAATGACAAAATGGAAAGACGGAATTGCAAAAATTACGGTGCCGACTCCTTTTGCGGTCGGGGATGTCAACGTCTATTTGATTAAAGGCGAACGACTAACACTTGTGGATGCGGGCGTAAAAACGGAACAGTCCTGGATGTCATTTAAGGAGCAATTGGGGGAGCTAGGCTTAAGTCCGGATGATATCGAGCAGGTCATTCTAACTCATCATCACCCTGACCATGTTGGGATGCTTGACTTTTTTCCAGATTCCTTAGAAATATATGGCCATTATCTGAATGAACGATGGATTCATCCAACCGAAGCTTTTTTTCAAGAACAAGAAGAATTCTTCCGTAAACATTTTTTTAAGTTCGGTCTCCCTGAGGAGTATTTTTCGTTGTTGGCTAAATTAAGGAAATCAATGAAGTATTCTTGTAACCGCTCGTTGACGGGACATCTAGTTGAGGGGATGATACCTCCTGGATTAAATGAGTGGAAAGTAATAGAAACGCCGGGTCACGCTCAAGGTCACATTGCACTCTACCGGGAAAAGGATGGAATTTTAATTGGCGGAGATTTAATCTTAGCTCATATTTCTCCGAATCCATTGCTCGAACCGCCAGCCCCAGGTGAAACTGAAAGGCCAAAACCACAACTGCAGCATAATGACTCGATGAAAAAATTGCTTGCGTATCCCATTCAATGTGTCTACACAGGTCATGGTGAAGAAGTTTACAAGTTAGCAGAGTTGGTTGATAAACGATTGATTCGCCAACATGAACGGGCAATGACGGTCCACTGCTGGTTAAAAGAAGAAGAACTTACCGTCTTTGAAATTTGTAAACGCCTGTTTCCATCTGTTTATCAGCGCGAACTGATGTTGACAATTTCAGAAACTGTCGCACAACTTGACTATCTATCATCAATCGGGGAGATTATTAGTAAGGGTACAAATCCCGTTCTTTATCAAGCAAAGCTTTAACAGTGGATCAACTCAGATGAGGTGTAAAAAATGGTTAGGGAACAATTAAAGGGTAAAACGATCGTGATCACTGGTGCATCGGGAGGAATCGGTGCGGAAATCGCCAAGCTTTGTGCATCAAGCGGGGCCAATCTGGTGCTATTAGCCCGGAGTATCGGTAAGCTCGAGCAGTTGCAAACTGAATTACAGCAAAAGCATCAGGTTAAAGTGGATTTTTTTCAGCTGGATGTGTCGGACACAGCTCAGGTGCAGACGGTTTTCCAACTGATTTTCGATACAATTGGTGATATTGATATCCTTGTCAATAATGCCGGCTTTGGAATTTTCCGTGAAGCTCACTTGGCGACATTGGATGAAATTAAAGGCATGTTTGATGTCAATGTGGTTGGGCTTATGGCTTGCACAAGCATGGTGCTGCCGAAAATGCGTGAAAGGCGTTTTGGCCATATTATTAATATTGCCTCACAGGCGGGGAAGATTGCCACTCCCAAATCAAGTGTTTATTCAGCCTCGAAGCATGCCGTGCTTGGTTACACAAACTCACTGCGAATGGAGCTTGCTGATTATAATGTACAAGTGACCTCAGTGAATCCTGGGCCAATTGCCACTAACTTTTTTAATATTGCCGACGAAAAAGGCACCTATGTTAAAAATGTACAGAGAATTATGCTCAAGCCCGAGTATGTCGCCCAGAAGGTCGTCGACAGCATGCTGACGAAAACAAGGGAGATCAATTTGCCGCGTTGGATGAATATGGGAAGCGTTGTGTACGTACTCTTCCCTAGGCTATTTGAGCGGCTTGGCAGACGTGCTTTTAATCAGAAATAGACATTACGTGGAAGCCTCTCTATCTGGGGCTTTTTTTGTTTTTTGCGGTACAGTCAGCCTGTTAAAAATTCATACACTGTATCATTTATGACTTCATATAAGTCTGCAGTCGGTTCCTCCTCTTTTAATTGGAAAATTCGTTTGGTAATCTCTTCCAAATCCTTTTCGCCAATCGGCATAGAGTCCGCTTCATAATATTGTTTAAAACAATTTTTGATCATCTTAACTACTAGTTTTTTATCCATAAACATGCACCTCACAAACATTATACTATTTTTTCTTCAACTTCCATAAACGAGAAAAGTGTAAAAAAAATTTCCATTGAATACGAACGCATATTCGCTTATGATAATGAATATAATAAAAAGGAACGAATGTTCGATATTTGAGTTGTGGGGGATAAGTCATGGTGGATTACAGCGCACTGCCGCAAAATAAAATTTTATGTGTGGACATGAAGAGCTTCTATGCCAGTTGTTCGGCTGTCATGCAGGGGCTTGATCCTATGGAGTGTTATCTAGCTGTGGTCGGTCAAAAAGAGCGGCAGGGAAGTATTGTCCTTGCTGCTTCGCCGCGGATGAAAAAAGAATTTGGCATCAAAACGGGTTCCCGGATGTTCGAGATTCCCAAAGACCCTAGGATTCAAATTGTTGAGCCCAAAATGGCAACGTATTTGCGCATTGCCACAGAAATTTCCCGTGTATTTAACCGCTATGTTCCAAAAGAAGCCATCCATGTCTATAGCGTGGATGAAAGCTTTATTAAAGTCGATGGTGCTATTCATTTATGGGGGGATGCCCAAACGATTGCCCAAAAAATAAAGGATGATATTGAGCGGGAGTTTCAACTGCCATGTGCTGTTGGAATAGGTCCTAACATGTTACTGTCGAAACTTTGTCTTGACCTTGATGCTAAGAAAAAAGGAGTGGTGGAATGGACATATGAAGATGTTCAAACAAAGCTTTGGAATGTGTCGCCGCTCAGGGAAATGTGGGGGATTGGCAGACGCGTTGAAAAAACATTAAATGGAATGGGCATTTTTACTGTCGGTCAACTGGCCCGCTATGATTTAGAAAAGTTAGAAAAGAAATTCGGCATCATGGGGAATCAGCTTTATTATCATGCTTGGGGTGTCGACCTTTCTGATTTGGGGGCACCGCTTATCCAGGGACAGATTAGCTTCGGAAAAAGTCAAATTCTGTTAAGGGACTATAAGGAAGAAGCGGAAATTAAGACGGTCATTTTAGAAATGTGTGAGGAAGTCGCAAGGCGGGCACGGACGCATCGAAAGGCAGGGCGAACGATTAGCCTCGGAGTTGGCTACAGCCAAGACGAGTTTGGCGGCGGTTTTCATCGCTCTAGAACAATCGGTCAGCCAACGAATGTGACGATGGAGCTTTATCGTGTCTGTCTTGAATTATTTCATGAGCATTACTCCGGAAAGACGGTGCGGCAAATCTCGATTGCCATCAGTAATATTGTTGATGACCGTGAACTGCAGCTTGATCTTTTCGACATGGGTGCCTATAAGAGGCGAGAACTTGGCTATGTGGTAGATACGGTTCGCAGACGTTTTGGCTCAGGGTCCTTGTTGCGTGCTGTTTCTTATACAGCTGCTGGAACGGCAAGGCATCGAGCGACGTTAGTTGGAGGACATAAAAGATAGTTGAATTTTGTTAGTATGGAAAGAAGGAAAGGCGTATGATTCGTGACCGCGGAAGGATAAAATGGACGTCGATGATGCTTCCTGAGCACGTGAAATTGCTCAGGGATTGGGTGAAAGAGGATCTGTACGAGCAGAAACGAGAGATGGATGAACAGCAGCTGGAACTGATGAACGAGATCTTGTCCGAAGCGATTGAATATGATCAGTACGTGACAATCACCCATTACCGGAATCGGAACTACGAAATCGTGATTGGCAAAATCCATTACTGGGACGAACTGGCACAGAGGCTTCATGTGATAGACCGCTTTGAAGAAGTGCACCGGATTCCGATGGATGCCATTGCTGATATCCGGCTGACAGAAGTATAGAAAGAGCGGCTTCGTATTATGAAGCCGCTCTGTTGTTGCTTATTCTTCTTTAGGCACCCGCACCTGGGATTGAAATTTTCCTTTATGCGAGCCGTCGCAAAATGGTTTATTATTGGATAAACCACAGCGGCAGAGGGAAAAGGATGCTTTGTTGTATAGACGTTGCCTTCGCCATCTAATAATTCTACATCACCTGTAATTCTCAGTGACCCGTTATCGTTTACTTTGATTTGTGTTCTTGACATGAAAAGCACCCCTTTATTTTAAATTCCTAATAATTATGAGATTAAATGGAAGAGAAGGAAAAAGCAACTAAATCCATAAGCAAAGAAGAAACAACTTTACCAAACCTGTGGTACAATCACCATATGCTAAAAAAGAGGGGAGCAATAAACTTGGAGATAACGATAACTACAGCGGCAGCTGAAAAAATAAATGAGAGAATCAATGGTCGAGAAGGGTACTTAAAACTAAAATACGATACCGACGGTTGTGGTTGTGCCGTAAATGGAGTAGTGGCTTTGTGGTTTATCCCAGAATTAGAAACTACAGATATCGCGATTGAGACAAATGAGCGAGCGATTTATGTAGAAAAATCAAAAACTGTTTTTTTTGATGAGCAAATGAAAATTGATTTTTCCCCTACGGCTAATTGCTTTCAACTAAAAAGCCCGCAGCAAATCCTAAATGGCCATATGAGTTTAATAATCAAAGAAAAAACAGACTGATCCATTTTGGACAGTCTGTTTTTAGTTTGGCAACGCATGGTCAACATACTTTTGTAAAAATTCATCAATCACTCGTTCATAATCAGCCCGGTTTTCGTTAAATGACTGGGCATGGCGGCCGTTAGCCGCTAAATAAAGCATTTTAGGTCCCTTTTTTTGCTCAAATAAATCCTTTGTCATTGTCGGGAGAATAAAATCATCCTTTTGGCTGTGTATAAACAAAATCGGATGTTTGATATTTTCAATAACCGAAATCGGCGATACATTTCGAATCGAATATTTGTCTCGGAGTCGTAAAAGTGCATCACCGATCGGCAATAAAAGACTAGGGACGAGCTTAAAATCCTTTTTAATTAAATAGGCAAGCTGCTCCTTAAAATCCGAAAATGGACAATCAGCAATATAAAAATCAGCCCCGTCCTCAAGAAGCCCAGCATATAGAAGCATGGTAGCGGCCCCCATCGATTCGCCGTGAATTCCGAGTTCAAGCTGAGGTCCTTTTTCTTTTTTGAGCCAATCGACGACAGTTTTTAAATCAAATTTTTCATAATGACCAAAGCTTGTGGTTTTGCCGCCGGATTCCCCGTGGCGGCGATGGTCATAAATTAACGTATTAAACCCCCGCGCTAAAAACAGATTCGCGTATTTAATCGAATTAATTTTCGTTTCGGTCACACCATGTGAAATAATAATATAACGATTGGTCTGGTGCGGTTCAACAAGAAGAGCTTTAATCATATAACCAAAAGGGGAAGGAATATCAATCTCCCGCTTCGGCAGGGACTCAAATTCCTCGGGATTATACCTGCCTGCCTCTTTCTCCCGTCTTAAAATTAAATCCTCATCCTTCTTTTTCATATACATGAGACGGTTTGTAAAATACAAACCAAGAGATAACCAGAAAAACAACAAGACGAACAAGGTTCGGAATGCCTTCTTCATTAATGGCACCTCCCGTAGTATTTATATTAACATATGTAAAATAAGCACCCAGCGCCCATAAATTAACAGTTTTTATTTTAGCATAGAAAAAGCCGCTGACACCAACGAGCGGCTTTTTGAGTTTGGCTGTGCTCTTCTCGGATGTTGATTTGCTCTCCAGGCGCGTGCGGTTCGCGGGTACTAACCGCCTCCTCGGCGCATAGCACCTGTGGGTTCTCACCAGCCCCGTACTCCCGCAGGAGTCTCGCTGTATCCGTTCCAATCAACATGGCTAAAATATCAGCAATAACCATTGACACAGCCTTGAGTTTAAAAGTTATGATTGCTCTGAGTTTTGTCTTTTGGTAGGGTGGATGGCTTTTTCGACTTCTTCAGCGGCCATTACCCGCTGCCCTCCACCTGCTGTGTCAGCATAGTTTTTTCCTTTTTGACTGGAACCTTTATCACGTTTTTGGCTCAAAATAATCAGTCTCCCTTCAAGCTAGTCTCAATTAATAAGATGCATTAGTAGAAGACTGATTATTCACAGAAAGTAAATTTAGACAGTTTGCGCATGAAGGCGATAGTATCCACTTTCAATTTGCCTGGAAAGATGAGGACGTACGACCTCAATCGCATCGATCAGTTGATTCAAATCAACCCCAGTATCAATCCCCATTCGTTCAAGCATATAAACCACATCCTCCGTTGCTACATTTCCAGAAGCACCAGGTGCAAATGGACAACCGCCCAAGCCGCCGGCAGACGTATCAAACCGATCGATTCCTGCCTGGAGAGATGCTAAAATGTTCGCAAGGGCGAGCTTTCTTGTGTCATGAAAATGTGCGGTTAAGAGTGTATGAGGAAAAAGATTTATTAATTGAGAAAATAAAGCAAAGCTTTCGTCGGGGGTTGCCATCCCGATGGTATCGGCAACACTTAATTCATCGACACCGGCGTCAACAAATTCCTGGCAAAGCTTTATCGTATCACTCTCATCGATTTTCCCCTCATATGGACAATAAAAAGCTGTAGATATGCAGGCTCGGACAAAATAATTCTTATTTTTTAATTCAATGATGATCGGTTTCAATTCCGCCATACTATCCTTTGTTGATTTATTAATATTTTTAAGATTAAAGCTATTGCTGACGCCAACAAACACAGCAACAGCTTGGCAATCGGTAGAGTATACCCTGTCGATCCCTTTACGGTTCGGAGCTAGAACAATATTTCTACCATCAGCATCAAGGCAGTCAGCTACAATTTCAGCAGCATCACTCATTTGAGGCACCCATTTCGGTGACACAAACGACGTGAGCTCCATTTCCTGAAGACCAGCCTTCCTTAATCCTCCAATAAATTGTTTTTTAATATCAGTTGGTACAAATAACTTTTCATTTTGAAGCCCATCACGAGGGCCGACTTCGATAATTGTGACCTTTTTAGGTAAATTTAGCATTCATTTTCCACCTCCAATAATCATACTTTCATTGTAGTAGTGTTAATTTCAAAGATGCAAGAATAATAGAAATTTTGACAAAATAAGAGGAATTTCAGCGTTTTAATAGAAATAGTAAAGGAAAAAAGGTGAGAGGAGAAATAAAAATGAGTCAAACAGAAGTAGTCATAGTCAGTGCAGTTCGTACGGCACTTGGAAATTTTAATGGGACCTTAAAAAATGTATCTGCACCTGAATTAGGAGCGACGGTAATCAAAGGGGCGCTACAAGGAGCAGGGGTAAATCCAGATCAGGTCGATGAGGTTATTATGGGGAATGTCCTCCAAGCAGGACTGGGTCAAAACCCGGCAAGACAGGCTGCCATTAAAGCGGGAATTCCTGAAAGCGTTTCCGCGATGACGATTAATAAAGTTTGCGGTTCCGGTTTAAAGGCAGTCCACCTAGCGACCCAGGCTATATTAGCTGGAGATGCAGAGATAGTTGTCGCCGGGGGAATGGAAAATATGAGCCAAGCACCTTTCTTGTTAAATAATGCCCGTGATGGCTTTAAAATGGGGGACCAGAAATTAGTTGATACGTTAACATCTGATGGACTCACTTGTGTGTTTAACGACTACCATATGGGGATGACGGCAGAAAACTTGGCAAGCAAATACTCAATTACAAGAGAAGAGCAGGATGAATTTTCAGCTTGGAGTCAGGAAAAGGCAGTCAATGCCATTGAAGCAGGAAGATTTAAAGATGAAATTGTCCCGGTCGTAATTCCGCAACGTAAAGGTGACCCGCTTATTTTTGCTACAGATGAATATCCGAAAAAAGGAACTACGGTGGAGAAATTGTCCGGATTGCGTCCTGCCTTTAAAAAGGATGGCAGTGTGACGGCAGGAAATGCTTCCGGAATTAATGATGGCGCAGCTGCAGTTGTCGTGATGAGTAAGAAAAAAGCAGAGGAACTAGGACTTAAACCTTTAGTGACGATAAAAGCGAATGCTAATGCAGGTGTAGATCCTAGTATTATGGGGATCGGACCAGTCCCAGCCGTGAGAAAAGCATTAGAAAAGGCATCTGTTTCTATGGAAGACGTTAACTTAATCGAAGCTAATGAGGCTTTTGCAGTACAATCACTCGCAGTAGGCCGAGAACTTCAGTTTAACAAAGAGATTTTAAACGTAAATGGAGGGGCAATTGCTCTTGGCCATCCAATCGGCGCAAGTGGAGCGAGAATCCTGGTTACGTTAATTCATGAAATGAAACGAAGAAATGCGAAAACTGGTTTGGCTACTCTTTGTATTGGCGGGGGTCAAGGGGTCGCTACAATAGTTGAACTTGCATAAGTATCTTTTATTTAAGGGGGGATATTGAAATGAAGAAAATTTGTACATCCTTCCAGGAAGCAGTTGCCGATATTCATGATGGGGCTACCTTAATGGTTGGTGGATTTGGGTTGTGCGGGATACCGGAAAATCTGATTCTGGCCTTAGCCGAAAAAGGCGTGAAGGATTTAACGGTTATTTCAAATAACTGCGGGATTGATGAGTGGGGTTTAGGACTTCTATTAAATAATAAACAAATCAAAAAGATGATTGGTTCCTATGTCGGTGAAAATAAAGAGTTTGAGAGACAGGTTTTAACTGGTGAACTTGAAGTAGAATTGACGCCTCAAGGCACACTTGCTGAAAAAATCAGGGCAGGCGGAGCTGGGATTCCTGCATTTTATACACCTGCTGGAGTAGGAACTCCGATTGCGGAGGGGAAAGAAACGAAGATTTTTAATGGGAGAGAATTCCTATTAGAAGAGGCACTAACGGCCGATTTTAGTCTTGTAAGGGCGTGGAAGGGTGACAAAATGGGAAATCTTGTTTACCACAAAACGGCACGAAACTTTAATCCTATGATCGCGGCGGCTGGGAAGGTGACGATTGCTGAAGTGGAAACACTTTATGATATAGGCGAATTGGATGCTAATTTTATTCATACCCCAAGTATCTATGTGCAAACAATTATCGAAGGAACGCAGGAAAAACGAATTGAGAGATTGACTGTTAGAAAATAGTTTTGGGGAAGGGAGAGAGCAGAATGGCGAATGAAAAAGTCTCTGTCAGAGAGAGAATTGCAATCAGGGCAGAGAAGGAAATAGAAAATGGCTTTTATGTAAACCTAGGCATCGGTATGCCAACCCTTGTTGCTAACTATATGTCAGCTAATAAACAAGTTGTCTTGCAATCTGAAAATGGTCTTCTTGGCATCGGGCCCTATCCAAGTGCGGATGAGGTGGATCCTGATTTAATCAATGCCGGTAAAGAGACCGTTACGGCGATTAGTGGTGCAGCCTATTTCGATAGCGCCGAATCGTTTGCAATGATTCGCGGGGGGCATGTCAATTTGGCGATCCTTGGTGGAATGGAAGTATCTGAAAGCGGCGATTTAGCGAATTGGATGATCCCAGGAAAGATGATTAAAGGCATGGGTGGCGCGATGGATCTTGTTCATGGTGCACAAAAAATAATTGTAATCATGGAGCATGTGAATAAAAAGGGTGAATCAAAAATATTGAAACGATGTACGCTGCCTTTGACAGGTAAAGGAGTAGTCAATCGGATTATCACCGAGCGCGCTGTCATGGATGTGACGGATACTGGTCTTAGGCTTGTGGAAGTAGCAAAAGGATTTACAATCGAGGAGGTTGTCGATAATACGGAAGCCACATTATCTGTGGATGAAAACGTGGTACTTGAAGCTTATTAAAATATTGGCTGTGTTAAAGGTCACTGTTGATTTTGTAACCAAGTTGATTGGAACGGATACAGCGAAGACTCCTGCTGAGGACGGGGCAGGGGAGACCCCGCAGGCGCTAAGCGCCGAGGAGGCGGTTAGTACCCGCGAACCGCACGCGCCTGGAGCGGAAATCAACAGCCAAGTGGCAACAGAACCAAAATATTAGGAAGAGCAGGCTCACTAGGACTAGCCTGCTTTTTTCTGTGGGCATCTTTGATTACATGGTATAATATAAATGAAATTTTGATTACGGAGGCGTTTTGAATGAAAAAGCAAAACAGACAAAAAAATCAATCGAAACCCAAAAAAGATGATGCAGCGGTTACGCTTGGCGATATGATTAATCCAGATCTATTCAAACAATTAAAAGAACAACAGGAGCAGCTAAAAGCAGCAGAAGAAAAAAGAAAAGAAGAAGAAGAGCAAAGAAAGCGGAAAGAAAGAAGATTAAAAGAAAAAAACAAATCTTTTGAAGAACTATTAAATGAGAGCAGCATTAACTGGAAGGAGTTTAAGTAAATAGTAATAAAAAGGAGAGCAAACGAGCGCTCTCCTTTTTATCGGTGATCGTTATAAATACTTGCTTTCGTTAATTCTTTCATGATTGAAACTTCTTCCTCAGACAGGGGCTGGCTTCTGATGGCTTTCGCATTACTTCTAATTTGCTCAGGACTGCTTGCACCGGCTACAACAGAGGCAACAGCGGGATTTGCGAGATTATACTGAAGAGCGATCTCTGTAAATGTGCGTGAGGCTGCTACCTTTTCCTTTAGCAATGGCAAGATATTATTCAACTCGTTTAAGCTGTAGTCTTGATAACCCTTCTCGGTTACCTTCTCGAGCATTTTGTCGCTTAAAAGTCCTTTTGCAAGTGGTCCGCGCGTGACGACGCTAACGCCATGTTCCTGTAAAAGTGGCAGTGCTTCTTCTTCGGGGCGACGGTCTAAGAGACTATATTGCATCATTACTGAAACGATACTAGACTTTTTAACATATTCCCTAATTACATTCGGGCGAATTGATGAAATGCCATAATAGCGGATAAAGCCTTCTTCTTTTAACTCCTCAAACGCTTCAATGGTTTCCTCAATTGGATCATCGATTGTCCCGCCATGCAACTGATAAAGATCGATATAGTCCGTCCCCAGTCGTTTAAGACTTTGTTTGACTTCTTCCTTTATATATGACTTTGATGGGTCCCATGACCATCCTTTCTTATCTTGATTCCAGCGGTTCCCGACTTTAGTTGCAATAATCACATGTTCACGGATTTCCTTTAATGCTGCCCCGACAATTTTTTCATTTTCACCAAAATCATATAAATCAGCTGTATCAAAATAATTGATCCCCTCCTCAAGGGAGGCTTCAATAATTTTCCTAGCTGTTTTCTCTTCCGTTCCAATTGACATACAACCTAGACCTAATTCCGTTACATACAAATCTGAATTTCCAAGTCTTCTCTTTTTCAAAATATCACCCGTCCTTTTCTACAATGTTAATGGTTCTGTTTAACTTGGCTGTTGATTTCCACTCCAATCAGCTTGGCTATAAAATAAAACAGTAACCTGTAACACAGCAATTTTAATAAAGAAAAGGACAGACTACAATTGAAAGACATTATTTTTTATAAACCTTTTCAACCCATTCGGAAACGGTGAGAGAATCTTTATTGTATTCTTTTAGTTTTTGCAGCACTTCCCATCCTTTTCCAACCAGAATGATTCCCTTTTCGTGAACATACACCTTCATCCCATACCCCTCCAAATAAAGTATGGTAAAATGTATGAGCAGATTATAGGAATAGAACAGGAGTGACCCTAATGAGCAATCTCGAAGAAAAAACGCTCCAGAGCGAAGAAATTTTCTCTGGAAAAGTTATCAGTCTTCATCTCCAGGATGTTGAACTTCCGAACGGGAAACAATCCAAACGGGAGATCGTCAAACATCCCGGAGCTGTAGCTATTTTAGCCATTACGGATGATAAGAAAGTCGTTATGGTCGAGCAATACAGGAAAGCACTAGAACGGACCATTGTTGAAATCCCCGCTGGAAAATTGGAAAAAGGGGAAGAACCAGCGCTTTGTGCTCGCCGAGAACTTGAAGAAGAGACTGGCTATGAATGTAAGAGCCTAGATTGGCTCACCTCTTTTTATACCTCGCCAGGATTTGCCGATGAAATCGTCCATGTCTATGTTGCAACAGGGTTATCGAAAAAAGAAAATGCAGCAGCACTCGACGAAGACGAATTTGTAAATCTCGAGGAATTAACCCTTGAAGAAGCTATCCAATATATAAAAGAGCAAAAGATCTATGATGCTAAAACCATTTTCGCTGTGCAGTATTTACAGTTACAAGAGGCGTTGAAAAATAAATGAACCGCTACTTTGTAGATTTACATATTCATATTGGCCGGACATGGACAGGCAAGCCAGTAAAAATCACAGGGGCCAAATCACTAACCTTTACGAATATCATTGAACATGCTCGCCATGAGAAGGGGCTAAATATGGTGGGAATCATTGATAGTCATTCTCCTGAAGTCATCCTCGAAATGGAAAGTCTTATTCAAAGTGGAGATATAGTAGAACATCCCGATGGGGGCTTGGTATTTGGTGATTTAACGGTTATTCCTGGTTCTGAATTAGAAGTTTATGATCAACAATGCAATGGGCCTATTCATTTGCTCTCGTATTTTCCGAATCTTTCCGTCATGAGGGAGTTTTCATCATGGCTGTCTGGCAACTTAAAAAATATTCAACTAAGCTCACAAAGGATCTATGCCTCGGGCCTAACTTTGCAAAAGAAGGTTAAGGAGTTAGGAGGAATCTTCATTCCTGCCCATGTGTTCACGCCCTTTAAAAGCTTATATGGGAAAGGTGTCAATCAGTCTTTGACAGAGGTATTAGACCCAGAATTGGTTGATGCAATTGAACTTGGACTAAGCTCCGATACCTATATGGCGGATCAAATAAAGGAATTGCATAATTATACTTTTGTTACAAATTCTGATGCCCATTCCCTTGCAAAAATTGCCCGAGAATACCAAGTCATTGCGATGAAAGAACCAACATTTTTAGAGTTGCAAAAAGCGTTAAAGAAGGAAGATGGACGTAGAATCATCGCGAATTATGGTCTTGATCCTTTGCTTGGTAAATATCATAAAACAGTTTGTGCAGAATGCCTTAATCCAGCAGCAAACGATGATCAACTATGCACCCAATGTGGAACCATAAAGATTATTAAAGGTGTTGCTGACCGTATCCTCGAATTAAAAACGGCTGAACAAGGACCTGCAGATCGACCTCCGTATATCCATCAAGTCCCGCTCGAGTTTATTCCTGGTTTAGGGCCTCGCCTACTGGAGAAGCTGGTCGATCACTTTGGCAGTGAAATGGCGATTTTACATGATGTTCCATATGATGGTTTGAAAGAAGTGGTCCCCGAAAAAATAGCTGTCCTAATTCTGAAAGCTAGAGAAGGTAAAGTAACTCTAGCAGCCGGCGGCGGTGGAAAATACGGAAAAATTTCGAATTAATAAAAAGTAAACCCCGGTAGCCAAAAGACATCGGGGTTTATTCTGTAATCTATTAAATTTTAAGCATAGAAATACTAGACTGGCATACACTGTATTAACTGAACTGAGAATAGTAGGAGGAAACGCAAATGAAAAAACGATTGTACCAGTCCGATGCCGCTAGTTATTTCCGTGAGCATTCCTCAATTTTTTTGTTTATTGTCGTTTTATTTTTAATGGGAGTAATCTTTGGGGCAATTGTCGTAAACAGTATGAGCATTACCCAGAAGGAAGATTTATTCTATTATTTATCACAATTTTTTGGACAAGTCTCAAGTGGAAAAGATGCCCAAGACAATGATTTATTCTTACAAAGCTTATTCCATAACAGTAAATTCATTGGGCTCATGTGGATACTTGGTATTTCAATTATTGGTCTTCCGGTTATTTTGATTCTATTATTTATCAAAGGTATGGTAGTTGGGTTCACCGTTGGTTTTCTTGTCAGCCAAATGGGCTGGCAGGGGTTCATGCTTGCCTTTGTATCAATATTACCTCAGAATTTGATTATCATTCCCGTCTTCATAATGATGGCAGCATTATCTGTAATTTTCTCACTCAGAATGATCAAAAAGCAGTTTATGAAAAAATATGCCCAACCAATCCTTCCTTTTTTTAAAAGATACATTTTTGCTTTGATTGTAGCGGTAGTTTTTATATCTGCCGCATCTGGAATCGAGGCCTATCTTTCGCCATGGTTAATGAAAACCATCATAAGTTCAACTAGTTTAAAATAATTATCATATAATATTAATTATTAGTAATACTTTGTTTTTGTTTATAATAATTTTAGTTTGATTCTCAATTGCCATCTGTTATAATGAGAATTAACAGTGGCGAGGGAGGGACTTCAGGATGGAAACTAGAATTGAGAGAATTAAAAAACAGTTGCATTCAGCAAGTTATAAACTAACACCTCAGCGTGAGGCAACCGTTCGAGTTTTATTAGAAAATGAAGAGGATCATTTGAGTGCGGAAGATGTGTACCTCCTCGTAAAAGAAAAATCGCCTGAAATTGGTTTAGCAACTGTTTATCGAACGTTGGAATTATTAACGGAATTAAAAATTGTTGATAAAATAAATTTTGGGGATGGGGTTTCCCGGTATGACCTCAGGCAGGAAGGCGCAGCACATTTTCATCACCATCTTGTTTGCATTGAATGTGGTGCGGTCGATGAAATTCAAGAGGATTTACTTGAAGATGTTGAAGCAATTGTAGAACGTAAATGGAATTTTAAAATAAAAGACCATCGCCTTACTTTTCATGGAATCTGCTACCGATGCCAGGACAAAGAAAAAGACGAAGAAAAAGAAGATTAACCGAAAAAAGCTCCGTGAAAAGGGCTTTTTTCTTTTGGTTTATTTACATTCGTTTAATTGAAGCTTCTCTATATTACCAATGATTAGGTATAAAAGTTGTCCATTTTGGCATACATTTTACTAGACGATTGGAATTGGGGGAAGCACAATGATCACATTTATTAAAGCAGCACTAAAAACCTTAAAAGTTTTTATTATATTCACAGGATGCACGATTCTTTTCTATTATGGTATCATGTTGGTAAATGAAGAATATCAAAATTATCATCGCTATGATGAACCGGAAGGAGCTGCACTCAAGGTTTCGAACGCAGTGAATGAAGACAATTCTTCCTTGTTCGATCGGCTGATGTTGTTTTATTTAAATGGGGAGTAAATGCGATGGACGAGCAATTAAAGGATTTTATGCAATACTTAATTAATGAAAAAGGGTTATCTAAGAATACCATTATGGCGTATGAGCGAGATTTAAAAAGCTATCTTCATTATTTGGTAAATGTGGAATCCGTCCATTCTTTAAATGATGTACAAAGAGTTCATATTGTTCATTTTTTAAAATTTTTAAAAGACCAAGGGAAATCACAGAAAACCTTGGCACGACACATTGCTTCCATACGGGCATTTCATCAATACTTATTAAGGGCAAAGGAAACAGATCAAGATCCGTCAGTTCAAATTGAAACACCAAGGCATGAAAGGTCACTTCCCAATGTATTAAGTTTGAAGGAAGTAGAGGTCCTGTTAGAGACACCAAAACCAAATGATCATTTTGGAATTAGGGATAAGGCAATGCTCGAACTGCTATATGCGACAGGTATCCGTGTTAGTGAACTAATAGGTCTTGAGATTGATAATGTTCAGTTATCTATGGGTTTTGTTCGCTGCAATGGGAAAAAGGAAAGAATCATACCAATTGGCCGAACTGCTACTGTGGCAATAAAGTATTATTTAGAAGAAGGAAGACCCCGGTTTGTTTCCACGAAACATATGGATCAGGCTTTGTTTTTAAATCATCAAGGGAAACGGTTGACACGGCAAGGGTTCTGGAAAATTTTGAAAAAGCTTACGCAAGAAGCCGGGATCAATAAGGAGCTTACACCACATACCCTTCGACATTCATTTGCAACGCATTTGTTAGAAAATGGTGCCGATTTACGAGCAGTCCAAGAAATGTTGGGGCATGCTGATATCTCAACAACACAAATATATACACAGGTTACAAAAACAAAGTTAAAAGATGTATATAGTAAATTCCATCCACGAGCTTAATAGAATCGAAGTATTAAAAAAGACATATAATTGTCAAAAAGCTGCCTCAATTTTGGTGGCTTTTTTCTTGTAATTTCTGAAACATTTAGTACAATAGAGATGTCAGACTTCTGACGAATAGAATTATATTAGTTTTCATAAACCTATATAATGAGGGCAACATATTTATATGATTTGAATATTTGCAAACGTTTTCTAGTTGTAGAAGGAGGAAGAATTAAATGGCTGCAAATAAATATAAACGTATTTTTATTATTGTTATGGACTCAGTAGGGATTGGAGAAGCGCCTGATGCTGAAAAGTTTGGTGACAAAGGTGCGGATACTTTTGGCCATATTGCGGAAAGAATGAACGGTCTAAACATGCCACATATGGGCAAGTTAGGTTTAAGTAATATCCGTGAAATACAAGGAATAGAAAAGGCAGAAAAACCGTTAGCATTTTACACGAAAATGATGGAAGCATCTAACGGTAAAGATACCATGACGGGACACTGGGAAATCATGGGTTTAAATATCCAAACTCCTTTTCAGGTATTCCCAGAGGGATTTCCTGATGAACTTCTTTCCGAATTGGAAAAGCGTACAGGTCGAAAAATTATTGGCAATAAGCCTGCAAGTGGAACCGAAATCCTCGTTGAGTTAGGCGAAGAGCATATGAAGACAGGGGCATTGATTGTCTATACTTCAGCTGATTCCGTACTTCAGATTGCAGCACATGAAGAAATTATTCCGCTTGAAGAGCTATATGAAATTTGTAAAATTGCCCGTGAATTAACGCTGGATGAAAAGTATATGGTTGGACGTGTAATTGCCCGCCCATTCTTAGGTGAACCGGGGAACTTTAAACGCACCTCGAACCGTCATGATTACGCACTTAAACCATTCGACCGGACGGTTATGAGCGAATTAAAAGATGGTGGCTATGATGTCATTGCCATTGGGAAAATATCCGATATCTATGACGGAGAAGGAGTAACAAAGTCATTAAGAACGGTTTCTAACATGGATGGAATGGATAAGTTAGTGGAAACCTTGGATATGGATTTTACCGGAATTAGTTTCGTAAATCTAGTTGATTTTGATGCATTATATGGACACCGCCGTGACCCTGAGGGCTATGGAAAAGCATTAGAAGAATATGATGCTCGTCTCCCAGAAGTATTTGCGAAATTAAAAGCAGACGACCTATTAATGATTACCGCCGACCACGGTAATGATCCAGTGGCACCAGGTACGGACCATACACGTGAATATGTACCTTTATTAGTTTATTCAAAGAGCATGAGCGAAGGGAAAGAACTCCCACTACGAGAGACTTTTGCTGATCTTGGGGCAACTGTTGCTGAAAACTTTAATGTCAAATTACCTAACTACGGAAAAAGCTTTTTAAATGAATTGAAATAAAAGGGGTATAAGAATGAACACTGAAAAAATTCAAAATGCTTCAAGCTTTTTAAAACAGAAATATGCAAATACACCTAAAATAGGACTCATTTTAGGTTCTGGTCTTGGAGTATTAGCAGATGAAATTGAGAACCCAGTAAAAATTCCATATAATGAGATTCCAGATTTTCCAATCTCTACGGTTGAAGGTCATGCTGGTCAACTGGTGTTTGGATTATTAAGTGATGTAGAAGTTGTGGCCATGCAAGGACGTTTCCATTTCTATGAAGGATATAGTATGGATAAAGTAACCTTCCCCGTCCGCGTTATGAAAGAGTTAGGGGTTGACATGTTAATCGTGACCAATGCTGCAGGCGGAGTTAATGAGAGTTTCGCAGCAGGTGATTTAATGATTATCTCGGATCATATTAATAATATGGGTACAAATCCGTTAATCGGACCAAATGATTCCAAGCTTGGTGTCCGTTTCCCTGATATGTCAGAGGCGTATACGAAAGAATTACGTGCAGCTGCAAGGGAAATTGCCAGCCGTCTAAACATCAATGTTAAAGAAGGAGTTTATTTCGGAAATCCTGGGCCTGTTTATGAAACACCAGCTGAAATACGGATGGTTCGAGCAATGGGCGGAGATGCAGTCGGAATGTCAACTGTACCGGAAGTAATCGTGGCCCGTCATAGCGGTATGAAGGTTCTTGGTATTTCATGTATTTCAAACATGGCAGCAGGAATTCTTGACCAACCGCTAACCCATGATGAGGTTATTGAAACAACCGAGAGAGTTAAAGCTGACTTCCTTCAATATATCAAAGAAATCGTTAAAACGATTGCACAATAAAATTCTATATAGGAAATTTACGTAAAGTGGTGATTATGATGAGGATGGTAGACTTAATAGAGAAAAAAAGAGATGGACAAGAATTATCGAAAGAAGAAATTAAATTTATTATCAATGGTTATACCGATGGATCAATTCCAGATTACCAAGTCAGCGCCTTAACTATGGCTATCTTTTTTAAAGGGATGACTGAGCAGGAAAGAGCCGATTTGACTATGGCAATGGTTGAATCAGGTGACCAAATTGATTTATCGCAAATAGAAGGAATTAAAGTAGACAAACATTCAACTGGCGGTGTGGGTGACACAACAACTCTAGTACTAGGACCACTTGTTGCTGCACTTGATGTTCCTGTTGCCAAAATGTCAGGGCGCGGCTTAGGTCATACAGGCGGAACAATCGATAAATTAGAAGCAGTTAAAGGCTTTCATGTAGAGATAGAAAATGAGGAATTTATTGACCTTGTAAATAAAAACAAGATCGCTGTAATTGGGCAAAGTGGAAATCTAACTCCTGCAGATAAAAAGCTTTATGCGTTGAGAGATGTGACAGCAACGGTCGATAGTATTCCACTTATCGCAAGTTCAATTATGAGTAAAAAGATTGCAGCGGGTGCCGATGCAATTGTTCTTGATGTAAAAACCGGTGCAGGTGCATTTATGAAGACGCTTGATGATTCTCGCGAACTTGCAAAAGCAATGGTACGGATCGGAAATAATGTCGGCAGAAGAACAATGGCTGTCATTTCTGACATGAGTCAACCGCTTGGATTTGCAATTGGGAACGCCCTAGAAGTAAAAGAAGCGATTGATACATTAAAGGGTGAAGGTCCTGAAGATTTAACGGAACTTTGTTTAACTCTTGGTAGCCATATGGTTTATTTAGCTGAAAAAGCAGACTCATTAGCAGATGCACGGACCAAGCTTGAAGGTGTAATTAAAGACGGTTCAGCGCTTGAAAAATTAAAGGTATTTTTAAGTTCACAAGGTGGAGATGCGTCCATTGTTGATGATCCTTCGAAAATGCCGCAAGCAAAATATATCATTGAACTTGAAGCCAAAGAGGATGGCTATGTATCTGAAATCGTAGCAGATGAAGTCGGAACAGCCGCGATGATCCTTGGAGCAGGAAGGGCAACAAAGGAATCTGTTATTGACTTAGCCGTAGGACTTGTCTTAAGAAAGAAAATCGGTGACCAAGTCAACAAAGGTCAATCCTTAGTAACTATTTACAGCAATTTTGAAAATGTAGAAGAAGTAAAAACAAAACTTTACAACAACATCAAAATTTCAGCAACAAAAATAGACGCACCAATCCTGATTCATGAGGAAATAACCGAATAAAAAGAATCTAAAGGGTGTCAGGCACCATGTGAAAAATTCACATGGTGCCTGACACCCTATTTTTATTTTGTTCGGGAGGGAATATCTGTATAAAGTTATTAATTTTGGAAAAAATGGATGCTATAAAGAATGGAGGGTTATGCGAATGAAACGATTTGTCTCTTTGATAGTGACAATTTTTTTACTTACTAGTTTATTGGGTACATCTGCTTTTGCTGCTGAGGAAAAGAAGAATGCTGATATTGTCAACAATGTAAAATCCGCTATTTTAATTGAACGTGATACAGGTAAAGTGCTTTATGAGAAAAACAGTAATGAAGAATTGCCACCGGCAAGTATGACCAAAATTATGACCATGCTTTTAATTATGGAAGCAATTGATCAAGGAAAACTTAAATGGAATGAAAAAATCCGTGCAAGTGAATATGCAGCTTCGATGGGTGGTTCCCAAATTTTTCTTGAACCGGGCGAAGAAATGACAACGAAGGAAATGCTGAGAGGTATTGCGATTGGCTCTGGGAATGACGCTTCTGTTGCTATGGCTGAAAGAATTGCTGGCTCAGAAGAAGCCTTTGTTGACATGATGAATACTAAGGTTAAAGAACTTGGCTTAAAACATACATTCTTTAAAAATACAACTGGACTTCCAGTCAGTGGTCATTTCAGCACTGCAAATGATATGGCCATAATGGCAAAAGAACTATTAAAATATGAAGACATTACCAAATTTACTGGTTTGTATGAAGCCTATCTTCGTGAAAATACTGACAAAAAATTCTGGCTTGTTAATACCAATAAATTAGTGCGTTTCTACCCTGGTGTAGATGGACTTAAAACTGGTTTTACGGCCGAAGCAAAGTACTGCTTAACCGCAACAGCACAAAAAAATGGTATGCGTGTAATTGCTGTTGTGTTTGGAGCCCCTACTTCAAAGGAAAGAAATGCCCAAGTAACAAAAATGCTAAACTTTGCGTTTAACCAATATCAAACACATCCGATGTATAAACGCGAACAAACAATAGCGAAAGCAAGAGTTAGTAAAGGACAAGTAAAGTCTATCGAAGCTGTTACAAGCGAGCCAATTTCTTTGCTTACAAAAAAAGGTGAAAAAACTGAGGATGTTAAACAAAAGATAACAATTAAAAAAAATCTGAAAGCACCCATTAATAAAGGCGATAAGATAGGGTCGTTAAAATTAATCAAGGATGGCAAAGTCTTTGTAGAAAGTCCTTTATTAGCAAGTGAAGATGTAAAAGAAGCGGGATGGTGGACCCTTTATAAACGTTCCTTTGGAATGTTCACAAAGGCTGGAAAATAATTCACTAATCATCTAGCTTGGGCGCCAAGCAACTAGGGTTTTCACTAAACGGGCGCTTCCGCTATTGAATCTGTCGAATCTTCCGGATATGTCACTTCTTTTAGCGAAATACGACTAGTTTTGTATTTGTAGAAGGAAATTACCAATCCGAAAGAGAATTGTCTCACTATACCAGATTAAGGAGGACGGGATAGTGAGTCTTAAAATTGATATGGAAACAAAACATGACGTTCTATGTATACGTTTAAGCGGTGAATTAGACCATCATACCGCGGATGAACTTCGTGAAAAAGCGGTATCCGTCATTGAGAAAAATGAAATTCGTCATATTGTCTTAAATCTGGAACAACTAGCCTTTATGGACAGTTCTGGCTTAGGCGTGATATTAGGCAGATACAAACAAATTAAACAGGTACACGGTGAAATGGTGGTTTGTGCAATTTCCCCTGCGATACAAAGATTATTCGATATGTCAGGTTTATTTAAGATCATAAAAATGGAACCGACAGAAGAATTTGCATTGCAACGATTGGGGGTGGCCTGAGTGAAGAATGAAATGAATCTTCAATTCAGTGCACTAAGTCAAAATGAATCATTTGCCCGAGTAACCGTGGCAGCATTTATCGCACAGTTAGACCCTAATATGGATGAGTTGACAGAAATTAAAACGGTTGTTTCAGAAGCAGTGACCAATGCGATTATTCATGGTTATGAGAATGATCCGAATGGACTTGTTTATATTCAAGTAATCATCGAAGATAGTTTAATTGATCTAACCATTAAAGATGTTGGATTGGGAATTGTCGATGTGGAAGAAGCTCGTCAGCCATTATTTACAACAAAGCCGGACTTAGAGCGTTCCGGTATGGGTTTTACTATCATGGAGAATTTCATGGATGAGGTAGAGGTTCATTCACAGCCAGGTCGAGGAACCGAAGTTAGATTACGAAAGCATTTACAAAACCGCAAAATGCTTTGCAATTAAGGAGACTTGCCAATGGATGTGGAGGTTAAGAATGATAAAGGTCAAACATATTTAAAGGATCATGAAGTAAAAGAGCTCATTAAAAAGAGCCAAGATGGGGACCAAGAATCAAGGGATTTAATTGTTGAAAAAAATATGCGTCTTGTTTGGTCTGTTGTTCAACGGTTTCTTAATCGAGGGTATGACCCAGATGATCTGTTTCAGATTGGATGTATTGGGTTATTAAAATCAGTGGATAAATTTGACCTTTCATACGATGTGAAGTTTTCGACTTATGCAGTCCCAATGATTATTGGTGAGATCCAGCGATTTATCCGTGATGATGGAACCGTTAAGGTTAGCCGCTCACTGAAAGAAATGGGAAATAAAATTCGAAAAGCTAAAGACGAATTATCGAAGACGCTTGGCAGAATACCAACCGTTAACGAGATATCAGCACATCTTGAACTCACACCAGAGGATGTCATTCTCGCTCAAGAAGCAAGCAGAACACCTTCTTCCATTCATGAAACTGTATATGAAAATGACGGAGATCCAATTACATTACTTGACCAAATTGATGATGGTAATGAAGGAAAATGGTTTGATAAAATAGCACTTAAGGAAGCCATTCGGGAGTTAGATGAACGTGAACGACTTATAGTCTATTTACGATATTATAAGGACCAAACACAATCTGAAGTCGCTCTAAGGCTTGGGATATCCCAAGTGCAAGTATCTAGACTTGAAAAAAAAATATTGCAGCAAATGAAAGGCCGTATGGATCTCTGATTCATACGGTTTTTTGTTTCGGATTTTTATGGTATTTTTTGGATTTCATTAAAAAAGTGCTTATTACTCATACTATTTATACAGGAAATCATTGTTTGGGAAGTGAATGTTTTGGAAGAAACAATATATATCCGCATGCGGAATCGTGTCCAGGCTCCGCCTGAAGAAAAAATATTGTTAAAAGATATTGCCCAAGTCATTGCCCCAGATGAAGTTCTTTCACCACTACAAACTATGATGATTCATCAATTAGCAGATACAGACCGGAATATAGTCATCATAGATGTCATGAAAGTAATCCAAGTGATTAAAAGCGAATTTGGAGAAATGGAAGTTCAAACGATTGGTCCAGCCCAAACCATTATTGAGGTCACTTTTAAGAAAAAGGGAGTTTCCCTTCCTTTTTTTCTTTTAATATGGTTTCTCTTATTTTTCGGTTCTGCTATGGCGATTATGAATTTCCATGATGATGTAAGTATGAGAAGCGTACAAGAAAAAATATATACGATTATTACAGGAAAAAAAGAAATAAAACCATTACTGTTCCAAATTCCCTATTCAATTGGGTTAGGCATGGGGATGATTCTTTTTTTTAATCATGTATTTAAGAAACGGATAAATGATGAGCCCAGTCCACTAGAGGTAGAAATGTTTAATTATCAAATGGATTTAGATAATTACGTAATTATCCATGAAAATAAAGAAAGTATGAAACAAATCAGTGATGATTAAGATTATAGCCATTCTTTTTTTAGGCTTAGCAAGTGGACTGGCAGTAGGCTCTGGTTTTGTGGCTTTTCTAACGGTGTTAGGGATTATTCCTAGATTGACGCAACTTAGCAAAACAATGAAAATGATTCAGCACTATGAATGGGCAGTTGTTTTAGGGGCACTCACTGGGGTAGGAGCAAGTCTTAGAGATCCTATTTTACATATTCCTTCCTTTCCATTAATTCTTCTAGGAATGACTGGTGGAATCTTTTATGGCATGTTAGCTGCTGCTCTCACTGAGGTATTAAATGTGCTGCCTATTCTCGCAAAAAGAATCCGACTGGATGGTGAAATTGTCATCTTAATAATGGCAATCGTATTAGGAAAAATTTTTGGGTCTATATTTCAATGGGTTTATTTTGTTCATCATTGATACTTTTGGAAAAGGTCTAGAACTTGTCATAGAAAGGACATCACATAATGAGTATTCGGAGGCGTGTTATTTTAATTACTGACGGTGATGAATATGCAAAGAGAGCAGTAGAGCATGTTTCTAGGGAAATAGGTGGCAGGTGTATTTCCAGTTCCCAAGGGAATCCGTCAACATTAACTGGTGAGAAAATAGTCCAGTTAATAAAAAGAACCCCTCACGATCCAGTATTTGTGATGTTTGACGATAGTGGCATAGTTGGAGAAGGTGCTGGTGAGAATGCTTTAAAATATGTAGCCCAGCATGAAGATATTGAAGTTCTAGGCATCATTGCAGTTGCCGCAAAATCAAGGCATGAAGAATGGTCAAGGGTGGATGTAAGTATCGATCGTGATGGAAATTTAACTCCATATGGTGTAGATAAATTTGGTATACCTGAGCTTGAAATCGGGAGAATAAATGGTGATACAGTATACTGCCTTGATGAATTAGAGGTACCTATCATCGTAGGAGTTGGCGATATTGGCAAGATGGCTAGACATGACTCCTACAAAAAAGGTTCCCCGATAACGAAAAAAGCAGTGGAGCTTATACTTGAAAGGAGTGGCTTCCATGTCAAGAAGTAATGAACAAAAATGGCCAATCCCAGAATCTGTAACTGAAATAGAAAATTATATGAAACAACGGGTTGGTCTTGGGCTAAGCTTTGATTTTGGCGTCAGGAAATTAAAAATCCTCAAAAAAGACGTACATATTTACTATGTAAATGGTTTGTGCGATTCCCGATTCATCATTGAACTAATCGAAGGATTAGTGGGAATCAATGATCATGAAAAATTATCAACAAATCTCTTTAATGTTGTTGAAAATAGACTTGTTAATCAATCGGTTGAACGAGCTACCACACTTGATTTCATTGTCGATAAGGTTTTGTCGGGATTAATTGCAGTTGTAATGGAAGGCGAAAATACAGCTTTTGTAATTGATGTTAGAAGCTATCCTGGACGGCAGCCCATGGAACCCGATACAGAAAAGGTTGTTAGAGGGTCCCGTGATGGATTTGTTGAAAATATTATTTTAAATACAGCATTAACAAGACGTAGAATTAGAGATGAACGTCTGCGCTTTGAAATGCTAAAGGTAGGAGAACGGTCAAAGGCGGATGTGGCTTTAGGCTATTTAGAGGATGTTGCAGATCCGGATATGGTAAATGTGATCCGTAAAGAAATACAAGGGATTAAAACAGATGGTATTCCTATGGCCGATAAAACGATAGAAGAATTCATCCTGAAACAGGGATGGAATCCATTTCCGCTGGTTAGATATACAGAGCGTGCGGATGTTGCTGCTACACATATTCTTGAAGGGCATGTTGTGATTTATGTCGACACCTCCCCAAGTGTTATTATTACTCCTACAACATATTTTCATCATGTACAGCATGCAGAAGAGTTTCGTGAATCACCAGCAATGGGAACGTTTGTACGCTGGACACGTTTTTTGGGTATCATAACATCTATTTTACTTCTTCCTTTATGGATGTTATTTGTATTAGAACCTTCTTTATTACCTGAAAAACTTTCATTTATTGGACCGAATGAACAGACAAATATACCCATAATCATTCAAATATTTTTAGCGGATTTTGGGATTGAATTTTTACGATTAGCGGCAATTCATACACCCACCCCGCTTTCAACAGCAATGGGCTTAATCGCATCAATATTGATTGGGCAAATTGCGATTAGTGTAGGTCTATTTGTTCCAGAGGTAATCTTGTATGTCGCCGTTTCGGGGATTGGCACTTTTACAACTCCTAGTTATGAATTAAGTGTAGCAAACAAAATTGGTCGATTAACATTGTTAATTCTTGTTTCGTTTTTTCATCTGCCGGGATTTGTCATTGGAGCGACAGTATTTTTTCTCTTCATTGTTAAAATACGTGCCCTTAATACACCATACCTATGGCCTTTCCTTCCTTTTGAGCCAAAAGGATTTTTGCAAATTATTGTACGCAGAGCCATACCAGGATCCATTCTCAGACCAAGTATTGTTCATCCAAGGAACCGCTACCGGCAGCCGCCTAAAGCAAACGAGAAATAATTGCACTTTTCAAACAGGTATGCTAAAGTATTTTTAATTAAATAAAGGAATAAAGAGTAAAAAATAGGCAGTATCTTCTGGAGATTCTGTCTATTTATTATTATCTTTTATAATGGATCACATAAACTATAGTAAGTGCTTGGGAGAGAGGGAAGGGTATGTATTTTTACGGGACAACAGGCGTAAACAAAAACGGAAATTTAGAAATTGGTGGAGTCGATTCTCTAGAGTTGACAAAGGAATTTGGTACTCCCCTTTATGTATATGATGTAGCGTTAATGCGTGAAAGGGCACGGTCCTTTAAACAGGCCTTTGAAGAACAAGAAATCAAGGCGCAGGTTGCCTATGCTAGCAAGGCCTTTTCAACTATTGCCATGATTCAACTCGCGGAGGAAGAGGGGTTGTCACTCGATGTAGTATCTGGCGGTGAACTGTTTACTGCAATTGCTGCAGGGTTCCCAGTCGAGCGGATTCATTTTCACGGAAACAATAAAAGCAGAGAAGAATTAGAAATGGCATTGGATCATGAAATTGGCTGCATAGTTGTCGATAATTTTTCAGAATTGGCCCTTTTGAAAACCATTGCAAAGGAAAAAAATGCCCATGTTAACATCCTGCTGCGTATCACTCCAGGTATTGAAGCGCATACACATGATTACATTTTAACTGGGCAAGAAGATTCAAAATTTGGCTTTGATCTACAAAACGGACAAGCGGAACAGGCATTAACAATGGCACTGCAATTTGATAACTTTGATGTGCTCGGACTCCATTGCCATATTGGATCACAAATTTTTGAAACGACGGGCTTTTTACTAGCAGCTCAAAAGATTGTCGAAAAAATGAACGCTTGGAAAAACGAGCATTCCTTTGAAGCAAAAGTATTAAATTTAGGGGGAGGCTTTGGGATCCGCTATACAAAAGAGGATGAACCAATCCCACCTTCTCAATATGTAAGTGAAATTATTCGGGAAGTAAAAAAGTTAACGGAGAGCTATTCTTTAAAAATGCCGGAAATTTGGATCGAACCAGGACGCTCGCTTGTTGGCGATGCTGGTGTTACCCTTTATAAGGTTGGATCATCGAAAGAAGTTCCTGGTGTTAGAAAGTATTTAGCAGTGGATGGTGGAATGAGTGATAATATTCGTCCTGCCCTTTACCAGGCGAAATATGAAGCAGTTCTAGCCAATAAGCCCTTAACGAAAGCAAAAGAAACTGTATCCATTGCAGGGAAATGCTGTGAATCAGGTGACATGTTGATTTGGGATTTACCCCTTCCAGATGTAGGAGAAGAAGATATTCTTGCCGTTTTTTGTACAGGTGCCTACGGCTATTCAATGGCAAATAACTATAACCGCATCCCGCGTCCAGCAGTTGTTTTTGTAGAAAACGGAACAGCAACCCTTGTGGTTAAGAGAGAGACATATGAGGATTTAATAAAGCATGACTTACCGCTTAAATAAATAAAGAGCTACTGACCCAGAAGGTCGTTGAATACGACTCATTTGGGTCAGTTTTTTAGTTACTATCTGTTTATGTTAGTGTGGTAACTTCATTATACCGGATGGAATGAGTTTCGGCGGGCAAATCAACAGACCAATTTCATAGAACCATACACAAAAAGGGGCGCCCCTAAAGTTATCTTTTGGGACACCCTCTTTTTTATTTAAGAAAATATCGATTTAATCGTATCGATAAGCCAAGTGAAAAATTGCTTTAATTTTTCTAAAAAACCTTGCCCTTCTTCCGATTGAAGAAATTTAGAAATCCGTTCTTTCGCCTTATCAAGTTGATCGCTAACTTGGTTCCAGTCAATGTTTAAATCCTTAAGTTTGTTAAAAAAGTCCATTAACCGCTGCATTTCGGCATCAGTAAGCTTTACATTTAAATCATTTGCAGCTTGTTCAATTATATTTCGTAATTCTTGATCATTTTGTGGTTTATTTTTAGCAATTTCTTCTTTAACTTTAGCAATTAGTGCCGCTGCATTTTTTTCACCGATCGAATCACCGAGTTTGGCAGTTTCGACCATTTCTTGGTTTGCAGCCTGTTTCACCTCTTCTGGAATGGTTTTATCAGCGGATATTTCATACGCTTTTATTATCCCAGTTAATGCAGCTGTACCAGAGACGGTAATCGGGGCTGTAATATAAATTTTTGCATCTTTAACCCCGGCGGTAATCAGGGCATTGACGTACATCTCGTCCGTAACCCAATTAATATTTTTCGTTTCAACTGTAATTCCGGCACCTTTAGGTTGAATAGTGATTGCGGATGATGAGATTGCTTTCGTCCCAATGAGCGATTTTGATACATATTTTCCTAAATATTGATGTTCCTCCGCGTTTGAGACCGTAACGATTTGAACATCATCCGGGGCACCCATTTCTGTTAATAAGGATTTCTTCTGAACTTCAGTTAAATTTTCCCCAAGCGTAACAATCATATCACCTTCAGCTACATCAGCAAATGTGCGGACTGGAATGAGTATTAAAAAAGCCAGCATAAAGTAAATAAGAATTTTTTTCATAGTTTCCTCCTCTTTCTCCTACAGGTAATCAATAAAATGATTATGACTCTGTTATTAATATAACCGAATCCGCTAATTATAACGTAATTATCAAGCTTGAAGTTTCATAGAAAGAAAATCCTCCTCGAAAATATGCAAAATATGTAGGTAGAATAGCTTATTTTTGTAATTTAGTGTAGAATGTAGGTCAGTACAACATCTTCAAATTACTTTTGGAGGAAATTCTTTTATGAAGAAAAGCAACTGGGGGATCTTTAGTATTCTTATCGGAATCTCTGTTTTATGGGGAATTATATACTGGATTTTTATCGGACCGAGACACTAATAATTATTTTGATTGATGATTGACCATTTATTATGTATCATGGTGATTAATGAAACATAATAACTTTCACTACATATAATGAATAATGTTTAATATTGAGTTACTTGGTAAAAATATACTATTGTTAAACCATCTAATTAATCGGTTTATTTTATATAATGAGGGATCTAAATGTTAATTCGTTATAAGAAAGCTTTCGAAAAAATAGCAATGGGATTATTGTCCTTTATGCCAAGCGAAAAAGACTTAAAAAAGCTCCAGCATACTATGAAAGAATATGAAACCGAAGAGGAATGGCAGCTATTTCTTTGGAAAGAAGAAGATATTATCGGGCTTTTGGGTGTCTTGAATCACAATGACACCAATTCTTTAGAAATCTTGCATATCTCCGTTAATCCCTCCCATCGGTATCAGGGAATCGGTAAAAAAATGGTTAAAGCATTAAAAGAAATGTATGCGGAAAAAGAAATTACTGCGAATGAAAATACGGCCGCTTTTATCGAAAAATGTGATTTTTGCTAGATTACATTCAAAAGGCAGTGAATAATTATTTATTCGCTGCCTTTTCGCATTTTTAATGACTGCTGTCTTTCTTCTATTATGCTGGTTCTGTCACGCAATTTATGACGATCGATAATGGATTTATTTTTTAAATCGCTTTCCCTTCCCCAAATAAACCCTTTTTGTTCACATGTCCTTCTCGAAAGTTCTGCTAAGGCTTTGTCTGAGATAGGCAGGGAAACGCTTTGATAGGATTCTCCTTTTTCAAGGGCGGATAGCAGTCCATTTAATAAATGTAAAAGCTCCACATTCTGTAACCCTAGTTTAGTCAGAGAATCTGGCTGTAATTCAAAAATCTTAATTGCTTTTATTAACGTCCTCTTTGCACCGCTAAAATTATAGCGGCGATGATGATAAAGAGACACGGACATTAAGATTAATCCCACCCAGATGGAATCTTTGTTTCTCGAATCAATCTTTTTCCAATAGTCTTCGAGAAGTTCGTGGCATTCGAAATAATCACGATCTCCATGAAAATGTGCTAAAAATTGGATATACTCGCTCGGGTACAAGCAATTACCTCCTTACTAAATATTTATTTTAAGTTTATCACAGTTTAATGGATCCTAAATAAACCAAGGATCCCTAAATGAAAAAAACCCGTCAAGGATGACGGGGACAAAAGGTCTAACTAAAATTGGATGCCTAAGGGAACCGGTTTGGTGGCAGTTCTTTTTAGCCTGCCAAGATTAATTAATAAACCCAGGAAGCACCAACGATAATTAACAAGATAAATAGAACGACAATTAACGCAAATCCGGATCCAAATCCGTCAGACATATTCACTACCTCCTAAAAGATGTTTTGTTCTTTTCCTTGTCATCATATGTAGGATATTTGTCCATTGTTATGGGCAAACATCATGATTTGATAATATTACCACGTCAAGTTGATTTTTCTATTGGATAACCTTATCTAATCCTCTATACTATTAATAGTCGAAATGAATAATTAACAACTTATTTTTAAAGAATTTTGGTGAAGTACAATGCCATATCAGGTGAAAATTGATGCATTTGAAGGACCGTTAGATTTATTGCTCCATTTAATTAATGGGCTGGAAATTGATATATATGATATTCCTGTTGCCCAAATAACCGAGCAATACTTAATGTATATAAAGACAATGAATGAGCTTAAGTTAGATGTAGCAAGCGAGTTTTTGGTGATGGCTGCGACATTACTTGTAATCAAGAGTAAAATGCTTTTGCCCAAGCATGAGGAGGTTCTAGATCATGAGGATCCTGACATGTTATATGAAGAGGATCCAAGAGACGAACTTGTTGAGCGTCTAATAGAATATCGAAAGTATAAAGAAGCGGCCCATGATTTAAAATCGATGGAGGTGGAGCGTGGGCTCATGTACACAAAGCCTCCAAGTGATCTCTCCGAGTTTACAAAAGACAGCCAGCCTGAAAAAGCAGAGTTAAATGTATCTTTATATGATATGCTGGCTGCATTTCAAAAATTAATGCGGCGAAAGAAGCTTCAGCGCCCGATGGCCACGAAGATTACGCGTCAAGAAATATCGATTGACACAAGAATGACAGAAATTATGAATGATTTAAAACAGCTAACAGGTCGGAAAAACTTTAATGATTTATTTCCTTATCCCACTAAAGACCACATCGTTGTAACCTTTTTGGCGATCTTGGAGTTAATTAAAAGAAAAGAGATAGGTGCACACCAACAAGAGAACTTTGGAGATATTTATGTCGAAGCTGTAAAGAAAGGGGCAGAAATGGTTGGACATCATTAATTGGAACAGTATTCTTGAAAGCCTTTTGTTTGCTGCCGGAGACGAAGGACTTTCACTGAAACAACTAGCAGAGGTCCTCGAAGTTAGTGAAATACAAGCAAATGAAATCATCGAAGATCTGAAAAAAGAATATGACCGTGACGTCAATAGGGGAGTTATGATCGTCCAGCTTGCGGGAACTTACCAGCTTGCGACGAAAAAAGAAAATGCTTCTTATTTAAAAAAGCTAGTTGATTCCCCCCATACTTCAACATTATCACAGGCAGCATTAGAAACGTTAGCAATCATAGCCTATAAGCAGCCAATAACTCGGGCTGAAATTGAGGAAATACGTGGTGTCAAAACGGAAAGACCGTTGCATACCCTAATGGCAAAAGCGTTGATCAAAGAGATTGGTCGTGCGGAAGGGACAGGTAGAGCCTATTTATATGGGACAACAAAAGAGTTCCTTGATTATTTTGGGCTTAAAAGTATTGAAGAACTTCCTCAACTTCCTGAAAAAGCAGAAGAAGGATTCGTTCAGGAAGAGGCAGATTTATTTTTCGAGAAATTTGAGGAAACGATTAATTCTTAATTTTCAAATACTTATTCGAATTTATGTTAAAATAAATCTAAGTAAATTATTCAATTCTTTCACAATGAGTTGACCAGATTTAGTTGCCTTATTTTCATTGGCCAAGGAGTGGAATTAATTTGTTAATTAAAGAGTGTAAAGGGTTTGAATTAGAAAAAGAAAAATCAAATACTTCTGAGGATTTTTTTAACAGAAGCATCATTTCTTTTTATGAGGACGGAGAGGAAAAAACACTTCATGTCCTTTATGTAAGGTATTTTGATGAACTTCGCCATGAATTCACACCATATCAACAGGACCCCATTTTTGTTCAGCAAGATCAAGAAATTACCTTTAAAGATATTGTTGCGCTTGTCTGTCTTTTGAAAAATCCGGGGCTGCGCAGCCGGAAACGACTTTATATTAATTCTAAGCACGAATTTGCTTCGTATTTTCAAGATATCAATTATAGTAAATTACCTGAAATCTTTCTTTCTCTAAATCAAAAGAAAGAATATGAACTTCGTTCTCCGCTTGAATTCATAATGCAACCAAAATAGTCTAAAAAACGAAGTAAAAAATTAGGGGGTAAACAATGGGTAATACATTAGTAAAAACACAATTAAATGATGTAAAGAGTTTTCTTGGAAAGTCAATTTCAATATTAGAGGAATTTTTAAATGAAACAACTATTTCACAATTAAACTTAGAAACTGATGAGGATCTTCACTATAATAAATTGATCTTAGCAAATTTACGAAAATTAAGTGTTTATAGTGAAGAAGGATTAGATGCATGTTCTGTTATTTTACAGGGTAATCCTTTTCAAAAAGCTGCTGCTGAAAAAACTCTGTATAAGATTTATCATCAATGTATTGAAGAGTTTTTCTCGCCGAAGAATGATGCATGGTATGAAGACAGCAGATCCGCTTATACCGGAAGGAACTCCATTAAGTTTTACCGCCCTGTTTCAGACATCATCGTTCAGTTGGTCAAAAGTTTAGAAGGTGACTTTCAAAGAATAAGGGAAGAACTTGAGTACTATGAAACAGACTACAGAACAAAAATGATCCAATCAAAATAAAAAGCGGAAGCGCCTTGCCCAGGGGCGACAGGCATAAGACGAGCCGGTGAGAAGGTTGTTCTTTAACCTTCTTGTCGGATTGGCTTATGACCCGAGCCCCTAGGCGCTGAAGCTGGACTGTTATCTTAGTTCAAAGACTTAATATTTTTATTTTTAGAAGGCTGTCCTTATAGGGCAGCTTTTTATTTTGTTCTTATTAAATCGTAATACTCATACCATTTAGGTAGATTAATTATCAAAACCAAGTAGGGGATGAGGAATTGTATGGATAAATTTAGTCAGTATGTAAACGAAATGTTTGAATGGAATGAACAAATGAAGCAGTTTCTTCAATCAGATAAGGAGGGTGGGAATTCTGAATTATGGGAACATTTGGATGAATTTGCTGAATTGATTGAAAATACAAGAAAACAGTTGACAAATGAAGAGCTGCTATCTCTACAAGCTAAAGCTGAAAATATCCATGAGCAAATGGAAAATTACTTTAGTAGAAAACAAGCCAGCGGTGTCATTTGGGTTGCAGAAAAAGCACTACCTCCTGGCGGGCATACACTACCAGAGTTACCCTATGCCTATAATGCTTTAGAACCCTATATTTCAGAGGAAATCATGAGGCTCCATCACGATAAGCATCACCAGTCTTATGTCGATGGATTAAATAAAGCAGAACTTAATCTTAAAAAAGCAAGGGAAACGAATGATTTTTCATTAATAAAACATTGGTCAAGGGAGCTTGCCTTTCACGGATCAGGACATTACCTTCATACGATTTTTTGGAAAAACATGAGCCCTGATGGAGGAGGGAGCCCAAAAGGACTGCTGAAAAGTGAAATAGAAAAATACTTTGGTAGTTTTTCGGCTTTTAAGAAGCATTTTTCTGAAGCGGCCAAACAAGTAGAGGGCGTTGGATGGGCGCTATTGGTTTGGTCACCTCGAGCAAGGCATTTGGAGATCCTGCAATCTGAACGACACATGCTTTTGACCCAATGGGACACTATTCCACTCTTAGTATTAGATGTTTGGGAGCATGCTTATTATCTTCAGTACGAGAACAAACGACCTGAATATGTAGACAACTGGTGGAATATAGTCAATTGGCATGATGTAGAAATGCGTTTTGAAAAAGCTGCGGACATAAAATGGCCTGCTTTCTAAGAAAAGCCGAGCCCCTAAAAACAGACGGCGACCTGTCGTCTGCTTTCGTTTGTGCTACAATCGGCTTTTCTGAATAAATAGTCATAACAAGACTCGTCCTGCATAAACTTGTACAAGAAATATGAAAAGCAGACGCGCCTTGGCGCTAGAGCAGATAACTTTACAAGGGGACGAGGTTAATCTAATGAGAATGATTTGGAAGCTAGTTATTTTTTCTCTCATAGTCTCACTATTCATTGCTAACATTCCTCAAAAGGTGGAAGCTTCTGTTTCCGTAAGTGCAGCAAGTGCTGTTTTGATAGAGCAGAAATCAGGGCGTATCCTTTATGAGAAAGATGCCCACACAAAAAGGCGAATCGCAAGTATTACTAAAATAATGACTGCGAAACTTGCAATTGAATCAGGGAAAATGAATCAATATGTAAAAGTAAGTGAACAAGCAACTCGTGCAGAAGGATCCTCTGTTTATTTAAAGCCTGGTGAAAAAATTAAACTTAAAGATTTAGTTTATGGATTAATGCTTAGGTCTGGAAATGACACCGCTGTAGCCATAGCCGAATATGTTGGGGGAAGTGTAGAAGGATTTGTCTACTTAATGAATCAAAAGGCAAAGGAAATTGGGATGTTAAATACCCATTTTTCTAATCCTCATGGCCTTGATGATCATGAAGAGCACTATTCCACTGCTTACGATATGGCCATATTAATGCGTTATGCCATGCAGGATAAAACCTTTAAAAAAATCTCTGGTACAAGGGTCTATCGAGCATCGAACCCTACAGAGGATTGGGATCGTGTTTGGAAAAATAAAAATCGATTGCTAGGAAAATATAAATATACAACTGGTGGAAAAACAGGTTACACAAAACGGGCAAAACGGACCCTGGTCACAACTGCAACAAATGGAGATATGAATTTAATTGCAGTCACTCTGAATGACCCAGATGATTGGAATGACCATATTACCATGTATGAAAGTGGTTTTAAAGGGTTTGATATGGCTGAAGTATTATCTGAGGGGAAAATTGATGGTATTAAAAATAAATATTATAAGAATCATTTATTCGTTAAGAAAACCATTGTCTATCCGGTAACGAGTGAGGAAATGGATTTGTTTTCGATTAAATATAAGTTGAATAAGCCGGCCAAAAAATTTGATGAAGATAAGAAAAATGATGAAGTTGTAGGTAAGGCAGCAGTTTATTTAGACGGGCGAGTGGTGCAAGAAACCCCCATTTACTATCAAAGCATACCTGAAAAGAAAGAAGGATTGTTTGATTTTGTAAAGAAAATTTTTCTGATCTTCATTGGTGTGAAGGACAATGGTTAATTATATCTGGGGGTTTATGATCATTATTGGTTTTATTTTCGCACTAATCAATGGGACAATGGCTGAAGTGAACAAAGCAATCTTTGATGGGGCGAAAGAAGCAGTGACACTTTGCATCGGGCTAATTAGTGTCCTTGTCTTTTGGCTGGGAATGATGCGAATTGCTGAGGAATCTGGCCTTTTAGAACGTTTTTCCCGACTATTTCGTCCACTTGTTAAACGACTTTTTCCTGAAGTACCGGTAAACCATCCAGCAATGGGATATATATTATCAAATATGATTTCCAACATGTTTGGATTAGGAAATGCAGCCACTCCTCTAGGTATAAAGGCGATGGAGGAACTAAAAAAGTTAAATGGAGGAAAGAATTCAGCCAGCAGGTCCATGGTCACCTTTTTAGCCATTAATACGGCAAGCATTACGATTATTCCCACAACTGTCATTGCGATTAGAATGAATTATCATTCTGCGTCCCCTACTGAGATTGTCATTCCAACAATCATTGCAACAATTATCTCTGCAATAGGAGCAATCTTAATCGACCGTTATTTCTACTATCGCAGAAACAGAAAAGGATGAAGAAACATGGAACTGATTTCGACTATATCCTTAACTTTTATCCCCTTATTGATTGGGTTTATTCTATTGTATGGAACGATCAAACGCGTCTCAACGTATGAAAGTTTTGTTGAAGGCGGAAAGGAAGGCATTAAAATTGCCGTATCGATTATCCCCTTCCTTGTGGGTATGCTTGTGGCAATTTCCGTCTTCAGGGCATCAGGTGCATTGGATGCTCTTATGAATTGGATTCGTCCATTCATGAAAACAATGGGAGTGCCTGCTGAAATTGTTCCATTATTATTGATTAGACCGATTTCTGGTAACGCTGCACTTGGGATGACGAGTGATTTAATTGCGGTTTATGGCCCTGATTCATTTATTGGCCGTTTAGCATCTGTTTTGCAAGGAAGCACGGACACGACTTTTTATGTTTTAACGGTCTATTTTGGAGCGGTTGGTATTAAAAAAATGGGTGACGCTCTTAAAGTAGGTCTTCTCGCTGACGTTGTCGGCATTATCGCGGCGATCGCAGTAGTAGCTTTTATTTTTGGAAATAAATAATAATAGAATATATGAGGCATGTTCTTTTGGACATGCTTTTTTATTTTTTGCTATGTAAAAGGTTATTGTTGATATATTAATATCCCTTACTTTGAAAAGTGGAGGAATTGTGTCATAATTCATAAGGATAGGTTCCTGTTTTCGTTTACGTGCATTCAATCTGATCGAATTGCTCAAAACGAGACAATAGCACTATGCTGGAATCATATCTTTTTATATAGATAAATTCGAGGTGGAATAATGGAAAGATTGCAAAAAGTAATTGCTCGAGCGGGCATTGCTTCTAGAAGAAAATCTGAGGAATTGATAAAAGAAGGGCGAGTAAAGGTAAATGGAAAGGTTGTTACTGAACTGGGTCTGAAGGTATCACCATCTGATAGGGTAGAAGTAAATGAAATTCAGATTGAGAAAGAAGAACCTGTTTATTTCCTTTTATATAAACCAAGAGGTGTTATATCAAGCGTTAATGATGAAAAGGGCAGAAAGGTCGTCACAGATTTCTTTCCACACTTAAAGGAAAGGATTTATCCAGTTGGACGCCTAGATTATGATACATCTGGTTTATTAGTGTTAACCAATGATGGAGAATTTGCTAATTTGCTCATGCATCCTAAAAATGAAATTGATAAAGTTTATGTGGCAAAAATTAAAGGAATTCCATTAAAGGAAAATTTGAGGAAACTCGAAAGAGGCATTCGTTTAGAAGATGGAAAAACAGCCCCTGCAAGAGTGAAATTGCTATCTGCAGATAATAAGAAACAAACTGCGATCGTTGAAATAACCATCCATGAAGGTAGAAATCGTCAGGTAAGAAGGATGTTCGAAGCCATTGGCCATGAAGTGGTGAAATTGAAGCGTGAACGATATGGCTTCTTAACACTAAGTGGGTTAAGGACAGGTGATGCAAGAGAACTGACTCCGCATGAAGTAAAACAGCTGAGAGCATTTGGAATGGGGTCAGGTAAAAAAAATTCATAAAACCGTCACAAAATATGTTCTGCTTTAACACTGTGGTTATGTTGGAAAATGCTATAATTTAAGCAAACTGTGTCAGGTGATTTATTGGAGGGTTATTTATGAAAAAGCGGCGATTAGTTATAAGATCAATCATCTTACTGTTACTAGGTTCAGCCGTTGTTTATACGCTATATGCTAATTTTACGAAGGATACCAAACAAAAAGTAGCGGTGGGTGGACAGGCGCCTGATTTTGCATTGGTAGATATGCAAGGGAATAAACATCAGCTGTCAGATTACCGTGGACAGGGTGTATTCTTGAATTTCTGGGGAACATGGTGTCCGCCATGTAAAAAGGAAATGCCCTATATTAATAATCAGTATCATCAGTATAAAGACAAAGGCGTACAAGTCTTGACAGTAGATATTCAAGAATCTGAACTCGCTGTTAATCAATTTGCTGATCGGTTAAAACTGGATTTTCCGATAATGATTGATACGGATAAAGAAGTGATGAATACTTATGGAATTGATCCACTTCCAGCTACATTTTTGATTGATAAGAACGGCAAGGTCGTAAAGTATTATACGGGTGAACTTACCGAAGAAAAAGTAAGGGAGTTTATGGAGAAAATTAAACCATAAGGTTGTAGGGAGTTTTTTTTTATGAAAGATGTTAAATGTGAATGTGGGCATGTGAATCCACATGGAACCGTTTTATGTGAAGCCTGTGGAAAAGAGCTAATCATTCAAACTAACTCAGAACAGCTTATTGATATGCGCTATGAAGGTAGTGCACGCCGGTCACAAACATACAATAAAACAATTATTGATAAAATATGGAACTTTTTTTCATCGGTAAAGGTTGGCGTTTGGCTGATAATTATTACCTTAATTGCCTCATCTCTTGGAACCATTTTACCTCAGGAAATGTATATTAATTTACCTGCAGATGTATATTACGAGCAAGAATACGGCTGGTTTGGTAAATTATATTACCAATTAGGATTCAATGACTTATATGGTTCCTGGTGGTACTTAATCTTGATTGCGATGATCGGTATATCCCTGGTTATATGTAGTCTAGACCGTGTCGTGCCATTATATAAGGCCTTAAAGGCCCAAAGAGTAACTAGGCATGAGGGCTTTTTAAAACGCCAGCGTGTTTTTGGTGTGAACGAAGCAGCAGGTGAAGGTGATTACACGGCGATTAAAAAACATTTACAGGAACGACGTTACCATATTCGTGAAGAAAATGGTGATATTTTAGCGGAAAAAGGCCGATTTTCTCGCTGGGGTCCATATGTAAACCATGTTGGTTTGATTATTTTCTTATTTGGTGGAATGCTCCGCTTTATTCCCGGAATGTATGTAAATGAAGACCTTTGGGTACGCGAAGGCGAAACAGCTGTTGTTCCAGAGACGGATGGGCAGTTCTATCTTCATAATAATAAGTTCATTCTGGAGCACTATGATAAAAATAAAGATAAAACCTTTGAAAAGGCGATTAATAAGGCCGGAGAAGTAGTAAAAAATTATCAATCCAATGTTATTCTATATAAGCGTGTTGGAGAAAATCTGCCTGGTGAGAAACCGACGCTTAAGAAAATTAAAGATTATAAGGTACGGGTAAATTTACCACTAACCTATGAAGGCTATTCGGTTTTTCAAGCTTCATTCAGGAATGAATTAAGTAAGATGTCATTTGCATTGACAAATCAACAGACAAATAAATCAGCTGGGGAACTTACCATTGATCTCCGGGATCCGAAGATGAAGTATGACCTTGGAAATGGTTACTCGGTTGAAATACTAAACTATTTTCCCGACTTTGAATTTGCGGACAATGGTGAGCCATCAACTAAATCACGAGTACCAAACAACCCGGCTTTTGTCTTTCGGATGGTCTCTCCAGAAAAGCCAAAAGGGGAAACTAGTTTTGTAGCCATCAAGCAAACGATTGAACCTTTCGGTGATAATCAGTATAAGATGACGTTTAAAGGCATTGAAACGACAAACGTTTCAGGATTTATTGTTCGAAAGGATTCAACATTATGGGTGATTATTATAGGTGGAATCATCTTTATGATCGGTGTTATTCAAGGTGCTTATTGGAACCATCGTCGCATCTGGATTCAAAACAAAAATGGACAAGTGTGGATTGCTGCACATACAAACAAAAATTGGTATGGTTTAAAGCGAGAGATGGAAGTTGTATTGGCAGATACGAATCTTGCAATGCCGCTCGATCAAGCGCAAATAGAAGAAACGGACGAAGGGGGAGCCTAGTTGGCAACACTAAGTAGTAATTTATTATTTATTTCTTTTATTTTGTATTTAGTAGCCACTCTA
Source organism: Bacillus sp. sid0103 (assembly GCF_019219025.1). The sequence goes on along the minus strand of NZ_JAHUWN010000016.1, from coordinate 69,842 downwards.
TTTTTTGGTGGGTCTATTAAATCCAAAAAGGCTGATTATGAAAAGCAAGGAACCAATAGGTGGGGGAAAATCGCAGTCTTTTTAACGATTGTTGGTTTTATCTCGCAATTAGGGTACTTCATTACTAGATGGATTGCTGCGGGACACGCTCCAGTCAGCAACATGTTTGAGTTTACAACATTCTTTGGAATGGCTCTTGTCGGTGCATTTATTGTTATTTATTTTATTTATCGGACGACCTTACTGGGATTATTTACAATGCCTGTAGCCATATTAGTAATTGCTTACGCTAGTATGTTTCCAAAAGACATATCCCCATTAATACCCGCATTACAAAGTTACTGGCTGCATATTCACGTAACCACAGCTGCGATTGGAGAAGCCATTTTAGCGATTAGTTTTGCGGCAGGTCTTATTTATCTTGTAAAGGCAATCGATCAAACAAAACCCAGCAAGCAGACTTTTTGGTTAGAGGTTGTAATGTTTGCATTAGTTGTCGTTCTAGGATTTGTTGCTATATCTTCGATTTTTTCTGGAATGGGTTTTCATGAAAAATTTAATTGGTTGGATAAACATGATAATGAGGCAGTTGTTGAATATACGATGCCTGCGATTTCCGGACCTCATGAAGGAGAACTGCTAACGAAAGATGGATTCAAGCCTTTGTTTGAAGTGCCTGCCTTCATCAATGCTAAAAAATTAAATACAGTCATTTGGTCATTGATGGCGGGACTCGTTATTTACGGCATAATTCGTTTAATTTTAAGAAAGCGAATTGCGGCAGCCCTAAAACCGATTGTGAAAAATATTAAATTAGACTTTGTTGATGAGATTAGCTACAGGTCTGTATTAATCGGTTTCCCAGTTTTTACGCTTGGTGCGCTTATTTTTGCTATGATTTGGGCACAAATGGCGTGGTCAAGGTTCTGGGGGTGGGACCCAAAAGAAGTTTGGGCGTTAATTACATGGTTGTTCTATGCAGCATTTTTACATCTCCGTCTTTCAAAAGGATGGCATGGAGAAAAATCCGCATGGCTAGCTGTTATTGGCTTTGTCATCATTATGTTTAACCTAGTTGCAGTTAATCTTGTTATTGCTGGACTTCATTCTTATGCTGGGTCTTAATAGGAAAGAGAAAATGAACCTTTAATTTTATAGCCTTCACTTATTTATAAGTGAAGGCTTTTTAAAAATCTTTTTTCTGAAAATAGTTGTCATTATTTAGACACTTTTTACAGGACTAATTATCACGAAAATATAGCATAAAACAATCCCGTTTTGTAAAATAAACTCCATGGGGGGATTAATAATGGAAAAAGATGTGAAAATTTTAGTGGTAGATGACGAGGAAAGAATTCGTCGTTTATTAAAAATGTATTTAGAGCGTGAAGATTATAAAATTGACGAAGCGGAAGACGGAAATGAGGCTCTAGAGAAGGCATTTGAAAATGATTATGATGCGATTCTTCTCGATTTGATGATGCCTGGTAAGGATGGAATTGAAGTTTGTCGTGAATTAAGAGAAAAAAAGGCAACACCGGTAATCATGCTTACCGCGAAAGGTGAAGAGATTAATCGTGTCCAAGGCTTTGAAGTGGGGACAGATGATTATATTGTCAAACCATTCAGCCCAAGGGAAGTTGTTTTACGAGTTAAAGCTTTATTAAGAAGGTCATCGCAAACAAGTTATCTGCAAACGGAAACAACAACGAAAGACGTTATTGTTTTTCCACATTTAACAATTGATAATGATGCACACAGAGTATCTGCTGATGGCAAAGAAGTAAGTTTAACACCGAAAGAATATGAATTACTTTATTTCTTAGCGAAAGCACCTGATAAAGTCTTTGATCGCGAACAGTTACTTAAAGAAGTATGGCATTATGAATTTTTTGGAGATTTACGTACGGTTGATACACATGTTAAGCGCCTCCGTGAAAAATTAAACAAAGTTTCCGAACAAGCTGCAAGAATGATTGTTACAGTTTGGGGTGTAGGCTATAAATTTGAGGTTATTAATGAATGACATTTTTAAGAAGTGTTGTAGGAAAGCTATGGTTAACGATCCTTTTGTTAGTATCATTTGTACTATTCATCTTAACAATCATGCTTCTCGAATTTTTCCAAAACTACAATACACTTGAGATGAAGAAGGGTTTGACCAACACAGCTGAGAAGATTGCTTACGTTATTGAAGAACATTCTAATGGAGAATTTTCATTAGGAGTAGAGATATCCTGGGAAATTATCGATAAAGTATATAATGTAGTGATTATTAAAAATGAAAATGAAATCTATTACTCTCCAAACACGGAAAAGACCAAAAGGTTATCATTGACAGATATTAAAAATGATCCGAGTTTATCAACAGTCTTTAAAAAAGATGTAAATGTAGAGAAAATTTCCAACCTAGCATTCAATGATGATAAGGGAACTCAGTATACGATAATCGGTGTCCCTTTGCACATTCCTGGGGAAGAGCATAGTGCAGTTTTCATTTATCAATCATTGGAAGTCATGCAAGAAACAACCCATGAAACAACCAAATTTATTTTACTGGTTGCGGGTGTCGCTATCATCCTTACGACTATATTTGCTTTCTTTTTGTCAACAAGAATTACCGCTCCGTTAAGAAAGATGAAAGAAGCAGCTTTTGAAGTCGCAAGGGGGAAATTCGATACCAAGGTTCCTATTCTTACTCATGATGAAATTGGTGAACTGGCAACTGCGTTTAATCAAATGGGCAGGCAATTAAAATTTAATATGAGTGCTCTAAGCCAAGAAAAAGAGCAACTCTCCAGTATTTTAAGCAGTATGGCTGATGGTGTTATAACTTTTAATCGGGATGGAACAATCCTCATTACCAATCCTCCCGCAGACCGTTTTCTTCAGTATTGGTATTATGAAATGGAGGGATATAGTCCCGATTCAGAAGCTATACCTCCAGAAGTGATGGATCTTTTTCAACAGGCAGTTGATACTGAAGCAGAACAAGTGGGTGAAATTTCATTTCAAGGAAGGCATTGGGTCATCCTAGTTAGTCCGTTATATAGTAACCAATTTATTCGTGGTGCAGTTGCTGTTCTAAGGGATATGACAGAGGAACGGCAGTTGGAAAAAATGAGAAAAGACTTTATTGCTAATGTTTCACATGAACTTAGAACGCCGATATCCATGTTACAAGGTTATAGTGAGGCAATTGTTGACGATATTGCTGAATCCCAAGAAGAGAAAAAGGAAATGGCTAAGGTCATCTATGATGAATCATTGCGGATGGGGCGGCTTGTTAATGAGTTACTTGATTTGGCCCGTATGGAGGCAGGACATATCCAATTAACAATGGAAGAAATGGATATTACCGCATTTATTAATCGGATTATCCACAAGTTTCAAGGCTTAACCAAAGATAATGACATTCAGTTGTACGCAGATATTGCTAATGGAATCAACTCTATTTCCTTTGACCCTGATCGTATTGAACAGGTACTCACTAATTTAATTGATAATGCAATCAGACATACACCTAAAGGCGGTTCGGTAAATTTAAGTGTGACTTCAGAAGATAAAGGGATCATGATTCGAGTGAAGGATTCTGGGTCTGGTATTCCTGAAGAAGACTTGCCATTTGTCTTTGAACGGTTTTATAAAGCTGATAAAGCCCGAACGAGAGGCAGAGCTGGGACAGGTCTGGGTCTTGCCATAGCTAAAAATATTATTGATGCACATCGTGGTCATATTTCTGTTCAAAGTAAACTCGGTCAAGGTACGACATTTTCCTTCCTCATACCAAGAAAATAGTAAAAAGAACAAGTTTTTTGCCGATTGTTCTTGATTCATGAGAAACACTTAAAGGCGGATGCGACTTGTTTTTAGGATTGACAAGTATAAGGTGAGCCGTCAGGAAGGTTGATTTTTAACCTTCTCGACGGATTGGCTTATGACCTCGAGTCCCCAGTGGCTGGAGCTAATTACAATAAAATTCTCATCCCTTAAAGGGATGAGTTTTTTATATTATTTGGGAATTGGATTCCAAATAATACCTTTCCTTTTGTCACAAAAAAGTCTATATTTATAAGGTGAAACTTTTATACATAAAAATCGACTAATATTATGAACGGGGAGGGGAATTGATGGACTCCGTTTTCGATGAACTTTATCAAAAATATCATCATGACGTATTTCAATTTCTATTTTATATGGTAAGAAATAAAGAACAAGCCGAAGACCTGGTTCAGGAGGTCTATATTAGGGTTTTTAAATCCTATGGACGTTTTGAAGGAAAGAGCAGTGAGAAAACATGGTTATTTTCGATTGCCAGAAATGTAGCCATCGACTTTTTCCGAAAACAAAAAGGATGGAAAGAACGATTACTGGAAAAATTTGATTGGTCGACTGACCAACTGAAAGATGGGTATCCGATACCGGAAGAAATCGCGGTTCAAAGGGAGGAAATAAGATGGGTGTACCACTGCCTGGAATATTGCACTTTTGATCAACGCGCAGTTATTATACTCCGGTATATTCAAGATTTGTCTATTTCTGAAACAGCTCAGGCTTTAGGGTGGACTGAAAGTAAGGTGAAAACAACACAACACCGTTCCTTAAAGGTTTTGAAGAAATATATGGAATTGTCTTATGAAAAGGAGGGATCAGCTAGTGAAAAAGTCAGAGTGGAGCGATAAGCAGCTCGAAGAATTACTAAGGCAAATGCCTAAAATACAAGATGATCGCAATCCTCGTGACATATATCAAAATCTTTCGATTAGGAAAGCAAAAATAAAACAATGGCTGATACCTGGCTTAGCCACAGTGGCTGCCTTGCTCATATTCTTTATCTTAGTTCCTAAATTAATGGTCGGGACCCATTACTCGGGAGATAAAGTAAGTCAAGAAAAATCTTCAGTAAAACAAGATATGCAAACAGCGGATGAAAAATCCTCCATTTCCTTGCAAGAGGATAATGCAAGTTCAAAAGCAAGAACATTTTCAAGTGCGGAAAAAATAGAAATTATGAAAACGGCAATCTATGATGAAGAAGTGGGGAAGGGCAAAGTGTTAACTTATTGGATTCCTGACCCGCAAGCACAAATTCTTATTCCAGTTTCAACCATTGTAAATGATACAAAAGATAAAACATGGCTTGCGCTATTTAATGAAAATATGGAGAATTTAAAGGAGCAGGAATGGGGATTAAGTGAGTTCTATCCACTAAATGCTACATTAAATCTTGATGATAAAAATAAAACTGTTTTGGTTGATGTCCCGGAAAACCACCAGTATGGACAAGGATCAGCAACAGAAACAAATTTTATGAATGTTTTACAAAAGGATATTTCTACAAACAGTAATATCAAAAAAATAAAGTTCTCAACTAATGGTAACCCTGGAATTGAGTTAGGAAATTTTGGGCGCAAGGAAGAATTAAATATTCACGATGAAAAGAATCATGCCTTCTTCTTTTACTATTCCGAAGGTAATGAAATACCCTACTTAGTCCCATCCATCGACACTTATAAAGATATTCAGACTGCTTTAGAGGCGATGAAGAAGGATCAGCCTTTACTAGGGTTAAAAAGTTCACTTATTCCTTCATTGCCTATAAGTGAGGTATCTATTAAAGAAAAAACCTTAATTGTTACAATTAAGGAAAATACCATCATTGAAGACGACCAATCAACAATAAATGCTTATGAATCACTATTATTGACAGCAAAAGAATTTGGTTTAGAAAAAGTCGTTATTACGAATCCCCCATTAAATAATATTGGACCATTTAACCTTTCAAGAGAAAACAAAGTTCCTCGGGCTCCGAACCTACGGACGATTCAATAATTTTTCCAATCAACCAATGATGGTTGATTTTTTTTATGTAGGGACTGTGTTAAAGGTTATTGTTGATAATATAGCAATGTTGATTGGAACGGAAATCAACATACAAATATTACAGCCAATGTATAAAATAACTGTTGTCTCCAAATTATAACAAGTATGCCTATTCACTTCTCCAATAAGGAATATGTTCTAAATGTGAACGAAATAACATATTGTGTGGAGGAGGAAAAGAACTAAGGAGGTTGACAAAAGAAAATGCGAGACTACATAAAGAGGGTTATTATTGCCCTAATTATGGCGCTATGTGTCAGTTTGTTATTTTTAGGAGGAAGACATTCGGAAGCAAGCATGAAGGTTGAAAATGAGGTAAAAGATGGGTGGATATGGCCTGCAGATGGGATTATTTCTGATACATATGGAACAAGGATGGGCAAACATAAGGGGATTGATATCGCCGGAAAATTGAATACACCTGTCCTTGCGGTAGCTGACGGACAGGTGGTAAAATCCTATTATTCTAATACATATGGAAATGTAGTGTTTATTAAACATCCAAGTCATTTTGTTACTGTCTATGCACACTTAAACAAGCGAAATGTATTTGAAGGTCAAAAAGTTAAGCAAGGCACAGAAATAGGGAAAATGGGGAAAACTGGACAAGCTACTGGAACCCATCTTCATTTTGAAACCCATCAAGAAGAGTGGAGATATGATAAGAAGTTTGCCTTGGATCCAGAAAAGATCCTAGGAAGAGCCGATACAGGGGAGACGGTAAGAGGAGGTATCGCTGCCAGTTATGATGATGTATTAGAGGCAAGTTCACATATTAAAATCCAAAATGAAGATAAGCTAAAGCCATATATCGTTAAACAAGGCGATACCTTATATTCGATTTCGATGAAAAGAAACATCTCAGTTAAACGTATTAAAGAGCTTAATCATCTTTCCTCGGATTTGATTAAACCTAAGCAAATTCTAAATGTAAATTAATGTACAACAACAAAACCCGTTGACTATTGTCAGTGGGTTTTGTTGTTGACATGGCTATAAAAGTTACAAACTCGTTAAAGTGAGAACCTTTTACTTAACAAAAAATCGGTTCTAAAGTATAATTAAATTTGTAATTAAATATCGATCTATCTTCGGGGCAGGGTGAAATTCCCGATCGGCGGTATTTGAGTAAAACTCATAAGCCCGCGAGCCGTATTTGGCAGGATTTGGTGCGATTCCAAAGCCGACAGTATAGTCTGGATGGGAGAAGATGGAGGTTCTGCAGACGTTCAAAAATTACAATTGTAATGAACGTTTATTAAGCGTGCCTTTGTTAACTCCCTCAAGCAAACATTGTTGAGGGAGTTTTTATTTACATAGGTTGCGGCTGTTTGCTGAACCTCTCTTCCTTAACGCGATGGATCAAAAAAGGAGAGAGGAAGATGAAGAAGATGAAGAAAAAGAGTAAAATGAATGTAAAGGCTTATGTGTCAATTGGAATGCTGAGTAGTATTGCCTATCTGTTAATGCTATTAAACTTCCCATTGCCGCTATTCCCAAATTTCTTGTTTGTCGATTTCAGCGACATCCCAGCATTAATTGCCACGTTGATTTTTGGACCGATTGCAGGAATATTAGTTGAGTTTTTTAAAAACGTCCTTAATTATATTGCGACAGGAAGCCAAACAGGAATTCCTGTGGGCCATATAGCCAATTTCGTTGCTGGAATTGTGTTTATCCTGCCAACATATTTTGTATATAATAGACTAAAAACTAGAAAAGGTATGACACTAGCTTTAATTACCGGAACGGCAATCATGGCGGTTATGATGGGTATTTTAAATTACTTCTTTATTTTACCTGCTTATACCGTTCTTATGGGCTTTCCAGATATGCGGAATTTGGTAGTGCCAGCCATCTTACCTTTTAACATTTTAAAAGGGGTCATGATGTCCGTTATCTTTATGCTTCTATTCATTCGGATGCAGGCCTGGATTAATAAATTTACAACCATTAAAAGCGCCTAAAAAGTACGAGAGCAGGAAGGTCTGTCCTTCCTGCTCTTTTATTTGTATTCTGTCAAAAGTGAATTTAGCAAATATCACAACTGCCGATTAACAAAGCCCCAAAAATAAAAAATCCCCTCATCTAAGTAGGTGAGGGGCAGTAGCTTAAAGTTTAGTGAACAAAATATTATTCAAATTTAGTTGGATTGCCATCAAAAGCTTCGTCAGCTACTTTAATGGAATCAGTAGGACAGCCTTCAAAAGCATCCATCATGTCATCGATTAATACATCTGGAATTTCAACAATTCCTTCATTATCATCAAGAGTTACGAATGCGATACCTTCATCATCGTAATCATAGATATCTGGTGCAGCTGCTCCGCAAGCGCCACATGCGATACATGTTTCCTTATCAACAATTGTATACTTTGCCATGAAAAAAACCTCCCAGTAAATTAGAAAAATAATACTTCACATTTCCATTATCAATCTGAAAACGGATAACTCATATCTATTGTAAAACTGTATCGACAACTTTTCAATAGAAAAATGCCCATATTCCTTTAGTAATATAGTTGATTTTCTAAATCTTCCACATTTTTGGGCAACAAGTTCCTTTGTTTCATGGTAGAATAAAGAGGAAAAATGGCTATTTTGTCGAATATGTGCGAAATAAGTGGTGGGAGGTTCGTATGCTGCAGATTGAATCCATCATTCTTTATAGTATTAAACAAATAAACAAGGAACGGACCATTTATTCACTATATCACCTTCTGAATGGTAAAAAGTCATCGCAAACCATCCAAGATGCCCACTTATTTTCATTGAAACATTATTTTGGAATATACGAACAATTATCAAGGGAATCGTTCGAATCAATAATCCATTCGATGGCTGGCAAAAGGTTGATAAATAATATCGGTGAACAACGCTTTAACATAACTCCCCTTGGAAAAGAACTACTCGAAAAAGGTCCACTCCCCCGATATATTAATGGCTGGAACTTTCATCAAATCACATCCTTATTTTGGGAAAGATTGTCCTTATTAGTTCAAGTTGTATCAAATTTAATGTTTGGAGAGACACGGTATATTCCTATCCAAAAAAACAAAGAAGTTCATAATTGGTTAAAATCTACCCTAAAAGAGATCGCCCTGCCAAGGCTGGAAATGGGCAACACTGTTTATTTTGAACTGAATAATTGTTTTGATGTGGGAAAAGAAGTTGACCCCTCACTTGTAGTATTTCGGTTAACAGGTTTTCAACAAATTGGATTGACCCCTCTTCAAGTCGCAAAACAGTTAAATTTAGATTACCATGATTATCAAATTGGGTTTACAAATACACTTCATTATTTAATTCAAAAAATCAAGGATGAGGGTAATCAGTTAAAAATCTTGCCATTTCTCATAAACGATTTAATGCAAGATGATGAATTGACTCTAACATCTAGGAAAACACAGAGATTATTAAATCAAGGATATACACTTGATATGATTGCAAATATTAGGCATTTAAAATTGAGTACAATCGAAGATCATCTTGTTGAATTAGCCTTAAATATAGAGGGTTTTTCCATTGAACCTTACGTAGATAGAGAGTTACAAAATAAGATATTGGAAATTTCACGGCAAACAGCAACCAAACAGTTGAAGTTAATTAGAGAAAAAATAGGAACGGCAACCTATTTTCAAATTAGGCTGGTACTGGCGAAATATGGTGATAGATAATGGAATTAGAAAAAGTACTGAAAGATCATTTTGGATATACAACTTTTAAGACAGGACAAAAAGAGGTAATCGCCTCAATACTATCTGGTCAACATACATTAGCAATGCTCCCAACAGGAACGGGAAAATCATTATGTTATCAACTTCCAGGGCTAATGTTACAAGGGCAAATTATTATAATTTCCCCACTTCTTTCACTGATGCAGGATCAAGTAGACCAATTTAAAAGATTTGGAGAAAAGAGAGTAATCGCTTTAAACTCATTCCTATCCGCAGATGAAAGACAGAATGCTCTTCATCATCTTAACCAGTATAAATATATTTTTATATCTCCTGAAATGTTAATGGTTCCCTATATCCTGCGAAAACTTCAAGAACTTACCATCGCATTGTTTGTAGTAGATGAAGCCCACTGTATTTCTCAATGGGGCTTCGATTTTCGACCGGATTATTCAAAACTAGGCGAAATAAGAAAAAAGTTTGGTAATCCGCTCACTCTTGCATTGACTGCAACTGCTACCAAAAAAGTGCGGGAGGACATCATTGATTCACTTGACCTGGAGGATATCGTAAAAATTGATTCAACGATTGACCGGCCAAATATCGGCTTTTATGTCAAAGAGTTACATGACTTCCGTGATAAGCAAGACGTTGTCCTTGAGCTTGTTTCGAAATTGAAAAAGCCTGGAATCATATATTTTTCAAGTAAAAAAGTTGCCGAACAAATGGCATTATTATTAACAGAAAAAGGAATTTGCCGGGCAATGGCCTATCATGGCGGATTCGACCAAAACACAAGAATTCTGATTCAACAACAGTTTATTTATGGGCAACTAGATGTTATATGTGCAACCAGTGCATTTGGCATGGGAATAAATAAAGAAAATATCCGGTTTATTATTCACTTTCACATGCCGATGCAAATAGAATCTTATCTTCAGGAAATTGGAAGGGCAGGTCGTGATGGCGAACAAAGTCTTGCCATCCTTTTATATGCACCAGGGGATGAACAACTCCCTCTCCAGTTGGCTGAAGGTGAACTGCCGACAGAGCAGCAAATAAACTGGTTGTTTAAAAGGATATACGATGAACAGATTCACAAGGATGGAAAGATTACCCTAGGGGTGGAACTAATGGATCTGGGTGGTTTTTCAGAAATTCAATGGAGAATTGTTGAAGACATTATCATAAACACACCGCTGGAAAGAGTAAATCTTGAACGATTACAAAAGCTCATTAAGGATTTTGTTCATGAACGATTATCAATTAAAAAAAATAATATTTATTGCATGAAAAAATGGGTTGAATCAAATTTCTGCAGACGCGAATATATATTACAGTATTTTGATGAAACATTGTTGCACAAGGTTCACCAATGCTGTGACATTTGTGGACTTCAAATAAGCGATTATGAAACAAAACATGCCGCTAATTCTCCTTCTGTCAGAAAAACTGAACAAAACTGGAAGGACTATTTGGGAAATATTCTAATTAATAGTGAGTTGAGGGAATGAAAAAGAAGTATTTTGAATTAATTAATGGATTAACGGATAAAGATTTACTTTTTCATCTGTATATGACACAAGTCATTCTCTGTTTCATCTCATTATTATTAGGATTTATATTTTTTGACCATTTCTCCTATTTTGAGAATATAATTTTGGATGATCCTCACATTTTTTCTATCGGAATTCTTGCAGGGTTAACAGTTGTGATACTTGATATATCCTTAATGAAATGGCTGCCATCGTCCTATTATGATGATGGCGGCTTGAATGAAAGAATCTTTAAGAATAGAAATATTTTTCACATTCTCATCATTGCACTATTTGTTGCGTTTAGTGAGGAATTATTGTTCAGAGGGATTATTCAAACAAAAGTAGGATTAGTATTTGCGAGTATTATTTTTGCTATTATTCATTATCGATATCTTTTTAATTGGTTTTTATTTACAAATATAGTTGTACTAAGCTTTTTTATTGGATTAATTTATGAATGGACCAATAATTTAGCTGTTACCATTGTTATGCATTTTGTGATTGATTTTTTATTAGGTGTGTATATAAAATTTAAAAGTCCTACCAGAGTAGACGACAAGGGAGGAGAGAGCCATGAACAATGAAGAACCATACAGAGACCAGGCGGAACGATTAAAACAGCGGATAGAAAAAATTAATGAAAAAGTGGATGCCAAAGACGGTTTGCCGCCCCGTGAACAGATACATCGTCAAAAGAAGAAAAAAACAAAGTGGAAGTTAAAATATCCTGTTATTCGTTTATTAGTTTTGTTTTTTATCCTCTTGCCAATCATTATTTTTAGTGTGATCTCTTACCGTGATGGGGCTAAAAAAATTAATGGAGTTGAGAAACCTGCTGAGGATTCAGTTGGATATGAAACCATTAATTTGGAAAATACAAATGAGGATGAAGGATCAAAAGCTGTAGATTCCGATCAATCAAAGGAAACGATAACTGAAGATAACCAATCAGAAGAAACTAGTAAAGAATCTAATGATCAGGTAGAGGTAGCTGAAACGTCAACCGATAACTCTGTTGAAACCGACAATACAAATGAAAACAAACCAGATACCCCAGTATCAGATAATAATAGTGAACCAGAAAAAGAGAAAGTAACAGCAGAAACTACAACATCACCAATAGATTCTACTGTTACTCATACCGTTAAACCAAAGGAAAATCTTTATAGAATAGCAATGAGGTACTATCACTCTCCAAAGGGGATGGACATCATTATGAAAGCTAATAATCTTCAGAGCAAACAAATAAGTGCAGGACAGGTTTTGAAAATACCATTGAATAACTAACCGATCCATTAGTGATCGGTTTTTTTATGAAGAAAAACATAATAGAAAGGACAAGTTCATATGTATATATAGAAATGGAGGGTGATAAAATGGATTCTCCAATCCAATTACTTGAAAATACGGATCAAGCAACCAAGCAAGCACTTGAAAATGTAAGAAAAAGAAAAGAAAAGTTTGACCGGTTTAAAAAACGCCATATTCTTTCAATCTGGGCAACCATCATTTTGGCAGTGTGTTTTTTTGTCTATTTATATCTTACGGTAGCCAGCATTTATTCCTATTCTTTTGCTGCTATGTTTTCAGCTTTTGTTAATGATTCCAATAATTTAACACTGTTAGTTTTTTGTGTGGGCATGTATGGAACAATGAACTTGTTGAAAGAGAAAAGAGATAAAGCAGAAAAAGAATACCATGAATTACGATGTGAAATTGTGGATCGCAGTAAGGATTACTGGAAGAAAGAGGAAGAGTGGAAAAACCGGCATATTGTATTTGAAATGATGAAATCGAAATATGACATTAATCTATACCATGAAAAGAAATAAGAAGCAGGGCATAATCTGCTTCTTAATTTTATCTTAAAATATTTTCTTCTGCCCTTGTTCGTCTTTTAAAATTTCTACAGCTTCACGGAACCGTTGCGAATGGATGATTTCTCGTTCACGTAAAAAGCGAAGGCTATCATTGATATCAGGATCATCACTTAAGTTAATCAACCACTGGTAGGTAGCACGTGCCTTTTCCTCTGCTGCAATATCTTCATATAAATCTGCAATTGGGTCACCCTTTGCGGTTATATAAGCAGCTGTAAATGGAACTCCTGCAGCATTATGGTAGTATAATGCGCTATCGTGGTCAGCATAATGTTCCGCCAATCCAGCTGCTTTCATTTGCTCAGGCGTGGCATCTTTCGTTAATTTATAAACCATTGTAGCAATCATTTCGAGATGGGCGAACTCTTCTGTACCGATATCTGTTAGAAGACCTATTACCTTATCTGGAATTGTGTATCGTTGATTTAAGTATCGAAGTGCAGCAGCAAGTTCTCCATCTGCACCACCATATTGCTCAATTAAATATTTTGCTAATGTTGGATTGCAAGTACTAACGCGAACAGGATATTGTAATTTCTTTTCGTAAATCCACATTTACACCAATCCCTCCTCTAAAATAATACGGATACTTCCGCTTTTAAACTTGCCACGGCCATGGACTATCATCCCAATTCCATGGATATCCAGAGTAACTATTCCCATATTGTTGTAATGGGCCGAATTGGCTTTCAAATGCCTTTTTTAGGCGTTTTCTTTCTTTAGCGTAATGATTGAATTGATTGATGGCTTCAAGATCATGATTGTGTGTATCTAAGTAAAGGGTCAACTCGACTAAGACAAAGTCAACAGCCTGCAGTTGCTCCATTAATTGATAATACTCCGCAGGTACTTGTTTCATTGAGGTAATCCTCCTTTGCTAGGCTCAAGTGGACTAAACCAAGGATCATAAAATGCTTTCCAGAGCGTGCCTGCTCTTAGTGCCTCAAGTGGTGAAAATTGTGGAAGATTCGGTGGCTGAAAGCCCATATATAAATGCGGCGGGGTAGAATAAGTTTTTTCAAGTATAGGCTTACAAGGGTCAAACGGACTCGCATAAGGATGATAAGTTTTGAAATGAGTATTCATTGTATCCCTCCCTTTATTCAACATCATTTAATAATATGAAATATTCCTTTTTCTATGTCATAAACATAAATGCTAAAGGGTTTTTTCCAAGCCTTGTAGAAGTATACTAGATAAAGCATGATTATATTTTGAGGTGATGGGAATTGTTTGTAAAAAATATTTTGATTCCAAAGCATGAATGTTTTACCGCACAAGAAGATACAACCCTTAAAGAAGCATTAGAAAGTTTGGAAAGGCATCAGATTGATGGGCTGCCAGTGTTAAGTGGTGATAAGTATGTGGGAGTTGCGACAAGATATAACATATTTGCGGGCCACTTTCAATCAAATAAACCAAAGGAAGAGTATTTAACTTCCACTTTTGTAAAAGATATTGCTTCACATCATGAAAAATTTTTAGAAGGCGGAGAATTATTCGAAAAAACCCTCCTTGATCTAAAGGATTTTCCTTTATTAGCGGTTGTTGATGCTAACAAAAATTTCCTAGGAGTGGTTACACGCTCGGATGTAATTAGTTCTTTCGAAAGTGCATTTGGTGTAAATCGTCCAGGTGTGAGGATTGCTTTTACATCAGTTGAAACGGAAGGACGAATTGCTCGTCTGTCGGAAATCGCACATCAATTCCATGAGCATATTATTTCACTGGTAACTTTTGATGAAACGGATAAACTTGTCCGAAGAATCGTAATGAAGATTGAGAAGAAAGATAACATTGATAAATTTACCAAAAAACTAGAAGAACATGGATTTAGAATATTGAGTATTCAAGAAGATTAATAACGAGCACCAGGTAAATTTTTAAATCCTTCTCATACATTGTATGGGAGGGGTTTTTTATGTTTTTTAAAGTGGCTAAGTGTTTCGTCATTTTTTTATGCGGGTATATACTAATCAAATGGATTTCAATTCCACATCCCTTTGTTTTAGCTGATCTTTTTATAAGTCTAGTTGTAAATCCATTAAAATTTTTTGCGGGTACATTGGTTTTTTTTATCGGGTTTCTCTTTACTGGAAGAGTATTCCGTGAACTTATTGTTGGGACCAAAAAGACTTGGCAAAAACGAAAAGTGATGGTTGATACCCTTCTTTTTGAATATTTATTGCTGATTTTTATTTTTTCGTTTCTTTTTCAATTAGGGTGGGAGCAAACCATTGTCTTTTTTAGTTTAAGTCTTTTTTATGGTATGATTTCCATGGAACGAAGTTAAGAAATGGGGAAAAAGGAAAATGGTTATTACTTTAGTCTTCTTGTTCATCTTTATCATCGGTGTCAGTCTAGTTTTATATATGGTACGTCAAGCTTTTTTAAATAATATAATTGAACATGAATTTAGCTTTCCGGACTTTCCTAAATCACTTGGCAGTGTTTCGATTTTTTTTATATCGGATATACATAGGAGAACAATTTCTGAAAAAGTAATAAATCCTGTTATTGGCAAAGCGGATATAGTGATAATTGGAGGGGATTTAACAGAAAAAGGAGTTTCTTTTGAAAAAGTAAAAGCAAACCTAATGAAATTAAAGCAGGTTGGTCCTGTTTATTTTGTATGGGGTAACAATGATTATGAAGTTGATTATCATAAATTGGATGCGATCCTCCTAGAACTAGGCATTAAAGTATTAGCAAACACAGCTGTAACCTTTGAATCGGCGCAAGGTGAAAAAATTTGTTTATTGGGTGTTGATGATTTAAGTCAAGAACGAGATCGCCTTGATTTAGCCATATTAGATGCAGAAGAAAACAGTTTTAAGATTTTAGCGTGCCATTATCCTAGTATAACAGATAAGATTCTTCCTGAGCATAACATCCGTTTGGTGTTAAGTGGTCATACACACGGAGGACAAATCCACATTTTGGGATATAGTCCACATGAACGGGGAAAAATAAAAAGGGTAGATAATACGGTCCTATTAATAAGCAATGGTTATGGTACCACTGCCATTCCGTTGAGGTTAGGCGCACCTGCTGAATGTCACCTAATAAAACTAAATGGGGATTCTGAAAAGGAAGGATAAATATAGACAATTCACCAACAGAACCCTGAGGCATACACTGAAAACAAGAGTTATGTCACGGCAGGGGGCAAAATCATGCGCTTAGAACGCTTAACAGCCAATAAAATAAAAATTTTTCTTACCTCTGATGATTTATTTGACAGAGGACTCTCCAAAGAAGATATTTGGAAGGATTCCATTAAATGGAATCAGCTTTTCCATGATATGCTGGAAGAGGCAAGTGAGGAATTTGATGTTGATATTCAAGGTTCTGTTGCGGTAGAGGTGTTCTCCCTCCAGGCACAAGGGATGATATTGATCATTACCGTTGATGAAATAATAGAAGATGAAGAAATTTTGTATGATGGATTTATTGAGATGCAAGTAAGGGTTGAAGGCTTTCCAGACCTCTTGTATGAATTTGATGAGTTTGAAGACATTATAGGTCTAGCCAAAAGACTGTCTTCAGTCAATATTTTCGGTGGAAATCTCTTTGCCTGGAACAACCGTTACTATTTATTAATGGAAAATCTAGAACCTGAAAAAAATATGAAAGCAGCTTGCGTTTTGTCAGAATTTGGTAATGCTTCTATTTTAAGCCCGTATGTACTAGCTGAGTATGGTAAACGTATTATCGATAATCAAGCGGTGGAAACCATTCTTCGTTTCTTTAAGTGACTATATTTTTTTTAGCCTTTCAAAGGGCGTCACCGCCCGATAATGAAAGGCTATGTTATAGACTATTGTCGATTTTGACACCCTGTTGATCTACGTTCCAGGCGCGAGGACTCCTGTGGGAGGCTCCCCAGACCGCCCGTGAACCGCACGCGCCTGGAGCGGAATTCAACAGGCAAGTTTTAACTTAGCCTAATGAAAAAAGAAATTGTGCAATAATATTTAGCCATTGCATTAGTAAAATTCTTTTAAAGTACCAATGGCGGCGTTTACATAATGTTTTTTTATGTTTTTCTTATTGCATAAATGAATTAAAGGTGTATACTTGTGTCTGAAAGATGACAACATTCGTAGCATTTTTTTAGGGAGGATTACAAATGGTAGCCGAAAAAGATAATGAAAAGACTAATCAAGAGGAAAAACATGACGTGTTGAAATCGACACAAACAGTTATACATAAGGCCCTTGAAAAGTTAGGTTATCCTGAAGAGGTTTATGAGCTCTTAAAAGAGCCATTGCGTTTAATGACAGTTAAGATTCCGATTAGAATGGATGACGGTTCTATAAAAATATTTACTGGCTACCGTGCCCAACATAATGATGCAGTGGGGCCAACAAAGGGCGGGATTCGTTTCCATCCAGGTGTAACAGAAACAGAAGTGAAAGCCCTTTCAATATGGATGAGTTTAAAATGTGGGATTGTCGACCTGCCATACGGCGGTGGTAAAGGCGGTATCGTTTGTGACCCTCGAGATATGTCGTTTAGAGAGCTTGAGAGATTGAGCCGTGGTTATGTTAGGGCTATTAGTCAAATAGTAGGACCAACGAAAGATATTCCAGCTCCAGACGTATTTACCAATTCGCAAATCATGGCTTGGATGATGGATGAATATAGCAGAATTGATGAATTTAATTCACCTGGCTTTATTACAGGGAAGCCTCTTGTTTTGGGAGGATCGCATGGACGTGAATCAGCAACTGCAAAAGGAGTAACAATCTGTATCCAAGAGGCTGCAAAGAAAAAAGGTATTCAAATTGAGGGGGCTAGAGTAGTTATCCAAGGTTTTGGTAATGCTGGAAGCTTCTTATCCAAATTTATGCATGATGCTGGTGCAAAAGTAATTGGAATTTCCGATGCATACGGGGCATTACATGATCCAAATGGACTTGATATTGATTATCTATTAGATAGACGAGACAGCTTTGGAACAGTGACAAAATTATTTAATAACACAATAACAAATAAAGAATTGCTTGAACTTGAGTGCGATATTCTTGTTCCGGCTGCGATTGAAAATCAAATTACAGAAGAAAATGCTCATAATATCCGTGCAAGCATTGTTGTTGAGGCGGCTAATGGTCCAACGACACTTGAGGCAACTGAGATTTTAACAGAGCGGGGAGTTCTTCTTGTTCCGGATGTTTTAGCGTCAGCTGGCGGTGTAACTGTTTCATATTTTGAGTGGGTTCAAAATAACCAAGGTTATTATTGGTCTGAAGAAGAAGTAGAAGAAAAGCTTGAAAAAGTAATGGTAAAATCCTTTAATAATATTTACGAAACTGCCCAAACACGCCGTGTAGATATGCGTCTTGCCGCTTATATGGTTGGGGTTAGAAAGATGGCAGAAGCGAGCCGCTTTAGGGGCTGGATTTAATTTCAAGCCGCATGTAAATATTATACTTAACCATTGAAACATAGTTAAAAAACTCCTATCATAGACGATAGGAGTTTTTTGTCATCCAGGTATGATTGTTTTAAGGAGTGTACCCATTATGCAAATAGAAGATATTATTATTGTTGGTGGTGGCCCCTGTGGCTTAGCAGCAGCCATCTCCCTTCAGGATAAAGGTAAGGAACCCTTAATCATTGAAAAAGGAAATGTGGTGAATTCCATATATCACTATCCAACCCACCAAACATTCTTTAGCACAGCAGAAAAATTAGAAATTGGAGAAGTGCCATTTATTACTGATAGTTATAAGCCTAAAAGAAATCAGGCTCTAGTCTATTATCGTGAAGTGGCCAAACGAAAACAGCTGCGCATTAACTCATTTGAACAAGTAATAAAAGTATCCAAACAAGGTGAATTGTTTCAAGTTTATACGGATAAAAATACCTATAGTGCACGCTATGTAATCATCGCAACCGGTTATTATGATCATCCAAATTATATGAATGTTCCAGGCGAAAATTCATCAAAAGTATTTCACTATTTTAAGGAAGCACATCCCTATTACGATAAAGATGTTTGTGTGATTGGCGGGAAAAATTCTAGTGTGGATGCAGCGATCGAATTGGTAAAAGCAGGTGCGAGAGTGTCAGTTTTGTATCGTGGTGAAAAGTATTCACCAAGTATAAAACCATGGATTCTCCCTGAGTTTGAGTCGTTAGTACGTACAGGTGCAATTTTAATGGAATTTAATGCTCACATTAAAGAAATAACAGAGGATCAAGTTTTTTATACAAAAGACAATGAGGAAATAACGATCAGCAATGACTTTGTTTTTGCCATGACTGGATACCATCCAGATCATCAATTTTTAAAAAATATGGATATAAAAATTGATGAAGAAACTGGGCGGCCTTTCTTTAATCCCGATTCAATGGAGACAAATATAGAGGGAATATATATTGCAGGAGTTATTGCAGCAGGAAATAATGCAAATGAAATATTTATTGAAAATGGCAGATTCCATGGAGAGGCAATCTCTCGGTCAATCATGGAAAAAGATGCAAAAAGGGTGGCTAAATAATGAAAAAGGTTGTTTTATTAACAACAGGTGGAACAATTGCAAGCAAGGCAAATAAAGAATCAGGAAAATTGGCATCTGGAGCTTTAACTGGTGAAGAATTAGCAAGTATGTGTAATTTGCCAAATGACATCGAAGTAGTGGTTGAATCGGTTTTCCAAAAAGCCAGTATCCATATTACTTTTGAGGATTTAATCCTTTTGAAGAATAAGATCGAAGAATATTTTAAGGACGATGAAGTTTCAGGTGTTGTTGTCACACATGGAACGGATACGATGGAAGAAACATCTTATTTTCTCGATTTAACCATTAAGGATTCCAGACCAGTAGTAGTGACAGGGTCACAGCGCTCTCCAGATGACATAGGAAGCGATGTATACATTAATTTACGCCATGCCATCTATAGTGCATGTTCCCATGATTTAAGGGATGCTGGAACTGTTGTTGTTTTTAATGAACGGATATTTGCCGCAAGATATGTAAAAAAAGAACATGCTTCTAATATTCAGGGCTTTAATGCTTTTGGATTTGGATATCTTGGCATTATCGATAATGATCAAGTCCATGTATTTCAAAAACCGATAAAAAGAGAATATTTTGAATTAAAAACTTCTATCCCACAGGTTGAAATCATTAAATGCTATATTGGAGCAGATGGGAAATTTATTAAGGCAGCGCGAGAAGCAGGGATTTCTGGTATTGTCCTTGAGGGAGTCGGACGTGGTCAAGTTGCTCCTAATATGATGACAGAAATCGATAAAGCTATTGCCCAAGGTATTAAACTGGTAATCACCACTAGCGCAGAAGAGGGATCTGTTTATACAACCTATGATTACGAAGGAAGCGCCTATGATCTTTTTAATAAGGGAGTCATTCTAGGGAGTGACAACGATTCTAAAAAAGCAAGAATTAAATTGGCTGTTGCCCTTGCAAGTAATTTGAGGGAAATTAAATTTTAAGCTTTAACGAGACAATAAAGGAATACCTAATAGTAATTGGAATGAATCTTTCATTTTCTTTATAGAGAATCCATGATACGATTAAGAAAATGGATTTGAAAAGAGGTTCATCATGCTGGGAATATTATCAGCTGGGCTTGCCCCCGGACTGGCATTACTAAGTTATTTTTATTTAAAAGATGAATATGAACCAGAGCCAATATCCTTCGTTTTAAGGACGTTTATGTACGGAGCTCTTTTTGTGTTTCCTATCATGTTTATCCAGCATGTACTTGAAACAGAGCATATTGTAAAATCTGATCTTTTCAATGCCTTTCTTAGCACAGGTCTGTTAGAGGAGTTTTTTAAATGGTTTATCCTTTTCTATGTTGTTTATCAGCATGTTGAGTTTGATGAACCCTTTGATGGAATTGTCTACGGAGTAGCGGTTTCACTTGGTTTTGCTACAATCGAAAATATTTTCTATTTAATAGCGAATGGAATCGAACATGCCGTTACACGTGCATTGTTACCTGTTTCGAGTCATGCCCTATTTGGTGTAATTATGGGCTTTTATATTGGGAAGGCGAAGTTTACGGAAGGGAATAAAGCAAAGTGGGTCATTCTTTCCTTATTTTTGCCATTTATTCTTCATGGATCCTATGATTTTATCTTAATTTCACAAGAAAATTGGCTTATAATCATTTTTCCTTTTATGATTTTTCTTTGGTGGTTTGGACTAAGGAAAGTAAAGAAAGCAAAAATATTAAGTGCCAATCATTTTAAAAAACAATATTCTGTCCAAAAAACCCTTCATTCCTAAAGAAGGGTTTTTTCTTTTATTAACATTTAAATGGAATAAAAAACCGATTAAAACAAAAAATAGATTTACTGCTAAAAAGATTTACAATGGGGGTTAAAATTCCATGATAAAGAAGAAAATCTTAATTAAGTTCTTTATACTAATCTTTCTCATGTTTGTGACATCGACCTTTTCAGAAAGTAAGGAGGTGCGTGCATTTACCAATCAGGTAATTGAAAAAGGTTCGGTTGGCGATGATGTCATTGAGCTTCAATCCAGGCTTCAGTATTTAGGTTTTTATAACGGTAAGATTGATGGAGTTTTTGGCTGGAGCACATATTGGGCATTAAGAAACTTCCAATATGAGTTTGGGTTGCCGATTGATGGATTGGCCGGGTGGTCGACAAAATTAAAATTAGCTAAAGCAAGCAAGTATAACGAACAATTTGTAAAAAAACATATTAACTCTGGTAGAAGGTTTACACATTACGGTGGAGTTGATGAAAGTAAACAGGGTGCACCAAGCCCTGCACCTAAAACTCCTGCAAACAAAGGATCAGCAAACCAAGCACCTGCAAACCAAGCACCTGCAAAACAAGGACCAGCCAAACAAGCGCCAAAACAAAAGGCACCACAGCAAAACACAGCACCAAAAAAGGCAGCGCCTAAAAAGCCTACGGCTGCTAACACTCCAAATGGTTTTTCTCAAAATGATATCCAGTTGATAGCTAATGCCGTTTATGGAGAATCCAGGGGAGAACCTTATACAGGGCAGGTTGCTGTTGCAGCTGTCATCCTTAACAGGGTAAACAGTGCAACGTTCCCTAATACGGTTTCAGGGGTGATATTTGAGCCAGGAGCATTTACTGCAGTGGCGGATGGTCAAATTTGGCTGACCCCAAATGAAAATGCGAAGAAAGCAGTTTTAGATGCAATCAATGGGTGGGACCCAACTGGTGAGGCACTCTATTATTTTAACCCAGACACTGCCACGAGCGGGTGGATTTGGGGACGACCTCAAATTAAACGAATCGGGAAACATATTTTTTGCAAGTAGAGAGGTGAATAGAATTGATAAGAGGAATATTAATTGGCGTTCTCGCAGTCGGTGTTGTGGGAACCGCATATTGGGGCTATCAAGAACATCAGGAGAAGAATGCCGTTCTTTTAAATGCGGAAAATACTTATCAACGGGCATTCCATGACCTTACCTATCAAGTTGATCTATTACACGATAAGATTGGGACCACTCTTGCAATGAATTCAAAACAGTCATTGTCTCCGTCCCTTATAGAAGTTTGGCGGCTTACTTCTGAGGCTCATGGTGATGTTGGTCAATTACCACTAACTTTGCTTCCCTTTAACAAAACAGAGGAGTTCTTAGCTAGAATCGGGAACTTTAGTTACCGTACAGCTGCCAGAGATTTGGATAAGGAACCATTGTCAAACGATGAATACAACACACTAAAGGTCCTTTATAAGCAAGCAGGTGATGTTCAGAATGATCTCCGAAAAGTGCAGCATATGGTATTAAAAAATAATCTTCGTTGGATGGATGTTGAACTTGCCTTAGCATCTGGGAAGGAATCGACTGATAATACCATTATTGACGGCTTTAAGGCAGTTGAAAAGACAGTAAGCGGCTATACTGAATCTAATCTGGGTCCCACTTTTGTAAATATGCAAAAAAAGGATGAAAATTTTAAAAAAATAAAAGGAAAAACCATTACCAAACAAGAGGCAATCCAAATCGCAAAGAAATACATCAAAATTGATGGGAATTCAGAAGTGAAGGTTACGGAAAATGGAAAAGGTTCTAACTATGGTTTTTATAGCGTTTCGATAAAAAATAAAAAAACTGGCGAAGAAGGCAGTATGGATATTACTAAAAAAGCCGGTCGACCAATTTGGTTTATCAATCAGCGGGATGTAAAAAAACAAGTTCTAAGTTTAAATGATGCTGATAATAAGGCAGCTGCTTTTTTAAAAGACACGGGCTTTAAAGATTTAGAGATATTTGAAAGCACACAGTATGACAATATTGGTGTATTCAATTTCGTCACCTCTATTAATGGCGTTAGAATTTATCCAGAATCAATAAAAGTAAAGGTAGCGCTAGATAATGGTGATATTATTGGTGTATCAGCAGAAGAATATTTAAAATCTTTTCAAACAAGAACAATTGAAAAACCGGCTATCTCCGTGAAACAAGCTCGAGCAAAGGTAAATCCAAACTTGAAAATCATGGAAGACCGTCAAGCGATTATTGTCAATGACCTTAATAAAGAAGTATTATGTTACGAGTTCCTTGGAACAATCAATGATGATACTTACCGGATTTTTATTAACGCCAAAAGTGGTGTAGAGGAAGATGTAGAAAAACTTAAGAATGCAGAGGCTGTTTATGAAGATGTGTTATAAGGAAAAGCATTTGCTTTTCCTTATATTTTTTTCAAAAAACTCCAATAATAGAGGTATTAACTCAGTGGAGTGGATAGTCATGAAAAAGGTAGAAAGAGTTTTAATCAAAATTGTTATCATCCAGTTTATTTTTCTATTTCTTTCGCAACTTTTTTTTCATCAATTAGATGTATTTCCGCAAGTAAAACAATTGACAAAGTATGAAGGAGTAAATGAAAATACATATACTGAAATTCTTGAAACCTTTCAGGGAGAATAAGAAAGCAGGGCAGCCTGCTTTCTTTTGATTACCCATTTTTACTGAATAGGTCTGTAAAAATTTCATATTTTATCATGGTAAAAAAAGAGGCAATCCAATATCTTGTGGTAAAATAATAGTAGACAACATCTGAGAAACTCATGATGACAAATAGGAGGATTTATGGAAAAAAAAATATCAATCGCAATAGACGGCCCAGCTGCAGCCGGAAAAAGTACAGTCGCAAAAATAGTAGCTGAAAAACTTTCTTACATTTATATTGATACTGGTGCGATGTACCGAGCTTTAACATATAAGGCAATAGTGAATCAACTGAATTTGGAAGATGAAGCTGCTTTATTGGAAACATTATTATCCACAGATATTCGATTGCAGCCATCTGATAAAGGTCAGTTAGTATTTTTAGACGATCAAGATGTTACGAATGAAATTCGATTTGCTGAAGTAACCAATTCAACTTCCTTTGTTGCTAAACATCAGAAGGTTCGAGAAGAAATGGTCAGAAGACAACAAGCTTTTGCCACTAAGGGCGGAGTTGTTATGGATGGAAGGGACATTGGTACGCATGTATTGCCAGGTGCAGAAGTAAAAGTATTTTTGCTTGCAAGTGTGGAAGAAAGAGCTGAAAGACGTCATATTGAAAATATTCAAAAAGGCTTCCCATCTGACTTAGAAAAATTGAAAGAAGAAATTGCTCGTAGAGATAAAATTGATTCTGAGAGAGAAGTAGCACCATTGAAAAAAGCCGATGATGCAGTTGAAATCGATACAACCTCTTTAACAATTCCAGATGTTGTAGAAAAAATAATGGTGTTGGTGCACGAAAGGATTGGATAGGTGTGACGTTTTATGCGTTTGCAAGATCAGTGGTTACAGGAGTTTTTAAACCACTTTATAGGATTGAAGCTATTGGAGTAGAACATTTCCCTAAAGAAGGCGGGGTTCTTCTTTGTGCGAATCATATCCATAATTTTGATCCCATTGTTGTTGGTATAATGGCCCCTCGCCCTGTCCATTATATGGCAAAAGAAGAGATTTTCTCCGTGCCTATTTTGGGCAATATCGTTAGAAAGTGTAATGCTTTTCCGGTGAAAAGGGGCTTTAGTGATCGTGAAGCCCTTAGAACAGGGTTAAAGATCTTAAAGGATGGACATGTCTTCGGGCTTTTTCCGGAGGGGACAAGAAGTAAGAATGGCGAACTAGGTAAGGGACTTTCTGGAGCGGGTTTTTTTGCATTAAGGTCCACAGCATCAGTTGTGCCTTGCGCGATAATCGGTCCATATCGAAGTTTCCGAAAATTAAAGATTGTCTACGGACAACCCATTGATTTGGAAGAAATGAGAAAAGAGAAAGCATCAGTAGAACAAGTTACTGAATTAATTATGTCAGAAATTGATAAACTTAAAAAAGAACACCAATAGCTTCTGCTTGACAAAATAGACTATTTATAAGAAGTTAATGGAAAGAGTTTTTTTTTAAAATTCACTGCTTTTCTGTTTTTTTATTTGTGTTGTATGCTGCGTGGCATCCACCAGATCATATATAGAATTTTTGAAGTAAATGGATTAAGGAGGAATACATATGTCGGAAGAATTAAATCAAGTAGAAGTGAAAAGCTTTGAAGTTGGGGATAAAGTAACTGGACAAGTTACCAAAGTAGAAGAAAAACAGGTGCTAGTTGATATCCAAGGTAGTAAACTTGATGGAATTATCCCAATCAGTGAACTTTCAAGTCTTCATATTGAAAAGGCATCTGATGCAGTTGCCGATGGTGATGAACTAGAATTAGAAGTTTTAAAAGTTGAGGAAGAAGCAATTATCCTTTCAAAAAGAAAAGTTGATGCAGAAAAAGCCTGGGAGAATTTGGAAAATCAATTCCAAAGTGGAGAAATCATCGAAACTGAAGTCAAAGACGTCGTAAAAGGCGGCTTAGTAGTCGATCTAGGCGTTCGTGGGTTTGTACCAGCATCATTAGTTGAAGCTCATTTTGTAGAAGATTTTAGTGATTATAAAGGCCGTACTCTTACTTTTAAAATTGTCGAACTTGATAAAGAAAAGAACCGTTTAATTCTCTCGCATCGAGCAGTAGTGGAACAAGAAAAAGGGAAGCAAAAACAAAATCGTCTTAGTGCAGTACAAGTAGGTCAAATTATTGATGGAACTGTTCAAAGAATCACTGACTTTGGTGCATTTGTTGATATTGGCGGCATTGACGGTCTAGTTCATATTTCTCAATTATCATATGATCATGTTAATAAACCATCAGATGTAGTTCACGAGGGCCAGCAAGTTCAAGTTAAAGTATTAAGTGTTGACCGTGATAATGAGAGAATTTCTTTATCAATTAAAGAAACACTCCCTGGACCATGGTCAAATATTTCTGAAAAAGCACCTAAAGGAAGCGTCTTAAAAGGTAAAGTGAAAAGATTGGTCTCTTATGGTGCATTTGTTGAAGTATTCCCAGGTGTCGAAGGACTTGTTCATATCTCTCAAATTGCTCATAAGCATATTAGTACTCCGCATGAAGTATTAAAGGAGGGACAAGAAGTAGACGTCAAAGTCCTCGATGCAAATGAATCTGAACAACGTTTATCATTAAGCATTAAAGAACTTCTTGAAAAAGAGTATGAGGATAATCAAGACTATGAACTTCCTGAAGAGTCAAAGGGCTTTCAACTTGGGGAAGTTATTGGTGATAAATTAAAGAATTTAGGAAAATAATGGTGATATGAGTGTCTAGATCTGAACGGAAATGGGACCACATTCGTTTTGCACTTGAAAATAGGCAAAATCATTCTTCAGTTTTCGATGATATAAAATTTATTCACCAAGGTTTACCCGATATCGGTGTGTACGATGTTGGTTTAAACCATGAAGTGGGCGGACTTTATTTAAGTTCGCCTATTTTTATCAATGCCATGACCGGTGGTGGTGGTGATAAAACATATCGTATCAATAAAGAACTGGCAATTGTGGCGAATAATACGGGTTTAACAATGGCAGTTGGATCACAAATGGCTGCTATAAAGGATAAATCTCAAAGATATACCTACGAAGTTGTTCGCAAAGAGAATCCATCTGGTGTAATCATTGCGAATTTAGGAAGCGAAGCAACAGTTGAGAACGCCAAAACCGCAATTGGGATGATTGAAGCAGACGCACTGCAAATACATTTGAATGTTATTCAGGAATTAACCATGCCCGAAGGCGATCGTGATTTTTCTGGAGCACTTAAAAGGATTGAATCAATTGTAAAAGAGGCAGAAGTGCCAGTCATTGTAAAAGAAGTCGGTTTTGGGATGGGGATGGAGACCGTTAAAGACCTTTTATCCATTGGTGTTAAACTAGTTGATGTAGGCGGCTCCGGAGGGACAAATTTTGCAGAAATTGAAAATAAGCGCAGGGATAAATCATTGTCTTTTTTTAATCAATGGGGAATTCCAACAAGTGTTTCCATTCTTGAAGCATCGTCTGTTTCTCAAGATCTTTCTGTCATCGGCTCTGGTGGATTTATGTCAGGACATGATGTTGCCAAGGGATTAGCAATAGGTGCGAATGCAATCGGCATGGCAGGTTATTTCTTGCAAATTCTTTTAAAAGAAGGGATAGAGGTTTTACAGAAAGAAATTGAAGCCCTTCATGACGAATTAACGATCATAATGACGGCTTTAGGTGCTAAAACAATTTCCGATTTAAAAAAAGCCCCATTAATAATCTCAGGGGAAACCTATCATTGGTTAAATCAACGCGGCATCGATACGAAACGCTTTGCCCAGCGTTCGATAAAATAAAAGCTCCCGCATTCGCGAGAGCTTTTTTCTTATCTTTTCCCGTCATTTAATCCCCGTGCTTCTTCAGGCCCAGATAGCTTTGTGGCACTAGGATAGTGCAAGGCCTGATCGCGGTCTGATTCCACTCTTCTACTTTCACGTAACTTTTTTTCCTGTCGGTCTTTTCCCATTCAAACACACCTCCTCTTAATAAGATGATTCACACATGAAATATTATTCAAGGAAGTATGAAACTACATAAAGAATACCAATAATGAAAATAATAGGAGGTGTATGAGTTGGAAGGGGCAATATTTTATTGGGTCTTTTGGGGATTTTGGATATACTTGACTTTTATTCTAGAAAAGCAAAACCCTTATCGACTAAAATTGGCAGTGATCATACTAATGGCATTAATATTGTCTAATGTCCAGTTTACGATAGGCGAATTTGAAGTCCAAGCAAGCGGGTTATTTATGTTAGGCAGTTGTTACTTATTTATGAGCCAAGAAAAACGAGGAGCACTAATATACTTTTTTATTTGTTCATTTACCGTATCCATTGCATATGTGACCTTCCATTTATTTGAGATCTTTGATCCGATTTGGATCATTTTTAAAAAGGAATGGATGATGGGAATAACGTTATGGTATTTAGCTTTATTATTGCAAAAAACGTTAAAAGGTAGATTGCTCATCATATTTGCTGGTGCCATGCAAGGTGAAATTTTATATGCATTTATTTTAAATAAGTTCCAATTTCCTTATTTAATCGGGACTTTTGCGTACTTAGATGTTTGCTCATTAACAGCACTATTGCTTACAGGATGGAGCGCATTAGAAAATATAGGTTCTATCCTCCAAAATCATTTTCACTTTTTTGAAAAAGGAAAGCAAAAATCATCATGAACTGGATTTTTTTAGACAATAGCTTTTCCGCATATTCCACATTTCGTTTTTTTCCATTGCGGGAAAGGATTAACATTGATAAAATAACATAGTTAGGCCCTTCTAGAACACAGAAGGGTTTCTTTACTTAATAAGAACTTAAGGGATTGATCCCGCATTATCGGGAAGTAAGCCCCCCACTGATGTAATTTTCACTCTATGCTAACATACTAAAAAGTATTTAAATATAGGAAAGAAAGGATGGCGATTGTAATTGGTTAAACCTGTTATTGCCATTGTAGGACGGCCCAACGTAGGAAAATCAACGATTTTTAATCGAATTGTAGGTGAAAGAATTTCCATAGTTGAGGACATCCCAGGAGTTACAAGAGATCGTATTTATAGTTCTGGTGAGTGGTTAACACATGACTTTAATCTTATCGATACTGGTGGAATTGATATTGGTGATGAACCGTTTTTGGAACAAATTCGTCAACAGGCTGAAATCGCTATTGATGAGGCAGATGTAATTATCTTCTTAACAAACGGACGTGAAGGTGTAACTGCAGCAGATGAAGAAGTGGCAAAAATACTCTATAGGTCTAAAAAGCCTGTTGTATTAGCTGTTAATAAAATAGATAACCCGGAAATGCGGGATCTGGTCTATGATTTTTATTCGTTAGGATTTGGAGAGCCTATTCCCATTTCAGGTTCACATGGTCTAGGATTAGGGGACTTATTAGATGAAGCTGCAAAACATTTTCCCAAAGACAAATTTGAAGAGTATGGTGAAGATGTCATTAAATTTTCATTAATTGGACGTCCAAACGTTGGGAAATCCTCTTTGGTGAATGCCATTTTAGGTGAAGAACGCGTAATCGTCAGTAATATTGCCGGAACCACTCGTGATGCTGTGGATTCTCCTTATACATACAATGGGGGAAAATATGTCATAATTGATACAGCAGGTATTAGGAAAAAAGGAAAGGTTTATGAAAGTACGGAAAAGTATAGTGTACTTCGTGCCCTGAGGGCAATAGAACGTTCGGACGTTGTTCTTGTTGTGATTAATGCTGAAGAAGGAATCATTGAACAGGACAAAAAGATTGCTGGTTATGCTCATGAAGCGGGCAGGGCGGTTGTTATCGTGGTAAATAAGTGGGATGCTGTTGAAAAAGACGAAAAGACGATGAAAGAACTCGAACAGAAGATAAGGGAACATTTCTTATTTCTTAGTTATGCTCCAATTGTGTTTTTATCTGCTAAAACCAAAAAACGAGTGCACACACTGCTTCCGATGATTAATATAGCTAGTGAAAACCATTCGATGAGAGTGGAAACAAGCGTACTTAATGATGTGATCATGGATGCAGTAGCTATGAATCCGACACCAACTGATAATGGCAGACGCTTAAAAATATACTACACAACACAAGTGGCAGTTAAACCGCCGACTTTTGTTGTATTTGTAAATGAACCAGAATTGTTGCATTTTTCGTATGAACGCTTCTTAGAGAACAGAATAAGAGAAGCTTTTGGATTTGAAGGGACCCCTATCAAAATTTATGCAAGAGAAAGAAAATAAAGATAAGGCGGGTGTAATTTGAATTGATGGATACTAAAACAGCAATAGCCGTAATTGGAGCTGGAAGTTGGGGAACTGCTTTGGCAATGGTGCTTGCAGACAATGGGCATGAAGTTCGTCTATGGAGCCATGCTGAGGAGCAAGTAAAAGAAATTAATGAGCAGCATACAAACAAGAAATATCTCCCGGAAATTGTCCTTTCAGAATTAATTGTTGGATATGCATCATTAAGAGATGCATTATCGGGAGTAGATACACTTATATTGGCTGTCCCTACAAAGGCGATTCGTGAGGTCATCGGGAAAATTCGTGAAGTACATACTGAACCATTGACAATCGCACACGTTAGTAAAGGGATTGAACCTGATTCGTTAATGCGTATTTCAGAAATTATTAAAGAAGAGATGCCAAAAGAATTATTGAAGGATGTCGTTGTCCTCTCCGGTCCAAGTCATGCAGAGGAAGTAAGCCTCAGACACCCAACAACGGTAGCAGTAACTTCTGAAAATATGGAGGCTGCAGAAAAGATACAGGATTTATTCATCAACAACAATTTTCGAGTTTATACCAATTCTGATGTCATCGGTGTTGAAATTGGTGGTGCCTTAAAAAATATCATTGCACTTGCTGCGGGTATTACTGATGGGCTGGGCTATGGAGATAATGCTAAAGCTGCATTAATGACACGTGGATTAGCAGAAATAGCTCGACTTGGTACGAAAATGGGGGCAAACCCATTAACCTTTTCTGGACTTGCAGGAATAGGTGATTTAATTGTTACATGTACAAGCGTTCACTCACGTAACTGGAGAGCAGGAAACCTATTAGGGAAAGGCAAAACCCTTAATGAGGTATTGGACAACATGGGGATGGTTGTTGAAGGTGTTAGAACCACCAAGGCTGCTTATCAGTTAGCTAAAAAGTATGATGTTAACATGCCAATTACTTTTGCCCTTTATGATGTCTTATTTAATGGCAAGAACGCAATCGATGCTGTAGATGTATTAATGGCTCGGGGAAAAACACATGAAATGGAAGATTTGGTAAATGTTTTAGAGGAACGAAATACCGAAGACTGAAAAATGTTCATAAAAAATGAAAATGGGCTTGGCAGAGCTGATGCATTTGAAAAGTTTTTCATAATAAATGGGCGTTCGGTGAGACCTATTGTGTTTAGGTTGCATACAATGCTACGAAGCAACCTAGTAGTTATACGCTGGAGTATGGGTTATTTAGTCGTTAAAGCTGAAGTAAAGAATTCGCCCCTCTTTACTTCAGTTTTTTTTCTTTAGTTCAAAAGTTTTCTTGAAAAGCTATCGCTTGTGATATAATTAATTTTCGAAAAAAGGGGGAGTTATATTTGTCGCCAGCTATGTTTAAAATGTGGGTCTCGATTGCAGGAATGGGATTTATGTTCCTTTCAATTATAACAATTTATTTAAGTAGATATAAATTAAAAGGGGTACTCCGAATTATTACAGCAATTATCGCTTACATATTAATGATTATTGCCGGAATAACGCTTCTTATTGTTTTTTTAACATAATTGACGTAAATACATAAATAAAAGGTGATTGTATGAAATGGAATGTACTCGGTGGTTTTCTAGCAATAATGATTCTTTTGCTGACAGGATGTATGTATCCCGAAGAGGAATTAGCAAAGAATCAAATTCCTTATAAAGATCAAATCATAGCTGTTCAAACGGCAGTAGATGCCTTTAGAGCGGATAATGGCGGGATCCTTCCGATTAAAACAAAAGAGGCAGAAACTCCAATTTATCAAAAGTATCCTATTGATTTTAAAAAAATCTCACCTAAATATATCGCAGAGCCACCTGGGAATGCTTATGAAAATGGCGGGGTTTTTCAGTATGTGCTTGTTGATGTTGAAACTAAACCTGCTGTTAAATTATTTGATTTAAGAATAACAGAAGCGATACGTGATATAAAATTAAGAATTAAAACAAAAGGATATCCTCCCTATAAAGAACAGCTAGCAAAAAATGTTTTTACTTTAGACTATAAACAATTAGGGTATAAAAAAGCACCTTTTGTAACTAGTCCATTTTCAAATCAGAATTTATCTTTTGTGATTACGGGCAATGCTGAGGTATATGTAGATTATCGCCCTGATTTATACCAAGCAATGAAAAATAATGACATTAATGGAAAACCAGGTGAGGACATTCGTCCAATTTTAGTGAAGGATTCCATGTTTGTACCTGCCTATTCATTACCATATACCT
Organism: Bacillus sp. sid0103; assembly: GCF_019219025.1. The sequence goes on along the minus strand of NZ_JAHUWN010000016.1, from coordinate 37,448 downwards.
GGGATTCTAAGACGAAGGAACCAGTATTTTTAGAAGAATAAATAGTCATAACCCTTTTCCACTGAAATATATTGTAGGAGAAGGGTTTTTTTTTTTTGATAATTCCAAAGAAAAACATATATTGAAACCCTCCACAATCTCGAATGTTCAGACACTATAGATACAAGAGAACCTAGTACATTTTTTATAAGGGGGTAAAAAATTTTTAGAAAAGTGTCATAACATTATAGGACAACGTCATAAACATATATTGTCCAAAAATACCTAAATGGATGTTTAATCCCACTTTACTCTATGATCGGGAGGGGATCACTTGGAAAAGGTTGATATTTTTAAAGATATTGCCGAGAGAACTGGCGGTGATATTTACTTAGGAGTAGTAGGAGCAGTACGAACTGGAAAATCTACATTTATTAAAAAATTTATGGAGCTTGTTGTGTTACCGAATATAAACAGTGAAGCTGAGAGGTCACGTGCACTTGATGAGTTACCTCAAAGCGCGGCTGGAAAAACAATTATGACAACTGAACCGAAATTTGTGCCGAATCAAGCGGCCACAGTTCATGTTGATGATGGATTAAATGTTAATATCAGGCTTGTTGATTGTGTCGGCTATACGGTTCCAGGTGCGAAAGGTTATGAGGATGAAAATGGTCCAAGAATGATCACGACCCCTTGGTATGAGGAACCGATTCCTTTCCATGAAGCTGCTGAAATTGGCACAAGGAAAGTTATTCAAGAGCATTCTACCATTGGAGTCGTTGTAACAACCGATGGAACGATTGGTGAGATTCCAAGAAGTAACTATATTGAAGCTGAAGAACGAGTGATAAACGAACTGAAGGAAGTTGGCAAGCCGTTTATCATGGTCGTTAACAGTGCACAGCCATACCATCCAAGCACTGAAACATTAAGATCAAGCTTAGCAGACAAATATGATATCCCTGTAATTGCGATGAGTGTTGAAAGTATGCGTGACAGCGATGTCCTTAATGTCCTTCGTGAAGCACTTTACGAGTTCCCCGTCCTTGAAGTTAACGTGAATCTGCCAAGTTGGGTAATGGTCCTAAGAGAAAACCATTGGCTGCGAGAAAGCTATCAAGAGGCTGTCAAGGATACAGTAAAAGATATCAAGAGATTAAGAGATGTGGACAGAGTGGTTCAACACTTTAGTGAGTTTGAATTCATTGAAAGAGCAGGATTAGCAGGAATCGAAATGGGCTCAGGGGTAGCTGAAATCGATTTATATGCACCGGATGAATTATATGATGATATTTTAAAAGAAATCGTCGGAGTCGAAATCCGCGGGAAAGATCATCTGCTCGAATTGATGCAGGATTTTGCTCATGCTAAAGCAGAATATGACCACATTGCCGATGCGTTAAAAATGGTGAAACAAACGGGTTACGGTATTGCATCGCCAACTCTTTCCGATATGAGTCTTGAAGAACCGGAAATTATTCGTCAAGGTGCAAGATTTGGTGTCAGGCTGCGGGCTGTAGCGCCATCCATTCATATGATTAAAGTGGATGTTGAATCAGAATTTGCACCGATCATTGGTACTGAAAAGCAAAGTGAAGAACTTGTAAGATATCTAATGCAGGATTTCGAGGATGATCCATTATCGATCTGGAATTCAGATATCTTTGGCCGTAGTCTAAGCTCCATCGTTCGAGAAGGCATCCAAGCAAAGCTTTCCTTAATGCCGGAAAATGCGAGATATAAATTAAAAGAGACATTAGAGAGAATTATAAACGAGGGATCAGGCGGCTTAATTGCCATCATCCTTTAGGCTCTGGACTCCCAATCGGAGTCCTTTTTTTTGTTGAAGGCTGTGTTTTTGATATTGTATCTATATTGATTGTAGCGGAAGGTGCGAGATTCCTGCGGGAGTACAGGACTGGAGAGACCTGCAGGCGCTAATGCGCATGGAGCGCAAATCAATATGCAAAATTAACACAGCCCTTGTGAAAAAGGGAGCTTGATATGGAGGAAAACTCCCAGTATTTTATAATATCTACCAAAATAGGTCGAAATAAGTAGGATTTTGTTGAATTAAAGAAAAGATTACCATAATTTCATGAATTCTTCTTGATATGCTGTATTGATTATGATAATCTTTTAACTGAATTACGTTATAGTGTGTGAACCCTTATCACATCAGGGTTTTTCCTAAAAAAATAGATTTGAATTACTAATTTAATCATTTTAGATTATTTTGTAATAAAACTGAGCTATGACGTATAGAAATTAGAAAAATTGTTTAGAAATGTAGATAAGTAATCTTATTTACGAATCTTGATAATTTCTTTGGGAGGAGGTGAAAGGCATGAACAAGACAGAACTTATTAATGCAGTTGCTGAAGCTAGCGAACTTTCTAAAAAGGACGCAACTAAAGCAGTTGATGCTGTTTTTGATGCGATTTTAGATGCTTTAAAAAATGGTGATAAAGTACAATTAATCGGTTTTGGAAACTTTGAAGTACGTGAGCGTGCAGCACGTAAAGGTCGTAACCCTCAAACAGGTGAGGAAATCGATATCGCTGCTAGCAAAGTTCCAGCATTCAAACCAGGTAAAGCGCTTAAAGACGCAGTAAAATAATTACATAAATTTATTGCATAGGCGAATGCTTAAGCAAAAAGGTCATGGTAAAGTCCATGGCCTTTTTTCTATATTTTTGCTTGAGCTTTAATGAATGTGCTAATATGTATTTGTCATATATACTTGACTGATCATTAGGAGGAATTTTTATATGTCACAAGTGAATCGTGCCCAAATTGAAGAAGCGGTACGTTTAATATTAGAAGCAATCGGTGAAGACCCAAATCGTGAAGGTCTTCATGATACACCAAAACGAGTGGCAAAAATGTATGAAGAAGTTTTTAGCGGCTTAAACGAGGACCCAAAGAAGCATTTTGAAACAATCTTTAGTGAAGATCATGAAGAGTTGGTATTGGTTAAAGATATCCCATTTTATTCCATGTGTGAGCATCATCTTGTACCTTTCTTTGGAAAAGCACACGTAGCATACATTCCTAAAAATGGACGTGTGACTGGATTAAGTAAATTAGCAAGGGCAGTGGAAGCCGTCGCAAAGCGGCCTCAACTCCAAGAACGGATCACTTCCACGATTGCAGACAGCATGATGGAAAAACTAGATCCACACGGGGTCATGGTAGTGGTTGAAGCAGAGCATATGTGTATGACCATGCGCGGTGTTAAAAAGCCCGGTTCAAAAACTGTAACCACTGCAGTCCGCGGTATTCTCTCGGATGATGCTATTGCACGGTCGGAAGTGCTTTCTTTAATTAAGTATTAGTCCAATTTTCAAACAGTATTTGAGGTGATTAAATGGAGAAACGATATAATCAAAATAGTGAGTATGTAGTGATTAAGGCAATCGATGATGGTGTAAATGTGATCGGCTTAACCAGGGGATCTGATACTAAGTTTCATCATTCAGAGAAACTGGATAAAGGAGAAGTCCTAATTGCTCAATTTACTGAGCATACATCAGCAATTAAAATCAGGGGAAATGCGAAAATATTAACACACCTCGGTGAAATTGAAAGTGAAATAAAAAAATAATTCCAATCACACTGTTTTCATCTTATTTCATAGCAGCTAAAATGATTATTTTGTGAATTTCTGCCTAAAGAAAACCTTTTATGGTATAATGGTGTCTGCCTTGTTTTTAGAAAATGATTAGGATTTTCTTTATTAAATGGCATGAATTTTACTATTCAAATAGGAAATAAGAATACATAAAGACATTACTTAGGGGAAGCAAGGGTGATTTTTTTGCTGGACATTCGACAAAAATTTACAAATATTAGAGAGCAAGTTGAAAAAAGAGTTTGTGACACATACTTGCTTAAATATATTGAAATTCCAATTATTGATGAAGATAAACTTCTTATCTTAATCTCCATTATGGAACGACTCGAATTGTCATACAGCGATATGCAGAATTATGCCTTATCCACAATGTTAATCCAAATCGCCCTTGATACCCATGAACATATATCAGATGCATCTGTTGACGAAAAAAATCGTCAATTAACTGTTCTTGCTGGTGATTACTTTAGCGGCCTATACTATAAGCTTTTGGCAGAATCAGAAGATATATTGATGATCAAGGCACTTTCAAAAGGAATTAAAGAAGTTAATGAAAATAAAATTTCTGTTTATCAAAACGAATTAGTGTCAATAGATGAATTAATGACCAGCATAAAGCGGATAGAAAGTTCCTTACTAGGAAATCTTTCAGAATATTTTAAAGTAGATCTTTGGAATGATTTTCTTGAGAATTTGCTTCTGTTTAAACGGTTATTAAATGAAAAGACTCAATTTATTAAAACGGAAAGCTCAGTTTTGTTCGAAGCGTTGAAATCAATTGTTTATCCAATCAATAACTTTAAATTGAATGAATTATCAAGTGAGCAAAAAAGTCACTTGTTTCAATATTGTGACCTGTATCTTGAAAAAACAAAAAAAGTGATTGAAAAAGGATTAGCACAACTTCCGTATTTAAATGAACTCCTAGAGAAGAGAATAATGTCGCTCTTAAACCAGTACCAGCCAAATGCAAAAACTTTTGTGGAAGAAGGGTAATATAAACATGCAGGAATCGAAAGAACAGCGGGTTCACAATGTGTTTGAAAAGATTTCCGATAACTACGATAAAATGAATTCTGTTATCAGTTTTCAACAACACATCAAGTGGCGGAAAGACACAATGAAAAGAATGAATGTACAGCCGGGTTCACGAGCTCTTGATGTTTGCTGCGGTACTGCGGATTGGACAATTGCATTAGCGGAGGCTGTGGGTCCAAACGGTGGCGTTATTGGTCTGGATTTTAGCCAAAACATGCTCAATGTGGGGATTGAAAAGGTTAAGGACCTGGGGTTAAATCAGGTAAAATTAGTACATGGGAATGCAATGGAACTCCCTTTTCCAGATAATAGTTTTGACTATGTAACCATTGGCTTTGGTTTAAGAAATGTCCCTGATTACCTGACCGTATTAAAAGAAATGCACCGTGTGGTAAAACCTGGCGGAATTGCTGTCTGTTTGGAGACATCACAACCTACATTAATCGGATATAAACAGCTTTATTATTTTTATTTCCGTTTTATCATGCCGATGTTTGGTAAATTGCTTGCAAAAAGTTATCGGGAATATGCTTGGCTGCATGAGTCCGCACGTGATTTTCCAGGGATGAGGGAGCTTGCTAAAATGTTTGAACTGGCCGGCTTCAAAGATGTGAAATATAAACCTTATAGCGGCGGCGCAGCAGCTGTTCATATTGGTAAAAAAAATTAATTTATTGAACTTGAAGACAGGATGAAAAGCTGGGTGAATACAAATGAAATTAAAAATGATGTATTCATTTTTGAATTCGGATATTAATTTGATTGAAAAAAAGTTGGAAGAGACCATTGAGGCAGAATCTCTTCTACTTAAACAAGCTTCTATGCATACATTACAAGCCGGAGGAAAAAGAATTCGTCCTGTTTTTGTTTTGCTTGCTGGTAAATTTGGTAATTATGATATACATGTGATGAAGAATGTTGCTGTTGCACTAGAATTAATTCATATGGCATCACTTGTCCATGATGATGTGATTGACGATGCAGATCTGCGTCGAGGACAACCAACGGTGAAGTCTAAATGGGATAACAAAATAGCCATGTATACAGGTGACTTTGTTTTTGCTCTAGCAATAGAATTGATGACTAACATTGAAAATCCAACTGCTCATAAAATCTTAGCCAATACAATCGTTGAAGTTTCACTAGGCGAAATTCAACAAATAAAAGATAAATATCGTTTTAATCAAAATCTTCGCGATTACCTTCGTCGAATTAAGAGAAAAACGGCTTTATTAATTGCCGTCTGCTGTCAATTAGGAGCCATCGCTGCTAATGTAGAGGAATCCGTCCATAAAAAACTCTTCCGTTTTGGGTATTACGTTGGCATGTCTTATCAAATTATTGATGATATTTTGGATTTTACCTCTACTGAGCAGGAACTAGGAAAGCCTGCTGGGGGAGACCTTTTGCAGGGAAATATTACTGCTCCTGCCCTTTATGCGATGGAAATGGATGAATTACGTATAGAGATTGAAAAGGTTCATGAATCAATGGATCCTTCAGACATTACAAAGATTATCTCCATAATAAAAAACTCAGATGCAATTGAAAAATCAATTGCCCTTAGTGATATGTACCTCAAAAAAGCCTTGGCAGAACTAGAGGGGTTACCTGCAAATAAAGCGAAAAAAACTCTTCATGATATCGCAAAGTTTATAGGGAAACGAAAATTTTAAACTAACTTGTTAAATTTTCGAAAAAATGATAATATTTTTCATGGATTGTTATCTAAAAAACAATCATTATACATAATAATTTTTTTAGGAGTGGAATTCATGGAAAAAACATTTTTAATGGTAAAACCAGATGGTGTTCAACGTAACCTAATTGGAGAAATCGTATCACGTTTTGAAAGAAAGGGCTTTCAATTGGTTGGAGCTAAATTAATGAGTATTCCAAATGAACTAGCTGAAGAACACTATGGTGAACATAAAGAGCGCCCATTCTTCGGAGAATTAGTAGACTTTATTACTTCCGGACCGGTTTTTGCAATGGTATGGCAGGGCGAGAATGTAATCGCTACCGCTCGTCAAATGATGGGTTCTACTAATCCGAAGGATGCAGCACCTGGAACGATTCGCGGTGATTTTGGTTTAACAGTAGGAAAAAATGTAATCCATGGATCTGATTCACCTGCAAGTGCAGAGCGTGAAATTGGCTTATTTTTTAAAGATTCTGGAGTAGTAGAATACAATAAACTAGTAAACGAATGGATTTACTAATCGAATTAGAAGAGGGGCATTTGTATAGTCAATATACGAATGCCTTTTTTTTCTGAATTTTATTCTCTTTTTTCTGATTTCTTATACTATGTTTATTGCGCTGTATATGGTATATTGATACAAAATTCTTTAATGAGTTGAAGGGGGAAAGTGAAATGGGAATGAGATATCTTACAGCAGGAGAATCCCATGGGCCGCAATTAACAACAATTATAGAAGGCCTCCCTGCAGGAATGCCATTATTATTGGAAGATATAAATGAAGAATTATCGCGACGCCAAAAGGGTTATGGCCGTGGAAGAAGAATGCAAATTGAAAAAGATACAGCTCAAATTGTTTCTGGAGTCCGTCACGGATATACTCTTGGCTCTCCCATTGCCTTAGTCGTTCAAAACAATGACTGGAAGCATTGGACGAAGATTATGGGGGCAGAACCATTAGAAGAAGGACAAGAAGATGAAATTAAACGGAAAGTTACTCGTGCCCGTCCAGGACATGCAGATCTAAATGGAGCAATAAAATATGGGCACCGGGATATGAGAAACGTTCTTGAACGTTCTTCTGCACGTGAAACAACCGTGAGAGTGGCAGCAGGTTCTATTGCCAAAAAGCTATTATCATTAGTAGGTGTTGAATTAGTTTCACATGTGGTTGAAATAGGTGGAATAAAAGCTAATTTCGATAGTTCAATCTCTTTTGCGGAATTAAAAGAGAAGACAGAAAATTCCCCTGTACGATGTGCTGACTCTAATGTAGAGAGCGATATGATGGCTGCCATAGATGAAGCTAAGAAAAATGGGGATTCGATTGGCGGCGTCGTGGAAGTGATTGCTACGGGTATGCCAGCAGGCGTGGGAAGCTACGTTCACTATGATCGTAAATTGGATGGAAAGTTAGCAGCTGCGATTATGAGTATTAATGCCTTTAAAGGCGTAGAAATTGGCATTGGATTTGAAGCTGCTCGGAAGCCTGGAAGTGAAGTTCATGATGAAATAGCATGGGACCAAGAAAAAGGTTACTACCGTAAAACAAATCGTCTTGGAGGATTTGAAGGCGGAATGACAACTGGCATGCCTGTTGTGGTTAGAGGTGTGATGAAACCAATCCCAACATTATATAAACCATTAATGAGTGTTGATATTGACACAAAAGAGCCTTTTGCTGCAAGTGTAGAACGTTCAGACAGTTGTGCTGTGCCTGCTGCAGCAGTAGTTGCAGAAAGTGTTATTGCATGGGAACTTGCAAATGCATTAGTTGAACAATTTTACAGTGACCGGTTTGAGACTTTTGCAGAGGAAATTAAAAGGCAGCGGGAATTTGCGAGGGAATTTTAATGGAAACCATTCAAATTCATACAGAGTCGAAAAACTATAATGTTTTTGTGGGCGAAGGAGTTAGTAAGGAAATTGGCCCTTTTTTGGCCAGTCATTTTGCAGGTCTAACCAGAATATTAATTATTACTGATGAAACTGTAGCGAATTTGCATCTGGAAAAATTATTGTTGGAGTTGAATTCATTTAACCCGATAGTTTATACAGCTCCTAGTGGTGAGAAAGCAAAAACGTTTGATGTTTATTATGATGCGCTGTCAACAGCTCTTGAAAACCAACTGGACCGTAAATCTGTTATTCTCTCTTTTGGAGGCGGGGCAGTTGGAGATTTGGCAGGATTTGTTGCCGCATCCTTTATGAGGGGCATTCCGTTTATACAAATCCCAACCACAATTTTGGCTCATGACAGTGCCGTTGGCGGCAAGGTAGCCATTAATCATCCACTGGGGAAAAACATGATTGGGGCCTTCCATCAGCCAGATGCGGTTTTTTATGATTTAGCATTCCTTACAACACTGCCAGTTCATGAAATTCGTTCTGGTTTTGCTGAGGTTATTAAACATGCACTTATTGATGATGTCGATTTCTATCATTGGCTAAAAGATAATGTCCAAGACCTGCAAACCATACCAAAGGAGATATTATCTGAATCCTTAATAAAAGGTATAAAAGTAAAAGGTAAAATCGTTGGTCAAGATGAAAGAGAAAATGGGATCAGAGCCTACTTGAATTTAGGACACACGCTAGGACATGCCATTGAATCAGAAATGGGTTATGGCAACTTTACCCACGGGGAAGCCGTTATGATTGGAATGATTTTTGCCCTAAAGCTAAGTAAACAATTACTTGGACTTACTTTCGATATTGAAGAATTTATAGACTGGGTTGAGAGACTAGGTTATGAATCGAAAGTTCCAGGGAATCTATCATATGAGAAATTAATCAACAAAATGAAGCAGGATAAAAAGTCAGTTAGGCATGCAATTCGATTTGTCCTGCTAGAACAATTGGGTCAACCAATTGTAAAGGAATTAACGGAAGCAGTTTTACTTGAAGAATTAAATGGTTATTAAAAGGGGGTGTTGTTTTGATTAGAGGGGTAAGAGGAGCAATCACGGTTGATGAGAATTCAGAGGATGTAATTATCTCTGCAACAGAAGAACTTCTTACGAGGTTAATTGAAGAAAATCAAATTCAACCAGATCAAGTCGGGTCAATTTTCATTTCAACAACCGAAGACGTAAATGCAGCATTTCCTGCTAAGGCTCTTCGTAAGCTCGAAGGGTGGACTTACGTACCTGTTATGTGTATGCAGGAAATTCCTGTTCCAAATTCATTAAAGATGTGTGTTAGGGTCATGATGCATGTGAATACTAATGAACCACAAGAAGATATTATTCATGTATACTTAAAAGGTGCAACAGTTCTCAGACCTGACCTTGGCAGCAGTATAGCAAAATAGGTAGAATTTTGTAATGTTCTTTTAGAATAACCTTTTACGAACGGAGTGATAAACATGAGATGGAAAGAGCAGTTATTACAACTGACTCCCTATCAACCAGGGAAATCAATAGAGGCAGTTAAGAGGCAATATAACCTTGATAAAATAGTAAAGTTAGCATCAAATGAAAATCCGTTTGGATGCTCTGCACATGCTCTAGAGGCTCTTCAATCGAATCAAACCAGTTTAGCAATTTACCCTGATGGCTACGCAACTACTTTAAGAGAGACACTCTCTGCATTTTTACAGGTTGATGGAGAGGAATTAATATTTGGTAATGGCTCGGATAATTTAATTCAAATCATTTCAAGAGCACTTCTACATCCTAATTCCAATACTATAATGGCGACACCTACCTTTTCTCAATACAAGCATAACGCAGTGATTGAAGGCGCAACTTGTATAGAAGTACCTCTTGTAAATGGGGAACATGATTTGGAAGCGATGATGGAGGCTATTGATGATCAGACCAATGTGATTTGGCTGTGCAGCCCTAATAACCCCACAGGTACATATATACCAGAATCTAACTTATTAGCTTTTCTAGAGAAAGTTCCAACAGATATTCTGGTTGTACTTGATGAAGCTTATTATGAATATGTTGTCGCTGAAGATTACTATGATTCCGTTAAATTAGCTAGAAAATATGAAAATTTAATTGTCCTCAGGACTTTCTCAAAAATATATGGACTTGCTGCCTTAAGAATTGGCTATGGGGTTGCTAATCGATCAATCATTAAAGCACTTGAGCCGGCTAGAGAGCCTTTTAATGTCAATTCACTAGGTCAATTAGCGGCAACTGCTGCAATCATTGATCAAGAATTTATCAACAATTGTAAAGTAAAGAACAGACAAGGACTTGAACAGTTCTATGAATTCTGTAGGAAGTATAACCTAGAATATTATCCATCCCAAACAAATTTTATTTTAATTGATTGTAAAATGGATGGGGACCAGGTATTCCAATATCTATTGGAGAAAGGCTATATCGTTCGTTCCGGAAAAGCTCTTGGTTTCCCAAATGGGGTTAGAATTACCGTAGGTTCCTTTGAACAAAATGAAGGTGTCCTCAATGCATTAGGAGAGTTTTTAACTCAAAAGTAAAACAAGTTGTGGTTTGTTGTTTAGGGGGAGTTATCATTGAAAGGCCGAGTTTTTGTTATTGGCTTAGGATTAATTGGCGGATCTCTTGCCCTTTGTATAAAAAAGGCACATGAGGACGTAACAATTGTAGGTTTTGATATTAATAGTGAACAAGCGAGACTCGCAAAAATGCTTGGTGTTATTGATGAAATAGCAGAAGATATCTACAGTGGAGCAATTGATGCTAATTTAATTATTATTTCTGCACCTGTAAATGAAACGGAGGAAATTATTCAGTTCCTTTCGGGTCTCCCTCTTCATCCAGAGGTTATCGTGACAGATACAGGAAGTACAAAAAGCAAGATTGTTGGAAGTGCCAAAAGCCTAAAGGATCGAGGAGTCACCTTTATTGGTGGTCATCCAATGGCGGGTTCTCATAAAAGTGGTGTGTCTGCTGCAAAAGAAATTCTATTTGAAAATGCGTTTTACCTGTTAACTCCACAGGAACATATAGAAGAATCAAGTGTTGAAATATTAAAATCATGGTTAGTGGGTACGAAGGCCAAGTTTTTAACCATCACACCAGAAAATCACGATTATCTAACTGGGATTGTCAGTCATTTTCCTCATATCATTGCTGCCTCTATTGTTCGTCAAACTGAAAAGTTAGCAAAAGCAGAGAATCTAATTCCTCGACTAGCAGCAGGCGGATTTAGAGATATAACTCGGATTGCCTCAAGTAGTCCTAAAATGTGGAAGGATATTCTCCTGCACAATCGCGAAATATTAATTGATTTGCTCGATCAGTGGCAAGTAGAAATGAATGGTGTCAAAAAGTTGCTTGAAAATGAAAATAGCTCCGCAATATTTGACTATTTTAATCAAGCAAAACAATTCCGTGATGGTCTGCCTCAGAAAGATAAAGGGGCAATTCCGGCATTTTATGATTTGTTTGTTGATGTACCAGACTATCCAGGTGTAATTTCAGAGATCACCGGTTATTTAGCAAAAGAAGAAATTAGTATTACAAATATTCGAATTCTAGAAACACGGGAAGATATAAATGGTGTCTTAGTCATTAGTTTTCAAACAGAAGAGGACCGGCAAAAAGCAGAACGATGTATTGGGACCTATTCTAAATTTGAAACATCAATTGGTTCTTAAAGCAAGTTAACAGAGTCAAAATATAAAAAAAGGTGATTTTTCATGACGTCTCTTAAACTGAAAACAAACATAACAAGTTTAAACGGGGAAATAACTATTCCTGGAGATAAATCAATATCGCATCGGTCTGTAATGTTTGGTTCGATTGCACACGGTGAAACAAAGGTATCGAATTTCTTACCTGGGGAAGATTGCTTAAGCACGATATCTTGTTTTCGAAAACTTGGAGTAACCATCGAGGAATCTGATGGTCAACTTCGCATTATTGGAAAAGGATTTGAGGGGTTAATTGAACCTACAGAATTATTAGACGTTGGTAACTCTGGAACAACGATCCGATTATTAATGGGAATATTGGCAGGAAGACCATTTTTCTCCTCCCTTGTTGGTGATGAGTCAATCGGAAAACGGCCAATGACAAGAGTAACAAACCCGTTATCAGAATTGGGCGCCAGGATTGATGGGCGAAAAAATGGTTCCTTCACACCTATTTCAATTCGCGGCGGGGAGTTAAAACCCGTAAATTATCAACTTCCAGTTGCTAGTGCACAAGTTAAATCGGCATTAATACTCGCAGGACTGCAAGCAGAAGGTCAAAGTGTCATTATTGAACCAGAAGAGACACGTGATCATACTGAAAGAATGATCATTAAATTTGGCGGGGAAATCCATAAGGATAATCAACAGATTATCGTCAAAGGTGGTCAAAAGCTAACTGGAACGACGATTCACGTTCCAGGGGATATTTCGTCTGCAGCGTTCTTTCTAGTAGCAGGTGCAATTATTCCAGGAAGTGAAGTTGTCTTAAAAAATGTCGGGTTAAACCCAACAAGAACAGGAATTATTGAGGTAATGCAAAAGATGGGTGCGGACTTAAAGATCGTTCAAGATGAGGAATCGTCATTTGAACCGATAGGGGACCTTATTATTAAAACATCCAATCTCAAAGGTACAGTTGTTGAAGGAGATTTAATTCCAAAATTAATTGATGAAATTCCAATTATTGCTCTTTTAGCAACACAAGCTGAAGGAACAACGATTATTAAAGATGCAGAGGAATTAAAAGTTAAAGAAACAAATCGCATTGATACAGTTGTTCATGAACTAAAAAAATTAGGTGCTAAAATCGAAGCAACTGATGATGGAATGATTATTCATGGAAAATCCCCATTAAACGGCGGGGCCGTTTCAAGTCATGGCGACCACCGAATTGGAATGATGCTGGCTATAGCGGCACTCCTATGTGAAGAAAAAACCGAACTTGATAACCCAGAAGCCATTTCCGTTTCGTACCCGAACTTCTTTGATCACTTAAACAGCCTCATAAACTAAAGCTGCATTTCGATGCAGCTTTTAATTTTTTCACAAAATAGATTTTGTTACAAAGTCATAGTTTTGAGAATTTTCGCATAGCTTGTCTTAAAGAGTAAATTAACCCTGGAACTAACCCAATGAGATAGGGTGGTGGATAATGTATATCATTGAAAATGCCAATCTCCTTAAAGACAAACAGTTGAAAGCATGTTCACTATTAATTAGTAACAATCGAATAGACAAGATTGATACGCATTTTAACTATTATCGGCTTATAAAAATGAATGCTGCTCCATACATTATGACCCCGACATATGTTATGTTAAATTCAACTATTCCACAAATTAAAACCTTTCAAGAATTAAAGAAGTGTTTGATTGAGGAGTTTGTATTGAAAGGTTGCACTACCATGTTTACCTATGTTAATGTTTCCTACGAAAATGAATTATCCTCAAAGATATCCGAACTGAAAACAGCACTCTTAAGCAGCCCATTAGACTTTCTCATTGGGGTAAGGATTCCAATTAGACTTATTACTCAATCGTTTATTCGAAAATGTAAGAAGGAAAAAGTACCTGCCATTTTTGTTGATCTTCAAACCCATGAAGAATTGGAACAAATTCCTTGGGGCTGGATTAAAGATGCCATGTTTCCCTTCAACTGTCCATTAATCCCAATAATTTCTTCAGCCGAGAAGAAGGAAGTGAAGAGTGTTTTGTCGAAATGGAAAGGTACAATGAATAGAGAGAATATCCCTGCGCTATATGAAGAAATTGAAGAAAATACCCCATTGACTATTTCGGTAATGAATAAAATAGGATTATATCCGCAAAAAGCTAGTTTAATGAGTGGTACTGAAGTGAGTTATAACCTATATACAAAAATAATCGAAAGCCGGAATGTTGATGATATGAATTTATTTCATTATCATAGTGATAGACTTGTAGTAACTGTTCACAAGGGGGCCGTTCTGCGAGCAGGTAATGACGTGATATTTAAACCTGGATATGGAGAACATGTTAGGGTCCGCACCCCATCATTTTTTTCTCTGACAAGCTAGGAGAACGAGAGGTAAGAGTCAATGGAACGAGTTAATAAAATTATTACCATGTTAGAAAATGGTCAACATAATGAGGCATTAACTGAATATAATGTTGTATTAAAAAGTGGAATGCCGGATGAAAAATTCCTTCTCGGAGAAGAACTGTATCAATATGGCTTCTTAGAAGAGGCAAGGACTTTAATAGAAAATTTATTAGAAACTTTCCCTGAGGAAGGCGAGTTGCTCGTCCTGTTGGGTGAAATATTAGTCGAAGCCGGGGAAGATGAAGAAGCCATTCTTGTGCTTGAAAAGATTTCAGAGCACGATGCAAATTATGGACAATCATTACTATTGCTAGCCGATCTATATCAAGTTCAAGGTTTATATGAGGTTTGTGAACAAAAACTTCTAAAGGCAAAAGAGATATTGCCAGATGAAGTCATCATCCATTTTGCATTGGGTGAACTTTACAGTGATCAAGGTGAAGTTACCAAAGCTATGGAAGCTTACGAAAAGGTTTTAAAGGAAGTAAATGAAATTGCTGGTGTGAATATAGATCAACGGATTGCGGACCTCTTAAGTGCATCTGGAATGTTTGAGGAAGCACTTGTTTATTATGAGAAGGCCATTAATGAAAAATTAGAGATCAACACTTTATTCGGCTATGCTTTTACTGCACTTCAGGCTGGATATTATCGCACTGCTATAGGGAAATTTAATGAATTAAAAGAGCTGGATCCAGAATATCATTCTCTATATTTACACCTTGCGTTAGCATATGAAAGGGAGGGAGAACTTGAAAATAGTTTACTTACCATTCAAGAAGGCATAAAACAAGATGAATTCAATAAAGAGTTATTTTTCTTTGGTGGAAAAATTGCAACGAAATTAGGAAAAGTCGAGGAAGGAGAAAAGTATTACCGTGAAGCTCTAGCTTTAGACCCAGGTTTTATGGAAGCGGCCTTGACCTTAAATAAACTCTTTTTGCTCCAAGAAAGATACGAGGACATCATTGAGTTACTCACTCAACTGGATATTAGAGAAGATGAAGAGCCCCAACTTTTATGGGATGCTGCAGTAAGCTATCAGAAGCTAGAAAAATTTTCTTACGCATTAGACAAATATGAAAGTGCATATACTTTTTTTAAGAAAAATGAAACGTTTTTACAGGAGTACGGATATTTTTTAATTGAAGAAGGAAAAACCGACCGCGCCGCCGAAATTTTTAAACAGTTGCAAAATGAAGATCCAACAAATGAAGAGTATATGGATTTACTTGAACGGCTTACAGGGTTGAAAGATTAAAAAAAGCTGAATTTGCAGAGGAGGGAAACTATCATGGCAACCCCTGTTTCTGTCAACGAGAAGAAGGACTTTATTCGCTGGTTTTTAAATCATTATCAATTAAAGAGAAGAGAATGTGTTTGGATTCTTAACTACTTAATGAGCCACGATCAACTGATGGAGAAGGTTCATTTTGTGGAGCAAGCACAGTATTGTCCGAGAGGTTTAATTATGTCAACACATTGTGTTGATAAGGTACCATTTCGATTTTATAAAGAAAATGTAATGACAACAGATGCTGAAAAATCCTTCCACGATATACGGTTAAATCGAGATGAGGATATTTTTATCCAATTAAACTTCCATGCTTCTAATCAGGCACACCAGTATGCTGCGGTTCTGGAAGAAAATTTATACGTACCTAAACACCTGCAAGTAAATGAGAAGGACGGAATTATTGCAGAACAATTATTGCAGCGGAGTATTGAACACTTTCAACGTGAGAAAATCCTTCAATTAATCGATGAAGCCCTTGATAAACAAGATCGACATGCATTTCAAATGTTGACGCAAAAACTTAATGCACTAACAATGACTGAACAAAGAGGAAGCGTGCAATAAGCAGCTTCCTTTTTGTTTTGAATTTTTCTAAATATACCCATATATCTTTTATTGTTTGTGTAGAAAATGATATTATTATAATAGTGAAATTAAAGGGTTGGTGGAAAGCTATGAAATGGACATCCCAAGATATTGAGACTTATTTGAATGCCAAGGAATATGTTGACACGGCTATTGTTCCGTTAGTTGCCGTTTCTGTTGGTGGGGAGATGAAACAATCAGCTGCTGCAGCTGAGTTTATTACATTACTAACAGGACATTTAGAAAGGCAATTTACGGGAAGATTAATACTATTGCCTCCATTTACGTATCTGAAGTCCAAAAATGGTGAAAATACCATTAAGGATTTAAAGGATTGGGAGACCAACCTTGAAAAGGGGGAGTTTAAACACTTATTTTACATAACATCCGAAATCGAATGGAGAACACGAGAAGAATACCTAAACGGAACGGTAATATGGCTTCCATCAATACCGTTGGAACATATGAATGATTCACAGAAAATGGCGGTTGTTGATAGTCAAGTAAAGCAGCTCTTGGATCTCTTTACGCAAAAATGGCATGAAAATGAGTAAAACAATTTTTTAAGTATGTTTTTAAAATAGTATGATATTGACCTAACATGCAGATTGATATATCATTGTTATGTCCTAGTTTTATATGTGTTTAAATTTTGTCCGTTGGACTTAACTTCGTAAATAGAGGGGGGGATATAAGCATGAGTAAGCAACGCGTTTCAAGACGTCAATTTTTAAGCTACACATTAACAGGGGTAGGCGGTTTCATGGCGGCTGGTATGCTAATGCCAATGGTTAGATTTGCAGTTGATCCTGTTTTAAAAGCTGAAGAAGGCGGAGATTTCATCGCAACAAAGCAAAAGGTTTCTGAAATAAAGGAAGAACCGGTTCGAGTTGACTTTACTTTTAAGCAAAAGGATGCATGGTACGAGTCAGAGGTAACGAATACTGCCTGGGTTTATAAGAATGATGCAGGTAAAATTGTAGCCCTTTCACCTACATGTAAACATTTAGGCTGTACGGTTAACTGGAATACGGACAAGGAACATCCAAACCAATTCTTTTGTCCATGCCACTATGGGCGTTATACAAAGGATGGAACCAACGTTCCTGGTACACCACCACTTCACCCGCTTGATGTATATCCATACAAGGAAAAAGACGGTTTTCTTTATTTAGGTAAAGCTGAACCACGGAAGGAGGCGTAACATGTTAAACAAGATTTACGATTGGGTAGATGAACGTTTAGATATTACGCCTTTGTGGCGCGATATCGCAGACCATGAAGTACCTGAGCACGTTAATCCAGCGCATCATTTTTCAGCGTTTGTATACTGCTTTGGTGGTCTAACATTCTTCGTTACAGTCATTCAAATTCTCTCTGGTATGTTTCTAACCATGTACTATGTACCAGATATTAAAAATGCATGGGAATCTGTTTATTATCTTCAAAATGAAGTTGCTTTTGGACAAATTGTACGTGGTATGCATCACTGGGGTGCAAGTTTAGTACTTGTCATGATGTTTTTACATACTCTACGTGTTTTCTTCCAAGGTGCTTATAAAAAGCCTCGTGAATTAAACTGGGTAGTTGGAGTTCTTATTTTCTTCGTTATGCTTGGTTTAGGTTTTACAGGTTACTTATTACCTTGGGACATGAAAGCGTTATTTGCAACAAAAGTAGGTCTGCAAATTGCCGAAGCGACACCTTTTATCGGTTCGCAGGTTAAGGTTTTACTAGCAGGACATGAACACATTGTTGGTGCTCAAACATTAACCCGCTTCTTTGCGATTCATGTGTTCTTCCTACCGGGGGCATTGCTTGGATTAATGGGAGCTCACTTCTTAATGATTCGTAAACAAGGTATTTCTGGACCACTATAAAAAACGGCTTTTTTTATCGAAGTTTTTCTACTAACTACAGAAAAAGGAGGGGGATTGCTCGATGCATCGCGGTAAAGGATTAAAGTTCGTAGGTGATTCACGTGTTTTAGCGCCTTCTGAACGAAAAAAAATGATTCCGAAAGATTACTCAGAATACCCTGGTAAAACAGAGGCGTTCTGGCCTAACTTCCTTTTGAAAGAATGGATGATAGGAGCTGTATTTCTTGTCGGCTTTTTATGTTTAACAGTTGCCCATCCGGCTCCGCTTGAAAGGATTGCGGACCCGACCGATACTGGGTACATTCCATTGCCAGACTGGTATTTCTTGTTTTTGTATCAATTATTGAAATATACATTTGCATCTGGTCCATACACTGTAATCGGAGCAATGATCATACCAGGACTTGCTTTTGGAGGGTTATTATTAGCTCCGTTCCTGGATAATGGTCCGGAACGACGTCCAATGAAGCGTCCGATTGCAACTGGTGCTATGCTATTGGCATTAGCTGCCACCGTATTTTTAACTTGGGAATCTGTTGCGACACATGACTGGGCGCAGGCTGAACGCCAAGGTAAAATTGTGGCAAAGGTTGATATTGATAAGTCGAGCGCAGGCTATAAAATAGCTAGTGCAAATACATGTATTACTTGTCACGGTGAAAATCTTTCAGGTGGTGCCGGTGCTCCTGCATTAGTCGGTACTGGCTTGAAACCAGAAGAAATTGCAAAGATTGCCAAAGAAGGTAAAGGCGGAAAAATGCCGCCCGGAATCTTCAAAGGGACTGACGAAGAACTTAAAACACTTTCTGAATTTATCTCAGGCCTTGGTAAGTAATAATCAAATTGTGGAAAGCTGACGAAGGATCGTCAGCTTTTTTCTTCATGGAAAAATAAATCATGAAAGGAGCTTACTTGTGCGTTGGATATATCCTCTCTTGGCCAATAGGCAAATTATGATGTTATTATTAATTATCAATATAGCTGGAACCATCTATGGCTATTATTGGTATGGATGGCAATTAAAAGAGACACCAGCTATTTTTCTTTTATTTGTACCTGACAGCCCAACCGCTAGTTTATTTTTTGTTTTTGTATTAATTGCTTTTCTATTACGGAGAAACTGGCCATTAGTAGAAGCGCTTGCTATTGTTACACTTTTTAAATATGGAATTTGGGCTGTAGTAATGAACCTACTGGTCTACTTTGTTCAGGGAGAACTAGATGCGGTTGGTTATATGTTGATTTTTTCCCATTTTGCTATGGCCGTCCAAGGTATTTTATATGCCCCATTTTATCGATTTAAATGGAAGCATTTAATCATAACAGCTATTTGGACCCTGCATAATGATGTGATTGACTATGTTTTCTTCATGTTGCCGAGCTACCATATGCTTGATGAATACACTCCGCAAATTGGCTATTTTACATTCTGGCTATCGATTCTCTCAATCTTTCTAGCCTATTATTTTTCAATTCGGTCCAATCGATATAAACTTGAAATAAAATAATCCAATCTGGTCTAACCTTGTCCACCCCTACATACATTTTATTAGTAATGAAAGGGGGGACAAGGATTGAAAATCAAATGGTTATTTTTATTTGCAATTATCATGATGCTTACTCCCACAACTATTTATGCTGATCATCAATCGCCAATGGAGAAGCTTGATGATATCTCAGATGAAGCACTCCAAATGGTGAAGTTTCATAGATATGATGATGCAAAAAGAATGCTTGATTATTTTTCTGATCAGTTCACTAGTATTTCTGGTACGGATCAGCCATTAACAATGGATGAGGTAAGAATTATCAATACCTCCCACGATGAAGCAATGGAGGCTGCTGTTAGTTCCAACATGAAAGATGAGGAACGAATAAATAAATTTGTTAAATTTCGTCTTGTTATTGATGCCATTGCAACAAGCCATCAACCATTATGGGTAGAAATGGAAGACCAAATTATGACAGCCTTCCATCAGGCAAAAGATGCTGCAAAAAAAGGTGATTCAGGACACTTTCATACAAACTTCAATTCATTTTTATCTTTGTACAATGTTATCTATCCCAGTATGAAAATTGATGTGTCCGTAGAAAATGTTCAAAGACTAGATGCTCGGATTGATTTTATTAATGAATATCGTTCCCAAGTAGTAAGTGATTCAAAAAGTCAAGAGGAATTAGAAAAACTAGATACAGACTTAGTCAATCTCTTTTCCAACATGGAAGAGGATCAGGCAGACCCTAATATTTGGTGGGTTATCATCTCAACAGGAAGCATAATTATCATGACCTTATCCTATGTAGGCTTTAGAAAATACCAAGGTGACAAGAACATGAAAAAAGACCGTTCCAGGGATTTAAAGGATTAATTAAAAAAAGCAATGTCCAGCTGGACATTGCTTTTTTTAATCCACTAAAGGCATTTTATTTTCATCCAAGGTAAATCCTTCACCATGAACATCATGGACAATGGTGATGGAAACAAAGGCATGAGGATCTACCGAAGTGATCACATTTTTTAGCCGGACTATTTCATTTTTAGCCACAACACAATATAAAACTTCCCGCTCACTTTTCGTGTATGACCCATAACCTTTTAAGGCTGTTACCCCGCGGTCCATTTCCTCCATAATTTTAGAGGCAATTTGTTCGTTCTTTTCCGAAATGATCATTGCTCCACGTGCAGAATAAGCACCCTCTAATATGAAATCAATGACTCTTGCACCTATAAAAACAGCCACTAGGGTGTACATGGCCTGCTTATAATTTAAATAGGTTAAAAGTGATAAGGTGATAACACAGGCATCAAACAAAAACATCGTTTTCCCCATATTCCAGCCTGCATATTTTTGGACGAGTCTTGCAATAATATCGACTCCGCCTGTCGTTCCTCCATAACGGAAAATGATTCCCAACCCAATACCTGTTAAAACGCCGGCAAATAATGCAGCTAATGTTAAATCACTTTCAAGCGGCATATCAATGGCATAACGCTGAAATATCCATAAAAAAATCGATACCCCAACCGTTCCTATAATTGTATAAAGGAAGGTATTTCGTCCTAATAATTTCCACCCAATAAAAAAAAGAGGAATATTTAATAATAAATTTGAATAAGATGGATCCCATTTGAACAAGAAATAAAATAAGAGTGCAATCCCTGTAAATCCACCTTCTGCTAACTTGTTTTGCATATTAAAATTGACTAGTCCAAACGACAAGATTGCTGCCCCTAATAGGATGAACAATATGTTTTTTACTTTAAGCCCTGATAACATTAATAATCCCCCCTCTGCCATAAATTCTCTTATATGGCGGTTTTTATTATAGCGAATAAAAATTGCAAGAGCAATGAGTAGCGAAAAAGAGCAGATTATAAATGAAATCATTTGTAAATCGGCGTTAATTTAGCTAACATAAACAATGGATAGTAGTTGTAATATGGACATAATTATCGGACGTAGTAAAGAGGTGAAATACATGGCAAAAGAAAAAACGATGAAAGACCTTCAACAAGAGGTAGATTTGTACATTAGTCAATTTAAAGAGGGTTATTTTAGTCCACTAGCAATGCTGGCGCGACTTACGGAAGAATTAGGGGAATTTGCTAGGGAAATAAATCACTATTATGGAGAGAAACCGAAAAAAACTAGTGAAACCGAAAAAGCCATTGAGGAAGAACTAGGGGATCTTTTATTTGTACTAATTTGTTTTGCTAATTCTTTAAATATTAGCCTCGAAGATGCACATGATTATGTGATGGCGAAATTTAATACAAGAGACAAAGATCGTTGGACAAGAATTAACGATGTTAAGATGGAGTGATTTGGATGGAAAAGATTAGAATTATAATCGCTGGACCCCGCGGAAGAATGGGCAGTGAAGCTGTAAAGTTAGTAACCAATACGAAACACTTTGAACTTGTTGCTGCTGTGGATCATAAATATGATGGGATTATGTTAAGCGATATAGAAGGTTTTCATTCGATACATAATGTGCAAGTTTATTCAAATATTGACACCTGCCTGCAAAATGTTCAAGCTGATGTGTTGATTGATCTAACCACACCTGAAGTCGGCATGCACCATACCAAAACGGCACTTGCCTACAATGTCCGTCCAGTAGTGGGCACTACAGGATTTTCTGCTAGTGATTTAGAGGAATTAGAAGAAATTTGTCAGGAGAAAAATCTGGGATGTATTATCGCTCCAAATTTTGCAATTGGAGCTGTGTTAATGATGAAATTTTCGCAAATGGCTGCAAAATATTTCGAAGATGTAGAAATTATTGAATTGCACCATGACCAGAAGCTTGATGCTCCATCAGGAACAGCTGTAAAAACAGCTGAAATGATTTCTGTTGTTCGAGAGGCGAAAAATCAAGGCCATCCAAATGAAAAAGAAACAATAGAAGGTGCTAGGGGTGCAAATTATGATGGAATGCATATTCACTCCGTACGGTTACCTGGATTGGTCGCTCATCAACAGGTGTTATTTGGTTCCGATGGTCAGACTTTAACCATCAAGCATGATTCCTATCACCGCGGTTCATTTATGTCAGGAGTAAAAGTTGCAGTAGAATCCGTAATGACAAATAATACCTTTGTTTATGGACTTGAAAATATATTAGAGTAGGGAGTCATAATTATGAATATTGCTTTAATCGCTCATGATAAAAAGAAAAATGATCTGGTTCAATTTGCAACCGCCTATCAGTATATTTTTGCGAAGCATACCTTATTTGCAACAGGGACTACCGGACAAAGGATTAGTGAAGCAACGGGGTTAAATATTACTCGTTTCCAATCTGGACCTCTTGGTGGTGACCAGCAAATAGGAGCAATGATTGCCCAAAATAACATGGATGCTGTTTTCTTTTTCCGCGACCCTTTAACCTCTCAGCCGCATGAACCAGATGTCACTGCATTGGTCAGGCTTTGTGATGTATACTCCATACCTCTGGCTACAAATATGGGAACTGCGGAATTATTAATTAGAGGTTTAGAACTAGGACTAATTGAATGGAGAAATCTAAAAAAAGAGAATGGTGTAATCAATGAATAATCCACACCTTCAAGTCCTTGCATTTGGAGCCCATGCAGACGATGTCGAAATTGGCATGGCCGGTACGATTGCAAAATTGACATCAGAAGGAAAACGTGTTGGTATCTGTGACCTAACAGATGCCGACCTTTCTTCGAATGGGAACGTTGAATTAAGAAAATTGGAAGCAGCAAATGCGGCTGAGATTCTTAAAGTTTCAATGCGAACTTCACTTGGTTTTCCAGATAGGGGATTATTTTTTAAAGAAGAATACATAAGAGAAATTGCTAGGATGATTAGACTTACGAAGCCTCGGGTTGTTTTTGCACCTTATTTTGAGGACCGGCATCCTGACCATGGGAATTGTGCTAATTTAGTGGAAGAGGCAGTATTTTCTGCTGGAATAAGAAAGTATGAAACAGAAGGAAATGAACCAGCACACCGCGTGGAGCAAGTTTATTTCTATATGATTAATGGTTTTCATAAACCAGATTTTACAATCGATATTTCACGATATATGGATCAGAAACTCCAAGCATTGAGGGAATACAAAAGCCAATTTGAGCAAACAGAAGAAAGTTACAATACCCCGCTCGTAAATGGGTATATTGAAACAGTAGAGGCAAGGGAAAAAATGTTTGGAAAACTTGTTGGTGTCGCATTTGCTGAAGGGTTCAAAACGAAAGTTCCCATTCTTTTGAATCGAGATTTGATAGGAGAATAACGATGAGGAAATTAAAAATTGGCATTACTTGCTATCCAACCGTAGGTGGTTCAGGTGTGGTAGCGACGGAATTAGGAAAAATGCTGGCTGAAAAAGGTCATGAAATTCATTTCATTACATCAAGTATCCCTTTTAGGTTAAATAAAATTTATCATAATATATATTATCATCAAGTTGAAGTCAATCAATATTCCGTATTTCAGTATCCACCTTACGATATTGCTTTAGCAAGTAAAATGGCGGAAGTAGCAAATCGGGAAAAATTAGATGTGCTTCACGTCCACTATGCTATCCCTCACGCAGTTTGTGCAATATTAGCGAAGCAAATGAGCCACCGTGATGTTAAAATTGTCACCACGTTACATGGAACAGATATAACGATCTTAGGGTATGATCCATCGTTAACAGATGCCATTAAATTTGGAATTGAAAAATCTGATGCAGTAACGGCAGTCTCCAAAGCGTTAGTGGACCAAACCTATGAACTCATTAATCCTGATAAACCAATCGAAACCGTTTATAATTTTATTGATGACCGTATCTATAAAAAAAGTGATGCGCTTGCTTTAAAGTCAGATTTTGAGATAAGGGAAGATGAGAAAGTTATTATTCATGTTTCCAATTTTCGTCCAGTTAAGCGGGTGAAAGATGTAGTGAAATCCTTTGCCAAGATCGCATCTGTAATACCTGCTAAATTACTGTTAGTCGGTGATGGTCCTGAAATGACCATTGTTTGTAAGTTGGTTAGAGAGCTTAGATTAGAAGATCAAGTCATATTCCTTGGAAAACAAGAAAGCTTAGAGGAATTGTACTCCATTAGTGATTTAATGTTGTTATTATCGGAAAAAGAAAGCTTTGGCCTAGTTGCATTAGAGGCGATGGCATGTGGGGTTCCATGTATAGGTACCAATGTTGGCGGTATTCCTGAGGTTATTAATCATGGTGTCAATGGTTTCATTTGTGAAGTGGGTGATATCGAAGATATTTCCAATAAAGCACTAACTGTTTTAAATGACAACATCCTTCACCAACAATTTTCTAACCAATCCGTCTACACTGCAAAAACCAAATTTAAAGCTGACCAAATCGTTGAACAATATGAGCAAATTTATTTTAATTTACTGAATTAAGGTGAAGGAAATGACAGATCCATTCTTAACAGCAGCTCCTGTTTTAAAACAGCTGGAGGATGCTGGCTACGAAGCCTATTTTGTCGGTGGTTCAGTTCGAGATTTTCTGTTAAAAAGAGAGATTAATGACGTAGATATCGCAACTAGTGCCACACCCGCTGAAGTGAAAAAGATTTTTCCGAAAACAATTGATATTGGAATAGAACATGGAACGGTTCTCGTCCTTGTTCAACATGGAGCATATGAAATTACTACCTTTAGAACGGAATCAGAGTATCAAGATTATCGTAGACCCAAAGAAGTTACTTTTATTCGTAATTTAAAGGATGATCTAAAGCGTAGAGATTTTACGATGAATGCAATTGCAATGGACAAAAATAGAAAACTGATAGATCCATTTAATGGTTTATTATCCATACAAAAAAAAGTAATTCAAACAGTCGGAAATCCAAGTGATAGATTTCAAGAGGATGCTCTAAGAATAATGAGAGCTGTTCGGTTTGTTAGCCAACTTTCTTTTCAAATTGAAAAGGGAACAGTTCAAGCATTAGCCATGCTGGTTCATTTGCTTGAGAACATTGCGGTTGAGAGAAAAAGGGTAGAGTTTGAAAAACTTTTAATCGGAAAGAATACACGAACTGCACTTACTATTCTCCTTGAAACAAACATTTATTTATATTTACCTGGTTTGAAGGACAAGAGGCAGTTTTTAGAAAAAATGCTAGGCTTTGAAAGCCCTGACCTTAAGATGAATGAAATATGGTCATTATTGATTTTCTGTTTAAATCTAAAGGAAAAAGAGATTGAGGTTTTCCTAAAGGAATGGCGGCTTTCACTTAAGGAAATTAGAGAGATTCAGCGGATTGTCCATTTCCTCTATATAAGACTTGACCATGAATGGTCTATTTATGACTTATATTCTGCGGGGCGTAATACGATTCTTTCAACAGAAAGGGTCTACCTTGAAATTAATAACATCAAGGAAACAGAATCTTTGCAACGTTGGATCAATCTGTACGACTCTCTACCAATAAAAGATCGTGCAGAAATAAATGTGTCTGGGAATGACCTAATGGCCTTGTTCAATAAAAGAGGAGGACCATGGCTGAAGGAGACGCTTTTAGCTATTGAAAAAAAGATCTTAGCTGGACAACTCGATAATAACATTGAAAAAATCAAGGAGTGGCTAATGAAGTGCAATCTGAAATAAGAAAAGAGCTACTGGATGCCTTTACAAATGCTGGGAATGACTTTCTGTCAGGACAACATCTTGCAGAACTCATTGGATGCTCTAGGACAGCAGTTTGGAAGCATATAGAGGAACTCAGAAAAGAAGGATTTAAATTAGATGCGGTTAGAAATAAAGGCTATCGGATACTAAAAACACCAGAAAAAATAACAGCTGATGAAATACGGCTCGGTTTAGCAACTACCTTGATGGGGAGAAATATCCATTATGAAGAGAGTGTTGAATCTACCCAGAAGATTGCACACCGTTTAGCTTCAGAAGATGCCCCAGAAGGGACAATCATCATTGCCGAAGAGCAGTTGGCAGGGAGGGGGAGAATGGCCCGTAAATGGCATTCCCCAAAATATACTGGTATTTGGATGAGTATGATCTTACGTCCTAATATCCCTCTTAGTAACGCGCCACAATTGACATTGCTAACAGCTGTTGCAATTGTTCAAGCAATTGAAGAAATGACAGACCTTATTCCAGAAATAAAATGGCCAAATGATATTCTTATAAATGGAAAAAAGGTAACGGGGATATTAACGGAATTACAGGCTGAAGCAGATCAAATTCATTCGATTATTATTGGAATAGGTATAAACGTGAATCAAAAGAAAGATGATTTCCCATCAGAGCTTCAAGAAATTGCCACCTCCCTTTTTATTGAGAATAAAGTATCAGTTTCGAGAGCTGAGTTAATTAGAAGTATCCTCAAGCACTTTGAAAAACTGTATACAGTGTATCTCGAACAGGGCTTCTTACCAATAAAACTTTTATGGGAGGGCTATGCCAGCAGTATCGGTAAAAACATAAAAGCAAGAACATTATCGAATACCATTGAGGGAAAAGCTCTTGGCATTACAGATGATGGAGTGTTGAAATTAGAGGATGAGTCTGGTTTCATCCACCATATCTATTCAGCCGATATTGAATTATAATGCTTGAACTTTTCTTGAAATTTGTTATAATTCATTCCAATGGGCAGTATCCACAGCGAACTGCACCTTTATGTGACAAACAATTAAAAAGGTTTCTGCCTAGATCCGTTTAACGGACCGGGACAGAGGGATGAAGCATGTAAAAGAGTAATCGGGATCCTCTGCCTTCAGAAGGATCTTTTTATTTGCTCTTCGAAATCTTCTTTTCCCCTCTCCCAATTAAAAGGAGGGAAAATGGATGAAGCAAACAACAGATTTTTTAAAAATGAAGGAAAATAATGAAAAAATTGTCATGCTGACAGCGTATGATTACCCATCTGCTAAACAAGCAGAAGAAGGAGGAGTCGACGTCATTTTAGTGGGAGACTCCCTCGGAATGGTTGTTCTTGGTTATGACTCAACCATCCCAGTTACGCTTGAAGACATGATCCATCATACGAAGGCGGTTAAACGGGGGGCTAAAGATACATTTATTCTCGCTGATATGCCTTTTTTAACTTATCACCTATCCGTTCGGGATACATTGATGAATGCAGGCAGACTTATTCAAGAAACAGGTGCACATGCGGTAAAACTTGAAGGGGCAGATGATGTCTTAGAAAAAATTGCAGCTCTCACAAAGGCAGGCATTCCTGTATGCGCACATTTAGGGTTGACCCCTCAATCAGTAGGAGTATTAGGCGGGTATAAAGTACAAGGGAAAGATGCACAAGCTGCAAGGAAATTAATGGATGATGCTAAGAAATGTGAAGAGGCAGGAGCATTTGCCATTGTTCTTGAATGTGTCCCAAAACAATTGGCTGAGGAAATTTCACAAAGTCTTTCGATTCCTATTATTGGTATTGGTGCCGGAGTTGACGTGGATGGTCAAGTGCTTGTCTATCATGATATCCTTGGCTATGGTGTTGAACGAGTACCAAAGTTCGTGAAACAATACCATTCCGTAAATCCATTCATGATCGAATCCATTCAAGCGTATGCAAGAGACGTAAAAAGTAAACAGTTTCCTGAGGATAGGCATTCTTTTACAATGAAGGAACAGGAACTGAAAGGGCTTTATGGAGGTATAAAATGAAGGTCATCACAACGATTAAGGAAATGCAGGGGATAATCTCCAACCACAAAAGCCAAAGTAAATCGATTGGCTTTGTCCCAACGATGGGATTTCTCCATGAAGGACATTTAACACTTGTGAATGAAGCAAGACAGGAAAATGATATAATTGTCCTAAGCATATTTGTTAACCCATTACAATTTGGACCAACAGAGGATTATGCTGAATATCCACGTGATTTTGAGCGTGACCGTGCCTTGGCTGAAAGTGAAAAGGTTGATTATCTGTTTTATCCTTCTGCCGAAGAAATGTATCCAAACCAACTTTCAGTCAAAGTTACCGTACAGGATCGGACTGATGTTTTGTGTGGGAGTTCTCGCCCTGGCCATTTTGACGGCGTAGCTACAGTCATTACAAAGCTTTTTAACATCATTATGCCAACAAGAGCCTATTTCGGAAAAAAAGATGCCCAGCAAGTTGCGGTTATTGAGGGATTAATTTCTGATTTTAATATTCCTGTAAATCTTGTTGCCGTAGATATCGTTCGGGAATCTGATGGGCTTGCGAAAAGTTCTCGAAATGTAAATCTGCTTCCGCAAGAAAGACTTGAAGGACCGGTTCTATTTCAAAGCCTTCAAGCTGCAGAAGCAGCCATTAATGAGGGTGAGAAAGACCCTGCTAAATTAATTAACTTGATTCGTGAAATGATTAATCATGAAGCGAGTGGTGTTATTGATTATGTACAAATTTACTCCTATCCACAATTAAAACCATTGGAAAAATTAGAGGGTACAATTATTATTGCGCTCGCTGTAAAATTTTCAAAGGTACGTTTAATAGACAATTTCATCACGAAAATAGATTAATAGGGAATAAGAGGAATTGGAGGAAGAAGATATATGTTTCGCACCATGATGAACGGAAAAATCCATCGTGCTACTGTTACAGAGGCAAATTTAAATTATGTGGGCAGTATCACAATTGATGAAAATATATTAGATGCAGTTGGAATGATTGCAAATGAAAAGGTTCAAATTGTTAACAATAATAATGGTGCTCGTTTAGAGACCTATATTATTCCAGGTGAACGAGGCAGTGGAGTCATTTGTTTAAATGGTGCAGCTGCCCGCCTTGTTCAAAAAGGTGATATTGTCATTATTATTTCCTATGCGGTAGTCGCTGAAGAAAAACTAGCCGCGCATAAGCCAAAAGTGGCAATTATGGATGAAAACAATCGTATAAAAGAACTAATCCATGCTGAACCTGCACTCACAATCATGTAATCCCCAGTTCTGGGGATTTTTCTTTTTTAACAAGAGTTTATATAATATACATAATAATAAAAATCGTAATGATAATGGTAGAATCTGATTCTCCACATAGCATATCCTTTTTGTTTGGAAGATAATGTGATACCGTTTTACTGAACGAAGGTTTGGGGTGTTAATGAATGCTTAATAAATTCGTCGTAATTGATTTGGAAACAACGGGAAACATTCCAAAAAAGGGTGATAAAATCATCCAATTTGCAGCTGTGGTCATTGAAAATGGAAAAATTACAGAAAAGTTTTCATCACTAGTCAATCCAAAAAAATCCATACCATTATTTATTGAAGAATTAACTGGTTTAAATAATGATATGGTCAAAGATGCGCCGCTTTTTTCGGAAATCGCAGAAAAGGTCATGACTTTACTGGATGGAGCCTATTTTGTTGCACATAATGTTTTGTTTGATTTGTCCTTTTTACAAGAAGAATTAATCCAGTCTGGCCAGGAAGGGTTTTTCGGACCTGTTCTTGATACAGTTGAAATGGCAAGAATCCTTTATCCGACTGCAGATGGCTATAAACTATCTGATTTAGCAGAAAGAGAAAAATTGACTCATGATCGTCCCCATCAAGCGGATAGTGATGCACAGGTCACGGCTGAACTTTTTCTTATTCTTTTGGATCGAATGACATCATTACCAATCGTCACGCTAAAACAGCTTGCTCATTTATCAGGAGGACTGAAAAGCGACCTTCAGCAGTTTCTTGATGAATTACTGGTTAATAAAGATGATGCATTGGAAAGATTGCCTGAGTCTATCGAGATTTTTAAGGAACTAGCCTTAAAAAGACTTCCAGATCCTACAGGTTCAACTGCTAATGGTAGTGAGTATCAATATCCTGCAACTGAGTCAGATAAAATTGATTTGGTAAGTAAGGCATTTGATGCATTTGAAAAGAGGACTGGCCAATTTGCGATGATGGATACAGTCTATCAAGCATTTCAAAGTGAAAGGCATTCGGTGATTGAGGCTGGAACTGGTGTTGGTAAATCACTTGGGTATTTGCTTCCAATTGCCTACTTTTCAAGGCAAAATAGGCTTCCTATTGTCGTAAGTACACATACCATTCATTTGCAAGAACAGCTTTTAAAAAATGAAATCCCTCTCTTGGCAAAACTTTTGCCGTTTCATTTAAACTTTGTTTTGCTAAAAGGGAGAAATCATTATATTAGTTTAGAAAAATTTAAACAGACCCTGGAAGAAGAAAACGATAATTACGATACTGGTTTAACCAAAATGCAAATTCTTGTTTGGCTGATCGAAACAGAAACCGGTGATCGGGATGAATTAAACCTTTCAAGCGGTGGGCAAATTTTTTGGAACAAAATTAAAAATGAACCAGCTATTTTTTTACAGAACCAAGAGTGGCAAGATAGAGATTTTTATTTAAGGGCCAAAAGAAAAGTGCAAGCAGCAGATATCATTATTACAAATCATTCTTTATTATTAAGCGATATTAAAGGGGAAGGCACGATCCTACCTGATTTTTCTTACGCTATTATAGACGAAGGACACCATTTTGAAAAAGCGGCAAGTCAGTTCTTTGGACATACATTAGATTATTTATCCACCCGTCTAACATTAAGTCAATTTGGCCTTTATGAACAAAAACAACTCTTTTATGAGATGGAGAAGCTAATTGATACAGTATCAGGAAAAAACGAGATTCTGACACCTACAACTAAGATAAATCAATTAATGGCTGATCTTACGTTTGAAACAGACGAATTATTCCAATTGATTGCCCATTTTGCAAGAGCCAAGATGTCGAATAAAAAAGGAATTAATCGTACCAAGGTTCGTTTTTCAGCAAATGACGAAGCGAAAGAAAAAAAGGCACTTATTCACAGTGCAGAGAGGTTTGCCTTTTTACTTAAGGACCTCTATTCAGAAATTTCCGACCGTCTTGAATGGATTAAAAAGGAGAGTAATTCTTTATCACGTTCGGATGAAAATAAATTGGAAGAAATTCTATCATTTCAATGTGAATTGGCAGAACTTAGAGTTACGGTTATTGATTCCTTTCTTAAACTAACCAACGATGTAAAATGGATTGAAATCGATATTCGTTCACCGCAAAATGTGACTACATTTATGGTTCAGCCGACTTCCGTGGCCGGACAGTTAAAGGAACAATTCTTTCAACTAAAAAAAGCGGTCGTCTTTACATCTGCGACACTGACTGTAAATAAATCATTTGATTATTTCATAAAGGAAATTGGCCTTGATCCTAATGAAACTATACAAGTAAATATCCCTTCTCCATTTGCCTACAATCACCAGGTACAGCTTTTAATTCCGGAAGACTTACCAGAAATAAATTCTGTTTCTCTTGATGATTATGTTATTTCAATTACGGAGCATATTATTACAATTGCTGAAGCAACAAAAGGAAGAATGCTGCTTTTATTTACAGCTTATGACATGCTTAAGAAAACTTATGAATTAATTAAAGAAAGTGGTTTTTTACATGATTATGCGATGATTGCTCAAGGGATAACAAGCGGCAGCCGAACAAGGCTAACCCGGAATTTCCAGCGCTATGATAAAGCTTTATTATTAGGAACCAGCAGTTTCTGGGAAGGAGTAGATATACCTGGTGAAGACTTATCCTGCCTTGTTATAGTCAGGCTTCCATTTAGTCCGCCAGATGATCCTTTAACCGAGGCTAAATGTCAGTTGATAGAAAAACGCGGGGGGAATTCATTTTCAGAATACTCACTCCCTGAAGCAATTCTTAGATTTAAACAGGGATTTGGCCGCCTAATTCGAACAGAAAATGATCGTGGCATTATTGTAGTCTTTGACAAAAGGATTGTAACAACGAAATATGGGAAGGCTTTTTTGAAGTCTATTCCTACTGTACCTATTAATAGGGGAAGGGTCGATGATTTAGTTGAAATTATCCACTCGTGGTTATGATTTGATGTTCATATCAGCGATGACAATTGGATATTATACTGGATAAAAATTGGCAATATACACATCCTATATGTGGGAGGTGTGTCATGAGAACCTTACTCGTACTATTGGCCTTTTTTATTCAAACGACACTCACGGTAGAGGCCTCGAATCCTTCGTTAAATAATATAGAAAACATCGATTTAAATATTAAGGATCATGAAGTTGCAGTGACTTTTCTTGGACTTTCGGAAGGGGAAGCAACTCTTATTCAAGGTGCAAATAATGAGAATATCTTGGTAAATGTCGGCGGGAAAGAAACCAACGCGGAATTAGAAGGCTGGCTTTACCTTTATGATGTGAAGGAGATTTCTAAATTAATCCTTACTAATAATGATCAGGAAGTTACTGAAAAACAAATCAATCGGTTAATATCGAAATACAAAATTAAGGAAATAATTACAACACCTGAACGATCTACTCAAATCAGAAAAAAACTGGATTCAATCAATAAACCAGCAGTTATATCGTGGGGAGCGGGAACAAAGAAAACAATCCTGCCTGAGATGACTGCTGTCGTTCAATTTTTGGGTAGTGAAGATAATGAAGGTATGGATCTGACATTTGAATTTTTTAATCACCGAATTTTCTTTATGACGTCATTTACACCACGCGCGGAGGAAACTCTATTAAGGAAGAATCTTGAGAATATTAATGTTTTTAAAATTCCTAATTGTGCGGTGGAAGACTCTATTTCTGAGAAGTTAATTCAGTATTTAAATCCGCAAATTTCAATTCTATTTTCACCCGAAGAAGAGCAGCATGATCCAGAAATTCTTGTTGATCTGCATGAAACTTGGTCGGAAATTTATTCAACTAAAAAACATGGTACAATAACAATCAAATTCACCGATTCAAATTATGAGGTGATCACAATCCCAATTGAATCGGATGAATAAAATTTAATTTGAAAATCATATCATCTTAGACCCTCTTTTTGCTTCAACCTGTTATAATAATGGATAAGATTTATCAAAAAATGTAGAGAAATAGGAATACATTGGAGGAAAACGGATGGAAAGTAAAATAGAAGTTTTATCAACAGTGAAAATCCAACACAGTCCGGATTTATATAAAATTGTTGATGCCCTTAATCGAACTTTGAAACAGGAAGACCTTATGTTTGGTCTAGCACTGGATCAAGAGAATCAAAATACAGCGATTTTTACGATTTATCGTACATAAAGAAGTGATTTCTAAATGAAAAAGTGGATTATTGTTCTATCAATATTAGTATTAGCTCTGTGTGGATTATTGATAAAAGTTTATTTATCAGCAGTTGATCCTTTAAAAACAGCCGAAAAAAAAGCTGTCACACTTGCGAAAAAGGAAATATCATTAACAGAGGTTGAAGATTTTCATATTTATAATGGGAATGAAACGGTAAATGTCATTGAGGGAAAAAGTAAGAAAGGCGAAAAGGTTATTGTATGGATTCCTGAAAAAAGTAAGGAAATTTTCGTCAGAAAAGCTAACAATGGGCTAACAAAAGAAGCAGCTATACAAAAACTTCAACAAGAAAAAAGCCCTAAGAAGATCATTTCTGTTCGTCTTGGCATGGAAAAAAATATCCCATTATGGGAAATTTATTACCGGTCCAATAATAATTTAATAAATTATTATTATGTTCACTTTGATACTGGTGAGTGGCTTAAAAAAATTGAGAACTTATAAATAAATGGAGAGCGGAGGAAATTGGTATGGTAGTGGAATTAGCTAATCGTGTAAAAGCACTTACACCTTCAACAACATTAGCGATTACAGCGAAAGCAAAAGAACTAAAAGAACAAGGGGAAGATGTCATCGGTCTGGGAGCCGGTGAGCCTGACTTCAATACTCCACAGCATATTTTAGATGCTGCTTATCAATCCATGAATGAAGGACATACGAAGTATACACCTTCAGCTGGCTTACCTGGCTTAAAAAAAGCAATTATCAAGAAATTCGAAGAGGATCAGGAATTAGCATATAATCTTAATGAAATCATTGTCGGCAATGGTGCTAAACATGTCCTCTATACTTTATTTCAAGTGATTTTAAACGATGGCGATGAGGTCATTATCCCGACACCTTATTGGGTTAGTTATCCGGAACAAGTGAAATTAGCAGGCGGTATCCCCGTTTATATTGAGGGATTTGAGAAAAATCAATTTAAAGTCACACCAGAGCAATTAAAAAATGCAATCACAGAAAAGACAAAAGCAGTTATTATTAATTCACCTAGTAACCCAACTGGAGTCTTATATACAGCTGAAGAACTTTTGGAAATAGGCAAAGTTTGTCTTGAAGAGAACATTCTCATCGTTTCAGATGAAATCTATGAGAAGCTGGTATATGGTGAAAATAAGCATATTTCGATTGCTCAACTCTCTCCTGAATTAAAAGAGCAAACGATTGTAATCAATGGGGTTTCCAAGTCACATTCGATGACTGGTTGGAGAATTGGATACGCAGCAGGTAATAAAGTGATCATTGAAGCAATGACAAACCTTGCTAGCCACAGTACATCTAATCCTACAACAACTGCTCAGTATGCAGCAATCGCCGCTTACAATGGTCCACAACAGCCGGTAGAGGATATGCGAAAGGCATTTGAAGAAAGATTAAAAATTATTTTTGAAAAGCTTGTGGCAATTCCAGGTGTGACTTGTGTGAAACCACAAGGTGCTTTTTATCTTTATCCAAATGTGAAGAAAGCAGCAGAGATGACAGGTTACAATAATGTGGATGCTTTTGTTGAAGCCCTGCTGGTGGATGCTAAAGTGGCTGTGATCCCTGGTTCAGGATTTGGAACTCCTGATAATATTAGACTTTCCTATGCAACCTCTTTAAAATTATTAGAACAAGCAGTTGAAAGAATACGCCAATTTGTTGTTTCAAAATCAAGCATTGTCAATAATTAATATTTGCAAAAAGTCTGCGAATAGCTGCAGGCTTTTTGCTTTTAGTTACCAAAGATGGATGCCTAATACTCTTACTCGAACATATTGTTCATGATATACTAAACAGGAGGTGTCCTTAACATGAAAACAAACTTATTAGCATGGATTCAAGAAGGGAACATTACTGTTCCTACATTATTATTTTCTGAATACCGTAATTTAAATTTAAATGAATATGAACTTGTTCTTATATTAAATATTCTCACCTTTTTAGATAAAGGACATGAATTCCCTACTCCCGACGAGCTTTCAGCACGTATGACGATTACCGTTTCTGAATGTAACGAAATGCTCAGAAGACTTATTCAAAGAGGATTTATTCAAATCACAGACGAATATAACAATGATGGCATTCGCTATGAGAAGTATTCAGTCGAGCCTTTATGGGAAAGACTGATAGAACAATTCTTGAAAAAGAATAATAATAAAGAATTAGATAAGAAGACCGATGAAACGGACCTATATACGTGTTTTGAAAAGGAATTTGGACGTCCGCTTTCTCCGTTTGAATGTGAATCTCTAGCTATGTGGATGGATGATGACCATCATGACCCAATTATTATCAAAGCTGCTTTACGTGAATCTGTAATGTCGGGGAAATTAAATTTCCGCTATATTGATAGAATTCTCTTTGAGTGGAAGAAGAATGGAATAAAAACAATTGAGCAGGCAAAAAACCATGGGCAAAAATTTCGTCAAAAGCAAACGCAGAAGGGGAATATTAAGACTGAATCACATCAGCCTAGCGTTCCTTTTTACAATTGGTTAGAACAATAATTTGACTAACGAGGGATCTATCTCTCGTTTTATTTCATTTTAATAGTAGTAGGTGATAGAAATGCTAAATAATATCCAAATCCGTTATTGCCTTGATCAAATGGGAGTGATGTTTCCAGAGGCCCACTGTGAGTTAAATCATTCGAATCCCTTTGAACTAGTCATCGCTGTGGCTTTATCAGCACAATGTACCGATGTGCTTGTCAATAAAGTAACCAAAACATTATTTGAAAAATATAAAACACCTGAGGATTACTTAGCAGTTTCTCTTGAAGAATTGCAAAACGACATTCGCTCGATTGGCCTTTATCGGAATAAGGCTAAAAACATTCAAAATCTTTGTAGAATGGTATTAGATGAATATAACGGTGAAATTCCAACGGATCGTGATGAGTTAACCAAACTGCCTGGCGTTGGCAGGAAAACAGCAAATGTTGTGGTGTCGGTTGCTTATAATGTACCTGCAATTGCAGTAGACACACATGTGGAGAGAGTAAGTAAACGATTAGGTATATGCAGGTGGAAGGATACTGTCCTTGAAGTGGAAAAAACATTAATGAGAAAGGTTCCAAAAGACGAATGGTCTGTCACACACCACCGGATGATATTTTTTGGACGTTATCATTGTAAAGCTCAAAATCCACAATGTCCAAGCTGCCCTTTGTTAGAACTCTGCAGGGAAGGGAAAAAGAGGATGAAAGGTCAGGTCACGCTAAATGGAGCACAATGAGGTGGAGATATCCAATCTACTTACCGAATGGGATAAAAGTAAAAAGCAACTTGAAAAATACTTTCGTGAACGGGATTACCACAATGCAAAAGTGTTGATGGAAAAAGGAATTTACTTATTTATCCAATTTCTATCTAGGGCAAATGAGCTGCCAATTCCACAGAATGAATCGATTAATTATAAACAGTTTGATTTTAAACCTGTTAATGTGGAGGAGCGATTAGCCTTTATTATGGCAAGGCCTGGATTATATCATTCCTATCGGCAGCTTTCAGAGCTAATGATTGAACAAGAAAAGTTGTTTGTAAAGAGAAACATACTAAAAAAAGCGTCTAAACCTGAACTGTAACCCGAATAATGGACACTAATTAAAAAGTGCCCCTTTATTCGGGTTTTTCTATGTCCCCAGAAAGAAAACCCGTTTATAATAAAAGAATTATTGTGGACGGAGGATTTACATGAGTAA